>JBBJML010000052.1:0-30710 GCA_037720195.1 Nakamurella sp. | reverse complement strand
CCACCGAAATGGCATCGCTCGCCCACCGCAGATTCCGCCGATCGAGCAAGCGAGGAACGAGCGCGTCGAGATCCCGTCACATCACCCGTCGCGGTCTCGACTCGTTCCTCGCTCGACCACCGAAATGGCATCGCTCGCCCACCGCAGATTCCGCCGATCGAGCAAGCGAGGGACGAGCGCGACGAGATCCCGTCAGATCACCGGTCGTGGTCTCGACTCGTTCCCTCGCTCAACCACCGCAGATTTCGGCGATCGAGCAAGCGAGGGACGAGCGCGTCGAGATCCCGTCACATCACCGGACGCGGTCCGGACCGTCAGCTGAAGAAGGGCGGCGCGGCTGCGTCCTTGGCAGAGACCTGGTCGGTGTCGGTCATGTCTACCGGGATCGGCCACTCGACGCCGAGCGCGGCATCCAGCGGCGAGTAGGCGACGCCGACCATCCCGGGCGTCCACTCACTGGTGAAGCAGTAGAGGTATTCGCACCCGTCGTCCGACGTGGCCTGGAAGGCGTTGCAGACCCCGGCCGGCACCAGCACCTGGGTGCCGGGGCGCAGCGGCACCTGCAGCACCGTGCCACGGGTGGGCGAATCGTCGCGCGCATCGAGGTAGACGCCGAATGCCTCCCCCGAGATGCAGGCGATCAGCTTGACCATCGCTTCGCCGTGCAGCCCGCGGATCGCCCCTTTATGGGTCTGGGTGACGTTGATCTGCTCCCAGGTACAGCCCGCCGGCAGCATCCCGGAGTAGGTCGACGTCCGGAAGAACTCCCGGATCGTGCCGCGACCGTCGGTGATCTGCTTCTGGGTGATCAGGTGCACACCGTCGATGGCGGTGTCGCTGATCCGGAGGTCTACGAGGTGCGGAAAGGGCCGCGGATCGCTCACCCGGCCATCATCCCATGACCCCGTCGGAGCCCGTCGACTACCGTGTGAGTCGTTCGAGCCTGCTCGGCTGCTCCTTGGCCGCCTCGAGCGCGCGCCCCCGTCACCCACCACGAAGGACAGCCCCGCACCCCGATGGCCAGACCCGACACCACGCCCACCGGCCCTGCTGCGACCGACCCGGCCACCGGGACCTCACTCGGACACGTGCTCGACCTCGTCCGCCAGGCGATCCCGCCCATCCATCGCGGCGGTCGGCCGCTGGTGTTCGGTGCCGCCGGCATCACTGTGCTGACGCGCACCCTGCTGCGCCGGGTCGGGCTCCGCCGGACTGGCGGGGTCGTCGGCCGGTTCGGGCTGGTCGGCACCGCTGCCACCGCACTGTTCTTCCGTGCTCCGGCCCGGGTTGCTCCCGCGACCCGCAACGCCGTCGTGGCGGCCGCCGACGGACTCATCGCCCTGGTCGACGAGGCCGTCCCGCCGACCGAGCTCGGCCTCGAGCCAGGCCCGCGACCGCGGGTGTCGGTGTTCCTGTCGCTGCTGGACGTGCATGTCCAGCGGGTCCCGGTGGAAGGTGTCGTCACCAAGATCGCCTACCGGCCCGGCACGTTCCTCTCGGCCGATCTGGACAAGGCCTCCGAGGACAACGAACGCAACAGCATGCTGATCGCGGCGCCGGCCGGGGACGTGGTGGTCACCCAGATCGCCGGCCTGCTGGCCAGGCGCATCGTCTGCGACCTGAAACCGGGGGCCGCGGCCCACCTCGGCAGCACGTACGGCCTGATCCGGTTCGGCTCACGGGTGGACGTCTACCTGCCGGTCGGCACCGAGATCGTCGTCCGCCCCGGTCAGCGCACCATCGGCGGCGAGACGCTGCTCGCCGTGTTGGACGGCACGCCCACGTGATGAGAGCCCTGGCGACGCCGCCCGGGATCAAGTTCCTGCCGAACGCGATCACCGTGCTCGCGCTGTGCGCCGGGCTGACATCGGTGAACTTCGCGCTCCGCGAGCAGTGGTTCCTGGCCGTGGTCATGATCGCCACCGCCGCGGTCCTGGATTCGCTGGACGGGCCGGCCGCGCGCCTGCTCGACGCCTCCAGCCGGATCGGCGCCGAACTGGACTCCCTGTCGGACTGCGTGAGTTTCGGGATCGCCCCGGCGTTGGTGATGTTCCTCTGGGCGCTGGACGACAATCCGCTGGGCTGGGCGTTCTGCCTGGTCTACGCGGTGTGCACGACGCTGCGTCTGGCGCGGTTCAACTCGGCGTTGGACGATGAAGCCCCGCCGGCCTGGTCCAAGCTGTTCTTCACCGGGATCCCGTCACCGGCCGGCGCGCTGCTCGCGTTGCAGCCCCTGAGCCTGGACGTCCGGCTCGGCCATCCGGATCGACCCGCCGAAGACTTCTGGTGGACCAACTCGTGGGTGGTCGGTGTCTGGCTGGTGCTGATCGGGATCCTGATGGTGTCGAAGGTGCCGTCGATAGCGCTGAAGAACGTCTTCATCCCCGCAAGGCTGATCCTGCCCGCGCTCATCCTGCTGGTGATCGCGGTGACGGCGGCGTTCTACGAGCCCCAGATCATGTTTGCGCTCGGGTTGTTCGTCTACGTGGCGCACCTGCCGTATGCCGCCTGGAAACGACGGCGCCTGCGGGAGCACCCCGAACTGTTCGAGGACCCCACGCGCCGCCGCGCACGGGCGCGAGCTCGTCGCAACAACCGCATGCGGCCGCGGATGCCTGGCAAGGTGCGGGTGGCCGGCCGCTACCGCGACGGTCGTCCGCTCCCCCGGGTCCGACCACGACCGGTCGGCGATCAGCCGGACCGACCTCGTCCGCTGGGCCGTCGACGCCTGCGCTGAGTCTGCGGTCTGGCCGTTCAGTCGGGCGACTCCGGCAACAGCGTGCGCAGGGTTTCGATGGTGTCGGCGTCCGCCGCCGGCTTCGCGTCGTCACCGATGCGGTACCGCTTGACCCGGGCGAACCGGAGCGCCACCCCACCGGGATACCGACTGCTGCGCTGGACGCCGTCGATCGCGATCTCGACGACCGTGGTCGGCTGGACGAAGACGGTGCCGGCGGTGCGCCGGGTCTCGATCTGCGGGAAGTACTCGGTCTGCCAGCGGAGGATCTCGTCTGTCAAGCCCTTGAACGTCTTGCCGAGCATGACGAATCCACCCGGCTCGCCGAATCGCCCGTCCGGATCGCGGGCGCCCAGATGCAGGTTCGAAAGCCAGCCGGAGCGTCGTCCGTAGCCCCACTCGGCGGCCAGCACCACCAGGTCGTAGGTGTGCACGGGCTTCACCTTGATCCAGTCGGAGCCACGCCGGCCGGCCGCGTAGGGCGCGTCGATCGCCTTGACGATCACCCCTTCGTGCCCGGCGGCGATGGCCTCGCGGAACGTGTGCTCGGCCGCCTCGGGATCGGTGGTCGGCACCGAGCGCACCACGGCTGCCCCGGCGATCTGCTCCAGCACCCGGCGCCGCTCGCGCAGCGGCTCGTCGATCAGGTCGCGCCCGCCTGCGTGCAGGACGTCGAAGAACTGCACCTGCAGGGTGGCCTCACGGGCGGTCCGCGCGCCGAACCGGCTCATGGTGTCGGCGAACGGCCGCGGGGCGCCGGATTCGTCGAGGGTGAGCGTCTCGCCGTCCAGGATGAGATCGCCGCCGGGGAACGTCGAGACCAACTCGACCAGCTCCGGGACCCGCTCGGTGACGTCCGCCAGGCTGCGGGTCCACGCGCTGACCACGCCGGCCACCCGATGCACCTGCAAGCGCGCGCCGTCGAGCTTGTACTCGACCATCGCCTCACCGATCTGTTCCACCGCTGCCGCCGCCGTGGGCGCCGAGGCGGCCAGCATCGGGAGCACCGGAACCCCAGGCACCAGCCCGATCATGTCCAGCGAATCACCGTGAGCAGCTGCGATCGCCACCACTGCCAGGTTGCCGCTGAGCATCGCTGCCCGCCGGACCTGCGTGACTGGCGCCTCGAACGCACGGGCCACCGCATCGGTGACCACACCCTCCAGAGCGCCCGTCCGCACCTCACCGACGATCACCCTGGTGATCAGCTCCTGCTCGTCAGCCGTCGCCCTGGCCAGCAGCTCTCCCAGGATCTGCGCGCGCCGGGTGGTGGATCCCGACCCGGTCCCGACCGTGGCCGACAGCTCGGTGAAGGCGGCGTCCACATCGATCAGCGCCAGGCTCGGATCGGCAGCGGGCTCGGGCATGGCCGACTGCAGCGAGCGGTAGCCGATTCCGAGACGACCCTGGCGCGGCTTGCCGAGCAACAGTCCGATGAGCACCGGGAGCTCCTCGATCGCACACACCGCGAGCAGCTCGGCAATGGCGACGATCTTCGCGGTCCGGGAACGGGTGGCTGTGACCGCGTCCAGGACGCGCACCAGCTCATCGACCAGCAGGTGCCGACCGCGACCGTCGGAATGCGTCATGCGATCGATCCTGGCAGGCCCCACCGACAACGGGGGCCGCGCAGCAGGTCAGGCTTCGGGGTCGATCCCCAGGCGCCGCATGGAACGGGCCTGCTGGCGCGACTTGCGCATCCGGCGCAGACGACGGACCAGCAGCGGGTCGTGGGCCAGGGCATCAGGATTGTCGATGATCGCGTTGAGCACCTGGTAGTAGCGCGTCGGCGACAGCCCGAACATGTCCTTGACGGCCTGTTCCTTCGCGCCGGCATACTGCCACCACTGACGCTCGAACTGCAGGATGTCGCGGTCGCGCCGGGAGAGACCGCCGGAGGAGTCCTCCGCTGCGGGTGATGCTGCAGAAGGACTCGTCATCCGGGTGCCCTGGCCTCTCGATCTCGCTGCCACCGTCCGGCGGCCCGTTCACAGGCACGACCGGGTTCCCCGCACGGGGAATCACAGCCGTGTCATTCGTTCCACGATCCCACCACGATCGGCCCATCCCGTCCACCCGACCCGGAGTGTCGCTGACCGGCGCGTCCGAGCATCCGCGCAGGCGGGGGATGGTGTGACTGGTGGGATTTCTGAGTCGGATGGGACCGGCGGAGGTGCACATCTGTCAGCTGATGACACGCTGTCCAGGACTGGACGACGGGGCGCGCCATCTTCCGGCGCGACGGTACCGAAAGGGAGAGGACTCCGTGACCGAGCAGAGTTCCCCGCCGCGACCGGTGTACGTGCTTCACCGCCATCGCAAGCCGCGCCCGCACTTCGACCTCCGGCTCGAGGAGAACGGGACGCTGCGTTCGTGGGCGGTGGCCAGAGGTCTCCCGCTGGATCACCGGCACGATCGACTGGCCGTCGCGGTCGACGATCACGACCTCGAGCACGCGACCTATTCCGATGCCGACAAGGACATCGCCGACCACGGTTGGTGGCAACTCCTCGATCGCACCGACCGCCGCTTCGTGTTCGAGTTGCACGGCGAGCGGGAGGTCGTGCGCTACGCGCTCATCGACACCGGACGCGACTGGCTGCTGCACCGGACCAAGGACCAGCCGGAGGGTGTTGAGCCAGCGCGCGCCGAGTGACCGTGCCGTCCAGCACCGCCCGCGCAGCCCGGAGCGGCCAACGACGTCGCGTCGGCACGAATGCGTGTTCTCGACCACGGGAAGGTGTAGAAACGCCGAACTCCCGCGGGCGGGAACGGGTCAGCCCAGCAACGACGGCAGCAGCTCGACGACGGTTGCCCACGCCTGCGACCCGACGTCGATCAGGGTGAAGTGGTCGGCCTGGATCTCGTGCAGCACTGCGGCGTCCCCGGCGGCAGTGGCGGCCGCGACGTAGTCGACGCTCTGGTCGAGTGGGACGTTGCCGTCCTGATCGCCGTGCACACAGTGCACCGGAATGCCCAGGGGAAGGTGCCGTGTCGGGTCAGCGATCCGATACCGGTCCTCGACCGCATCGGGCTCGCCGCCGAGCAGGTCCTGGACCGCGGTCCCGCCCACGCCGCCCCGGACGGCCTTCTCCAGGTCGAGCACGCCGGCCTGCGAGACGACTCCGGTGAGCGCCACCGAACCGGCACCGAATGCCATCGGCGAGCCTGATCCGAGTGCCGGGCGCGCCGCAGCCCAGGTGGCCAGGTGGCCACCTGCCGAGTGTCCGATCGCCACCACCCGAGCGGTGTCGACCACGCCGTGCACACCCGAGGAGGCGATTCCGGCCAATGCGTCGATCCCGGCAGCGAGGTCGTCGAAGGTGGCGCTCCAGCCGCCCCCGTCACCCACTCTGCGGTACTCGAGGTTCCAGGCCACCCAGCCGCGCACGGCGAGGTCGGCTGCCAGCGGCGTCCCGAGGTCCAGTCCGTAGGCCGCGCGCCAGAATCCGCCGTGGATGACGACTGCGGTGCCGGGCCTGCGGGTGCCGGTGGGTAGGTGCAGCTCGCCGAACTGCGAGGGATCGGAACCGTACGGGATCCGGATCGGGTCGCCGGGCCTGGCGGACGCAGTGTTCATGCTCTCAGCTGTACCCGCCGCAGATCGATCGCTCACCGGCGCCCCCGAGTCGGACACCGCGCCGCACGCAGCCAGCACCGGCGCGATCAGCGCGGACCCCAGCAGCGTTCGTCGGCTGAGTCCGCCGCGCGGGACGGACGATGGCCTGGTGCTCGACATGCGATGCCCCGATCCGATCGCCCCACGGCGATCACGACCGTCATTCGGAGACCTCCGGCGCCGCAACGGGTCCATAGGCGGCCAGGAGCCGGCGGCCCAGTTCCGCCAGCGCTGCTCTGACCTCCGGCGGACCCGTCACCTCCGCGACCGCGCTCCACCCGGCCAACTGCTCGGCCAGCGCATCGACGCGATGCGCAGTGACCGTCACCCGGACCCGCCCGTCCGGCTCTGGCGGATCGGCCTCCCGATGGACCGCTCGATCGCCCAGCACGTCGGTCATCGGCTGGACGGCCCGTGCGGCGACGAGCACCTCGGCCCGCACCGTGTTCCGGAACGACTCCACCTCGTCGACCGCAGCCGCCCAGCTCGCTCTGGCGTCGAAGTCGACCGGCCAACCACCGGGTTCCTGCGTCACCTCCAGATCCGCCATCCGCTGTACGCGATGCATCCTGGCTCGGGCGACGTCTGCCACTCCGCCGGCACCGGCGGGCGCCGCGAGCAGATACCACTGCTCACCCCGCCGGGCGACCACCAATGGCACCACGGCGGGCGTGGACACCGGCGGGTCTCCGGAGCGCCAGCACACGAGTCGCCGCCGCACGATGGCCGACCGGAGGACCGCGACCGCTGGTGGCGTCCGGTCGTCCCGTCCCCAGCGAGGCCCGGCCACCTGAGCTGCGGCCGCACGCTCGGCGCCGACACGAAAGGTGGCCGGCAGGGCCTGCAACAACTTGGACACCGCCGACGAGACTTCTCCCGGCGCGCCGTCCAGCTCACCGAACAGGGCGAACAGCGCCTGCGCTTCGGGTTCGGTCAAGCCGGTGAGGTTGGTCCGCGCGCCCCCCACCAACGCCCAGCCACCGCCCCGACCTCGCTGTGGGTACACCGGAACCCCGGCGCTCATCAACGCTTCCAGGTCTCGGCGGGCAGTGGGCACGGAGACCTCGAGCTCCGCCGCCAACGCTGCCGCGGTGACGGCGGGTCGCGACTGCAGCACCAACAACACCCGGATCAGCCTGTCTGCGCGCACAGGTTCATTCTGTCCGTAGAAGTGATCACTTGGTGATCACTTCGCTGAGCAGCATAGGAACTACCGCGGATCGACCGCGGGAATCATCCCGAGGAGAACCCCATGTTCCGTGGACTCGCCAACCTCAACCTCGTCGCCGACGACATCGCGGCCGCGATCAGCTGGTACTCGTCCGTGTTCGGCACAGCCCCGTACTTCGTCCGACCGGAACAGGGTGATCCGCAGTACGCGGAATGGCGTTTCGGAGACGACGAGGACGAGTTCGCGCTCATGCACTCCACGTTCAGGCCCGTCCTGGCCGAGCCGGGCGGGGCGCTCGTCTCGATGCATGTCGACGACATCGAGACCTCCTTCGACCGACTCCTGCAACTCGGCGCCACTGCCCACGACCCGGTGACGCCGCGCGGTGGCGGATTCATCTCCGCCTCGGTGGTCGACCCGTTCGGCAACCTCATCGGTCTGATCCAGAGCCCGCACTGGGCGGCCGCCCACGCCTGAGACGTCGCGCGCTGTGCGCCGGCGGTGCCTACGTTCAGAGCGCGGGCCGCTGCCGCGCGTACCCGGTGACCGCCTCGAATCCCTTGGCCAGGCCGAGCAACTCGTCCTCCGCACGGTGCCGGCCGACCAACTGCACTCCGATCGGCGTTCCCGCCGCGGTGAAGCCGGCCGGCATCGAGATCGACGGATGACCGGTGACTGTCACCGCGCACACCGCGCGCATCCAGCCCAAATAGTCCGGTTGTGGCTGTCCTGCAACAACATCCGGATACTCGATCTCAGCACCGAACGCAGCAAGCGGCGTCACCGGGAGGATCAGCGCATCGAACCCGCCCTCAGCGTCCAGGAAAGTCCGCATCCGGTGGAAGAGTGTGGTCCGATGCACCGCCGCCGCGCCGACCTGGGCGCCGGTGAGTTCGCGGCCGGTCAGCATGTTCGCGTACAGGCTCCGCTTGACCAGGTCGCGGTGCTCCTCCAGGAACGCCCCCTGGGTAGCCTCGAACTGCCAGGCCCGCAAGGTTCGGAAACACTCGTCAGCACCGGTGAAGTCGGGGCTGATCTCGGTGACGTAGGCCCCGGCCTGCGCCGCCGAAGCGGCTGCGCGCCGGACGATGTCGGTGATCTCCGGCTCCACGTCGATCGCGCCACCGAGGTCCACCGAGAAAGCGATCCGCTTGCCCAGCAGACCTCCCGACGGAACAGCGGCGAAGTCGGATCCGGTGCGCTCCAACGAGTTCGGCGCGCGACGATCCGGACCGGCCATCACCGACAGCAGCAGGGCGAGGTCATCGACGGTACGGGCCATCGGCCCCTGGACACTGAACCCCGCGTAGCCGTCCGGTGCCGGATGGACCGGCACCCGGCCCGCAGAGGGTCGCAGTCCGATCACGTTGCAGAAGCTCGCCGGAAGTCGCAACGAGCCACCGAAATCGTTGCCGTCGGCCAGCGGCTGCATCCCTGCGGCGAGTGCAGCAGCTGCGCCACCGGAGGATCCACCGGCCGTCACAGACAGGTCGTAGGGATTGCGGGTGATGCCGAAGACGGGGTTGAAGGTGTGGCCACCCGCGGCGAACTCCGGGATGTTCGTCTTGCCGAGCGTGACGACCCCGGCAGCCTTGAGCCGTTCGATCACCAGGTCATCTGTGTCGGGCACGAAATCCGCGCGCGCCGGCGAGCCGAAGGTGGTGCGGATCCCGGCCGTCAGATGATTGTCCTTGTGTGCCATCGGGATCCCGTGCAGCGGACCCAGCCACTCACCGCGGGCGGCAGCCTCGTCTGCCGCGGTGGCCCGCGCCATCGCGCGATCGGCGACCAGGGTGACGATCGCGTTCACCCGCGGGTTCGTCTCCTCTATCCGCTCCAGGTGTGCGGCGAGCACCTCCCGCGCCGAGATCTCCTTGCCGCGCAGCGCAGCCACCAGCGCGGTGGCCGTCCACTCGTACAACGGCTGCTCGGCGTGCGCGTCGGGCTGGTCCATGGGCTCCAGCCTGCCCCACGAATGGACCTGGACGATTGGCAGAGGTTGCCGAAGTGACGGGATCTCGACTCCTTCGTCGCTCGATCGTCGGTTCCGGTGGTCGAGCGAACGGAGTGAGTCGATACCGGCCGAATCTCGACGGGATCTCGACTCGTTCCTCGCTCGACCATCGGCACGATCTCGACTAGCTCGTTCCTCTCCGCCTCATCGGCGCTCCACTGGGCCTAGCTCGCTCAGATCGTCCGCGATTCCGGTGGTCCCGGTGTCTCGACGGCGGTGACCGCGAGGGGTGGTGTGCCGGGTCAGGGAGTGGCTCGGGCATGGGCGGGACCCCGCTCGTGAGCCTGCGAACGCGCGGGGCCCGCCGGGCGGGACCCGGCACACCACCACTCGCGCCCGTAGAAGAGCTTTCGGCACGCCCCACTGTGGGACGCTCTCCGGGTGCGGATGCAATTCACCGCGGGACCCGACCCGACGGACCTGTTGACCCTCCCGTGGTCGACGGCATTGCAGGACTGGCCCAAGGACGTCCTGGTCAGCCTGCCGCGCGGGATCTCGCGGCACATCGTGCGCTTCGCCCGCATCGGCGGTCTGGTGTACGCGATCAAGGAGATCTCCGCGGATCTTGCCGAGCGCGAGTACGACCTGCTGCGCACGCTGGCCCGCACCGGCATCCCGGTGGTCGAGGCGGTCGGCGTGGTCGCCTCACGCAATACACCCGAGGGCGAACCGCTCGATGCTGCGCTCGTCACCAAACACCTGCGGTTCTCGCTGCCCTACCGTGCCCTGTTCTCCCGGCGGCTCGACCCGGACCTGGAGCCGAAGCTGCTGGACGCACTGGCGGAACTTCTCGTCCGGCTGCACCTGGTGGGCTTCGCCTGGGGCGATTGCTCCCTGTCCAACACCCTGTTCCGCCGCGATGCCGGAGCGCTCGCCGCCTACCTCGTCGACGCCGAGACCGGGTCGATCCGCGAGTCGCTGTCGGACGGTCAACGCCAGGGCGATCTCGACATCGCCGAGACCAACCTCGCCGGTGAGCTGCTCGACCTGCAGATGTCCGGTCTTCTCCCCGAGTCGGTGGACCCGCTGGAGACTGCGCTGTCGGTGGTCGACCGCTACGAGCGGCTCTGGCACGAACTCACCGCACCGCAACAGCTCGGCGCCGGCGAATGGTGGCAGATCGAGCGGAAGATGCGTCGCCTCAACGAACTCGGCTACGACGTCGGCGAGATCCAGGTCGACGAGTCGGACGCGGGCCCGCTGCTGCGCACCCAGGTCGTGGAGGCCGGGCATCATCGTCGCCGACTCGCCGAGCTGACCGGCCTGTCGGTCCAGGAGAACCAGGCCAGGCGCATCCTCAACGACCTCGACACCTACCGCAGCCAGGCGGTGATGCCCGGCAACGACATCGACGAGTTCACCGTCGCCGAACACTGGCTGATGGACGTCTTCGAGCCCGTGATCGAGGCCGTCCCGCAGGAACTGCGGGACACCCTGGAGCCGGCCGAGATCTTCCACGAGGTGCTGGAGCACCGCTGGTTCCTCTCGGAGGCGGCCGGCCACGAGGTCTCGATGGACGGCGCGGCGCGCTCCTACATGCAGACCGTGCTGCCGTTCCGGCCGCACGAGGAGGCCATGCTCGACACCGCCCTGATGGGCGTCGGCTCGGTGGACGAGGCTCCCGACTGAACTGTTGCCGCGGGCCGGGCCACCGCCGACACCGTTAGGGTGACCGGATGACGGACGGAGCGGTGCCGGGGCGTCAGGTCCGCATCTCCGACGCCGACCGTGAACGGGCCGCGCAGCTGTTGCAGCAGGCCCTCACCGAGGGGCGGATCAGCATCGCCGAGCTGGATGAGCGGATGCAACAGCTCTACGAGGCCCGGTTCGCCAACGATCTCGAGGCACCGTTCGTCGACCTGCCGAGTTCTCCGGTGGCTGCGCTCGCGCCGTTCACGGGTCCGGTGGGGGGCGTGCTGGCAGGTGCACCGACCGCCTCGGATCCCGGCGACGTGGTGACCCTGTCCACCGGTTGGGCCACGTTGAAGCGGGACGGACGGTGGGTCGTCCCGGCCCGGTTGAGCGTCGAGGTCAGTGCCGGCTCGATGGTGCTCGACTGCACCCAGGCGCAGATCCCACACCGGGTGGTGAGCATCGGGGTGAGCGTGAGGTCCGGCTCGTTCAAGCTCATCCTCGGGCCAGGCATGACGGCGGACATCAACGGGATCTCGCTGAAGAGCGGTACTGCTCGGAGCAAGGTCGACGCCGTCCCCGATCAGATGCAACCGCACTTCGTACTCTCCGGCACGGTCGGGTCCGGATCGCTGATCGTCCGCCGCCCGCTGTTCGGCTGACCTTCCGGCTTCCCAGGTGCCGGACTGCTCACCCGAGCATCGCCCCAGCCGCATGCTCGATGGTTGATTCCAGCCCTGGGGTGAGCCACCACGGGGACTTGAACCCCGAACCTTTGCTTTACAAGAGCACTGCGCTACCGATTGCGCCATGGTGGCCTGCCGGAAACCGGCGCGACCAGCCTAACCGAGTGCACGGGCGCTGGTCGCCATGATGCCGTTCGCTCACGGTAGGAGCCGCCGCTCACGGTCGTACGTGAGCATCGGTGCCGAACGTGAGCGGATCGCCCCGCAGGTCAGTTGTTGCTCGGCGGAACCGTCGGCACCGTGGTGGCGCCCTGGCTGGGTGCCGGCACGGACGGAGCCGGCGCGCTGGACGGGGGCGCAGTGGGCGTCGGCGGAGGCGGCGGCGGCTCGCAGATCACCCGGAACTGACCGTTGTAGACGGTGGTCTGCTTCTCCCGCTTCAGCTCCTTGCCGGCGAGGTCGCGGATGATCCTGGTGTCGTCGATGGAGAAGCCCGACGTGCCGTCGGAGGCGTTGCAGCTCTGACCGAAGGGGATCGTGGTCGTGGGCGGGGACGTGAAGTTGTAGCGATCGCTCGCCACCGACTTGACCTCCACCTGCCTCGTCCCGAACAACGTCACTGTGATCGACGACTCAGTCCAGATGGTCTTCACCAGGACCGCAGTCGGATAGTCGTTCTTGAAGACGAAGTCGATGTCCGGGATGAAGATCGTCGCCTCCCGGCCCGGCGGATACCGGCTGATGTAGTACGAGTGCGCCTGGTGTTCGATCTGCTGCAGCCCGGCGAAGTACGTGGCGTTGTAGAACGTCGTGGTGAATTGGCTCAATCCCCCACCGATGGCCTTGCCGGGCCGCCCGTTCTCGATGATCCCGGACTCGATGTACCCCTGCTCGGTGCCGCGCGGGCCGGTGAAGTCGTTGAGCGAGAACGTTTCTCCCGGCTGGATGATGACCCCGTTCATCTTCTCGGCCAGCACCTTGATGTTCTGCCCGGACGCATAGGCGAAGTCGTTGGTGGTGAAGGTGCTGATCTCCTCCTTGATGCCGAGATCCTTGGCGTCCTGGGTGGTGAGGTCCGGGTCGCTCGCGGTGTAGACGACCTTCCAGACCCGAGTACCGGAGGCGTCCAGGGTCGCGCGGAGGGCCCGCTCGCTGGAGTCCCAGACGACCTTGCGGCCGGTGACGGCCTCGGTGATGTTCGGCTGTCCGTCGACCAACGAGATGACGGCATTCTTCGGTGTCGTCTGGGTGGCCTCGATCCGAGCGGTCAGCGGCGCGCGCAGGGCAGCGACGTCGACGGAGACCGAGAACCCGCTGCCGGTGGGCTTGATCTTCACGTGTTGTGCGATCTGGGCTGGGGTGAGCTGCGTGCGGACCTCGGCAGCCTCCACCTGCACCGGACCGGACAGGATCCGCTTGACTGTCGAGACCGCCGCGGTGGTCTCCTTCGCCGTGGCCCGGACCTTCCGCTCGGTCACCGGAAGCTCCAGGGAGGCAACGGTTTCGGGGCCGCCCCTGGTCCAGGCAGCGCTGATGTCGCGCACTGCGCCGTCGATGTCGAGCGACCGCCCCGTCACGGGTGCGACGGACTTGACCGTGGTGCCGGAGAGCGCGACCGACGCTTCGACGGCATCGATGTCTGTCTTCGCAGCCTGGGCGGTGACCCACTTCCGGAGGGCGGTCTCGTCCACGGAAACCTTGACCGGCACCGACGTGGAGTGGAAGAACGAGGTGAACCGGGCGAGCGGCGAGGCCGCACTGGTCCCCGCGGCAGCGATGGCCTCGTCGATGTCCGGGGCCAATCCGGCCTCGGCCGGCGAGAGCCGGACGTCCGTGCCGTGGACGTCGACGGTCACCGGCGCCGTGTACTCGGCCTGCAGCTCCTGAAGCAGAAGTGCCCGTGCGTCGTCCGGGGTACGCCCACCGACCTCGATGCCGGCGATCTGGGTGTTGCGCTCGATCTCACCACTCGTGTGTGCGACGTCGATCAGATAGAAGCCGACCACCGCGATCACGACTGCTGCGACAGCAAGCCACCCGAACAGCCGGCCACGGGAGCGGCGCTGCCGCCCGGGCGCGCGCGGGTCGGTGTCGGGCTCGGAGAAAACAGGGATCACGGTCGTCGGGTCGTCGCTGCTGCGACTGAACTCGGATCCGGACGGCTGGTCGGAACCCACACCTCACCCTTCAGGTCGTTGCTGGAGGGCCGACACGATCGACCCCCGGGCACGCCTCGACACATCGAGCGGGCACCCACGCACCATCATGGCTGATCAAGACGCTCCGGTGGAGCTGATCGGGAGCGATCCGGGCCACGTTCGGGTTCAGAGGTGGGTGCGCTCCTGGTCGCGGGTGAGTGATGCGACCCGTTCGTCCGATTCGGAGGTCGCCGGGGAGGGCAGATGAGCCACCGGTGGCACGACGGACAGATCGAGCAGCCGGTCGCGGCACTCGGCGACGGTCATGCCGGTCAGGTTGGACAGCGCTCGGAGCGCACCCTCACCCAGACTCTCGGTGACGTCGTCGAAGGCGCCTTCGGGGTGGCGGATGGAGAACCAGCGGCGCACCGGTGCCAACGACTCGTCGGTGGTGGCCAGGACATCGGCGACCCGCACGGAGATCGCGCTGCGACCTCGCAACGAGGACATCGGCACGATCGAGCGCTCGGCGCCCGCGATCAACTTGCCGCAGTCCTCACCCAGAGCCCGCGAGATGACCCAGAAGACGTCGATCCGCAGTGAACGGTGACCGGTCTCGTAGTTGGCCAGTGCGGCCTTGGAGACCTGGCCGCCGGTACGTGCGGCGACCTGCGCCTGGGTCAGGCCCTGGCGCCGGCGTGACTCCCTGAGCTGCGCGCAGAGCGCTGCAGCAAAGCCGGCCTGTTGGTCGGCATCCACTGGAGGCATGGCACTACCTACTGTCTGGGATGGGGCATTGAAAGCCGCGGTGAGCACACGGCCAACATTACACCCATTGGGTGATTGATGGAAGTATTGGTGACTTTTGGTCACTTTGTGTACGTTCCGACCGCGACCTGGGCCCCGTCTCCCGGCAGTGGAGTGTATGACCAACACGTAACGTCACTGGCCCGCAGTCGGGGTCCGCGCACCGTGGTGCCCGCAGTCGGTCGGCTGCCGACGCCCAGGTCGACCCGGGACCCTCCCGGGCGTCGGAGGCACCCTCAGACCTAGTCTGGAGGCCATGACTGTGCGCCCCATCGTCATCTGCGGAGAGCCGGTCCTGCACCGGCCGACGACCCCGGTGACCGTGTTCGACGAAGCTCTCGCAGAGTTCGTCGACGACCTGTTCGAGACCAACACCGCAGCCCACGGCGCGGGCCTCGCGGCCAACCAGGTGGGTGACGATCGCCGGGTCTTCATCTACGACTGCCCCGACGACTCCGGTGTCCGGCAGCGCGGCTACGTGGTCAATCCGACGATCGAGACCTCGCCGGTCCCGGAGACGATGCCGGACCCGGACGACGACTACGAGGGCTGTCTGTCGGTACCCGGCGAGAACTACCCGACGGGCCGCGCCGACTGGGCGAAGGTGACCGGCGTCGACGTGCACGGCGAACCGGTCGAGGTCGAGGGCACCGGCTTCTTCGCCCGCTGCCTGCAGCACGAGACCGATCACCTCGACGGACTCCTCTATCTGGACCGGTTGGTCGGCCGGAACGCCCGCGCGGCGAAGAAGATGGTGAAGGCGAACGGCTGGGGCGTGCCGGGAAACAGCTGGCAGCCGGGCGTCGACGAGGATCCCTTCGGCCACTGACCCGCGGTGGTGGTCGTGCCGCGACGACTAGGGTCGTGCACGTGAGCGACGACGATCGAAAGAAGCACGAGCCGGCCGGACGACGCCCCCAACTGCATCCGCGGGACTCCGCCGACGGGACCGCCGAACCTGCGGGCGACGAGCGGGCCGACATGGTCGTCGTGGCCAACCGACTGCCCTTCGACCTGCGGAAGAACAGCGACGGGACCACCACTGCCCATCAGGCACCCGGTGGTTTGGTCACCGCCCTCGCACCGATCCTGTCGCGGCGCGACGGTGCCTGGATCGGCTGGCCCGGGCAACCCGACCTCGACCTCGAACCGACCCGGTCGGACGGGCTGACGCTGCACCCGGTGCGCCTCTCGGCGGAGGAGATCGAAGAGTTCTACGAGGGCTTCTCCAACGCCACCCTGTGGCCGCTCTACCACGACGCAGTCGCCGAGCCGGAGTTCCATCGCCACTGGTGGGACGCCTACCGACGGGTCAACCAGCGCTTCGCCGAACGGGCTGCCGCGGTTGCCGCCGACGGCGCGGTCGTGTGGATCCACGACTACCAACTGCAGCTCGTCCCACAGCTGTTGCGTGAGCTCCGGCCGGATGTCCGGATCGGGTTCTTCCAGCACATCCCGTTCCCGCCGATCGAGCTGTACATGCGACTGCCGTGGCGACGGGAGGTGCTGATGGGAATGCTCGGTGCCGATCTGATCGGCTTCCAGGTGCCGGGCGCCGTACGCAACTTCAGCCGGCTGGCCAGGAACCTGCTGGACGTCACCGTCTCCGGCTCCACGCTCTCCCACGAGGGCCGCACCAGCCGGGTGGGGGCCTTCCCCATCTCGATCGACTCGCAGGCCCAGAGCGAGCTGGCCACCGAGCCCGAGGTGACCAGGGCAGCCATGAAACTGCGGGAGGACCTGGGACGTCCTCGCAAGATCATCCTGGGCGTCGATCGTCTCGACTACACCAAGGGCATCAACGTGCGGCTGCGAGCCTTCGGCGAGCTGCTGGACGAGAAGGACCCCAGCGTGCAGGACGCGGTGATGATCCAGATCGCCACCCCGTCCCGCGAACGCCTGGGCTCCTACATCCGGATGCGGGAGGACATCGAACGTCAGGTCGGGGCGATGAACGGCGAGCACGCCAGCATCGGCCGGCCCGCCGTGCACTACCTGCACCAGTCGTTCCCCCGGGAGGACCTCGCCTCGTTCTACGTCGCGGCCGACGTGATGGCGGTGACCCCGCTGCGCGACGGCATGAACCTGGTGGCCAAGGAGTACGTGGCCTGCCGCTCCGCCGGCGACGGGGTGCTGCTGCTGAGCGAGTTCACCGGCGCTGCCACCGAGCTGCGGCAGTCCCTGTTGGTCAATCCGTACGACACGAACGGCGTGAAGGACGCGCTGCGGGAGGCCCTGCAGATGCCGGCCGGCGACCAACGGCGGCGAATGCGTGCGCTGCGCCGTCAGGTGCTCACCCACGACGTCGACGCCTGGGCGGAGTCGTTCCTGACGACCCTGGAGGACACCAAGGATCCGGTGGCCGCCGCCCGCTCGCGGCTTCCGGTCGCCGCAGTCAAGGCGGTCGAGGAGCTCGCGAAGGCGCGTTACCTGCTCGTCGGCACCGACTTCGACGGGGTGCTGTCCCCCATCGTCGACGACCCCGCCGCAGCCCGGCCGCTGGTCGAGTCCGTCGATGCCGTCCGCACACTGGCGGTGCTGCCCAACACCTCCGTCGCCGTCGTCTCCGGGCGTTCACTGGAGGCGTTGCGAACGCTGGTGGGCGACATCGGTCCGGTCCACATGATCGGGTCGCACGGCGCGGAGGACGCCGGCATCACCGGCATCCCCGTCCAGGCCGCCGGTCCTGTTCCCACCCCCGCACAGCTGACCCCGGACCAGATCGCGCTCAACGCACGGGTGATCGCGGCCATGGAGGAACTGCAACAGCACCAGCCGACGATCCGGCTCGAGACCAAGCCCACCGGGGTGGCCGTCCACCTGCGCGGGACGGCGGCGGCCGTCGAGAAAGCGGTCGAGCAGGCCATCCTCAGCGGTGTCGCGGAGTGGGAGGGAGTGCGTCTGCTGCGGGGCAAGAAGGTTCTCGAGCTCTCGGTGGTGTCCACCGACAAGGGCAAGGCGATCTCCGGGCTGTCCCGAGCGCTGGACGCCACCGCAACCCTGTTCCTCGGCGACGACGTCACCGACGAGCACGCCTTCGCCCTGATCGTGCCCGCAGACAGTGACCGACTGGGCGATCCCGACTCCCAGGCCGTCGCGGGTGTCGGGGTGAAGGTCGGACCCGGCGAGACCCTCGCGACGGTGCGGATCGCCGATCCCAGACAGGTCGCCGATCTGCTGACGATGCTCGCCGCCGAACGTCAGCGGTACGTCATCCACACCTGAGTGCCCGCTCCGACACGGTCTCGACTCCTTCGTCGCTCGACCACCGGAGAATCGGTGATCGAGCAGGAGAGGAACGAACGCGTCGCTCGACCACCGGAGAATCGGTGATCGAGCAAGTGAGGAACGAACGCGTCGCTCGACCACCGGAGAATCGGTGATCGAGCTAGAGAGGAACGAACGCGTCGAGATCCTGTCCTGATCCACCGAGCCGGCGATTCAGCGTGCCGGGGCGGCCGATCATAGGATTCCCACATGTCCCGCACTCCCGTTCTGACCCCGCGCGCCCAGGATTTCCCCCGTTGGTACCAGGACGTGGTCGCCAAGGCCGAGCTGGCCGACAACGGGCCGGTGCGCGGCACCATGGTCATCCGCCCGTACGGCTACGGGATCTGGGAACGGATGCAGGCCGGGATGGATGCCCGCATCAAGGCAACCGGTGCGGAGAACGCCTACTTCCCGCTGTTCATCCCCGAGTCCTACCTGCACCGCGAGGCCGAACACGTCGAGGGTTTCTCGCCGGAACTCGCGGTGGTCACCCACGCGGGCGGCAAGCTGCTCGAGGAGCCGGTGGTCGTGCGGCCGACCAGCGAGACGGTGATCGGCGAGTTCATGGGCAAGTGGATCAACTCCCACCGCGACCTGCCGCTGCTGCTCAACCAGTGGGCCAACGTGGTCCGCTGGGAGCTCCGGCCGCGGATCTTCCTGCGCACCAGCGAGTTCCTCTGGCAGGAGGGCCACACCGCCCACGCCTCGGAGGCGGACGCCGCTGCCTATGCGCGCCGGATCCTGCACGGGGTGTACGAGGACTTCATGCGGACCGAGCTGGCCATCCCGGTCGTCGTCGGTCGCAAGACCAAGCGGGAGCGCTTCGCCGGCGCCACCAACACCCTCGCGCTCGAGGCGATGATGGGCGACGGCAAGGCCCTGCAGATGGGCACCAGCCACGAGCTCGGGCAGAACTTCGCCAGGGCGTTCGACATCTCCTACACCGACGCCGATCAGCGCCAGCAGCATGTCTGGACGACGTCGTGGGGATCGTCCACCCGGATGCTGGGCGGCCTGATCATGTCCCACGGAGACGACGCCGGCCTACGGGTGCCGCCGAAGCTGGCTGCCGTCCAGGTGCAGGTGATGGTCGTCAAGGGCAGCGACGACGGTTCGGTCGAGGCCGCGGCGCGGGGCCTGCACGCCGAGCTGGCGGCCACCGGGGTCCGGGTCCGGCTGGACGATCGGGTCGACACCCCGTTCGGCAGGCGGGCGGTGGACGCCGAGCTCAAGGGCATTCCGTTCCGCATCGAGGTCGGCCCCCGCGATCTGGCCGAGGGCCGGGTGACGCTCGCCCGACGGGTGCTGGGGACCAAGGAGCAGCATCCGATCTCCGCGGTCGCCGCAGCGATCGCGGCGGCGATCGAGGCCGACCAGGCCGAGCTGTACCGCCAGGCCGAACAACGCCAGAGCGATCGGACCGCCGAGGTTGACACCGTCGAGGACGCCGTTGCCGCCACGGCCACCGGCTGGGCGCGCCTGCCGTGGCGCGCGCTGGGCGACGAGGGTGAGGCCCGCATTGCCGGGCAGGGCGTGACCGTGCGCTGCCTGGTGCGCGCCGACGGGTCGGTGCCCGACACCGACGATCCGGCGCAGGATCCGGACCTGGTCGCCGTGCTGGCCCGCGCCTACTGATGGTCCCGACCCCAGGCGCCGGAATCGGGGTCACCTTTCGTCCCCGCGAGCCGGCCGACCTGCCGATGCTGGTGACGCTGCTGGCCGCCCAGCAGCCACGCTCGCACTATCCGTTCCGCTGGCCGCTGCCGTTCCCGCCCGAGCAGTTCATCGCGCGCGAGACCGAGCGACACTCCTGGGTCGCCGTGGTCGACGGCACGATGGCCGGACACGTCGCCGTCACCAGCGTGGACGACGATGATTTCGGTCGCGTCTGGTCCGCGGGTACCGGCCTCGAGCGGACCGAGCTGGGGTGCGTCTCGTCGTTCTTCGTCGACGAGACCCGGCGCGGCCTGGGTATCGGCGGCGGGCTGCTGGATCGTGCCGTCGCGATTGTCCGGGCGGAGGGCCGGCTGCCCGTGCTGGACGTGGTGCAGCGGCACGGCGGCGCGCTGGCGATGTACCGGCACCGTGGCTGGCGCGAAGTCGGCGAGGTCCGTCCGCCATGGCTGCCCGACGACGAGCCGCCGGTGGTGGCCATGGTGCTCGATGATCCCACCGGGGACCCGACCACACCGCAGTGACGTCGTCGCTCCGCAGCGACGCGAGCGTCACCGGCGACCGATCACCGTCCATGCGATGGCGTCGATGTCGAACGGGCCGTCCGGCAGCAGCTCCGCGCAGCGGGTGCGCAGCCGCTGCTTCGCGTCGGCATCCAACGCCGCCACGTAGTCGCCCGCGGGCCCGACGCCCAGCTCGAACAGTCCCCACCACTGCTCTAAGCCGCCGAACCTGCGCGTCGAGGGCAGTGAGAGTGACCGCAGGTCGCGCAGTCCGACTTCCGCGAACAGCGCCTCCAGTTGCCCGTCGCGGGTGCCGGGCAGGTCGGACTCGTCGGGCGCCTCCGGGTCGAGATCCGTGGCCGCCCGCCAGAACACTCCGAGCGGGTGCCGCCCGCCCCCGTAGTCCCAGACGCTGGCCGCCACCTGACCGCCGGGCCGGGTGACCCTGGCCATCTCGGCCAACCCGCGCACCGGGTCGGGCATGAAGTGCACCACCAACTGGGCCACGGTGACGTCGAACGAGGCGCCCGGGAACCGCAGCTGGTCGGCCGTGGTGCGCTGCACGCTCAGCCCCGGGAAGCTCGCCCGCAGAGCCGCGACGAAGGTCTCCGACGGATCCACGGCCGCGACGGCTCCCACGCCGAGCGCTGCGATCAGCTCGGCGGTCAGCGCTCCGGGACCGGCGCCCACGTCAAGTGCCCGCTGACCGGCTCGGAGCTGCAACTCGGCCACGGTGGCGTCCGCGAGTGGCTCGGCGTAGCGACCCATGAAAGCGGTGTAGGCGTCCGGGCTGACGGAGAAACCCATGGCGGGCAAAGTACTCCGGAATTGCGACCGCTGCCAGGATCAGATGCGCGGCGGGCCGGTGGTGCGACCGGCGAGGAAGGTCGTCGGCAGGATCACCCGCTGGGCCCGGTGGCGGATCGACTCCTCCAACAGCAACCGACCCGCCTGACGGCCCTTCTCCACCACCGGTTGCGAGATCGTCGTCAGCCCGGCATCGACAGCCGCGCGCACACCGTCGAATCCGGTGACCGAGACGTCCTCCGGGACCCGGCGACGGCGCCTGGCCAGCTCCTCCAGACCGCCGAGCGCCAACACGTCCGAGGTGCAGACCAGCGCGGTGATCCCGGGATCGAGCGCCAGTACCTCCGCGGTGGCCTCGGCGCCGGCCGCCCGGGTGTGGTCGAAGCGTTCGACGACGGGGACCCGGTCCCAGGAGACTCCGGCCGCTTCGAAGCCGTCCCGCAGCCCCGCCAACCTGTTCCGCTGCACGTGGTAGTCGGCGGTCGCCTGGCGCACCAGGTCCACCGGCCCGTCGTTGCGGGCCCGCCCGAGCCGCATGCACACCACACCGATCCGGCGATGGCCCAGCTCGACCAGGTGGTCGGCGATCTCCCGGGCAGCGGACCGGTCGTCGATACCGACCAGGTCGGTGGTGTCCAGGGACGGTTGGTCACAGATCACCGTCGGGACGGGACGTGACAGCATCGCGGCCAGGTACGGGTCGTCCGCCGGCATCGAGTAGGCGACGAAACCGTCGACCGCGGCACTGCTGACGCTCTGCACGTCGGCCGAACCCGGACTCGCCGGCACCAGCAGCAGCCCGATCCTGGCCTGGTCGCACTCGAGGGTCAGGCCTTCCAGGAAAGCGACCGCCGCCGGATCGCGGAACGCGTAGGACAGCTGTTCGGTGAGCAGCAGACCGATCGCGCCGGCCCTGCGGGTCCGCAGGGACCGGGCGACAGGGTCGGGACCGGAGTACCCGAGCCGCGTCGCGGCATCCATCACCCGTTGCCGCAGGGCGGGCGACAGTTGGTCCGGACGGTTGTAGGCGTTGGAAACGGTGGTCCTGGAGACTCCGAGCTCCTTGGCCAGCGAGGCGAGCGTCGCCTGTTGACGCCCGCGGTGACGATCCATCCGGACAACGCTATCCCGCGGGCCGAGGGCAGTCGGTACGACATGCGCCACCTCCGCCGCGGCCCGGACCTCCCGCCGGTCGGTGACGGCAGCGATTCACCCGCGGAAGGTGCGGAGCAAGCAGTCCCGCGCGGCCGGCGACAGCTGGTGCTCCTGGTAGACCGCCGGGGCGCTGCCCGGCGCCGCGATCTCGTAGCTGAAGGCGTCCGGATGGGACGGTGGCACGCTCGACGGGATGACGCCCTCCCGCGCCCCGGTGACGGCAGGGTCGGCAGCCAGCAGGCCGCGCCACACCGCGATCTCCGGAGCGGGGACCTCGGCCAGATCGACCGTCCGCGACACCGATCTCCCGGCGAAGCCACCGGTGCGGGTGACAACCACCGCGGCCGGCACAGCACTCGACCCATCGGCCGACGGGATGGTGCCCGCGGGGGGCTGCATCGCCGGGTGTCGAACTGGTGACGCCCACCTGCTGCCAGGCGGCGGCCACTGCCACGGCCTGCGTCGAGCCGTCGCCGTACAGCTGCACCGTGGCCTGCTCGGTGAGCCGCGCGAACTCGACGAAGTCGCAGTCGGCGCTGATCGGGCCGCCGGTGAGCACCTCGAACCAGATCGACCCCGGCGCTTCCCAGGCGTTCCCGCCGATCGCGGTCGCCACCAGGTGGAAGGCCTTGTTCGGGATCCCGGAGTTGATGTGCACGCCGCCGTTGTCTGAACTCGTCTCCACGTAGTCGGCCATCGTGGCCGGCTGCGGATCCTTGCCCAGCTCTGGATCGTCGTACGCCGTCCCCGGCGCGGCCATCGACCTCAGCGCAACGCCGTTCACGCTGGGCAGCAACAGATCTGCGCCGATCAGCCAGTCCGCCTGATCGGCCGTCTGGCCCAGCACGTACTGCTTCACCAGCACTCCGAAGACGTCCGAGATGCTCTCGTTCAGCGCTCCCGACTGGCCCTGGTAGCGCAGGCCCGCGGTGTGCTCGGTGACGCCGTGGGTCAGCTCGTGGCCGATCACGTCGATGCTCGCGGTGAACGGGCCGAAGATCCGCCCGTCCCCGTCACCGAACACCATCTGCTCGCCGTTCCAGAAGGCGTTGTCGTAGTCGTGCTCGTAGTGGACGGACGCGATCAGCGGCAATCCCTTGCCGTCCAACGAGTTGCGGCCGAAGACGTCGTGGAACAACCGCCAGGTGTCGCCGAGTCCGTCGTACGCCTGGTTCACCGCCGCGTCGGCGACCTCGGCAGCACCCTCGTCCCGGACGAGATCGCCCGGCAGCTGCGAACCCTGCTCGGCATCGTGCACCGAACGCTGCGGACCGTCCGTCACCGCAGCGTGACGTGGCGCCTTCGTAGCCCCCGCAGTGCCGCGCACCGATTGTCCCGGCGACAGCCGATCACGGCGCATCCGCTCGTCCCACAGCAGGGTGCGCGCCGCCCGTCCGGCCACCGTGCGATCGGTGGAGCGGGTCAGCGCATCGAGCAGGTAGGGCGGGACGATGCCGCAGCAAGGGGTGGAGTGCGGCGAGGCGGGAGAACCGATCATGGATCCATAGTGGACCCGCGGTCCGACACCGTGCTCGACCCGTGTGCTCGACCCGTGTGCTCGACCCGTGTGCTCGACCCCTGCCCTCGACCACTGCGCTCGACCACTGCCGACCACCGCGCACCCGCAGCGCCGACGCGTTCGCCGCAGGTCCGCGCACTGCAGGGGTTGTCGGCCCCGGCGGCACGTGAGAGTGTGAAAATCTTCCGCTTCAGCATCCGATGGAGGAAATGATGTCTGCAGAGCTCGATCGACGAACCTTCTTGGGGCTGGCCGGTGCCACGGTCGTCGGCGGTGCGTACGCCGTCACCATCGGCACCCTGCCGGCGTCGGCCGGGACGGCGGGCTCACCCCCCGGCGACCTCAACAGACCGAAGCGACAGTTCCGGGCGATGTGGATCTCCTCGGTCGTCAACATCGACTGGCCCAGCCGGACCGGTCTGACGATCGAGCAGCAGCAGGCCGAGTACATCGGCTGGCTGGAGTTGGCACAACGGCTCAATCTCAACGCCGTCATCTGCCAGGTCCGACCGACCGCCGACGCCTTCTGGCCCTCGCCGTACGAACCGTGGTCGCAGTACCTCACCGGCACCCAGGGCGCCGATCCCGGGTACGACCCGCTGGCCTTCCAGATCGCCGAGGCGCACGCGCGGAACCTGGAGTACCACGCCTGGTTCAACCCGTACCGGGTGTCGATGGGCACCGATCCGAACGCCCTGGTGCCGACCCACCCGGCGCGGGTGCACCCGGACTGGGTGTTCCCGTACGGCGGCAAGCTCTACTACAACCCGGGGATCCCGGAAGTGCGGCGGTTCGTGCAGGACGCGATGTTCGACGCGGTACGCCGCTACGACGTAGACGGCGCGCACTTCGACGACTACTTCTATCCGTACCCGTCGGGCACCACCCCGCTACCGGACCAGGACACCTTCGCGACCTACGGCGGCCGCTTCGACGACATCGGCGACTGGCGGCGGGACAACGTCAACCGGCTGGTCTCCGAGTTCCACCGGCGCGTCCAGCGTGCCAAGCCATGGGTCAAGTTCGGCATCAGTCCGTTCGGCATCTGGGCCAACTTCTCCGCCGAGCACCCGGAGGGTTCGGCGACCGGTGGAACCCAGTCGTACGACGCGATCTACGCCGACACCCGCCGCTGGGTGAAGGAGGGCTGGGTCGACTACCTGAACCCGCAGATCTACTGGCAGGTCGGTCTCGCGGTCGCCGACTACGCCGCGCTCGTCCCGTGGTGGGCAGACGTGGTGGACGGCACCGACGTCGCGCTGTACATCGGCCAGGCGACGTACAAGGAGACCAGCAAGGTCTTCGGCCCGGACGAGTTGGCTGCTCATCTGACGTTCAACCAGGCGTATCCACAGGTGGACGGCGACGTGTTCTTCAGCGCGAAGGACGTCCGCAGTGACGCCCAGGGATCCACCTCGACGATGGTGGCCGAGCACTACAGCCGGCCGGCGATCGTCCCGGTGATCGAACACCTGGGCGGACGGGCACCGCGCCGTCCGGTGGGTCTGCACGGCCGTCGTTCCTCCGGCGGTGTGCAACTCGAGTGGACCTCACCCGGCGAGCACGCGCGTGCTGCGGATGCCACCTCGTACGCGATCTGGCGGCTGGACGGACCCAGCGGGCCCGGCGACCTCGTGGACGCCACGCACCTGCTGGCGACGGTGCGGCGCAGCGGCCACGGCCGGCAGCGTTATCTGGACACCACCGCAGATCCGCAGGGCCGCTACCGGTACGTCGTCACGGCGCTGGATCGGTTGTGGCACGAGAGTTCTCCGTCGGCAGCACTGCGGATCTGAATCCGGAGTCAGCCGAGGCCGCCGGGCGACCAGCCGGCGCGCAGCGCCTCCACCGCGCCGGTCGTCTCCGCGATCAGCATGCTCAGCAGCTCCTCGGTGGTGCCGGCACGCAGGAACGCCAGCCGATCCAGGAGCCCGACGGGGGTGATCCCTGCGAGCTGCCAGACCAGATCGCCGGGCTCGTCGGACAGCGCGATGTCGGCCGACCAGGTGGCGTCCGCCAGTTCAGAAGCCAGGGCGAGTGCAGTGCGCACCAATCGTTCGGCCTCGACCAGCGAGGCTCGGCATTCCTCCGTCCAGATCAGTGCCGGCAACTTTCGTACCTCGGCCCGCGGGTAGGGATCCTCGTCCTGCCAGGCGATCACCTCGAATCGGGAGTCACCGCGGGCGATCAATCCGACCAGGCCGTCGCCCTGCTCGATGTCCGCGACCCTGGCCATCGTGCCGATCCCGAACCGTTGGTCTCCGCCGCCGACCTCCTGCCCGCGTTCGATCAGCACCACCCCGAACTCGGCGGGCTCCTGGGCCAACACGTCGACCATCATCTCCAGGTACCGGGGTTCGAACACCCTGAGTGCCAACGGCATCGCCGGGAGCAGCACCGAGCCGAGCGGGAACATCGGCATCATGGTCACCGGTTCCACGCTAGACCTCGGATCGCCCGGAGGGCGGGCGTCGGAAGCGGCAACAGACCGTCGATCGTGTGATCTGTCCCCCCTCATCCGGTATGTCCCGCTCCACTCGGGTCGAGACTCACGACCGCAGTGCGTGTCATCAGTACCCGGCGAAGTGATCCCGCCTGATCCGGGTCGCACCCTGATCCGCAGCCAGCCGGGAGACCTCGTCGACGAACGTCGGCGGTCCCGAGACGTAGACGTCGCGTCGTTGCAGATCCGGGACGGCGGCAGCGAGCGAGATCCGATCGATCCGCGGCACGGTCACGTTCTCGAAGCTCGGCGGCAGCTCGGTGGCCGGGGTGGAGGTCACTACGACCACCCGCGCGCGGGAGTCGTCGAGCAGATCCAGATACGCCAGGTCAGCCGGATCGCGCTGCACGTACACCACCACCACGTCGTACCGGCTGCCACCGGCCAGGCCGTCGAGCTGACCCAGGAACGGTGTGATGCCGATCCCGCCGGCAATCAGCAGCACCGGACGGTCTCGATCCGGGGGCAGCACGAAGTCACCCGCGATTCCCGTCGCAGAGATGTCCGTGCCGATCGCCATGGCGCCCAGAGACTTCTTGAAGGTGCTGCCGTCCGGTGCCATGGTCATCGCGACCAGCAGGCGATGCGGATCCCGATCGGAGGAGGCGATGCTGAAGGTGCGTCGGCTGCCGCGGCGATCGGCCCGCGCATGCGGAACGGACAACTCGATGTACTGCCCCGGGGCGAATCGGAGCGGCCGGGCGGAGTGGAACTCGAACTCGGTCGCTCGTCCGCCGACGGCTCGCCGCCCGGTGAGGGTGAGCCGGATCCCGGACCGCTGACCGAGGGCGAAGGCCAGCAGGTTACCGATGACCAACGCGGTCTCCGGCCCGAAGCTGTAACCGGCGACGGTGATCGGGATCGCGAACAGCACCCCGACGACGACAGCCTCCACCAGCTGCTCGCGGTGGGTCGGCGGCAACGTGAGCGGCTCCGTCAGCATGAAGACAGCGAAGAAGACCATCGGCGTGGACAGGAAGGTGTATTCGAGCGACGCCCCGATGCCGCCACCGTCGATCAGCAGCCGCGCCATCGTGACCGCCACGACGACGACGAGGAACGTCGCGACCAGCGCCACGCGCCGGGTGCGTCGGACGATCAGGAAGCCGACGACCGCGGCGACGATCACCAGGTACTTCGTGCCGACCCACCACAGACCCAACACGTCGAACTCGAACAGCGCCAACCACAGTGCACCGATCGCTGCCGGGTTCACGACATGCCGGCCACGGAAGGCGAACACGTACTTCGATCCGGAGGCGATCACCCCGGCGAGCGCGACCTGCACCAGCAGCTTCGGATCCGAGGTGGGCAGCAGGATGAACCAGAGCAGCAGCCCGGTGATGACGGACGACTCGGGGTGGGCACGTACCCGGAACAGCAAGGCGAACAACAGGTTCGAGCCGACCGTCGACACCATCACGATCAGCAGGGAGGCACCGAGGTCTGCTGCCGGGAACGCGAGCGTCCCGGTGAACGACAGAATGAATGCGACCGCCCCGAGCAGGATCAGCGAGTTGAGGACGAGTCGGTACATCGACGTGCGCCCCAGCAACCCGTCGAGCGTGCGCGACACGGGCAACGTGCGGGCCACGGGCAGCGTGTGCGTCACAGGAACAACTCGCCGGGGAAGTCGGGTGACCAGTCGACGCTGCCGTCGTCCGACATCCGTACGTAGCTGAAGGAGTACCGATGGGCCAGCACCGACGGCTCGGTGAAGAACAATGCGGTGGCGAGAACGTCTGCCAGCGCAGTGTTCTCGGCGACCACCCAGGTCGCCTGGGTGCCGCGGACCGGCTCACCGGTGAACGGATCGACCACGTGGTGCAGATCGGCGCCCCAGCGGCGACGGTTGACGGCCGAGCTGCACAACGAGGCATCCCGGAGCTGCGCGACACCGATCACCATCGTCGGATCCAGCGGGTGCTCCAGCCCGACCCGGCACGGCACCGCACCGCGGTGCAGCAGGTCGCCGCTGGCGTCCACCAGGACGCGGCCGTCGTGATCGGGATCGATCAACTCCGCGACCAGATCCACCAGCATCCCCTTGCCGGCCGCCCCGATGTCGAGCACGATCGGAGCCGTCGTGGTGATCGACGATCCGGTGACCGTGAGGGCGTCATCCCACGACGGGGTGGCTCTGATGCCGGGACGGCGCTGCAATGTGCACTCCGCGTCGTAGCCGAGATGCTCGAGAGCTGCTCCGACGAGTGGCGTGACCCGACCGGCGGTCAGCTCGTAGACGCTGCGGTACAAGGACATCACCGCAGCGGCTTCCGGCGGGAACTCATACGTCCCTGGTTCACGGGCCATCCTGGACACCACGGAATCCGACCGGAATCGGGACCAGGCGGCATCGAAGTCTGCCACCCGCTCATCGATCTGTCGGCGGATCTCGGGATCGAAGCTGTTCGGCGAGGCGATCCGCCAGTGGGTCCCGAGAGCGGAGAACGTGTACTGCGCCGAGAGGGGGCGTCGCCGCCCCAGGTCAGGCATGTGCCTGCTCCTCGATCGCCTTCAGGGCATCGTTGAATCCGCCGGAGGTGAGCGACGAACCGCCCACCGCGCCGAGCTGGATGGTGTCGATCTTCTTCCCGGTGACCTGCGGAGAGTAGTTCTGCTGGAACAGATTCTGGTACGCCTTGGCGATTCCCGTGGCGTACAGCTCCAGCGAGGAACCGGTGACCACATCGCCGGCGAGGGTGAGGGTGACGCCCACCTTCTGGACCCCGCCCGGACTGTTGTACTCGGCCATGGCGGAGTAGGTGCCGTCCTTGAACTGACTCGCCGGTGCTGGTGCGGCGGTGGTGGGTGGGGGCGGGGTCGACGCGGCCACCGGGGTCGAGGCGCTCGGCCTGGGAACCGATCGGGAGGACGGCGTGCTCGCCGTGGGTGCGTCGGAGGACGACCGGGAGGGACCGCTGGGGTTCCGCGCCGACGCCGACGACGGGGCCGACGACACTTCTGACGGTGCTGTGGAGGACGGTGACACAGAGGACGGTGACGCCGAGGACGGTCCTGCGGAGGACGGTGCTGCGGGCGACGGCGATGCGGCCGTGGCACCGTCAGTCATCGACGCCGGGCCGACCGCGGGTGCCGTCACACCGACGGACGTTGCCGTGCTCGGCAGGCTCTCGGCCGCTCGGGTGAGACTCACCCCGTAGGTGGACGCCGCGATGACGACGATCCCTGTGCCGAGCGCCGCGAGGTACGACCGGCGACTTCCTGAGCTGCTCATGTGTGTCCTTCGCCACCGGCGCTCCCCCGGATGGCCGCGACCCATCCGGTTTACGCCATTCGAAGAGGAGTTCAGTGCGCTCCGCGGTTGTGGAAAACGCTTTCCGCAGGGCCCTTCCCATCCGGCCCGACGCCCGCTAGCGTCCTCAGGGAGCGACGGCGCCGATGCCGTCCGCCACTGCGGCCGCACTCAGCGGCCGCCCGATCGGAAGGACCTCGATGGCACAGGTCGAATACGACGCAGCCTCCCGCGTGTACCCCGGCAACCCGCCGGTGCGCGCTGTCGATCAGCTCAACCTCAAGATCGAGGACGGCGAGTTCCTCGTCCTCGTGGGGCCGTCCGGATCGGGCAAGTCCACCGCACTGCGCATGCTGGCCGGCCTCGAGGACATCAACGAGGGCCGCATCCTCATCGGCGACCGCGACGTCACCAACGTCCCGCCGAAGAACCGCGACATCGCGATGGTCTTCCAAAGCTATGCGCTGTACCCGCACATGACCGTCGCCGACAACATGGGGTTCGCGCTCAAGCTGCGCGGCGTCAACAAGACCGAGATCGCCTCCAAGGTGCGCGAGGCCGCCGGCCTGCTCGACCTGGAGAAGTACCTGGACCGCAAGCCCAAGGCCCTCTCCGGCGGCCAGCGTCAGCGTGTCGCCATGGGTCGCGCCATCGTCCGCGAGCCCTCCGTCTTCCTGATGGACGAGCCGCTGTCGAACCTCGACGCCAAGCTGCGCGTCGAGACCCGCGCCAACATCGCCGAGCTGCAGGCCCGCCTCGGCACCACCACCGTCTACGTCACCCACGACCAGGTCGAGGCCATGACGATGGGCCACCGCGTCGCGGTGCTCAAGGACGGCCTGCTGCAGCAGTGCGACACCCCGCGGACCCTGTACGACCGCCCCCAGAACGTCTTCGTCGCCGGCTTCATGGGCTCCCCGGCGATGAACATCATGCAGCTGCCGCTGGCCTCCGACGGCGTCAAGCTCGGCGAGACCGTCGTCGCGCTGACCCGCGACGTGCTCTCCGAGGCGAGCTCGGCCGGCCTGTCGTCGGTCACCTTCGGTGTCCGTCCGGAGAACCTGATCCTCGGCAGCACCGGCATCCCGGTGACGGTCGACCTCGTCGAGGAGCTCGGCGCCGACTCCTACGTCCACGGCCACGGCCCGGACGGCGAGCGTCTCGTCATCCGCACCGACGCCCGGGTCGATGGGACTGTCGACCCCCTATCAGGCGACCC
>JBBJML010000051.1:0-31105 GCA_037720195.1 Nakamurella sp. | reverse complement strand
ACCGGGATGTTCCGTGCTCGCTCGACCACCGGGATGTTCCGTGCTCGCTCGACCATCTTCATCGGCGGGGGGTGCAGTGTCGGGACTGATCGCAGCGGAATCGGGGTCTTGACGCGCTCCTTCGACGCTTGCTCGACCACCTTCCGGGGGAGCGCTTGCTCGACCACCGCCAGCGCCCGCGCCCAGGACCGTGCGGATCACGGGCAGCTTGACGGCGATGTGCACGATCACGGATCCGATCGCGATCCAGGCCACCGCGTAGTGGACGGTCGGGAAGAAGAACGTCCACGGATAGAACTCGGCGACGTTCAGCAGACCGCTGATCAGCTCGAAGGCGACCGAGGCGATGAGTACCAGGATCGAACCGCGTTCCAGGATCCGGAGGATGCCGCCGAACAGCGGCCGCTGCCAGAACTTCGGCGTGACCACCCAGAGTTTCATCCCCAACAGTGGGATCGCGGCGATTCCGCTGGTGACGTGCAGTCCCTGGGTCACCCGGTAGATCCAGACCGGTCGGTGCGGGAGGGTCAGCCAGCTCAACGGATGCTGGACGAAGTGGCTGTACAGACCGGTGAGAAAGCAGACCAGCACACAGATCCCCAGCCAACGACCCACCCGGACAGTGGTGTCGACGGACCGCAGCCGGGAGGTGTAGTCGCCTTCTTCGGGGATGGGCGGGAAACGTCGTGCGAAGGGGGGAAGTGCCCTCCGCGCCGCGGAGGTGACCCGGTCGCGGGTACTCACGCCACACCCCGTGCCGGGTGCTGCCGCACCAGGGCGACCGCCGCGGCGAAGCGCGAGGCGGGCGCGATGCCGGCCACGTGCCTGGCATCATCCCAGGTGTCGACATCGACGAGAGTCGGCAGCAGCGAGACGGCCACACCGCGGCGAGCGAGCGCGGCCAGGGTGTCGTCGCCGGTCCGATCGGTCGACATCGTCACCGAGGCCAGCGCGGTGGCGTGCCCGGGATCGTGCAGCCCCAGCGCCCACCAACCGCCGTCCTCGGCGCGTCCGAGCACCGCGTCGGTGTCGGCCAGCATGTCGAACGACGCGTCGAGCAGGGGCTCCGAGAGTTGGGGTGTGTCCATCCCGACCTGCACGACGGGGCCACCGAAGGCTCCGGCATCCGCGTGGGCGGCCACCAGTCGCTGCGCGAAGGTGCTCCCACGTTGTTCCACCACGACGCACTGGCGCAGCGCGCGGAGCAGCTCCTGGCAACGCATCGCCTGCCCGAAGTCTCCCGTCACCGCGACCATCACGCGGGCGTGCGGTACTGCGAGCGAGCAGTAGAGGGTGTCGAGCAGGGCGGCGGCGGCCAGCTCGGCCGCCTCCTGCGCGGTGACGGTTCCGATCAGGCGGGTCTTGGCCAGGCCCGGAACGGGAGCCTTGGCGACCACGAGCAGGGTGCGAGTCACCGGACGACCGCGGACGGGCGGGTGCCCTCGACACGATCCCAGGAGCGGCTCTGCAGCAGCACGCCGGCGAAATCCTTGGCCACGAGCCAGCTGCCGCGGGCCGTACCGCTGATCTTGGATCGGGTCCCGGCCGCCCTGCGCCGGTAGCTGACGTCCCGTTCGACGATCCGCAGACCCTGCTGCTTGGCGCGCAGGAAAGTCTCCAGCGGGTATCCGCACCGGCGGTCCCGGACGTCGAGCGCCACCCAGGTCTGTCGGCGGGCGATCCGCATCGGAGCCAGATCGTGCAACCGTGGCCCGCCGAGCCCGATCATCGCGGACAGCACACTGTTGGCCAGCCGCGCGTGCCACGGCCACACTCCTGCGCTGACCGGACGTCGTGCGCCGCAGGCGATGTCCGCATCCCCGAGACGGACCAGGTCGAGCAGTGGGAGCAGCTCAGCAGCGTCCAGAGAGCCGTCGCAGTCCATCACCGCGACGAACTCGGCGGTGCACGCCGAGAGGCCGACGTCCACAGCTGCCCCGTATCCGCGGTTCGGCGCATGGACGACGGTCGCGCCGAGCTTCGCGCCGATCGACGCGCTGCCGTCCACGGAGCCGTTGTCGACCAGTACCGCTCGCCAACCCGCCGGCAGGGACGCGAGCACACCGGGGATGGCCGCGGCTTCGTCCAAGCACGGGAGGATGACGTCCACCGGAGCACGCGCGACGTCAAGTTCTTCCATGCGATCGACCCTAGGAGCGGAACCTCTCCTGATACCGAGTCGTTCCTTACGGCGCGGTGGCCATGCTGCGCAGGGGATTACGGAACTCTGACGTTCGGCCCCGGATCGCCCGGTGCCCGGTCCGGGTGAATAGCGTCGACCGGATGAGCGTGCTGCAGACTCCCGACTCGGCTGCCGCCGGGTCCGACGCAGCCGTCGAGCAGGACGCGTCCGCGGGTGCTGCTGCAGCGGTCCGGCGTTCTCCACCCACGAGTTCGGTGGTCGTGCCGTTGGTGGCGGCGGTGCTCCTGCTGACCGTCGCCGCAGTGGTCGGAGCACTCCTGACCCGATCGGGAAGTCGGCTCTACGTCGACGCGCCGCCGCTGATCGCCCGATTGATTCCGCACGTGGGGCCGGGGACCCCTGCCGCGATCCTGCTCGCACTGCTCGGGGTGGTGCTCGCCCGCAGGTGGTTGGGCCGGCTGCGGTGGTCGAGGTTGCTGCCGTTGAGTTATCTCGGAGCGCTCGCCTGGACGTTCTCGCTGTCGCTGATCGACACCGGCGAACGGGGATGGGCAGCGCCCCTCGGTGAGAAGGACGAGTACCTGCACGATCTGCCGCGGGTCTCCGACGTCCACGGATTCCTGTCGTCCTTCTCCGACCACATCCTGGATTTCCAGCCCGGCAGCTGGACCACCCACGTCTCCAGCCATCCGCCGTTGGCCACGCTGTTCTTCTGGGCGCTCGACCGGATCGGGCTGGGCGGACAGACCTGGGCCGGGATCGCCGTGATCGTCCTCGGGAGCACGGTCGCGGTCTCGGTGCCGATCACCCTGCGGGCGCTGGGTGCGGCCGGTGCCGCGCGAGCGATGGTGCCGTTCGGGATCTTCTTCCCCGGCGCCGTGTGGGTCGGGACGTCCGCGGACGGCATGTTCGCCGGAGTGCTTGCTGCCGGGATCGCCGCTGCCGCCTGGGGTTCGACCAGGCGTTCGGCACGGACTGCTGTCCCCTGGTCCTCGATCGGCGGAGTGCTCCTGGGAGCCACGCTGTACCTGTCGTACGGCCTGGCGGTGGCCATCGTGCTCGTGGCCGCCGTGTGCTGGTGCTCCTGGCGATCGGTGCGTACCCGCGGTGGATCGGTGCGCCTGTGGAGCAGCGCCTGGGCGATGGTCGTCGTCGGGGTCGCTGCCGTGGCGATCTGGTTCTTCACCAACGGCTTCCACTGGTTCTCCGCGCTGTCATTGCTGCAGACGCGCTACTACCAGGGGATCGCGAGCGCACGGCCGTACAGCTACTTCGTCTGGGCGAACCTGGCGGCGCTGGTGGTCTGTGCCGGGCCCGCCTTCGCGACCTCGGTGACAACCGCCGCTCGAGCGGCCTGGGCCGGTGTCCGTCACGGTCGGCGGACGGAGGGCGCCGCTCGCCGGCGGATCGGTGTCCCGGCGCTGCTGACCGCGGCCACCGCGATCGCCGTGCTGCTCGCCGACCTGTCCGGGCTCTCCAAGGCCGAGACGGAGCGGATCTGGTTGCCGTTCGGTGTCTGGCTGCTGTGTGGGGTCGTGGTGCTGTCGCAGCGGTGGCGCTGGCGGTTGCTGGTGCTGCAGATCGGTACCGCGCTGCTCGTCAACCACCTGCTGCTGACACACTGGTGATCCGATGACGGATCCCCTGCGTCCCGCGACCGACGGCCCCAGCGGCGCCACCGTACTGATCGTCGATGACGACCCGACGGTCCGCGAGGTCGTGCGCCGCTACCTGGCGCGCGACGGACACCGGGTGCTGGAGGCTGCCGACGGTGCCGACGCCCTGGCACTCGCCGCGCGGGAGCACCCCGATCTCATCGTGCTGGATCTGATGCTGCCCGGTATCGACGGACTCGACGTCTGCCGGCACCTGCGCAGGACCTCGACGGTTCCGATCGTGATGCTGACCGCGCTGGGGGCGGAGTCCGACCGCGTCGTGGGCCTGGAGTACGGGGCGGACGACTACGTGGTGAAACCGTTCTCGCCACGTGAGTTGTCGCTGCGGGTCGGTCGGATCCTCGACCGCTCCCAGGCAGTCCGGACCGAACCTGCTGTACCGCAAATGATGTGCGACGGTGACCTGACCGTCGACCCGCGTAGCAGGATCGCCCAGCGAGCCGGTGCACCGCTCGCGCTGACCACCCGGGAGTTCGATCTGCTGGTGCACCTGCTGCGGCATCCTGGCCAGGCCTTCACCCGGACCGCCCTGCTGGAGCAGGTGTGGGACTGGTCCTTCGGCGACCAGTCGACGGTGACGGTCCACGTCCGTCGACTGCGGGAGAAGATCGAAGTCGACCCGAGCCGTCCGACCAGGATCGTCACGCTCTGGGGCATCGGCTACCGCTTCGACCCGGAACAGGCAACGACATGACCGACTTCGCGCACATCCTGCCCTGGGCCCTGCTGGCGGGGGTGGTGATCGTGCTGCTGGAAGTGCTCCTGCTGCGCTGGATCCAGCGCAGCGCCCAAGGATCGACCATCCCGGTGGCGGTCGGCGCGCTGGTCGGGATGCCGGTCCTCTGCGTGCTGCTGTTCGTCATTGCGATCAGCGGATTCATGTTCACCGACCAAGTCGGCTGGACGGCGATCGCGTGCGGTCTGATTGCCGTCACCGTGGTGCCGGTGTCGGTGTTGTTCGCCCGCAGGGTGATCCGGCGCGAGGTTCAAGCCGAGAACCGACGGGCCGGCGAGCGGGCATCGGAGACCTCGCGCCGGGAACTCGTGGGGTGGATCAGCCACGATCTGCGCACCCCGCTGGCGGGGATCCGAGCGATGAGCGAGGCCCTGGAGGACGCTGTGGTGACCGATCCACAGGACGTCACCCGCTACGCCCGGCGGATCGGTGACGAGACCCACCGGCTCTCCGCGATGGTCGACGACCTGTTCGAGCTCTCCAGGATCAACTCGGGCACGCTGACTCTCGTCGTCGAGCTGCTCTCGACGAAAAGCCTGGTCTCCCAGGCACTCGACGCATCTCAGCCCGCGGCGCAGGTCCGCCAGGTGCGACTGGAGAGCGGCACCGATGCGCCCAGGGAGAGTTGGCCGACCGTCTCGGTCTCGCACCGCGAGATGGCCAGGGTGCTGGGCAATCTGTTGGTCAACGCCATCCGGCACACTCCGAGCGACGGCACCGTACGGCTCAGTGTCGCCCGCGACGGAAACGCAGTGCTGCTGGTCGTCCAGGACGGCTGCGGAGGCATCCCGGAGGACGAGCTGCCGTTCGTGTTCGACACCGCGTTCCGTGGCGGACATGCGCGGTCGCCGCACGAGGAGTTGGCCGTCACCGGGCCCGGAGCAGGGCTCGGGTTGACGATCGCCCGCGGGCTGGTCGAGGCGCACGGTGGAACCATCGCCGTCGCCAACCGCTCGCCAGGGTGTCGCTTCGAGGTCCGTCTCCCGGCTGCTGCTGCGGTCGCCGACGTTGCCGTTCGGTAAGGATTGATCCCTCGTTCCGCCGGCGGAACCTTGCTGTGCTGGACCTCATGCGCGTACTCGTCACCGGGGCTGCCGGTTTCATCGGATCGACCATCTGCGACCAGCTCCGGCAGGGCGGCCACCGGGTGGTCGGCCTCGATCTGTTGATCCCGCAGGCACATGACGGACCGCCGCCCTGGATGCCTGACGACACCGTCATCGGTGACGTCCGGGACGGCGCCCTGTTGGACTCCCTGCTGCCGGGGATCGACGTCGTCTGCCACCAGGCGGCCATGGTCGGGCTCGGGGTGGATCTCGACGACGCGCCGCTCTACGCCTCGCACAACGTCGTCGGAACCTCGACCCTGCTGGCGGCCATGGCCAGGGCCGGCGTCCGGAATCTCGTCCAGGCCTCGTCGATGGTCGTCTACGGCGAGGGCCGCTACCGCTGCGGCAGCCATGGCGACGTGCGGCCGTCGGCGCGCTCTGCTGCGGCGTTGACCGCCGGGATCTTCGAGCCGGAGTGCCACCGCTGCGGCGGTGCGCTGGAGTGGGCCGCGATCGCCGAGGACGCACCGCTCGATCCGCGGAATGTCTATGCCGGCACCAAGGCCGCCCAGGAACACCTGGCGACGTCCTGGGCGATCGCCACCGGCGGTCGCGCGATCTCGTTGCGCTACCACAATGTCTACGGTGCCCGGATGCCGCGGGACACCCCGTACGCGGGGGTGGCCGCGCTGTTCCGCTCGGCGCTCGAACGTGGCGAGGCGCCGCGGGTCTACGAGGACGGTCGTCAGCTGCGCGACTTCGTCCACGTCACCGATGTCGCCGCCGCGAACGTGGCAGCGATGACCGCTCTCGCCGCGTCGGGACCGGGGCCGCTCTCCGTGCCGGGTCGGATGACGCCCCTGAACGTCTCCTCCGGGGTCCCGCACACCGTCGGGGAGTTGGCCTCCGCGTTGGCTGCTGCGATGGACGGACCGCGACCGGAGATCGTCGGGGGAGGCCGCGCCGGCGACGTCCGCCATGTGGTCGCCGATCCCGCGGCGGCGCGAGCACTGATCGGCTATCGGCCGCTGGTCGACTTCGCTGCCGGGGTGCGGTCGTTCGCGACCGACGAGCTGCGTGGATCGGCAGCCGCGGTGCGGTGACCGGGTGGGGCGCTGGGTGATCGGGACATCGAGTGGCAGGATCCCCGACATGACACAGCTCGAACCGACGCCGGCCGCTCCTCGCGGGGTCGAGACCAACGGCATCAACGCCATCGACGAAGCCGAGCACCGCGGCACCCCGCGGGAGCTGTTCTGGCCGTGGTTCGCGGCCAACGTCTCGGTCTTCGGCATCAGCTACGCAGCGTTCATCCTGTACGCCGGGGTCTCGTTCTGGCAGGCATTCGTCGTCGGCGTGATCGGGATCGTGTTCTCGTTCCTGTTGTGCGGCTTGGTGTCGATCGCCGGCAAACGAGGCAACGCCCCGACGATGACGTTGTCGCGAGCCGCGTTCGGCACCAACGGGAACCGGCTCCCGTCGTTCGTGTCCTGGTTGCTGACGGTCGGCTGGGAGACCGCGCTGACGGCGCTGGCGGTGCTCGCCACCTCGAAGGTCTTCGATGCGCTGGGCTGGGGTGGCGGCGCTGGGGCGAAGATCATCGCGCTCGTGGTGGTGGCCGCGCTGATCGTCGCCGGCGGGGTCCTCGGGTTCGACTTCATCATGAAGCTGCAGAAGTGGATCACCATCGTCACCGGCGTGCTGACCGTCGTCTTCGTGATCGTCGCGGCGAACAGGATCGACTGGGCCGTGGTCAGCGCCCTGCCCGCGGGTTCACTGGGCCAGTTCATCGGTGCCCTCGTGCTGGTGATGACAGGGTTCGGACTGGGCTGGGTGAACGCCGCCGCGGACTACTCGCGCTATCTCCCACGCACCAGCTCCGGTCGCGGAATCGTCGGGTGGACGACGCTCGGCGGGTCGCTCGCGCCGATCCTGCTGGTGATCTTCGGGCTGCTGCTGGCGGGGAGCTCGACGGAGCTGCGCGACGGGATCGCCGAGATCAACCCCATCGGCGCGTTGGTCACCGTCGTGCCGACCTGGTTCCTGGTGCCCTTCGGCATCGTGGCGATCCTCGGCCTGATCGGGGGAGCGGTGCTCGACATCTATTCCTCCGGTCTGGCGCTGTTGTCCGTCGGTGTGAAGGTCCCGCGGTACGTCGCCGCCGGCATCGACGGCGTGCTGATGTTCGCCGGAGCGATCTACATCGTTTGGTTCGCCTCCGACTTCCTCGGACCGTTCCAGGGCTTCCTGATCACCCTCGGCGTCCCGATCGCGGCGTGGTGCGGCATCTTCCTGGGAGATCTGCAGCTGCGGAAGCAGCCGTACGCGATCGACGAGCTTTTCTCCGGACGCGGTCGCTACGGCAACGTGACGGTCTCGTCCGTGGTGTTGATGGTTGTCGGTGCGGTGATCGGCTGGGGTCTGGTGCAACAGAACGTCGACGGATTCCGGTGGCAGGGCTACTTCCTGGACGTCATCGGCGGCAAGGACGGTCCCCTCGGCTTCGCCAACGTCGGCGTACTGCTCGCGCTGGTCCTCGGCTACGTCGGCACGCTCGTGCTGCGTCGGGACGCGGTCCGTCGTCAGGAGGCGCTCCCCGTCACTGCGGGCACCCCGCGATGACCACAGCACTCGTGCTGATCGACCTGCAGCGTATCTTCGCCGAAGCGCAGAGTCCCTGGGCTGCGCCGGATTTCGGTGCAGCCGCAGACGGATGCCGGCGGCTGCGGGCAGGCTGGCGAGGTCCGGTCGCCGTCACCCGGTTCGTCCTGCCGGACCAGATCAAGGGTGCTTGGCAGCCGTACTACCGGGACTGGCCGTTCGCCACCGATCCCGCCAACAGTGCGCTGTACGACCTCGTCGACGGCGTCGACACCAGCGGTGCGGTGGCGATCGACCGACCCAAGTTCGGCAAGTGGGACGCGGCGACGGCCGCAGCCCTGCCGGGTGTCACCGAGCTGGTGCTGGGCGGCGTGTCGACCGACTGCTGCGTGCTGGCTACTGCGTTGGCCGCCGCGGACGACGGGATCGGAGTGACGGTCGCGACCGACGCCTGCGCCGGGGCCACCGCTGCAGACCACCGGCGCGCCCTCGACGCGATGGCTCTGTTCGCGCCGATGATCCGGCAGGCCACCGTGCAGGAGATCCTGGCCCGCTGATCCGGCGCGCCCGGTCAGCGCGCCCGGCGCAGCACGCGGGCCTGCCAGGCGCCGAGCGGCGCCAGCGGCACCGGTACCGGATGGTTGGCGATCAGGACGTCGGTCTCGGCCCAGTCGGTGAAGGTGTCCGGCAGGACGAGCTCGTCCGAGCCGAAGTTGGCCAGCACCAACAACTCCTCGACCTCGGTCGCCCGGAGATAGGCATAGAGCTGCGGATGTTCCGGGAGCAGCTGGGTGTAGTCGCCGAGCACCACGGTGGGCTCGTTGTGACGCAGGGCGATCAATCGGCGGTAGTACTCCAGAACCGAGTCCGGGTCGCCGACCTGGGCCTCGGCATTGATCTCGGCGAAGTTCGGATTGACTGCCAGCCAGGGTGTTCCGGTGGTGAAGCCGGCCTGGTTACCGGCGTCCCACTGCATCGGGGTCCGGGCGTTCTCGCGGCCGGCGGAGCGGATCCCCCGCATCACCGGCTCCACGTCGTGACCGCCGGCGGCGGCCTCCTCGAAGGCATTGACGGACTCGATGTCGACCAGGTCGTCCGGACCCCGTAGCGGAGTGTTGGTCATCCCCAGCTCTTCGCCCTGGTAGACGAAGGGGGTACCGCGGTGCAGGTGCAGCACGGTACCCAGCAGGGTGGCTGCCTCGCGCCGGTACTCGGCGTCGTCCCCGAACCGGGACACCGCTCGCGGCTGGTCGTGGTTGCTCCAGTACTGGCTGTTCCAGCCGCGATCACCCAGTCCGTCCTGCCACCGCGCGAAGACCTGTTTCAGCGCAACGAGATCGAAGGGTCGCACGTCGAACTTCGTCACTCCGCGGTCGAGGTCGACGTGGTCGAACTGGAAGACCATGTCGACCTCCCGGCGATCGGGGTCGGTGAACAGCACGCCGTCGGTCACGGACACCCCTGGCATCTCGCCGACCGTCATCAGCACTTCCGGAGTCGATCGCCGGATCACCGCGGTGAGTTCGGCGACGAATTCGTGGACCCGCGGGCCGCTGGTGTAGCACGGTGTGCCATCACCCCAGGGAGTTCCGGGGATGGGTGCGCCGTCGGGCAGGCCGGGAACCTTGGAGATCAGGTTGAGCACGTCGAAGCGGAACCCGTCGACACCGCGGTCGATCCACCAGCGCAGCACGTCGGCCATGGCCGTCCGCACAGCAGGGTTCTCCCAGTTGAGGTCCGGCTGCTCGGCGGCGAAGAGATGCAGGTAGTACTCGCCGCTGGCCTCGTCCCACAGCCAGGCCGAGCCGGAGAAGAAGGATGCCCAGTTGTTCGGTTCGGCGCCGGGTTCGCCGCCGACCATGCCGTCGCGGGGTGGTCGCCAGACGTACCAGTCACGCCGGGCGGCCGTCCGTGACGACCGGGAGTCGGCGAACCAGGCGTGCTGGTCGGACGTGTGGTTGGGCACCACATCGATGACCACCCTGATGCCGCGCGCGTGGGCCTGGGTCAACAACTCGTCGAAATCGGCCAGCGAGCCGAAGAGCGGGTCGACGGCGGTGTAGTCGCTGACGTCGTACCCGTTGTCGACCTGGGGCGATGGAAAGAACGGCGACAGCCAGATGACGTCGATCCCCAGGTGCTGCAAGTGATCCAGCTTGGCGACGACGCCGCGCAGATCACCGATGCCGTCGCCGTCGGAGTCGGCGAAGCTGCGCGGATACACCTGGTAGACCACCGCGGACCGCCACCACGGCTGTTCCGGAGCTGCCGTCGCGGTCGACCGGTCGAGGTCCAACCCGGCGGTCATCGCGCACCCGCGACGACGGACGTGAACGCGGGAGCCAGCGCGTCCCAGTCGGCGGCCCGGCAGTAGACGGGGACCTGGTCCAGCGAGTACTCCCGTCGGTCCACCGACCCTCCTGTGACGGCCTCGCCGGAGAACACGTGCACCCAGTCCCCGCCGGGGAGGTAGGTGTCCCAGGCGGTCGCGGCAGGTTCGGTGATCGGATGGACCAGCAGGCTCTCGCCGAGCATGAAGTGATCGGCGTGCTCCCAGATCCGCTCGTCGTGCGGGTGATCGAAGAACAACGCCCGCATCAGCGGGGCACCGGACTTCACACTGATCGCGGCCTGGGCGGTCAGGTACGGCACCAGTGCTTCCCGGAGTCGGGCGAACGACCGGAAGACGTCGACGACGGACCGGTCGTCGTTCGTGTCCGCCACATACCAGGGCGTGCGGTCCCGCAGTGGCCTGCGATGGTGGTTGAACTCGGAGTGGTACTGCATGATCGGCATGAACACCGACGCGCCCGCCGCCCGCAGGTACAGCTCGGACTCCGGGACCGGTCCCGAGAAGCCACCCAGATCCCAACCCCAGTAGAGGATTCCGCAGGCCGATGCGGTGATGCCGGCGGTGACGGAGGAGCGGAACGCCTCCCAGGTCGAGTCCTCGTCGCCGGCCCAGAAGATCCCGTGGGCCTGGGAGCCGGTGAAGCCCGCGCGGGAGAAGGTGACCGGTGCCTTGCCCTCGGAGCGCAGCAGGTCGCCGAAGGCCCGGGCGTAGTGCACCGGGAACAGGTTGTTGCCGTCGTCGCCGCGGCGGCCGTCGCCGTACCGCAGGTCGCCGCCCCAGGCGTGCTCCCCGCCGTCGGTCTTGAATCCGTCGACGTCGAGATCCTTGACCAGGTGGCGGCGCTTCTCGGTCCACCAGTCACGGCCCCGCTGCACCGACAGGTCGGGCATCAGCGCCTGCGGGAACCACCAGCCACGGTTGCGGTACGGACGGCCGTCCTGTTCGCGGACCACCAGGTCGCCGGCGATCATCGCATCGGCATCGGCCCTGGCCTGGCCACGGGGATGTGGTCGCATCTTCTGCAGCGGGATCTGCCAGAGGATCACCTTGACGCCCCGGCGGTGCAGCTCGGCGATCATGCCGTGCGGATCCGGCCACGCGCCGTCCTCCGGATAGCTGAAATCGCCTGCTGCATGGGCGGTCCCGTCCTCGTTCACGGCGTAGCGGGCGTCCCGGAAGATGGTGATGCCCTCCTCGTCGCTCCACGCCTCGATGACCACGGCGCCGAGCGGGATGTCCAGGTCGCGGTGATGATCCATCCGGTCCATCACCAGGTCCTGGGTGTTCCACTCGTTGCCGGAAGCCCAGAGCTTGAACACCCATGACGGTAGCTCCTGCGCCCGCCCCACCTCGGTGGTGAAGGCGGCGAGGGTCTCGGTGGGGGAGCCGGTGTAGATCCCGACGTCCAGACCGGGCTCGTCGGCGCCCAGGGCCACTTCGACGACCAGCACATCGGGGCGGGCGGCGGCGACGTCGTACCAGGTGCGCCGGCTGGTGCGGACGTGGAAGGCCCAGCCCGACCCGTCCTCACCGCCGACGACGTGTGCGAAGGGCATCGGCAGATACGTGCGACCGTGCGCACCCTGCTTCTTGTACTGCTCGAACACCACGGAGTCGAGGATGAGTCCCCGCTGATCGACCCGGTCGAAACGCTCACCGAATCCGACCACGTGCTCCGCCGGCTCCAGCCGGAGAGAGAACCGGACGCGATCCGGTCGATCGCCGATCATCCGCCAGCGGACGCTGTCGGGAACCAGACGTTCGGTGGGGACCTGCAGCACTGCCACGGCTTCCGAGACCCAGACAGCTGCCCGGAAGGAGTACCACCGGCTGCGCCGGCGGCCGGAAGCACTCTCGGCGACGAACCGGTAGCGGTACTCGGTGTCGGCGGCCGCCGGCGGCAACTCGACCGACCAGTGCCCACTGCCGCCGGTGCCACGGGCCTGCGCGGCCGCGAGATGGCCCTCGCCGCCTGCTGCGGCCGCTCGGTCCTGTTCGGTCAGCTCGGCCGGACGGAGCTCGAGGGTGTGCGACTGTTCGCCGGCGGAGCTGATCGCGAGGTACTCGCAGCGGACGGAGGTCACCGTCGTGGCCGCGCGGACGCCGAGCACGACGGCCTCGCCGACTTCCGGCTGGGCCGGGATACGTTGGTCGGCCGTGGTGGCGTACGGGTGCTCGGAGCCGAGTGGACGATGCCGGATCACTGTGGACTACTCCTGGTGCTGGTGTGGTCGGTTTCTGCACAGCGAGGTGGTGTACGGGCGACCGGCCGGTGCGGCATCGAACGTGCCGCACCAGCCGGAACCGTTGTTGCAGAACGGGTCCTGCGTCAGTTGCCGATCAGTCCGGTGACGGTCTCCTGCGCATCCGTGAGCGCCTTCCCGACCTCGGTGCGGCCGGCGGCCGCGCCGGTCAGGGCGTCGTTCACGGTGTCCTGCATCTCCTGCTGCGAGGCGATGACGGGCGGCAGCACAGCCTTCTCCAGCGAGTCGAAGACGGCCTTGCGGTTCTCCGGCTTGCCTGCCGACAGGTACGGGGTCAGCACACTGTCGTCCGCGGTGGGCGGCAGCTCCCAGCTGCTGGCCAACCGGGCCTTCACCATCGTCTCGGACGACGTCAGGAACTCGATCCACTTCTGGGCAGCAGCGGCGTTGGGGCTCTTGGCATTGACAACAGCGGCATTGGTGAACATGGCCGAGGCCTTGGTGGTGTCACCCGGCTCGACGACGATGTCCCAGTCGAACGGGACGTCCTTCATCGCAGAGAACATCCAGATCCCGGTGTGCCACATGGCGAGCTTGCCCGACTTGAACAGGTTCGAGTCGAAGTCGGGTGTACCGGCACCGTCGGCCTCGGTCGGCATGGTCTTGCCGGACTTGCCGATCAGCCAGTTGGCGGCCTTGACGCCCTCGGGCGAGGCGAAGGTGGCCGCGGTCTTGTCGGCGTTGAAGAAGGTGCCGCCGGTCTGCGCCAGCGCCTTGTAGAACTCGTTGTAGGAGATGGGCTGGTAGTCGCCCCAGACCCCGCTCGCCTTGTCGGTCAGCTTCTCGGCGGCCGCCTGCTCGTCGGCCCAGGTCCACGCATCCGTCGGCAGTTCGACCTTGGCCTTGTCGAACAGCGTCTTGTTGTAGAACAGCACGACGTCGGAGAAGGACTCCGGCAGGCCGTACTGCTTGCCGTCGGCGGCGAACGCATCCACCAGGCTGGCGCGGTACTGCGCCTTGTCGACGTCGGCCAGCTCGGCGAGCGCGCCGTTCTGCGCGTAGGTCACGAAGTTCTCGTAGTTGAGCTCGAACGTGTCGGTGGCGGTGCCGCCGGCGACCGCCGTCTGCAGCTTGGTGAAGTAGTCGTCGTAGGGGACGGTCTCGATCGACACCTTGACGTTCGGGTACTGCTTCATGAACGCATCGGCAATTGCCTTGATGTCAGCCTCGTGCCCACCGTTGGCGGAGAAGTTCAGGTAGCTGACCGTGCCGGTGACCGACGGGTCCGTCGAACCCCCGGTGGCGGAGGAGGACGTGGACGTCGAGGCCTCACTCGAGGGAGCGGACGACGTGTCCTCGGAGGACGTCGCGGGTGCCGAGCTGGACTCCGGTGACGACGCGGGAGTGCTGGCGGCCGGCGGAGCGGTGGTCGCAGGGGTGGTCTGCGGTGCGGTGGCAGAGCCCTGACCGCAGGCGGTCAGGACCAACGCGCCGGCGATGCCGATCACGCCGGCGGTGAGTCGGCGTCGCCGTGCGACGGAGGAGAGGGAGGAAGACATCATTGTCCTTTCGAGGATGGATCGGGGTGGCATGCGGGACGGTGTTCAGTGCGGGACGTGCTGGTGCCAGGGCATGCTGGGTGCCGAGAAGCGTGGTGGCTCATTTGATTCCGGTGTGGGCGATGCCGTCGACGATGTGTCTCTGGGCGAGCAGGTAGATGATCGCGATGGGGATGATCGAGACCACCGAGCCGGCCATCACCACGTTCCACTCGGTGGTGAACTGGCCGTGCAGGGTCGACAGTCCCAACGGCAACGTCATCAGCTCTGGCGACCGGATCACCACCAGCGGCCAGAGGAAGGAGTTCCAGCTGGCCATGAAGGCGAAGACGGCCAGGGTCGCCAGCGCTGGGCGGACGAGCGGGATGATGATGGTGGCGAAGATCCGGAAGTGACCGGCCCCGTCGATGGTCGCGGCCTCATCCAGCTCCCGCGGCACGCTCTCGATGGCCTGCTTCACCAGGAAGATCCCGAAGACCGACGCGAACGAAGGGGCCAGCAAGGCGAAGTAGGTGTCCTGCAACCGGAACTCGCGCATCTCGATGAACAGCGGGACGACGAGCACCTGCAGCGGGACCATCAGGGTGGCGAGGTACAGCGCGAAGACCACGGACTTACCGCGGAAGTCGAGACGCGCGAAGGCGTAGGCGGCCATCGAACCGGTCACCAGCTGGACGAGGGTGGTGACGGCGGCGATCCACAGTGAGTTGAGGATGATGCGCAGCATGGGCAGCGCTTCGAACAGGGTGTGGTAGGAATCCAGCGTCGGGTTCCGGACCAGGAGCGAAGGGCCCTCGGACAGGTTGCCGTCAGGCGTGATCGAGGTGACGAGAGTCCACAGGAACGGGAAGAGCATCGCGAAACAGCACGTCACCATGACGAGGTACCAGGCGACGCGGCCGACTCGACGTCCGGTCGACGGCCCCTCCGGCGCGATCGTGATCCGATCGGTCCGAGGAGGGTGGTCAGGACCGAGAGACGTTGGCAGTACAGCAGTGTCAGACATTGTTGACCCACCGTCTCTGTCCGCGGAGTTGGACGACGGTGATCAGCAGGATGACGACGAACAGGATCCAGGACAGTGCGGAAGCCTCACCCGCCCTGCCGTAGCGGAACGTCAGATTGTAGATCTGGCCGACGACCACCTGACTGGAGCCCTGTGGCCCGCCACCCGTCATCACGAAGACCTGGTCGAACACCTGGAACCCGTTGATCAGCGAGATCACGACGACGAAGAAGGTTGACGGAGACAGCAGCGGCAGGGTGATCCGGCGGAATCGTTGCCAGCCGCTGGCCCCGTCGACCGTGGCCGCTTCGTACAGATCACCCGGGATGGCCTGCAGGCCGGCCAGCAGGATGACCATCACGAACCCGAGGTCCTTCCAGGCGGAGGCCAGGATGACCGAGGGCAGTGCCCAGTCGGGATCCGTCCACCAGCCGGGCTCGCCGAGACCGAGTCCCCCGAGGATCTTGTTGACCAGACCGTTCGCCGGGTTGAGCAGCCACTGCCAGACCAGCGCGACCACCACCCAACTGGTGACCACCGGGAGGAACACCGCCGCCCGGAAGAAGGAGCGTCCGGCGAGCTTGGTGTTGAGTGCCAGAGCCAGGGCCAGGCCGCCGACGTAGACCAGCGGCAGGTACCCGAGGATGTAGACGGCGGTGTGCAGGAAGACCTTGCCGGTATTCGGATCGCCCAGCAGCTTCGCGTAGTTGTCGAACCCGACCCACGTCATGGCGGAGATCAAGTTCCACTTGTGCAGGCTGATCCACAGCGATCCCAGCATGGGTACGAACGTGAAGACGATCAGCGGGATCGCGCTGGGCAGCAGGAACAACAGCACCCAGCGCAGCGGGGTGCGCCGGCGCGCGGTCGCCCCGGAGCCAGTGGTGCGCATCGGTACTCCGGCCATCGGGCTCGGTCCGGTGGCCGGCGTGATGGCCGCGGCGGATACGGTCGCACTCATCCGGAGCTCCGGGATGCATGGGCGTGCAGCCGCTCCCGCACGAGTTTGCCCTGGGTTCCGGCGACACCGAGCGCGTCGAAGGGTGACGCCAGGATCAAGGAGGCGGCCCCGAGGGCCCAGGTGTCCTCGTCCCAGTCGACGGTCTGGAATCCGACATGTCGACGGGAGGGGATGAGGTGCCGGCGGAAGGAGTCGGCGAAACCGTCCGCCCAGTGCGCCCAGCCGGCCACCCCCTCGCCGAGGATGACGACCGTCTCGGGATTGACCAGATGCACGATCCCCGCGAGGGTCCTGCCGAGCACGTCGCCGGCACTGGAGTAGATCTGCTGTGCCGCAGTGGATCCCTCGTCGGCTGCGCGGCGCAGCGCGGCCGGCTCGGAACCGGCGGAGAGGATCCCCTGGGCGACTCCGGCATCGATCAGCGCCTGATCGCCGATGACCGCCTCCAGACAGCCGTGCAGGCCGCAACTGCACACCGGTCCGTCCGGGACCACGCAGATGTGGCCGATCTCGCCGACACCGCCGGACGACCCGCGGTAGACGTTTCCGTCCACGATCATCGCCAGGCCGATCCCTCTGCCGACGGTGACGATCAGGTAGTCCCGGTGATCGCGTCCGACACCGAACAGCCGGTCGGCGACGGCCAGGGTGTTGACGTCGTTGTCCACCAGCACCGGAACCTGCAGTCGCGCACGGAGTTGCGCGCCGAGGGTTGCGCCGCTCCAGCCCAGGGTGTGGGCGTCGACGACGCCGGAATCCTGGGCATCGACGGAGCCGGGTACTCCCACCCCGACGCCGAGCAGGTGCTCGACACCGGCCACCTCACCCTCGACCAGCCGGACGAGTTGGTCGACGGCGTCGGCGCGGGTCGGGTCGTAGGGCAGGCGGGTGCTGCGTTCGATTGCGAGGTCTGCGTTCACCTCGACCAGCGCCACGTGGTCGGCGGTGACCTTGACCCCGATCGCGTTCCCGGGGGAATGCACCAGGCCGAGCAACCGGGCGGGTCGACCGCCGTCGGAGGGGACGGTGTCCAGTTCCTGGATGGAGCCGGCCCGCAGCAGGTCCTTCGTGAGTTGGGTGACGGTGGCGGAGCTGACGTCCAGCGTGCGCGCGAGTTCGGCACGGGAGGCGGGGCCACGGCTGGCCAGCACACCGAGCAGTGCCGAGGGGGTCGAACCACCACGCTCAGCCGACTTCGTCGTCATCCGTCACTCCTGGCTTGCCTTCGAGACTTAATTTAGAGGTGAGCTAAGCAGTGAACCAAGTCACTGTCAAGCACACTGGTGCGGCAGGTTCGACGACGACGAATTCGGGTCGCGAGCCCAGGAGCCGACGAGGAGGTCGAACCGTGGATCTGGTCAGAACCGGCAGCAAGCAGCTGATCAGGGAGATCAACGAAGCCCTGGTGGTGCAGGAGATCCGGGCCAGGGGAATGGCCTCGCGGACGGATCTCGTCCGAGCAACCGGCCTCAGCGGTCCGACCGTCTCCACCGTCGTGGGCCGCCTGCTGCAGGGCGGTCTGCTCGTCGAGCGGGAGACCGGCGCTCCCACCGGAGGTCGTCCGCCGGTGATGCTGGCCATCCGTCCGGAGGCCGGGTACGTGATCGGGATCAAGCTCACCGATCGTCGGGTCATCGGAGTGCTCGCCGACCTGACCGGCGCGGTGACCGCGACCTGTGCGGTGTCGTTGGGAGCCAAGGATTCGGAATCGGTCTGCGCCGACATCGCGGTGGCGGCCCAGATGCTCACACCGGCGGCCGCGGGTCGGCCGATCCTCGGCCTGGGGGCCGGGCTGGCGGGGATCGTGGACAGCGAGTCCGGCGTGGTGCGCAGGGCCACCTTCTTCGACTGGATCGACATCCCGCTCGGCGACGAGATCGCGGCTCGGACCGGAATCCCGGTGGTGGTGGACAACGACGTCAACACCCTGGTCGTCGCCGAACAGCTGTGGGGCGCGGGTCGCGGAACCTCCGACTTCGTGCTGGCCAGCGTGGGGCGCGGGGTGGGGATGGGTCTGGTGCTCGGCGATCGACTGCACCGGGGTGCGTACGGCGGTGCGGGCGAGTTCGGACACATCAAGGTCACCGGTGGCGGGCTGTGCGAGTGCGGTGCGCACGGGTGCCTGGAGTCGTTGGTGGGTGAGCCTGCCCTGCTGCGCGCGATCGGCAGCGCAGGGTTCCCGCAGCTGAAGATCGATGATGCCGCCGACCGTGCGCGCAAGGGTGACGAGACGCTGCGAACGGTCTTCGGCGCGGTGGGGACCGCGCTCGGCCGGGCACTGGCCACGGTCGTCGACATCGTCGACCCCGACCGGGTGGCGCTGGCCGGCGAGGGGATGCGGTACCACGACCTGTTCCTGACGCAGTGCCGAACAGCGCTGCAGGACAACGTTTTCGGGTCCGTGCGGCGGCTGGATCTCATCGTCGTCCAGTCCGACGACACCGCATGGGCGCGCGGTGCGGCCAGCCTGATCCTCGGCACCCTCTTCCGTCCGCACCTGCACCACGGTGACTCCCAGACACCCAGCCTGATCTCCCGGTTCACCGGCTGAGGGAACCGGGCGGAGGGGCCGGGGATGCGAGACCCGGGGCACCGAGGAAGAATCACGGCATGCCCGGACCCGATGCCCTCGATGAAGCCCAGTCCACCGTCCGAGAGCTGCTGGCCGCAGCGCCGGAGGGGTTCACCGTCTCGGTGGTGGTCGACGATCTGCACTGCGGCGGATTCTCCTCGGGCGGTGACCAACCGTTCCGGGCGGCTTCGGTCATCAAGGTGCCGGTGATGACAGCAGTGCTGGAAGATGTTGCTGCCGGGCGGCTGTCGCTGGACCAGCCGATCTCCCTCGACGGCGCGGAACGGGTCGAACCGTCCGGGGTGCTCTACGTCCTGCAGGACGTCCCCACGCCATCGGTCCGCGACCTGCTGACGTTGATGATCGTGATCAGCGACAACATGGCGACCAACCTGCTGATCGACGCCGTCGGGATGGACAGGGTCAACGCGTCGATCCAGCAGGCCGGTCTGACTTCCACGGTGCTGCGGCGCAGGGTCAACACCACCGATCCCGCCTTCGCGAGCGTCCGCAACGAGATGACCGCGGCTGACGCAGCCCATGGGTTGGTCCAGCTCGCCCACGCAGAGGGCGTCTACGCCGACTCCGCGCTGCGCGACGTCGCGATGACAGCGCTGCGGCGCCAGCAGCACATCGACCTGCTGCCACGCCACCTCACCGAGCCGATCACGTTGGCCCACAAGACGGGATCGCTGGACGGCCTGCGGCACGATGCCGGCATTCTGCTCCGCGCCGGCGAGCCGGTGGCCGTCGTCGCGGTGTTCGCCGACGCGACCGATCACGGTGTCCACGACGTCGATCCGCAGACCGAGCGCGCGCTCGAGGATCTGACCGCGGAGATCGGTCGGGTACTCGCCGACGCGGTGCGCTGAGCGCTCTCCGGGTCAGCGGGTCCAGGTGATGGTGGGACCTTCGAAGGACGGGTCCCGACTCGTCACCGAGATCTTGTCCGGCTGCTTCATGATGACGCCCTGCGCCAACGTGAGGCTCCGCCCCGGCAGCAGGTAGAGGCCGGAGACCGGACCGATGAAATCCCGGTCGTTGTAGAACGTCTCGGCCTCTGCATCACCGTCGAAGACCTTGGGTGACCAGCCGCTGAGCCGGAACGGGGTGTCGGTGTTGTTGGTGAACGTGCCCTCCACCGCGAGGTAGGTGGTGTCGTCGCCGGCGACCGCGCCGACCGGGACGGCCGATCGGGTGCGCACCGACACGGAGATGCCGGAGGCGTAGACGAAGGTGTCACCGAACTTCCGCTCTGCCTCGTCGCTCTCCGCCTCCTTCGATGCCGCAACGGAACGGGGCTTCCGGGCGCCGGTGGACGACGCCCAGGCCACGTCGAAGGGCTGATCCGGTCGGAGCTGGACCACGACGTCCGCTGGGTCCTTCGCCCAGCAGCCGAGCGTCAGCGTCGCGGTCTTCCCCGGCTCCACCGACAGCTGCGGATCACCGACACCCGAGACCGAATCCACGACCGGTTCACAGCTGAACCCGCCGCTGACCACCCCGCTCAACAGGATCGAGGTGATCGGTTCCCTGGATCCGTTGGTGATCGCCACGGTGTACTTCACCGCGCGAGCACCGCGGGGTTGGCGGGCGGCGTTCTGGGGTGTGAAGATCGCCGGCGTGCTGACGAGCGCGGTGACACCGTTCGTCCAGGTGATCGTGGAGCCGAAGGCGACCTGGGCAGCTCCGCGCACGGCGATGTCGTCGGACACCGGACCGGGCGCTGTGCCGCCGGAGGTCGGCGGGGTGGGTGTCTTCGCCCCGGGTTCGGTGGTGCTGTAGACCGGAACCGCGAGGTCGGTGAACACCACGGAACCGCTGTCGCGCATCCGCACGTCCAGCACCAGCCCCGCAGTGGACTGCACACCGAAGGCGACCTTGACGGTGAACTTCGAGCCGGGGGGATAGCGGCCCTCCGGGAGCGTGCCGATCTTCTGCGACCGCGCCCTGACCTGGACGCGCTGCTGGGTCCTCTCGGCGAGACCGTAGTCGAGGGTCGTGGGCGAGATCGTCTCGCGGGAACCGTTGGTCACAGTGATGGTCGATTGGAGGTAGCGAGGGGACTTCTCGCCGTAGGCATCCTCACCCGGGGTGTACGCCCGGAACGCTCCGACGGCGACCTGGATCCCGCTGGCGAAGGTGAACGTGCCGCCGAACTTCTGGACTCCGACGAACTCGTCGAGTGGGGAGCCGGCGCCGGTCTCGCGGGTCGACGTGCCTGCTCCGTCGAGCGCGTACCTGATTTCCTCGCTCTTCGAGTCCGGTGCGGCGAGCACCGAGATGGTCTTGCTACTGCTGAGGCCGTAGGCCCAGGTCCAGGTGGCGCTCTGGCCCGGGACCAGCGAGATCTCGGGCGGGGCCGGCAGGTCGGCGTCGTACCACCGACGGCCGCGGGACTCCTGCCCGCTCTCCACAGCGAACAGCAGGTCCCGTGCCAGGTAGGCCTGCTTGCTGCCGTTCACCACCGTGACGGAGAAGGTCACGAACTCCTTGCCGTACTCCTTGCTCTCCGCCGCGTCTTTCGGCGTGTACGGCTTTGGGGGCGCGACGGTCACCTTGATGCCGTTGGCCCAGGTGAAACTCTGCCCGAACGCGAGTGCCGGCGGCTCGTCAGGTTCAGTACTGGTGGTCGTCGGCTCCGGGCTGGTCGGGGTGGCCGTTCCGGGCGTGGTGGATTCGGTGGTGGTGGTCGGCTCCGACGTCACTTCCGTGGTCCCGGGCGTCGAGACGTCGGTCGTCAGCCCCGCGGAGGTGGGAACGGCGGGACTCGTCGCCGGGGTCACGGCGACCCCTCCGACACTCGATCCGCAGCCGCTCACGGCCAGGGCTGCCATCACCAGGAGAACCAGCGGTCGCGCCGCACGGTGACCACTCCGGTCGCGGCTGACGGGACGGTGGCGCGGATCGGGACGCACAGCGGAGATCCTCTCGTCGACATCGGCAGGGAGTCCCATCACCGTAGCGACCACCCGTCGTCCCGAAGGCCGTTCCAGCTGGATCATGCCGGCGGGTAGCTTCGTCGCTGTGACCTCGGACCTCAGTGCGGTGCTCGACGGATGGCCGGTCGACCGGGCAGCCGTCGCCGTGATCGGACCCTCCGGGGTGCTCACCACGGCCGGCGACGACGGCACCTTCCGCTGGGCGTCGGTGACCAAGGTCGTCACCGCCCTCGCCGTGCTCGACGTCGTCGCAGACGGATTGTTGTCGCTCGCCGTGCCTGCCGGTCCGGAGGGTGCAACCCTGCGGCACCTGCTCTCGCACGCTTCGGGGGTCGCGATGGACTCGGATGACGTGCTCGCGGCACCCGGTGCGAGGCGGATCTACTCGAACCGAGGGATCGAGATCGCCGCCGATCTGGCAGCCACGGCGGCGGCACTGTCGGCCGAGGAGCTGCTGGCCGAGCGGGTGCTGGAACCACTCGGTATGACGTCGACCCTGGAAGGCTCTGCAGCCCATGGGATGTCGGGCACCATCGCCGACCTGGCCGCGCTGGCCGCCGAGTTGCTCACCCCGCGGCAGACTCTCCCCGGCGTCGTGGCCGGTGCGTCCACCTGTGCATTCCCCGGTCTGCCTGGAGTGCTGCCCGGCTACGGTCGACAGACGAGCAACGACTGGGGTCTCGGCTGCGAGATCAAGGACGGCAAGAGCCCGCACTGGACCGCTCCGGAGAACTCGCCGGCCACCTTCGGCCACTTCGGCCAGTCGGGCAGCTTCCTCTGGGTCGATCCGGACGCGCAGCTCGCCTGCGTCAGCCTGGCGAGCGAGGGTTTCGGCCCGTGGGCTGTCGATGCGTGGCCGCCCCTGTCCAGTACGGTGCTGCGGCTGTTCGGCTGAGCGAGGCGGTCAGGACGGAAGCCCGCGCAGCACCTGTTTCTGGATCTTGCCGGTGGACGTCTTGGGCAGGGCTTCCACGAACTCGATCTCCCGGGGTGCCTTGTAGCGGGCGATGGCGCTCCTGACGTGCTCGATCAACGTCGGCTCGTCGACCTCCGCCCCGTGCTCCAGGATGACGAACGCTTTCGGTCGTTCCCCCCACCGCTCGTCCGGGACGCCGATGACTGCGGCCTCCACCACTGCGGGGTGCGCCATCAGCGCCTGCTCCACCTCGACGGTGGAGATGTTCTCTCCGCCGGAGATGACGATGTCCTTGGCCCGGTCGCGGATCTCGACGTATCCGTCGGGATGCCACAGGGCGAGGTCGCCGGAGTGGAACCAGCCACCCGCGAAGGCCCGCTCGGTCGCCGCTTCGTCCCGGTAGTAGCCGGTCATCACGTTGTTGCCGCGCATCACGATCTCGCCGAGCGTGGCGCCGTCCCTTGGAACGTCGTGCATGTGTTCGTCGACGACCCGGATCGGATCGGTGTGGATCATCCCGACCCCTTGCCGCGCTTGCAGTTTCGCGCGGGTGTCCTCGTCGAGCGCGTCCCATTCCCGACGGTACTCGTTGACGGTGTGTGGCCCGTAGGTCTCGGTGAGACCGTAGACGTGCACGATGGTGAAGCCCATCCGCGACATCTGTTTGAGCGTCGTCGGCGACGGCGGCGCACCGGCGGTGGTGATCACCAGCGGCCCACCCAGCGAGTGCGCTCCAGGTGCCCGCATGATCGTGGTGACCACCGTCGGAGCGCCGTTGAGGTGCGTCACGCGGTGCTCGTCGATCAGCGCCCAGATGACGTCGCCGCGTACCTCCCGCAGGCAGACGTGGGTGGCGCCGATGCCGGTGATCGCCCACGGTGTGCACCAGCCGTTGCAGTGGAACATCGGCAGCGTCCAGAGGTACACAGATTCCGGGGAGAGCTTGCTGTGCACCAACTCCGAGAAGCTGTTCAGATACGCGCCGCGGTGTGAGTACTGCACGCCCTTCGGCGTGCCGGTGGTTCCCGAGGTGTAGTTGATGCTGATGGTCGCGTTCTCGTCGTCGACCGCCCAGGGCAGTGGCTCGTCGGATCCCCGTGCCAGCAACTCGTCGTAGGAGAACCCGGACCCGATCCCGTCACCCGGCGCGGCCGGATCCAGCACGGTGACGATCTCCCGCACGCACCGGAGCTCGCCGGCGACCGGCGCGATGATCGGGTGCAGGGCGGCGTCGACGACCAACACGCTGGCCCCGGAGTGATCGAGGATGTAGCGGACCTCCTCGGTCGACAACCGGGTGTTGATCGCCACCAGGACGCCGCCGGCCAGTGGAACGGCGAAGTGCGCGATGAGCAGCTCCGGCAGGTTGGGCGCCAGGTAGGCGACCCGATCACCCGGACGGATCCCGGACGCCTGCAGGGCGCGGGCGAGCCGGGTGGACTCGGCGGCGAACTCGGCATAGCTGATCCGCCGCTCGCCGTGGACGATCGCGGTCTTGTCAGCGAAGACGTCCGCGGAGCGCTCCAGCAGGCTCAGCGGCGTGAGTTGGGTGAGGAAGACGGGACCGGCGGGCGGGACGACGGGAGCCATGGCATCACTGTCCCATTGGCTGTCTCCTCGGTCACTGTGTCCTCCACGACTGGATCCCAGCGTGGGTGGGGTGCGTATCGTGCCCAGGGCACGCGGACGACACGCGGAAGCCCGGTGGCGAGACCAGATGCAGCGCACTCGAACAGCGGGATCGCGGACGACAGGAGCGGCATGAACTGGCTGAACGACACCGTGCCGATCTTCGGTCTGCAGGTGAAGTGGTCGGATTTGATCGGCAACGTCTTCGCGCTGGCCACCGTGGTGCTCGCCCTGAAGCGCTGGATCCTGGCGTGGCCCGTCCAGATCATCGGTTCGTTGTTGCTGTTCTCGGTCACCCTCTCGGCGCACCTGCCCGGCAACGCAGCCCGCCAGGTCGTCATCATCCTGGGGGCGATCTGGGGCTGGACGCGATGGAACGCCGACCGGTCGGCCGAGGGTGAGATCTCGGTGCACTGGGCGACGGGTCGGCAGCGGATCGCCCTGGTGGTCGCGATGCTGGTCGGAACGGCAGCATTCGGCGGAATACTCAAAGCCACCAACGGATCCTTCTTCCCGGAGGCGCCGTGGCACATCGTGCTCGCCGACGCCTGGATCTTCATCGGCTCGGTGGCGGCGATGTGGGCGCAGGGTCGGCGGATCGTCGAGTTCTGGTTCGTCTGGCTGGCGGTCGACCTCGTCGGTGTGCCGCTGGCCTGGACGTCCGGTCTGTACTTCTCGGGTGTCGTCTACATCATCTTCTTCGTGATGGTGCTGATCGGTGTCCGCGACTGGGCGATGCGCAGTCGCCAACGGATCTCTTCACCGTTCGAGCCGGCCCGGGAGATCAAGCGCACCCACCCGGACGACAGCGGCAGCTGAGCGGCGGGAACCCGGTGGCGATGCCACCTAAGCTGGAGCGGTCATGTCCGTGTCCTCAGATCCCAGCGCTGCAGATGCCACCGCTGCCGACCAGTCCGCGGCGACTGCCACCCCCGCCCTGACCCCGGCAGCGGCGCCCCCGTCCGTAGGTGAGTTGCGGCAGCGCCTGCACGAGCTCAGCCTGATCGACGAGCGCCGACTCGGACGACGACTTGCGGGTCTGCGCACGATCCGCGACTCCGCGAAGCGGGACCGTTCGCTCGGGCAGATCGCGGACGAGGTGACGCGGGCGGAGCAGCGCATCGAGCGCCGGCGAGCGGCCGTACCCGAGATCACCTACCCCGATCTGCCGGTGGCCGCGCGTGCCGAGGATCTCGCCGCGGCGATCGCCGAGCACCAGGTGATCATCGTGGCCGGCGAGACCGGTTCCGGGAAGTCCACCCAGCTGCCCAAGATCTGTCTGCAGCTCGGCAGGGGCGTCCGCGGGATGATCGGTCACACCCAACCCCGCCGGATCGCGGCGCGCGCACTGGCCGAGCGGATCGCCGAGGAGACTCAGACTGTGCTCGGCGAGCAGGTCGGCTACACAATCCGCTTCGGCGACCACACGCGCGACGACACCCTCGTCAAGCTGATGACGGACGGCATCCTGCTGGCCGAGATCGGCCGCGATCGGCTGCTCAGCCGCTACGACACGATCATCATCGACGAGGCGCACGAACGCAGCCTCAACATCGACTTCCTGCTCGGCTACCTGACCCAGTTGCTGCCCCAGCGACCGGATCTGAAGGTCATCATCACCTCGGCGACCATCGACCCGGAGCGGTTCTCCCAGCACTTCGGCGGTGCCCCCATCGTCGAGGTCTCCGGGCGGACGTATCCGGTCGAGGTCCGATACCGGCCCTTCGGGCCCGACGAGGCTGCTGACGACACGGACGAACCAGAAGAGCCCAGCCCTGCCGGGAAGTCCCTGCGCGGCAAGCAGAACACCCGGAACTCACCGGACCAGCCGATCGACCAGGCCACCGCGATCTGTCAGGCCGTCGACGAACTCGGCCGCGAGGCCGACGGCGACATCCTGGTGTTCCTGTCCGGCGAACGGGAGATCACCGACACCGCCGAGATCCTGCGGGGGCACCTGCAGAGCCGACCGGGGACCACCGAAGTACTGCCGCTCTACGGAAGGCTGTCCGCAGCCGAGCAGCACGAGGTCTTCTCAGCGCACTCGGCACGGCGGATCGTTCTGGCCACCAACGTTGCCGAGACCTCGCTGACCGTGCCCGGCATCCGGTACGTCATCGATCCGGGGACCGCGCGCATCTCCCGGTACTCCACCCGGACGAAGGTCCAGCGGCTGCCGATCGAGAAGATCTCCCAGGCCTCGGCCGGGCAGCGCGCGGGCCGCTGCGGCCGGGTGGCCGACGGTATCTGCATCCGGCTCTATGCCGAGGACGACTTCGCGACCCGACCCGAGTTCACCGACCCGGAGATCGCCCGTACTTCGCTCGCCGCCGTCATCCTGCAGATGGCCTCGCTCGGTCTCGGGGAGATCGAATCGTTCCCGTTCGTCGAGCCGCCCGACACCCGGCAGATCACAGACGGGGTCAGGGTTCTCGACGAATTGGGCGCGCTGGATCACAGCGTCGGCGACGGTACGGGTGACCGCACCGTCCGGCTGACCACGGTCGGTCGGCAGCTCGCTGCGCTGCCCGTCGACCCGCAGTACGCCCGGATGATCGTCGAGGCGAACCAGCGCGGTTGCCTCGCCGAGATCCTGGTGATCGTGGCAGGCCTGACCGTCCAGGACGTGCGGGAGTACCCGCTGGAGGAACGGGACAAGGCCACCGCCGTGCATGCGCGGTTCGCCGACCCGCACTCGGACTTCCTGGCGCTGGTGAACCTGTGGCACTACCTGCGGGACCAGGCGGCCACGGTGTCCGGCAACGCCTTCCGGCGGATGTGCCGCAGCGAGTACCTGCACTACCTGCGGATCCGTGAGTGGCAGGACCTGCACGCCCAACTCCGGCAGATCGCCCGCAGCCTGAAGATGGACACCGAGTCACGGGCGCTGGTCGGCGTCTCGAACTCAAGGTGCACGGCCCAGGCTGTTGCCGGTACCGATTCCGCCGGCCGGTCCGCTGCGAACGGCGCGGCCGGTAGCCCGGCCCCGGCGGGTCAGCAGCGGCAGACCCGTTCCGCGTCGGGCCGCAGCTCCGCCGCCGGTGGCCGGCGGCGCGGTCGCCGGCCGGAGGAGCGCGACCGCGAGCGCGCCGAGGCCCCGCTGCCCGCCGTCGCGGCCGCCCGGGCCGCTACCGCGGCCGGCTCCCAGGTCAGCTTCGTCGACACCGAGCGGGTGCACACCGCGTTGCTCGCCGGCCTGCTGTCGCACATCGGCCTGCGGCTGGAGCCGGGCCGGGAATACCAGGGGACCCGGAGCTCGAAGTTCGTGATCTGGCCGGGATCGGCGCTGGCCAAGTCGCCGCCGAAACTGGCCGCCGGCTGATCGAGACGTCCTGGTTGTACCGCTGGCCGCGGCCATCGACCTGGTCTGGGTGGAGCAGGTCGGCGGTGACCGTCAACGCAGCTACCCGAACCGCGGTGGACGCCCGCCGCGGGCAGGTCGTGGCCACCGAGAAGGTGACGCTGCCGGTGCGCTGATCGGCGCGCGCACCGTGCAGTTCGACCGCATCGACCCGGCGCTGGCCGAGATGTTCATCCGTCATGCCCTGGTGGAGGCCGACTGGGAAACCAGGCACGCGTTCTTCGCCGCGAACCTGGCGGCGCTGGACGAGGTGGCCGAGCGGAGGACCGGCCCGGCGGCGCGATATCCGCATCGACGACGAGCCGTTGTTCGCGCTCTACGACGATCGCATCCCGGCAGACGCACCTCGGCCCGGCACTTCGACAGTTGGTGGCGCAGACCTCGCGCACCCAGCCAGATCTGCGACATTCACCCCGGATCAGCTGATCGCCTCCGGCGCGAAACAGATCGACGCCACCGCCTATCCGGACACCTTCTCGGCCGGCGACGTGAACCTGGGCCTGGACTACGTGTTCGAGCCGGGTCGCGCCGACGACGGGGTGACCGTGACGATCCCGCTGGCCGTGCTGGCCCGGATCGATCCGGCTGCGTTCGACGCCCAGGTTCCCGGCCATCGCAGGGATCTCGCCGTGGCGCTGATCAAGTCCTTGCCGAAGTCGTTGCGCCGCAACTTCGTTCCCGCACCCGACTTCGCGGCCGCCGCGCTGTCGCAGATGTCCGACGGTGACACGACCGCCGGGGCCACCGGCCTCGCCGAGGCGCTCGCCGCCCGGCTCACCGCACTGACCGGCGTGGTCCTCCGGGCCGACTTCGACCAGGACAAGATCCCGGACCACCTGCGGATGGGTTTCCGGGTCGTCGACGAGTCCGGCCGTGCGGTCGCGGAGGGTAAAGATCTGGCGGGGCTGCAACGGAAGTTGCAGGGGGACAGCCGGCAGGCGGTGGCCAAGGCGTCGGCACGGTGGAACGCACCGGCCTCACCACATTCCCCGAGACCGGGATCGCCCGGTCGGTCACCAGCGTGGTGTCCGGCCAGCAGGTGCGCGGCTACCCGGCGCTGGTCGACGAACGGCCGACCCGCGGCACCGGCACGGTCGGCATCACGGTCTTCCTGCCGCCGATCAGCAGCGGGCGATGCGCGGCGGCATGCGGCGGCTGCTGGTGCTGGGCGCGAAGAACCGCTGGCCCACGTCCGGAACGGCCTGAGCCGGCAGCAGATGCTGACCCTGACGGTCTCGCCGTACGCCGGCATCGCGGCCTTGCTGGCAGATGCCACCGAGGCGGCCGTCGACGCGCTGCTGGACTGGGCCGGCGGCCCTGCCTACACCGCCGCCGGTTCCGGGCCTGGGGAAGAAGCTGACGCCGCAGCTGGACCGGCGGTGCTGGACATCGTGGTCGCCGCCGAGGCGCCCGCGAGGCGCACGAGGCGGAACGGGCGATCGAGGCGGTCGCGGCAGCGCTCACCGAGCAGGTCGCCGACATGCGTGCCCAGTTGCGAGCTCTGGTGCACCCCGGGTTCCTGACGCAGACGACGGCGGCGCGCCTGCCCGACCTGACCCGGTACCAGCAGGCGCTGGCCGTGCGTGCCACCCGGGTGCGGGAGAACGCCGAGCGCGACCGGCAACGGATGGTCGAGGTCAACGAGCTGGCCACGGAACTATCGGTACTCGTCCGCTCCCTCCGCCCGGAACGGCTGCACGATCCCGACGTCGCGGAGGTGGACCGGTTGCTCGCCGAGTACCGGGTGGCCACGTTCGCGCAGCCGATGCGCACCGCTGTCCCGGTGTCGGCGAAGCGCATCCGGATGGCGATCAGCGCGCTCGGCCGCTGACGGCTGGGGTGATCACCGGTTGCGGCCCCTGGTGGGCGTCCCGGGACCAGGAATGGCGGAACCGGTGATCTTCCCGCTCGGGAACCGGCTCGACCGCCGGCGGGTCGTGGTGGTCGGCGTCGGGTAGGCGGCGTTGCGGCGGCGCGGTGGGGGTGGCGGCGGCAGGGCGGCGTCTCCTTGCTCTTGTCGCCCAGGCCGCCAGGAACCCGGTCAGCTTGCTCTCGATCGGGTCCACCTTGTCGTGGCCGATCTTGCCGCCGACCAGATCGCCGGCCTTGCCGATGCCCTGCTTGATCTGCGACGCGTGCTCGGTGGCGAACGCCTCCGCCTTGTCCTTCAGTTCGCCGAAATCGACCATGGTGCACCCTTTCGTCCGTCCGGAGCGGTAGACCGCCCGATTGCAGGTTGTCGGATTTTACGACTTGTTGACCGTAGACGATCGGGCTTCCGGCCATACCCGGTTGACGCGGAGCGACGCAGTCGGCAACCGTTCCAGCGGGACATCTGGATCTGGCCGGCATCAGCTACTCGCTCGCGGACGGCCGGGCCACTGCTCGCCGACGTCACCTTCCGGGTCGGGGCGGCAGGTCACCGCGCTGATCGGGCCGAACGGCACCGGGAAGACGACCTGCTGCGCATCATCACCGGCGAACTCGACGCCGAGGACGGCGCCATCGGTCGTTCCGGCGGCCTCGGCGTCATGCCGCAGTTCATCGGTTCGGTTCGGGACGACTCGACCGTGCGGGACCTACTGCTGACCGTCAGCCCTCCGGCGTTACGAACCGTCGCGGCGGAGGTCGACGTCACCGAGCTGGAAATGATGGATCTCGATGGCGGACCTGACGACGACGCGAAAGCCATCCGATACGCGCAGGCGTTGTCCGACTGGGCAGATGTTCGGGGCTACGAGCAGGAGACCGCCTTCGACGTCGCGTGCGTCGCAGCGCTGGGCGTTTCCTACGATCGAGCGAAATACCGTGCGGTGACAACTCTTTCGGGTGGGGAGCAGAAGCGACTGGTCCTCGAGCTGCTGCTCGCCGGCCCCGAGGAGGTGTTGCTGCTCGACGAGCCGGACAACTATCTGGACGTGCCCGCGAAGATCTGGCTCGAAGGCAGGCTCGCCGAGACGGCCAAGGCGGTGCTGTTGATCAGCCATGACAGGGAGCTGCTCGCCAGGGCGGCAACTCGAATCGTGACGTTGGAACCAGGAGTCGCCGGAGCTGTTTCCTGGGTGCACGGCGGTTCGTTGGCGACCTATCGGCAAGCCCGCGCCGACCGGAACTCCCGCCTGGAGGAATTGCGCCGGCGGTGGGACGAGGAGCACGCCAAGCTCAAGGCGCTGGTGCTGATGTACAAGACCAAGGCCGCGTTCAACGATGGTCTGGCGTCGCGCTATCAGGCCGCCAAGACCCGGCTCTCCAAGTTCGAGAACGTCGGTCCACCGCAGGAGCTGCCGCTGACGCAGAAGGTGACCATGCGGTTGGCAGGCGGCCGGACGGCGAAGCGGGCGGTGGTGTGCACGCGGCTGGAGCTGACCGACTTGATGGAACCGTTCGACCTCGAGGT
>JBBJML010000077.1:0-11262 GCA_037720195.1 Nakamurella sp. | reverse complement strand
CCAGGCAATTGGGGGGTGTTCGTGCGCGCAGGTAACCGCCGGGTGGGGGGGCGTGCGCTGCTCGACCCCCCCCCGGCTCCGCTCCGGTCGGTCCCGACACCGAACCCGAATTCCGCGACGCCAGCACCGAACCCCACGACCATCCGCCGGCCCTGAGTCGCCGCGGCTTGATGCTGCTCGGCGCCGGCGCCGTCGGCACCGTCACCCTGGCCACGGTCAGCGACCGCATCCCCGCGCTCTCCCCCATCTCGGTGCTCGCCCAACGCGGCGGGTCGGGACCGCAGGGACTTCCGGTCAACCGCACCGTGGCAGCAGCGGGGGTGGGCGCTGCCATTGCCGCCGCCGACTGGAAGCTGACGATCGTCGGCACCGGAGGTACCGGCCGGAGCTTCACCATCGCCGAACTGAGAGCTCTCCCGCAACGCACGGCCGACCTGCCGATCGCCTGCGTCGAGGGTTGGGCGCGCACCGCGACGTGGACCGGTGTTCCGCTGGGCGATCTGCTGGACCGGGCCGGCGTCACCCGCGGTGCGGCGCAGATGGTCTCACTGGAATCGGGCCTGTACGGCCGCTCGGTGGTGCCGCCAGGTTCGGTGGACGACCCGCTGACCCTGATCGCGCTCCAGCTGGCCGGTGAGGACCTGCATCCGGAGCACGGCTATCCGGCCCGACTGATCGCTCCCGGCAGACCCGGTGCGCTGCAGACGAAATGGCTGACCCGGATCGAGGTGGCGTCATGATCACCCGCGTCACCCTGGTCGTGATCGGCATCGGCCTGGGAGTGGTCGGCGTTCTGGAACTTGTCGATGCGCTGGCCGGTCCGACCGACTGGTTCAGCTTCGGGAAGTGGTTCCTGATCCCGCCGATCCTGTCCGATGCCGTGGTGATGCCGGCCGTCGCAGTGGTCGGCTGGCTCGTCCTGAGGTTGCCGTTCGCAGCCCGCGGACCGGCGGTGGTCGGCGGGATGATCTCGGCGGCGCTGCTGTTCGTGGGTGCCCCGTTCCTCACCCGGCCGGGGCTGCGGCTCGACAACCCGACGCTGCTCAATCGCGACTACCCGGCAGGGTTCCTGGTCTACCTCGTCATCCTGTGGGCGGCCATGCTCGGCTGGTGGCTGGTGCGTCGTCGCAGGCACCAGCCGGCACCCTCGGTGCCGGTGACCGAAGGGTCGCCGCTGCGGGGACAATGAGCCTCATGGAAGACGTGAGCATCACCGGCGACATGATCCGCCTCGGACAATTGCTGAAGCTGGCCGGCGCGGTCGACAACGGCGCCGATGTGCGGCCGCTGCTGGCCGACGGCGCGGTGACGGTGAACGGCGAGGTCGACACCCGCCGCGGCCGTCAGCTGCATCGTGGTGATGTGGTGACCTTCGACGGCATCGCGGTCCGCGTCAGTTGAGCGCAGACCGCCGCGCAGCGCTGCGCGCGTGGCCGGTCGCCCAGCAGGCGCAGGCCGTCAAGGAGCGCATCTACGCGTCCTTTACCGGGCTCGCCATCCTCGCCACGCTGCTCCTGGGTGGCGAGCATCAGAGCGCATCGGGTGCGTTCCTCACCCTGCTCGCCGGCATCGGCGGCATTTCGATCGCCGGATTCGTCGCGGACGTGATCGCGCACCAGGTGACCCATGAAGGTTCACCCGAGAGTCAACAGTTCAGGACGATGCTGCGGATCGCCGGCGGAGCTTTCGCCTCTGCGTCGATCCCGCTGCTCGCGCTGGCGATCGCCTGGGTCGGGCTGATCACCGCCCGCACCGGCATCCAGATCGGACTCGGTCTGTATTTCTTCACCTTGACCGGAGTCGTCCTGCTCGCTGCCCGGCGCACCCGACTCGGTTGGCGCCACCAGCTGGTCGCACTCGTATCGCTCACCACGCTGGCGGTCATCGTGATCGTCATTCTGGTTCTGGCGCACTGACTCCGGGTCGCGGCATGGAACCTTCTCACGAACCGGACGGCTACCGCTGCCCGCTGTGTGCGCAGCTCGCCGGCGTCGAGAACGAGTGGAACCGCGCGAGCGATCTGGTCGCTGTGGAGCCGCTCGCCTTCGCCCGGATCTCTCCGAAGGCCTGGGTCGGTCGGCCCGGGAACGCGTTGGTGTGCACCACGGATCACGTCGAGAACCTGTACCGACTGTCCGTCGATCAGAATGCCGCACTGTTCGGCCTCGTCCAGCGGGTGGCCGTCGCGATGCGCGGCGCCTACGACTGCGAAGGCATCTCGATCCGGCAGCACAACGAGCCGGCGGGAGACCAGGACCTGTGGCACGTCCACGTCCACGTCTTCCCGCGGTACTCCGGCGACGAGCTGTACCGCCGCCATGACGAGACCCACTGGGTCGGGGCCGCCGAGCGGGCCGAGTGGGCGGATCGTCTCCGGGCCGCGCTGTGACGGCAGGCATGGTCGCCGACTCGCGGCCACCGCGGGAGCACGGTGCATACCAGTTGGTTGACGGCTCGAGTACCGTGACGGGATGACCACCCAGATCGCCATCCGGCTCGACGACCAGGAACTCGCCGCACTCGACGCCGAGGTGGCTGAAGGTCGAGCGGCGAATCGATCCGATGCTGTCCGCCGGGGAATCGCTCGCCTGCAGCGAGATCGGCGTTACCGCGGGGAGGAGGCGATCCTGATCGACCTCGCCCGACGCGGTGAATCGATCTACCCCGACCTCGAGGTCGTGCTCGACCTGCCGCATCCCGCGCTCGACTGATGCGGACCATCGCGACCGTGCAACTCGACAAGCGAAGGCCTGCACTCATCCTGACCCGGCCTTCGGTGCTCCACCTGCTGAACTGGGTGACCGTTGCGCCGATCACCAGCACGGTCCGGGGCATCGTCAGCGAGGTCCCGGTCGGTCCGCGTAACGGGCTCGATCATGAGTGTGTCGTCAGCTGCGACAACATCGTCACCGTTCGTCGGAGCGCCGTCGGCGACACGATCGGTCTCCTCTTCGATGACCAGGAAGCGATCCTGGCACGGGCGATCAGCGACGCCTTCGCGCTCGAGCTGATCTGACGGGATCTCGTCTCACTCCGTTCGCTCGATCACCGTCTCCGTTCGCTCCATCACTGTGGCAGTCACCGTCAGCGGGCGGCCTGACGACGCAGGCCGTCCAGCAGCAGGTCAAAACCTGCCCTGAACTGATCGGCGTCGTCGTGGCCCTCGAACTCGTCGATGATGGTGTGCAGGAAAGGGTATTCAGCCGGATCGAGGCCTCGCCACTGGTCGACGACCCGCTTCATGAACTGGCCCCGGTCCAAGGCTCCGCTGACCACTTCCTCCGGAGGCTCCTGCCCCATGTCGGCCGCCAGCCCCACGACGAACCCCACCACTGCCGATGCTGCATGGAACGACTCGCGCGGCTTCAGGTGCAAGCGCAGCACCTGACCGCCTACCCGCTCGTACAGCCGGAGCGAGTTGGGCTGGAACTCTGTGTTGCGCATGAAATATCGGCCCAACCACGGCCTGTCGACGGCCGCGTCGTAGAGGGTGCGGCCGATCCCGCGGAGTGCGGCGATCGGATCTGGGTCGTCGACGAACTTCTCGGTGTCCTCCAGCACGTCGGCCAACACATGGTCTGCCGCCCGATCGAGCAGCTCGTCCTTGCTCTCGACGTACCAGTAGATGCTGCCGACGCCGCCGCCCAGCCTCGCCGCCAACGCCCGGAACGTCAGCGCCGGCTCGCCAGCGACGTCCAGCAACGCGACGGCCTCGGTCAGCACGGCCTCCATCGAGTGCGAAGCACGACGGCGGACGGCGGGCGTCGTCGATCTGGTCGGCGCCATGCTTGCAGTCTACCGAACGAGGTTCTACAGTTCGAACCGCGTTCGATTACCGAACGTCGTTCGATACTGGAGGTTCCCCATGACAGCCCCGAAGTCCCCCTCTCCGGCTCCGGCCGATACGAAAGACACCGCCCCCGCACCATCCCGCTTCTATCCCTCGTTGCGTGCCGCCTGGATCCCGCTCGCGGCGCTGTGCCTGGCCTTCTTCGTCGAGATGGTCGACAACACTCTCTTGACGATCGCGCTACCGACCATCGGTCGCGACCTGCAGGGCAGCACCACGTCCCTGCAGTGGATCACCGGCGCCTACTCGCTCACCTTCGGCGGCCTGCTGCTGACCGCGGGCTCCATCGCCGACCGGTTCGGTCGCCGTCGTGTGCTGCAGGTCGGGCTGGCCGCCTTCGGCCTGACGAGCCTGCTGGTGCTGCTGGTCACCTCGACCGGGGAGCTGATCGCCCTGCGGGCCGGCCTCGGGATCGCCGCGGCCGCCATGGCGCCGATCACCAACTCGCTGGTGTTCCGGCTGTTCGAGGACGAGCTCCTGCGGATGCGCGCGATGACGGTGATGATCGTCGTCGGCATGAGCGGCTTCATCCTCGGCCCCCTGCTCGGCGGGACCGCCCTGGCCCACGTGAGCTGGCAGTGGCTGCTGCTGGTGAACGCTCCGATCGCCCTGATCGCCTACCTCGGCGTCCGGCTCGGCGTCGCGAAGGACCGTCCAGAAGACCTCACGCACGACGCCCTGGACCTGCCCGGTGCAGCCCTCACCATCGCCGCGATCGGTCTCGCCTGCTACACGATGACCAACGGGGTCGAGCACGGCTGGGTCTCCTGGCCCACCCTGCTCACCGCGTTCGCGCGATCGCCGCCGTGATCGGTTTCGTCATGCGTGAAGGCGCGCCGCCTTCCCCATGCTGGACCTGAACCTGTTGCGCAACAGGACGATCCGCGGGGCGACCCTGGCCCAACTCGGCACCTCGACGGCGATGGCCGGGGTGATGTTCAGCCTCATCCTGCACTTCCAGTACGCCTACGGCTGGAGTCCGATCCGCGCGGGCCTGGCCAACCTGCCCTTCATCCTGACCATGCTGGCCGCCACCCCGCTGACCGAACTGCTCGTCGCGCGGTTCGGTCGACGGGTGGCCTGCCTGGTCGGCGCTGTGTCGCTGACCGTCTCATGGGCCTGGCTGTCCTGGGCCGTCGATCACGGCTACCTGATGATCGCCATCGGCATGGTGATCATGACGATCGGACTGCGCACGGTGATGACGATCTGTGCCGTGGGACTGGTCGACGCAATGCCCGCCAACCGGACCTCGCTGGGAGCGGCTCTCAACGACACCGCCCAGGAGGTCGGCACCAGCATCGGTACCGCACTGATCGGCACCCTGATCGCCGCACTCGTGGTGACAGTGCTCCCGCAGGGTGCCTGGAGCCCGGCCCTCGTCGGCTCCTACTTCCACGGCGAACGGATCGCCTACCTGGCACTGATGGTGGTGGTCGGGACGGTCGCCGTCCTCGGTGCGCTGACGCTGGACGACTCCCGGTCGGCCGAGGAGCAGCACGAGGAGCCCGCTGCCTGAGGCATCGGCCCCGGTCACGGTCCGACGATGTCGTTGTCCCGCAGGAAGTCCTGCCAGGGCACGGGCTTACCGAGATGGAACCCCTGCCCGAAGTCGACCTGCATCTCGCGCAGAGCCAGCGCCGTGGCCTCGTCACCGACGTACTCAGCGACCACCTGTCGTCCGGTGCCTGCGCTGAAGGCCACGACCGAGGCGATCACCAGCCGGTCGAAGGTGTCCGTGGTGCAGGAGCGGACGAACTCACCGTCGATCTTGATGAAGTCGAACGGCAGATGCTTGAGGTAGTAGAACGATGCGTGACCGGCGCCGAAGTCGTCCAGCGCGAGCCGGCAACCGAGGGCGTGCAACCGGTCCGCGAACATCCGAGCTCGTTCCATGTTGGCGATCGCCGCGGTTTCGGTGATCTCGAAGACCAGTTGCTGGGGATCGACTCCGGCCGCCCTCACCAGATCCTCGATGTCGTCGATGAAGTCGAGGTCGTTGAGTGAATGCGCCGAGACGTTGACCGACAACCGGACAGGCCTCCCGATCGCCGTGGTCTCCTGCAGCATCCCCACTGCCCTCCCGGTCACCCAACGGTCGACGGCGGGCGCCAGCCCCATCCGTTCCGCGACGTGCAGGAACCGCGCCGGTTGGATGAGGCTGTCGTCGTCGTCGAGCATCCGCAGCAGCAGCTCGGCCCCGGCCACCTGCCCCGTCCGCAGATCGACGACGGGCTGGGCGTGCAGCACGAACCGGTCGTCGCGTAGTGCCTGTCGGATCCGGGTCGCCCAGCTGATCCGGGCGGCGGTGTGCGGGCTTGCACTGTCCCGGGCATCGAAGATCTCGTAGCGGTCGCGGCCGGCATCCTTGGCGTCGTACATCGTCATGTCCGCAGCCACGAGCAGATCGGCCGCGCTGGTGGTGGCCTCACTGATCATCACCACCCCGACGCTCACTGTCAGCGCACGGGCGAACGACTGCTCGGCGGGTGCAGTCCGCCCCCGGACACCCTCCACGATCAGCTGTGCCACCTGTTCTGCCTCCGCCCGCGCACCGCGGGGCAGCAGGACCGCGAACTCGTCGCCGCCGAGCCGGGCCACGGTGGTCGACTCGGGCAGCATTGCCCGCAGCAGGCCGCCGACCGACACGATCAGCTGATCGCCGACCCCATGCCCGAAGGTGTCGTTGACCTCCTTGAACTGGTCCAGATCCAGCATCAGCACCGCACCCTGCGATCCGCTCCGCGCGCACGCGGCCAGGTGCTGGTCCAGCGCCAGGTCGAACCGACGCCGGTTGACCAGGCCCGTCAGCGGATCATGGGAGGCCAGGTGTTCCAGTTGTTGCTGGACGTGGCGGATCTCCAGCTCGCGGTTCTGCGCGGCGCTGACATCCCAGGCGACCACCATGGCGCTGGTGCGCCCGTGGTGGACGAACGGCACAGCCGTCACTTCGTGCAGGAGTCCGTTGGCGGTTGCGAACAGCTCCACCTCCCCGCGCTCCCCGGCCAGCGCGCCACGGTAGAGCGGCTCCAGCAGGGCGATGTTCTCGGCGGAGGACGTCTCGAACAGGGTCGACCCGACCCAGCCGTCCATCCGCTCCCGGAGCGTCCCCGCGCCGGCAATCAACTCGTACCGCAGGTCGGCGTCCACGATGAGGACCACGCTGTCGGGTAGCTGGCTCGCGAACAGCTGCCACTGCCGATCCGCCGCTTCCAGGTCGGCATTGAGGTCGACCAGTTCGCGCTCCCGCGCGGCCAGTCGACGGACTGCGGCCTGCACGAACGGCACGACGATCCAGACGACGGCCATCCACATCACCGCACGGCGCCACCCGGACGCGGGGTAGTCAGCGCCCCCGATCAGCACCAGCGGCACCAGGAAGAGCAGACCGGTCGCCACCGCCGCGGCATGCAGTGCCCACCGACTGCCGAACAGGGCGAGCCAGAGCACCGGGACCGTCACGATCGGCGTCAGGACCGACGACGATCCCCCCGACAGATCCAGCATCACCGCGATCACGAGGAAGAACGACAGCGGCGGGATCGCGTGGGTCCAGCCCGGCCACCGCTCCCAGGGCAGGACGACGGCGGCCACCAGGACGACGACGAGCAGCAGTCCGCTCGCCACGTACTCGGCCGCGGACCGCTGGTACGGGGGGACCAGCAACAACAGGAATCCGACGGCGGTACAGACCGCGAACGGGACCACTGCCGCGGCCCGCAGCGCAGGGAATTCCGCTGCCGCCTCTGTCGTATCGCGCCCTGGCACGCCGGAACCGCGCATCGGGTCCCTCCCGTCCAGGTCGGGGGTCAGTATCCACCCCGGGGACAGCACCGTCGTCGAGGGCGCCGCCGATCCGAACAGCTCGGCTCCGTCCGGATTGCAGGAGGTGTCCGCCGCTCGTTGACAACATGCAGGTGATTGCCTGCATAATATCCCGATGAACAGCGAGCAGCGGTCCGGAGACCCGGTCTTCAAGGCGCTCGCCGACCCGACCCGTCGACTGCTGCTCGACCGCCTGCGGGAGCAGAACGGGCAGACCCTCGGCGAACTGTGCGCGCAGCTCCGGATGGCCCGCCAGTCGGTCACCCAGCACCTCGACCAGCTGCAACGAGCTGACCTGGTGACCGTCGTCAGACGCGGTCGCGAACGACTGCACTACCTGAACCCGGGGCCGATCCAGGAGATCCAGGAACGGTGGATCTCCAGTTTCGAACTACCCCGGTTGCAGGCTTTGACCGCCATCCGCCATCGAGCCGAGGAGATTGCCATGACCGCACCGGGACCGTCCGTACCGACCTACGTCTACGTCACCTACATCCGTGCCGGAGCGGCGGACGTCTGGCGGGCCCTGACCGATGCCGACCTCACTGCCCGGTACTGGGGTCACGCCAACATCTCCGACTGGCAGCCGGGCTCGCCGTGGATCCACGAACGCGCCGACGGGTCGGGTGTGGTGGACGTGACCGGGCGGGTGCTAAAGGCGGAGCCGCCGACGCGGCTGGTCATCACCTTCGACGACTCCCCCGACAACCCCTCGCCCGATGGCCCGTCCGTGGTGACGTTCCTGGTCGAGCCGCACCACGACATCGTCCGGCTGACCGTCACCCACGAGAACCTCCCGAACACCGAGATGCTCGCCGGGATCTCCAGCGGGTGGCCGGCGGTGCTCGCGAACCTCAAGTCCCTGCTCGAGACGGGGGACGTCCTGCCACAGGCCCCCTGGGACATGTCGCCCAACCACGCCTGAACCGACGCCACCTCTGACCGTCCCGCCGAGCCCCGCACCGCTGAGCAGGAGAATCCATGGACACCTACCCCTTGCACGAGGCATCCCGCGCACTGCTGGAGGCGGCGGAGATCGTCGCTGCGGCCGGCGGTGCGGAGCTGGTTCCGCCCTCCGGCGAATGGGACTCCGATCAGATCCTGGCGCACGTCTCGCTGGTGAACGCCGCGACACTCGCCGCGCTGTCCGCCGTGGCAGCCGGGGCGCACACCACCTATGACAACCGCATTGCCCAGGACGGCTGGACGATCGGCACAACCATCCGGCGTGCCGGGGGTGCGGCAGGTCTGCGTACCAGGATCCGCGTCCAGACCGAGGCGCTGTGCACCCTCGGAGGCTCGTCACTCAGCGATGACGAGCTGAACACGGCGATCTCGTGTCGATTGCTGTCCCATGGCGACGTGCTGCTGGACCAGCCGATCTCGTTGCGGGACATCCTGAACGGCCTGGCACAGGGGGAGCTTCCCGGTCACACGGCTCAGCTGCTCGCCCTGCTCGGGAGCACTCCTCGTCCGGTGCGACTCCTGGGCAGCTGACCCGCGCGACCGGCAGCAACGAACAAGGCCCCCCACTCCGGCAGACCGTCGTCTGCGGGTGGGGGGCCTTGCTCGCCTGTCTCAACAGAGTGCGCCCGGAGGGATTCGAACCCCCAGTCTTCTGATCCGTAGTCAGATGCCTTATCCGTTGGGCCACGGGCGCGAGCTTTTCAGTTGTCCTGCATCCATCGTACTGCCCGGCGCTGCGCGGAAGCGGAGGGATTTGAACCCTCGGTGCCCGTTAAAGAGCACAACACATTAGCAGTGTGTCCCATTCGGCCGCTCTGGCACGCTTCCTGGTTCCCATCCCGACACGCTGCTGATCGGGACGCGACCCGGGCGAGCGACCGCGAGGGGCACCGAGCAGCAAGGTTACCCGGAGCGCGGCCCCGGAAGCAAAGCGGCTCGACACCTCCGGTCGAGCTTCAGGAACAAGCAGCGCTCAGGTCACCCGGCCTTCACGCGCCGCCGCCAGGAATCCGTCCAGCGCGGCCGGGTCGGCGAGTGCGTCGACGGAGATCGCCTGCTCGACCGGCGCCCCGGCCAGGATCCGTTTGACCGGCACCTCGCACTTCTTGCCGTTCAGCGTGCGCGGGATCGCCGGTACCTCGATCACCGCAGTCGGCACGTGCCGCGGCGAGAGCTCGTTGCGGATGGTCGCGCGCAGTCGGCTGGCGACCCTGGAGAGCTCCTCGTTTCCGTTGAGCACCACGAACAGCAGCAGATCACCCTCACCGCTGGCGTCGGAGGTGTCGATCACCAGCGAATCGACGACGCCCTGCTGGTCCTCCACCAACCGGTAGAAGTCAGCGGTACCCATCCGCACGCCGCCACGATTCAGCGTGGCGTCCGAGCGACCCTCGATGACGCACGAACCGCGATCGGTGATCCTGATCCAGTCGCCGTGCCGCCAGACACCCGGGTAGACCTCGAAATAGGCCTCGTGCAGCTTCTCGCCGTCGTCGTCCCCCCAGAAGTAGACCGGCATCGACGGCATCGGCTCGGTGATCACCAACTCACCCACCTCACCGACCAGGCTTCGACCGTCGGGGTCGTACGCCTCGACCTTCGCGCCCAACGCCCGGCAGGAGATCTCCCCGATGCGCACCGGCACGGTCGGCACCGACCCGACGACTGCGGTGCACAGATCGGTCCCACCGGACACCGAGGAGATCTGGATGTGTTCGCCGACGGCGTCGACGATCCACCGGAACCCCGCCGCCGTCAGCGGCGACCCGGTGGAGCCGATCGTCTGCAGCGCAGAGAGATCCAGGTCGGCCCCGGGGGTCAGCTCCTGCGCGCGGCAGGAGTGGATGAACGGTGCGGACGTGCCGAAGTAGGTGATCCGCAGCTCGGCGGCCAACCGCCAGAGGTTCTCCAGCGACGGATGTCCGGGGTTGCCGTCGTAGAGCACGATCGTCGATTGCACCAGCAACCCGCCGACGAGATAGTTCCACATCATCCAGCCGGTGGTGGTGAACCACAGGAAGCGATCTCCCGGCCCCAGATCGGCGTGCAGTCGCAGCATCTTGAGGTGCTCCAACAGGATCCCGCCGGCCGACTGCACGATCGGCTTCGGCAGCCCGGTCGTCCCCGAGGAGTACAGCACCCACAGCGGCGCCTCGAACGGCATCGGCACGAACTCGACCTGCGGCTGCGCCGAGTCGGCGCGGGCGAAGGACTCCCAGCCGATCGCGCCTTCCGGCACGCCGCCACCGAGGACGTCGATCACCACCGTCTGCTTGACGCCCGTCAACGCTTCCCGCACTGCCACAACGGTTTCCAGGATCGGGAACTGCTTGCCGCCGTAGGTGTACCCGTCCACGGCGATGAACACCGACGGCTCGATCTGGGTGAACCTGTCGATCACCGACGGTGCCCCGAAGTCCGGCGAGCACGACGACCAGATCGCACCGGAGGCGGCAGTGGCCAGGAAGGCCACCAGCGCGTGGATGCCGTTCGGCACCAGCGCGACCACCCGGCTCCCCGGCCCGACGCCCGCTCGTCGCAGTCCTGCCTGGGCTCCCGCGACCCGACTACGCAGCTGGCCGAGGGTGAGCTGCACGATCGAGTCGGGCTCGTCCTGCCAG
>JBBJML010000076.1:0-11450 GCA_037720195.1 Nakamurella sp. | reverse complement strand
CGACGCCCGCGTGCAGCTGAGCCAGGGCGCTGTCGTCCGGGCCACCGTGCAGGACGGCGACCACGTGCACGTGTTCAACTCCGAGACCGGTGAGCGCCTGAAGTCCTCCGGCGCAGTGGCCGCCGACGCATCGCCGGCCGCCGGCACCGCCGGATCCCTCATCAAGGAGTGACCCGTCGGCCTCCGGGCCGCTGAAGCACCGGAAGGGGGCGGGCCCGGGCACCCGGCCCGGCGCCGCCCCCCCCGCCCCCCCGCGCCGGCGGCGCCCCCCCCCCCCCCCCCCCCCCCCCCCCCCCCGCGTCCCCCACCCCCCGTTCGCGGACCCCACGGTCGCTATACCGCCAGGTTCGCGGATGCCACGGTCGCTATACCGCCAGGTTCGCGGATCCCACGGTCGCAACACCGCTCGGTTCGCGGACCCCACGGTCGCGACACCGCCAGGTTCGCGGACCCCACGGTCGGATCCCTCGTCGGACGGACCTCCCCGGGCCCCTCGGATCGCCGCCCGGGCCCGGCCGTCGGGCATGATCAGGTATGGCCCTTCCCAACCCGCTCGACGCCGTTCGCCTCGCCTCCACCGCGTACGGGGCGGTGGAGCAGGCCATCAAGCTCATCCCGCGGGTCACGTCGCTGCTGACCGATGTCGAGCGCCTGGTGCTCCGGGTGGGCAACCTGATCGGTGAGGTCGAGGTGACCCAACGACGGGCCGCGGCCGCGGTCACCCAGGTGGAGAGTGTCGTCGCGGGCGCCGCCGGCACCCAGAGCCGCGTCGCGACGCTCGTCGACCGCTTCGAGCCCGTCCTCACCCAACTGCTGCCGGTGCTCGAAACGCTGTCGCGCACCACCAGCGCCGAGGAGGTGGCCGCCCTGGTCAAGCTCGTCGACGCGCTGCCGCCGATCGTCGACCGCCTGGACACGGACATCATGCCGATCCTGGACACGCTCGCCACCGTCGCGCCCGACCTGCGCGATCTGCTGGACGTCTCCCGCGAGCTGAACGAGATCATCGGATCGGTGCCGGGGCTGCGCGGGATCAAGCGCCGGGTCGAGGACAAGCAGACCGAGCAGGACGCCCACCGGGCGGACCAAGAACCGCCGGCGGGGACCCAGCCCACCCGCCCGGAGGCGACGCCCAGCTGACCTCGGCACACACCGGGTTTGTGCCGACCCGAGGTCCGGGAGCGGCGACCCGGGACGCCTAGTCGGCGTTCTTACGCCGACCCGAGGGAACACGCATTCGTGCCGATCCGGCGCTGGTACCGGGGGCCGACCGGCTCGCAGACCTGTCAGACCTGGTGCACCGAGAGCGTCTGGACCCGAGGCGGGTTCTGCGGCGTCAGGCTGATCGCGCAGCGCAGCAGCCCTGTCGGTCCTGGTGACGTCCAGCTCAGGTTCGCGGGCGAGGTGCTGAGTGGCGACGCCTGCTCGAGCGGCACCGGTGCCACACCCGCCAGCCCGACCGCCGCCGCGAGTTGCGCGGCCTCGGCGATCCGTCGCGACATCGGCTCGTCCATATCCACGTTTTCCGCGAACAGCGTCTCGGCGATCGCCGGATCCCACTGCCGCAGCAGCGATTCCACGCCGTCGCGGGCGGCTGCCGTCTCCCGCCACACGGGCGGTACCGCGTCGGGGACGACGAGTGCGTCGAGGATGTCGTGCAGCAACGTCGTCACCGGACCGACCGGAGCGGAATAGCGCGCGTTCTCCATCCCGACGATCCCGATCCCGCTCTCCGCGTGCCAACGCAGGTGAGCACCGAAGCCGGGATAGCCGCCGGAGTGGCTGACGATCCTGCCCCGGGGACCGTCCTCGCTCACCAGGCCGAGGGCGTAGTGACTCCCCGGCCCCCCGGTTGCCGTGCGCGGTTCCTGCAGTTCCCGCCGACTCGCCGCCGACAGCACCTCGTCCGCAGCTGCGTCGGGTGCAGTCGCCGAGAGCCACCCCGCCCAGCGGGCCAGTGCGGTCGCCGAGGCGAAGAGCCCCCCGATCGGCGAGTACGCCCCGGGCTCGCTGAACGGCAGCGCCAGCCACTCGCCGTCGAGCCGACGGTGGCCGAGAGCTACGTTGTCGACGCCGGTCACCGACCGGTCGAAGCCGATCCCGCTGAAACCGCCGTGCTGCAACAGGTCTGACTCGACCAACTCACAGAAGCCCCGGTCGGTGACGCGCTCGATCGCGGCACCTACCAGCGCGAAACCGGTGTTGGAGTATTCGAAGGCCGTCCCCGGCGGACGCGCGAAGCGCAGCCCACCGGCGACCATCTCAGCGAAGTCCTTGCGCACCAACGCTTCCTGACGATCAGCCCACGGGTCGTCGGTCGGCAGCCCACCGGCCATCGACAGCAGCTGCGCGACCGTCGGAATCCGGCCGTCGTGACCGGACGACTGGCCCAGATCCACGTAGCGGTCGATCGGGGCATCGAGATCGAGCAGCCCGGCGTCCCGCAGCCGCAGCGCGGCCGTCGCGGTGAAACTCTTGGTGCACGAGGCGATCCGGAACGCTGTGTCCGCAGTGACGGGTGCGCCTCCCGGCGTGACGGCCCCTGCCCCACCGGCAGCGATCACGGTACTGCCGAGGAACACCGCCCATCCAGCTCCGGGCGAGGTGCCCGACGAGACCCGCTCGGCGAAGGTGCGCCGACAACTCTCTCCGACCACATGCGCGCGGTCGACGTCATGCTTCACGGAGTCTGTTCCTGTTCCTCGGGCGGGCGATTCGATCCGATTGCGAGGGTATCCCCCGACCTGTCGCGCGCTCGCTCGACTCCCCGAGCTACTGCTACTGTGAATGGGAACGGTTCTTATTAGTACCGTGTCTGCTGCCCGCCCCACGAACGCGATCCAGGAGTACCACCGTGACTGTTCTTCCCCGCCGGCAATCTGTGCACCTGCTCGGCATCGCCCTCACCGCAGGATCCCTGTTGCTCGCCGGCTGCGGCTCGAGCGAACCGGCCGCGACCTCACCGTCGGCCGGTGCCCCTGGCAGCGCCGGCACCACGTCACCGATCCCGGTCGTCGCCTCGACCAACGTCTACGGCTCGGTGGTCAGCATCATCGGTGGCGACCGGGTCGATGTCACCTCGATCATCGCCGACCCGTCGGCCGACCCGCACTCGTTCGAGGCCGACCCGCAGACCCAGGTGGCGATCGCCAAGGCGAAGATCGTCATTGCCAACGGTGGTGGCTACGACGACTTCGTCGGGACCATGGTCAAGGCCGCCAACACCTCCCCGACCGAGATCGACGTCGTCGAGCTGTCCGGGCTCGAGAAGTCGGCTCCGGCCGAGGACGGCAAGGCGTTCAACGAGCACGTCTTCTACTCGACTGCTGCGATGCGCACCCTGTCCGCCGAGCTGGTCAAGGACTTCAGCGCTCTCGACGCGGCCGGTGCCTCGAGCTTCGCGGCCAACGCGGAGAAGTTCGACGCCGGCCTGGCCGCCATCGACCAGCGCACCGCAGCCATCAAGGCGGCGCACCCGGAAGGTCTGAAGGCCGTCGTCACGGAACCGGTCGCCGACTACCTGTTGGAAGCGGCCGGCTTCCAGGACGTCACTCCGAAGGACTTCGCCGAAGCGATCGAGGAGGAGAACGACCCTTCGGTGAAGGACCTGGCTGAGATCGACGAGCTGGTCACCGGCAAGCAGGTGCAGCTCGTCGCCTACAACGAGCAGACCTCCGGGCCCGTCGTCGAGCAGGTCAGGTCCGCAGCGGAGAAGGCCGGGGTGCCGGTGCTGCCGGTCACCGAGACCTTCCCCGAGGGCGTCACCGACTACTTCGCGTGGATCAACGGCACGCTCGACACCCTGGAGAAGGAACTCGGATGACGTCCCCGGGCGCCGGGCCCGCTGCTGATCGCGGCGTCGGCCCGGCCACCGGGCTCGCGAGAAGTCCCACGGTCGCAGGCAGTGATGATGCGACCGGTTCCCATCCCCGATACGCCATGATGGACGACGTGCCCGGCACCTCTCAGCCCGCTGACGCCCCGGCGTCCACGGTCGGGGCAGCCACGGCTGTCGCGCTGCGGGGAGCCGAGCTCCGCTTCGGCAGCCGCGTGCTGTGGACAGGCCTGGACCTGGACATCGCCGCCGGTGAGTTCGTGGTGGTGCTCGGCCCCAACGGAGCCGGGAAGACCAGCCTGCTCAAGGTCCTGCTGGGTCAGCTGCCGCTGTCCGCCGGGACGGCCGAGATCGGCGGCCGTCCGGTGCGGATGGGCTCGTCCCGGATCGGTTACATCCCCCAGCAGCGGGCGTTCGACCCCGGGCTGCCGGTGCGTGCCCGTGACCTCGTAGGGCTCGGGATCGACGGCCATCGCTGGGGATTCGGTCTTCCGTCCCGCTCCCGCAGCCGGGCCATCGACGCAGCCCTCGCATCGGTCGGGGCATCCGCGTTCGCCGACGCACCTGTGGGGCTGCTGTCCGGTGGCGAGCAGCAGCGGCTGCGTATCGCGCAAGCACTGATCACCGATCCGCACGTGCTGCTGTGCGACGAGCCGCTGCTGAGCCTGGACCTCACCCACCAGCAGGCCGTCAGCGATCTCATCGACCGGCGGCGCACCGAGTCGCAGACAGCGGTCGTGTTCGTCACCCACGAGATCAATCCGGTGCTGCGGATGGTCGACCGGGTGATCTACCTGGTCGACGGGAAGTTCCGGATCGGCACCCCCGACGAGGTGATGACCACCGCGGTGCTGTCGGAGCTCTACCGCAGCCACGTCGAGGTGCTGCGCGCAGAAGGACGGATCATCGTGCTCGGCACGGACAGCCACGTGCATCATCACGACGAGAACGGGACCCACTGATGGCCGCGCCCACCGGCTTCGCCACCACCGAGTGGTTCTCGATCGACAGCATCCGCGAGGTGCTGCCCTACGTCACCGGGTCGCTGCTCGCAGGGTTGATCCTGGGCATCGTGGCCGGTGTCATCGGCCCGATGATCCAGGCACGCGACCTCGCCTTCGCCGTGCACGGCAGCTCCGAACTGTCGTTCGCGGGCGGAGCTGCTGCGCTGCTGCTGTTCGGCGGTGGGGTCGCTGCCGCGAGCACGGCGACCGTCGTCGGGGTCGGCTCCATCGTCGGGTCGGTGATCGCGGCGGTACTGTTCGGGGTACTCGGCGCCAAGGCCAGGGACCGCAACTCGGCCATCGGCGTCATCCTGCCGTTCGGGCTCGGCCTGGGGGTGCTGTTCCTGTTCCTCTACCCGGGTCGCGCGGCCAACAAGTTCGGCCTGCTGGTCGGCCAGATCGTCGCCGTCGACACGACGCAGATCTGGTTGTTGGCAGCGGTCGCGGTGGTCGTGCTCGGGGTGCTGGCAGCGATCTGGCGGCCGCTGTTCTTCGCCTCGGTCGATCCCGATGTCGCTGTGGCACGGGGTGTTCCGACACGACTGCTGTCCGCGCTGTTCATGATCGTGCTCGGGTTGTCGGTCGCGATGGCAGTGCAGATCGTCGGCGCGATCCTGGTGCTCTCGCTGCTGATCACGCCGACTGCCGCGGCCAGCCGCGTCACTGCCTCACCAGCAATGGTCACGCTACTGTCGGTGCTCTTCGCGGTGTTCTCAGCGGTCGGCGGGATCATCCTGTCGCTCACCCCGGAGCTGCCGATCTCGCCGTGTGTCACCACACTGTCGTTCCTGATCTACCTGGTGTGCAGGGTGATCGGGGCGGTGCGTCACCGACGCGGCTGGAACACCCGCACTCCCGCTGCCGCCGCCGAGCCGGTCGCCGCGGCAGCCTGACCGTCAGAAGCCGGAGCCCAGTTCCTGGCCGAAGTAGCCGATCGCGCCCTCACGACCGGGTGGTCCGATCACGGTGCCGCACAGGAACACCACTGCCTCGTCGACCGGATCCCAGGGCGAAGTGGCCACGGCGGTGAAGCCGGGATCGTCGAAGGTCCTGCGTCGGCTGAACCGCCCCCATTGCCAGGTCCGGTGCAGTCGGGCGATCCGCTCGCCGTCGCACACCACCACCGCACGTCGGTCGGTGTGGTGCACGTACCGGTACTCGCGGCCCGCGAGGTGCAACGTCCTGGTGTGCGAACGTCTGCGATACGGCGACTTCTTCAGCGGCGCACACTCGACGGCAACGCCGCCGACCGGAATGACGATGCACGGCCGATCACCGGGCACCCGACCCTCGCGGTACAGCGAGTCGAAGAACTTGCCCAGCTTGCCGGGTGCGGTGCTGCCGAAGTCGACCGTCACCAGGAACTGCGGTTGTCCGTCGGGAGTGATGATCTCGACCCCGCGCACTTCGTCGTTCTGGTACTGGTGTACCGACCAGCCGGGCAACGTCGTCATCCTGCGACCCTAGCCAGCGCACCCGGTTCGATCCGGCGATTGCCGGGAATGCTCAACGGGTCCAGGTGATCAGGTCGTGTGCGCCGTCGGGCCTGGCCGCTTCGGCGTACCAGCGCACAGCTCCGCCGAACTCGACCGCGCTCGCGTAGCGCAGCGCTGCGTCGGTGAGTCCTTGCGGATCCGGCTCGTGTGCCGGAACCGTTGACTGCCATCGCAGATCGGGGACGGGACAGTACCGCTCGCCGTCCCAGCGGGCGAGACCTGACGTCTCGAACCAGTTGGATTCCGCGTCCGGACGCCCGTCGTAGATGACGTCTGGCATCGCGCCGCCCCCGGGGACCACCGCGGCGATCCGGGCTCCCCGGGCGTCCCAGGTGCCGACGGTCGGGCCGAGCACCTCACCGTCGTCCCGCCAGTCGAGACCGTCGGCCGAGCTGAACAGCCGGCTCGTCATCCGATCCTCGTCGCCGGGGTCGGTGAGCGGGTGGCAGCAGACGAACATCCGCCACGGCCGCTCAGCATCCGTGGCGTCACGCCAGAGCACCGGGTCCTTGACCGCCATTGCGTCGTCACCGGGCAGGGCGATCGCCCGGTCGCCGGTGGGCAGCTCGGCGACGGACGGAGCGGTGAGGGTCTCGATCCACCAGTGCTTGGACTGCGGGGTGGCGCACGAGAGATAGATCCGGGCACTGCCATTCGACAGGAAGATGAGCACCGGGCGCTCGAACGATTCGGCGCCGAAGGCATTCCGATCGATCCGGCACACCTCCGCGAACGTCACCCCATCGGCGGAGCGGGCGACGATCACGCTCACCCCGCGCCCCTCGGTGAGCGGTCGCCGGGAGCGCCACGTCAGGTACACCGCTCCCTCGTGCACCACCGCGGAGGTCGCCCCCGACCAGTTGCCGGGGCCCATGCCGGGCGCCGGCACGACAACCGTGGTGCCGGTTCCTGGGTAGCCGAAGCTACCGGTCATGCCTGTCCGGCGCGCCGCCTACGCGCGACCTCGGCCAGCACAACGCCGGTGGCGACGGATGCGTTGAGCGACTCGACGGTGCGCGACATCGGGATGGAGATCGTCGCGTCACAGACGGTCCGGGTCAGCCGGGCCAGGCCGCGGCCCTCGGACCCGACAACGATCACCAACGGATCGGTGGCCAACTCGAACGAGTCGGTGTCGATCGTGCCGTCGGCATCGAGCCCGACGACCATGATCCCGGTGTCGGCCCACTCCTTGAGCGTGCGGACCAGGTTCGTGCAGCGCGCGACCCGCAACCGAGCCGCAGTGCCGGCGGAGGTGCGCCAGGCCGAGGCCGTCATGCCGGCGGAGCGACGTTCCGGGACGAGCACTCCGTGCGCACCGAACGCAGCGGCCGAGCGGACGATCGCGCCGAGGTTGCGGGGATCGGTGACGCCGTCCACCGCGACCAGCAGCGCCGGGGCGCCGGACTCCTGGGCGATCTTCAGCAGGTCGTCCGGATGGGCGTAGGTGTACGGCGGCACCTGCAACGCCAGGCCCTGGTGGATCGCCCGATCAGTGAGTCGGTCGAGCTCCGGACGCGAGATCTCCAGCAGCGCAATGCCTTTGCCGGCCGCCGTCTGGATCGCCTCGGTGACCCGGTCGTCGGCCTGTAAGCCCTGGGCGACGTACAGCGCGGTGGCCGGAACACCCGCCCGCAGTGCCTCGACCACCGGGTTACGGCCGACCACCGTCTCCGGCAGCTCCTTGGCTCTCCGGGTGGCGACCCGGCTGCCGTTGTCGGCCCGCTTGGCGGCGAGCGCAGCCCGACGCGCAGCGGGATGTCCGGTCCGCTCGGTGGCGGCAGGGGTGGGCCCCTTCGGCTTCAGCGATCGACGGGCCTGCCCGCCGGAGCCGATGCTCGCGCCCTTCTTGCCCTTGCGGATCGCGCCTCGTCGTTGTGAGTTACCAGCCATGTCAGGACCTTCCGATCGTCCAGGTGGAGCCGGTCGCGCCGTCCTCGACGACGATCCCGGCAGCGGAGAGTTGGTCCCGGATGGCATCCGAGCGGGCGAAGTCCTTGGCAGCGCGAGCATCCCGGCGGGACTGGAGCAACTGCTCGACGAGTGTGCCGAGCGCGGCATCTGCGTGCGATGCCGCGGCCGCGCCGGACTGCCAGGCGGGGTCGTACGGGTCGAGGCCGAGGACTGCGAGCATCGAGCGCACGCTGGAGGCGATCGCCCGCGCAGCCTCGGCGTCGCCGTCGTCGAGAGCGCTGTTCCCGGTACGGACGTGGTCGTGGACCACGGCGAGCGCCCGCGGGACACCGAGATCGTCGTCCATCGCTGTCACGAAATCGGCGGGCAGATCCTCGTCGATCGCCACGTCGCCGAACCGATCGGTGACCCGCCGCAGCAGACCCTCGATCCGCGCGAATGCCTTGGCCGCATCCTGCAGCGCACCCTCGGAGTACTCGATGGAGCTGCGGTAGTGCACGCTCAGCAGGTAGTAGCGCAGCTCGATCGCGCGGACCAGATTCGTGATCGCCTCGACGGTCATGGTGTTGCCGAGCGACTTCGACATCTTCTCGCCGGCCTGCGTCACCCAGAACGAGTGCATCCAGTAGCGCGCGAAATCCAGCCCGGCACCGTGCGACTGGGCGGCTTCGTTCTCATGATGCGGAAACACCAGGTCGAGCCCGCCGCCGTGGATGTCGAAGGTGTCGCCCAGGTAGGTGCGGGCCATGGCCGAGCACTCGATGTGCCAGCCGGGGCGACCCGGTCCCCACGGAGAGTTCCAGTGCGGCTCACCGGGTTTGGCGGCCTTCCAGAGCGTGAAGTCGGCGGGGTCGCGCTTGCCCTTGCCCTCGGACTCGCCCTGGGAGAGCTCGTCGATCTTCTGGCCGGACAGGAAGCCGTAGTCGGCCTGGCTGCGCACCGCGAAGTAGACGTCACCGTCGGCGGCGTAGGCAGCGTCCTTGGCGATCAGCTCGTCGATCAGCTCGACGATCTGCGGGATGTGGCCGGTCGCCCGGGGTTCGATGGTCGGCGACAGGCAGCCGAGCGCCCGATAGGCGTCCAGGAACAGCTGCTCGTTGAGCGCCGCATGGGCCCACCAGGGACGGCCTGCCTCGGCGGCCTTGGCGAGGATCTTGTCGTCGATGTCGGTGACGTTGCGGACTTGGGTGACGTGCAGCCCCGACCACTCGAGCCAGCGCCGCAGCACGTCGTAGACGATGCCGGCACCGCGCAGGTGGCCGATGTGCGGAGCCGACTGCACGGTCGCGCCGCAGTGGTACAGGGTGACCTCACCGGGAACGAGCGGCTCGAAGGGCCGCACGCTGCGGGTAGCGGTGTCGTAGAGGTGCATGGTCACGACAGACCATTCTACGGACAGCCACGCGCGCTGCCGACCGTTCATGCTGACGAAGCCCCAGGTCCGTGCCACCGTCACCGGACCAGGTCATCGTTCTCGACTGGCGACATCGCGTCACCCGTCGGATGCTGAGCATCTCGGCGGGCGAGCGAGCACAGCCGGACGAGACCCACCCGAGCCTCGACGACGACCTGAGCCCAGGAGCAACGATGGTCCACCGCCCGACCCGAGCCCGCCGCCTTCTCGCCACCGTCGCAGTCGGCGGCGTGGTCGCCGCCTGCCTGATCGGCGCGGCCGGGGCAGCCCAGGCCCAGTCGCCCGCGCTGGCTGCACCCGCAGCCACCGGGACGGACAAGCTGAACGACGTGTACTACACGTTGCAGCACAACACGTTCGACTACGGCAGCACGCTCACCGGCTGGTTGGACCAGGGACTTCGTTCGGTCGAGCTGGACATCATCGACAAGGACGCCTGGGAGAACGACACAGAAGGTCCGTACGTCTCGCATGATGGTTCGTCGGCGAACAAGAACTGCAGCGCGAACCCCGACCGGCTCGGCAACTGCCTCCGCGACCTGGCCGCGTGGCAGACGAGCCACCCCGGCACCGGACCGCTGATCGTGTTCGTCGACCTCAAGGCGTCGTGGGATCCGCTGAACGCCTGGAAGGCCGACGAGGTCGACCTGCTGGACGCGAAGGTCCGCAGCATCCTCGGCAGCCGGATGTACACCGCCGCCGAGCTGTACACGTGGGCCACCGGCCACGCCTGGACTCCCACCGGGACGACGCTGCGACAGGCGGTCAACACCGCCGGCTGGCCGACGCTGTCCGCGCTGAACGATCGCATCGTGGTCGCCTACACCGGCGGCCGGATCGGCTTCGCCAACCAGACCCAGAGCGACGGCATCGCGCACATCCTGGCCGCATCCCGGTTGCCGTCCGGCTTCTTCTGCCCGGACGTCGAAGCCGATCCGAGCGAGCTCGATCCGGGCGCGACGGTCGACGGGATGACGACCGCCACCTCGCAGGTGGCGGTCTGCAGCAACCTCAAGTCCCAGGACAACTACCAGGTGACGGCCAACCGGTCGGCGACCCGCAAACAGTTGCTGCACCTGTGGGGGGACCACGTCTTCGGCGCCGACTCGGCCGCGTACAACATGCTCGCGGTGGCCCATGGGGCCAGCGCCATCGGCCGCGAGTCGGACGCGGTCGACACCTTCGGTGGGCTGGTCCCGCCGGTCGGCAAGCGCCGGTCGCTGCCCGGCTACTTCCAGCTGCGACCCGACTCCGCCCCGGGTAACTGCCTCACGATCGACGGCGCCGGCACGTCCAACGGCACCGCCGCCAAGATCGCAGCCTGCTCGTCGTCCACGGCCCAGCGGTTCGTCTGGACCGCAGAGGGGCAGTTGCGGCCCCAGCACGACAACCCCGGCTGCCTGGACATCTCCGGCGGTACGGCGGGCGCCGGCAAGAAGATCCATCTCTGGGACTGCGACGGCGGCGACAGCGAGAAGTGGACGATCGACGCAACCGGGGTGGTGCGCGCCTTCACCAGTCAGTCCTGGTGCCTGACGATCGCCGGCGGTGGCAGCTCGATCGGTACCCAGTTCACCACCGCGACCTGCACCGGGGCGGCGGGTCAGAAGTTCACCCTGACCCCCGTCGCCACCTGGGCGCAGACCACCTTCTGAGCAGGCCCCGACAGGATCTCGACACGCTCGTCCCTCGCTGCTCGATCAGCGCAGGTTCCGGCGGTCGTGTCCTGACGGGATCTCGACACGCTCGTCCCTCGCTGCTCGATCAGCGCAGGTTCCGGCGGTCGT
>JBBJML010000075.1:0-11571 GCA_037720195.1 Nakamurella sp. | reverse complement strand
TCGAGGGCGACGTGCTGTTCATCGACGAGATCCACCGGATGGCGCGGCCGGCCGAGGAGATGCTCTACCTGGCGATGGAGGACTACCGGGTCGACATCGTCGTCGGCAAGGGGCCGGGCGCCACTTCGATCCCCCTGGACATCGCCCCGTTCACCCTGGTCGGTGCCACGACCCGGTCCGGACAGTTGACGTCCCCGCTCCGCGACCGCTTCGGCTTCACCGCGCACATGGAGTTCTACTCACCGGCCGAGCTCACCACCGTGCTGCTGCGCAGCGCGCGGATCCTCGGCATCGAGCTACCCACCGACGGAGCCACCGAGATCGCCCGGCGCTCCCGCGGCACACCCCGGATCGCCAACCGACTGCTGCGCCGCGTGCGGGACTTCGCCCAGGTGCGCGCGGACGGCATCGTCAACCGCGACACCGCTCGTGAGGCGTTGACGGTCTACGACGTGGACGACCTCGGCCTCGATCGATTGGATCGTGCTGTGCTCGGAGCGCTGTGCCGGACCTTCGGTGGGGGACCGGTCGGTCTCAAGACCCTTGCGGTCGCGGTGGGGGAGGAACCGACCACCGTCGAGGAGGTCTGCGAGCCGTTCCTGGTGCGGCTGGGAATGCTGGCGCGCACCTCCAGCGGCCGGGTCGCCACGCCCGCGGCCTGGGAACATCTCGGGTTGAGCCCCGGTGCACCCGCCGCTCGTGGTGCGATGCAGTTGTTCGAGGAGTGACAGCAGCGGGAGTGCGGGGGAGAGCATGCGGATGACGAACCGTCGCGGTCCTTCGACCACTCACGTGCGTCGCCGGACGAGGGGCGGGGTCATCGCACTGGCAGCGCTGGTGCTCGCCGGATGCGGCGGGACCGCGACGGGGAGCCCTGCCACCGACTCGAGGGTCAGCGCAGCGTCGACGTCAGCGACTCAACCCAATCTCGTGCTGGACGTCGAGTTCTCGGCACCGTCCCCGGCGAGCCCGCCGTCCCAGGTCGATCTCGTCGCTTCGATCACCGCGGTTCTCGGGGACGTCGACGAGCTCTCGGACGCGCAGCAGGACGGTTCCGACGCGTACGTCGGGATGCTGGACGGCCGGTACTCGGTGTCGATGACGCTCCCGGATGCGACTCCCGATCAGCTCCACGCCGCCCGACGAGCCCTGGTCGGTGCCAGGAGGTTCGCACTCCGCCCGGTCACCTCCGGACGGATCGATGCGCAGCTCTGCACGTCGCTGCTCGCCGCGCCCCAGCCCGACCGGATGTGCGTTGAACAGACGAGCGAGGTGTTGACGTTGGGTACGGACCTCGGGGTGCTCCCCAGCCGAGTGGACGACTCGGCCACGCAGGGCACGCAGGCAGCGGCGGCCGCGCTCACCTTCGCTGCCGCGGATGCGCGGACGATTGCGGAGTACACCGGTGCGCATATGGGGGATCGGCTGGCCGTGACCGACGGATTGGTGCTGGTCACCGCGCCGACGATCCAGTCGGCGAGCACGGCCGGAAGCATCGTCATCAGCGGCGGCTTCACCGCGTCGCAGGCGCACGCAATGGTGGGAAGACTGCGGCTCGCAACCCTCGGAGCGACGATCAACGTCGGCTCCTGAACGCGTTCGAGGTGAGCGGGACCACTCCACTCCGGTACGCTCGACGTTGACCTGCGCACACGCTGCCGGCCACCCAGAGGAGATCGAAACCCCCATGGAAACCATGCTTCTTCCCATCCTGATGTTCGCGGCACTCGGCGCGATGATGTATTTCGGAATGCGCAAGCAGAAGCGTCAGGTGGCTGAGGTGCAGAAGATGCAGACCCAACTGGTCCCCGGTACCCGGGTGATGACGACCTCGGGCCTCTACGCAGAGATCACCGCCGTCGCGGACGACACCATCGAGCTCGAGCTCGCCCCCGGCTTCCGCACCACCTGGGTGAAGGCAGCGGTCCGCGAGATCGTCGTCCCCAGCACCACGGACGATGCCGATCTGGCCGCACTGACGCAGCCCGTCGACGAGACCTCTTCGGAGATCAGCCTCGACAAGCGTCGCGGCGACATCAGCTAGCCTGCTCCACGCTTTCCGGGTGAGCTTCCTCGCCCGATCATCGGCGAGGACACCCCGGGACCACCGGCGTGCCCTGCGCCCGGAACAAGATGAGGCACGTCGTGGCGAGTACGCAGTCCGGGAAGTTCCGGCCATGGACCTTGATCTGGTCGTACGTGGGTCTGGTGGTCCTGCTCTACGGGTTGGTGTTCCTGACCCCGGGGTCGAACTCGATGAAGCTCGGCATCGACCTGCAGGGCGGTACCCGCGTCACGCTGCAGGCGAAGACCGCGGACGGCACAGCACCGACCCGCGAGTCGATGCAGCAGGCCCGCACGATCATGGAGACCCGCGTCAACGGCTCCGGCGTGGTCGGTGCCCAGGTGCAGCTCGACGGAGCCAGCCAGCTCGTGGTCACCGTGCCGGGGCAGAAGGATCTCGGAGCTCTCACCCGCGCCGCGAAGCTCAACATCCGCCCCGTCGAGGGCAGCCCGGTCCCCATCGGACTGAGTACCGAGGTTCCCTCCTCCGAGAGCTCTTCCGGGCCCAGTACCTCCGGAACGGTTCCGTCGGCCACCTCGTCCGCCTCGGAAGAACCCGCCATCGGCGACACGGTGCCGGAGACCAGTACGCCGGCCCCGTCGTCTGCATCCGCGTCAGCCGGTGTCGGCAACAATCCCGACGAGCAGAGCAGCGCCGCAGGCTCCGCGTCCGCCTCCGGGACCAGCAACGGGGTGCGGGGCCGAGCCGCAGCCGTCACCACCCCCAGCGCCTCGTCCGCCGATGCGGGAACCACCGGGCGGATGACGACCCAGGGTGCTCCGTCGGAGGGCTCTGCAGCAGCCTCGACCAGCGCTGGTCCGGCCGGGGCCGCCTCCACCACGGCTCCCTCGACGACCGCAGCAGGTTCGGGCAGCAGCATCCCCAGTAGCAGCGGAGCGTCAGGCAGCGGTTCGTCCGAAGCCGGTTCGTCGGCACCCGGTTCTTCGGGCGCCGCTACCGGTCCGCAGTGGCCGGCCGGCAGCGATCCCAAAATCCCGATCCAGCCGTCGGGCACCGATGCCGCAGCCTTCACTGCCTGGATCTCGGCCGCCCAGAGCGCCATCCAGACCGGAACCATCACCTGCACCGACGTGCTCAAGTACCAGGGGCTCGACGACCTGAACAAGCCGGTGCTGGCCTGCGATTCGGACAACATCAACCTGTACGTGCTCGACAAGACGCTAATCCCCGGAGACCAGATCGCCAGCGCGTCCGCCGGAGTCGACGGCGGTGCGTGGGTCATCAACGTCGGGTTCAACTCCACCGGCTTCAACACCTGGGCCAGTTACACCACCGCGAACGTGGGAAAGCAGACCTCCTTCACCCTCGACGGGCAGGTGCTGTCGGCGCCGGCGATCCAGGAACCGATCAACACCCCGACCACCCGGGTCTCCGGCCAGTTCAACCAGGAAACGGCCACCTCGCTGGCCAACTCGCTGAAGTTCGGCGCCCTGCCGCTGCAGTTCGACCTCGAGAAGACCGACGAGGTCAGTGCCGAGGTCGGCTCCGAGTCGCTGCAAGCGGGTTTGATCGCCGGCGGTATCGGGCTGCTGCTCGTCATCCTGTACTGCCTGTTCTACTACCGCCTGCTCGGCGTGATCACCGTGCTGTCGCTGGTCCTGTCCGGTGTGCTCGTGTACGCGGTCATGGTGCTGCTCGGGCGCTGGATGGACCTGTCGTTGGACATGGCCGGCGTCGCCGGTCTGATCATCGCGATCGGCATCACCGCCGACTCCTTCGTCGTCTACTTCGAGAGACTCAAGGACGAGGTCCGGGAGGGCCGGACGTTCCGGTCCGCGGTGCCCCGAGGTTGGGAACGGGCCAAACGCACCATCCTGTCCGCTGACGCCGTGACGTTCCTCTCCGCGATCATCCTGTACGTGCTGGCCGTCGGTGAGGTGAAGGGCTTCGCGTTCACCCTGGGCCTGTCCACCGTCCTCGACCTGGTCGTCGTCTTCCTGGTGACGCACCCGCTGATTGCCCTGGCCGCCGGTTCCAAGGTGTTCACCTCGCCGAAGCTGTCCGGTCTGGGCGCCGTCGCCGAGGCCGGCGCGCGGCACCGCACGGCCACCTCCCGCCTGACCCCGAAGGAGGCGTGAGATGAGCACCCCCATGTCCGGCACAGATCCCGCGAACAGCACCGATTCCACGAGCAGCAGCACCCGCGCCGACAAGGCCGTCGCGAGCGGCCACTCCGTCGGTACGGAGAACGAGACCTTCATCAGCCGGCTGTCCACCGGCACCGGCGCGTTCGACGTGCTCAAGCGCAGCCGCGCCTACTACGGCGTCGGCATCGCACTGGTGGTCATCTCGGTGCTGCTGATCGGTATCAAGGGCTTCAACCTCGGCATCGACTTCGCCGGTGGTACGAAGCTCACCTTCTCGACCGCACAGGCCGGCTCGATCCCGGAGTCGGACATCGCCAGGGTCGTCGAGGAGGCGGTCCCGGGATCGGCCCCTGCCGTCCAGTCGGTCGGTGCCACCGGCGTCCAGGTGACCACCGGAGTCCTGACACCCGAGCAGTCGAAGGCCGCCGGCGACGCACTCACCAGGGCGTTCAACCTCGTCACCCCCGACGGGGCCCCCAGCGCGGTCGCCAGCTCCGCGGTCTCCGGCACCTGGGGCGCCGAGGTCTCGGACCAGGCGATCATCTCGGTGATCGTCTTCCTGATCGCTGTCGCGCTGTTCATCTGGATCCGGTACGAGAAGCGCGCCGCCATCGCGGGCGTCGTCTCCACCATCCAGGTCATGATCATCACCGCCGGCATCTACGCGTTGGTCGGCTTCGAGATGAGCCCGGCCACCGTGATCGGCCTGCTGACCATCCTCGGTTTCTCGCTGTACGACACCGTCGTGGTGTTCGACAAGGTGCAGGAGAACACGGCGGGGTTGACATCACTCACCCGCCGCACCTACGCCGAAGCGGCGAACCTCGCCGTCAACCAGACGCTCATGCGGTCGATCAACACGTCGCTGATCGCGCTGCTGCCCGTCGGCGGCCTGCTCTATGCAGGTGTGGTGCTCCAGGTGTCCGGAACCCTGCGCGATCTCGCCCTGGTCCAGCTGGTCGGGATGATCGTCGGCGCGTACTCCTCGCTGTTCGTCGCGGTGCCGCTGGCCGTCGACCTCCGGGTGCGCACCCCGTCGCTGCGAGCCCACACCAAGCGCGTGCTGTCCAAGCGCGCGTCCGAGGGTCTGCTGGTCGACCCGGTGGGTGACCCCGTCGGCTACACCACACCGGCGGTGTCGAAGAGCAAGAAGGCGCCCGTCAAGGGGACTCCGGCCGCCCGGAAGCCTGCGACAGTCGTCAGCACCGCCACCCTGGTCGAAGACGCCCCTGTGCCATCGCTGACGAAGCCCCGCACGGCGACCAGCCGGCCGGCCCCCGGTAAGCGTCCGGCGGGCAAGGCAGCCAAGCCGTCGGGCAAGCGCTCCCGCTGAGCGTCCCCGCCGGAGCTGTGCCCGCTGGGGGCCGTCCTACCCGGCGGTAGGCTTGACCTCCCGGGCCTGCCGACCCGGAAGTACCGCAGGAATGGGTGAGGAGGTGCGGCCGTGGGCACGTCCGACACCGAACCGACGGTGGTCGACACCTCCGTCGCCGAGCCGGAGGCCGACGCGGATCCGACGGTGACGCCTGCGGCAGCCCCGTCGGCGACCCGCAGGGTGCGCGCCCGGTTGGCCCGGCGGATGAGCGGTCAACGGCAGAACACCTCCGGGCGGACCGCCGTCCTGGAGCCGCTCATCTCGGTGCACCGGACCCTGCACCCCAAGGTCGACGTCAAGACGCTGCAGCATGCCTACGAGGTGGCCGAACAGGCGCACCGCGGTCAGTTCCGCAAGTCCGGTGATCCCTACATCACCCACCCGCTGGCGGTGGCGACGATCCTGGCCGACCTCGGGATGGACACCACGACGCTGGTCGCCGCGCTCCTGCACGACACCGTCGAAGACACCCCGTACACGTTGGAGAACGCCGAGGCAGAGTTCGGCAGCGAGGTGGCGCACCTGGTCGACGGCGTCACGAAGCTGGACAAGGTCAGCTTCGGCGACGCCACCGAGGCCGAGACGATCCGCAAGATGATCATCGCGATGGCCAAGGACCCGCGGGTGCTGGTGATCAAGCTCGCCGATCGACTGCACAACATGCGCACGATGCGCTTCCTGCCTCCGGAGAAGCAGGCACGCAAGGCCAGGGAGACACTGGAAGTCCTTGCGCCGCTGGCACATCGCCTGGGCATGTCCACCATCAAGTGGGAACTCGAAGACCTCGCGTTCGCCATCCTGCACTCCAAGCGGTACGACGAGATCGTCCGGCTGGTGGCCGATCGTGCGCCCTCACGCGATGAGTACCTCGCAGAGGTCAAGGAACAGATCGACGCCGAGCTGACGGCCGCCAAGATCAACGCCGAGGTGGTCGGTCGCGGCAAGCACTACTACTCGATCTACCAGAAGATGCAGGTCCGCGGCCGGGAGTTCGACGAGATCCACGACCTGGTGGCAGTCCGGATCCTGGTCTCGTCGGTGCGCGAGTGCTACGCGGCGATGGGTGTCGTGCACGCCATGTGGGCGCCGATGCCCGGCCGCTTCAAGGACTACATCGCCCAACCGCGGTTCGGCGTCTACCAGTCGCTGCACACCACCGTCATCGGACCGCAGGGCAAGCCGCTGGAGGTGCAGTTCCGCACCCGCGACATGCACCAGACGGCGGAGTTCGGTATCGCCGCGCACTGGCGGTACAAGGAGACCAAGGGCACCCATGTCGGCGCGGGGACGAGCGTCGACGAGATGGCCTGGATGCGGCAGTTGCTCGACTGGCAGCGGGAAGCCGGCGACCCCGGGGAGTTCCTGGAGAACCTGCGGTTCGAGATGGCCTCCAGCGAGATCTTCGTCTTCACCCCGAAGGGGGCCGTGCACAACCTGCCGGCCGGGTCGACGCCCGTCGACTTCGCCTATTCGGTGCACACCGAGGTCGGCAACCGCTGTATCGGGGCCAAGGTGGACGGCCGGTTGGTACCCCTCGAGCGGCACCTGGCCAGCGGTCAGATCGTCGAGATCTTCATCTCCAAGGCACAGGGAGCCGGGCCCAGTCGCGACTGGTTGGGGTTCGTCACCTCGTCGCGGGCGAAGACCAAGATCCGGCAGTACTTCGCCAAGGAACGACGCGAGGAAGCCATCGAGTCCGGCAAGGACGCGATCGCCAAAGCCGTTCGGCGAGAAGGACTTCCGCTGCAGCGCCTCATCTCGCACCAGACCATGGCGGATGCTGCGCACGATCTGGGCTTCCGCGACATCGCCGCGCTGTACGCCGCAGTGGGGGAGAACCACGTCTCGGCCAAGACCGTGGTCGCCAGGGTGGTCGCCGGCCACGGCGGCGACGAGGCGGCCGGCGAGCAGATCGCTGAGAAGGCCACCCCGACGGTTGTCCGGCGCCCCTCCACCAAGGGCAGCTCCGGGGTGCTCGTCCAGGGTGACGCCGACCTGCAGGTCAAGCTCGCGCGCTGCTGTACGCCGGTGCCGGGCGACGAGATCCTCGGGTTCGTCACCAAGGGCGGCGCGATCTCCGTGCACCGCACCGACTGCACCAACGCCGATGCGTTGCGCGCCGATCAGGCCCGGAACGTCCCGGTCAGTTGGGACCCGTCGACCGCATCGGTGTTCCTGGTGACGATCCAGGTGGAGGCCCTGGACCGACACCGGCTGCTGTCCGACATCACCAAGATGCTCGCCGACGAGAAGGTCAACATCCTGTCCGCGAATCTGTCGATGTCGAAGGACCGGATGGCGATCAGCCGGTTCTCCTTCGAGATGGCCGACCCGAAGCATCTCGGGCACCTGCTGCGCGTCGTCCGCGCGGTCGACGGCGTCTACGACGTCTACCGGGTCACCAGCGCCTGACGTGTTCCCGCCCCCACCCCGGTTCGCGGACGTGACGGTCGTTTCCCGCCAGTGTTCGCGGACGTGACGGTCGCTTCCCGCCACTGTTCGCGGACGTGACGGTCGCTTCGGCGCCGGGCGCAGACGAACGGCCGGCGCCGGGGACATCAGTTCGTAGTGGTCTGGCCCGCGCTCGACGACTCTCCGGTCGAGACCGCGCCCGAGGACTGGGCGCCGGTGGTGGATGCCGCACCCGAGGTGGCTGATCCGTCGGAGCCCGACGTCGATGCCGATCCCGAGGGGACGGCACCGGTGGAGTCGTTCGCGCCACTGTTGGGGTCCGCCGACGACGGCGTGCTCCAGACCGTGCTGGCGGTGACGGCCGCCTCCGGGACCTTGATCGACTCGATCTTGGCCTCCGCGTTCGGCACACCGTCCTGGCGGTCGTCCTTGACGCCCTGGGAGGTGATGGCATCGACCACCTTCATCCCGGCAGCCGAGACGGTGCCGATCACGCTGTAGGACGCCGGGATCTGGGTGGTGCCGTAGACGATGAAGAACTGCGAGCCCTCCTCGGCGGCGGTCTGCGAGGAGGAGACGTTGGCCATGGCGAGCGTGCCGGCCGGGTACGGCTTGTCGGCGGTCGGGGCCGTCGGCTCGTAGCTGTAGCCGGGGCCACCGTTGCCCTTCCCGCTGGGGTCGCCGCACTGCAACACGTTGAGCGCACCGCTCTTCGTCAGTCGGGTGCAGGTGGTGTTGTCGTAGAAGCCCTGGGAGGCCAGCGAGAGGAACGAGCTGACCGAGCAGGGTGCGAGGCTGCGGTCCAGCGAGACGTCGACGGTCTCACCGTTCAGCGAGATGGTCGCGGCCACCTTCCCGGTCTGCTCGGGAGAGGTGTTGCCCGGCAACTCGACCTTCTTCGCCGCGGTGCCGCCGGCGGTGTAGGTGCACGGCGCGACCGGACCCTCCGAACTGGTGGGGGCCGTCTCGTCGACGCTGCTGCTGGCCGTGGGGTCCCCCGCGGCGGTGTCTGCCTCCTTGTTGGAGGTGGTGATCGCCAGCACCACCCCGGCGGCGATGAGCAGCACCGCGACGCTGCCGACGATCAGCGTGGTGCGCTTACGGCGCGCCCGCTGCTCCTCGCGTCGGACCAGCTGACGCTGCAGCTTCCGCTTGGCGGCTTCGCGTCGTTGCTGATTCGTCGGCACCGGGGATCCTCCTGGACTGCTCTCGAGCACGAAATGACGGTCCGGCCTGGTGCCGGGTCCGACCGCAGAGTCTAGGGCAGCGACAGGTCCGCGCCCGTGCGCAGGCCTGGGAGGACGATAGGAAAGCGCTGAGCGGATCCCTCCGCCACTCGCCCGGACCCCGCCGTTCTGCTCGCCGCCTACGCTGAGAAGTGTGCTGATCGCCGGATTCCCCGCAGGTGCGTTCCAGGCCAACTGCTACGTGGTCGCCACCGGGCCCAGGCAGCCGTGCCTCGTGGTGGACCCCGGGCAGGACGCGGCCGCTCCGCTCGCGGCGCTGCTCGCCGAGCACCGGCTGACGCCGTCCGCAGTGCTGCTGACCCACGGACACCTCGACCACATCGCGGCCGCCGCCGAGGTCTGCCGGGCTGCAGGCATCCCGGCGCTGATCGCCGAGGCGGACGAACACCTGCTGGCCGACCCGATGTCGGGCCTCAGCGACGAACTGCGACAGGCTCTCGCCGGTTTCCCGCTGGACGGACTGCGTCCGGATGAGGTGCAGCTGCTGCAGGACCGGATCGAGCTGGCCGGGCTGTCGCTCGACGTCGATCGGACCCCTGGCCACACGCCGGGTTCGGTGGTGTTCCGGCTGGCTGCGGTACAGGACGCTGCCGAGGCCCGTCCGGAGATCCTGTTCACCGGCGACACCCTCTTCGCCGGGTCGGTCGGGCGTACCGACCTGCCGGGTGGCTCCTGGGACGAACTGCAGCACTCGGTGCGTTCCCGACTGCTCACCCGGCCCGACGACGCCGTGGTGCTTCCGGGCCACGGTCCGCGCAGCACGATCGGCGCCGAACGCGCAGGGAACCCGTTTCTCGCCGGGTGAGTGCGGCTGGGAGAGTAGGACGATGAGCAAGATCAGTCCGATCAGCGGATTCCCCGAGTACCTGCCGGCCGACCGGATCGTCGAGCAGCACTTCCTGGACGTCATCAGGGAGACCTTCGAACTGCACGGGTTCAGCTCGGTCGAGACCCGCTCCATCGAACCGATCGAGCGGCTGTCCGCGCAGGGCGCCGACACCGACAAGGAGATCTACGCGCTGTCCCGGCTCGCCGGCGGCGAGGGTGAGGCGGCGAGGTGGGGGCTGCACTTCGACATGACGGTGCCGTTCGCCCGGTACGTGGTGGAGAACGCGGGAAAACTGCAATTCCCGTTCCGCCGCTACCAGATCCAGAAGGCCTGGCGCGGTGAGCGACCGCAGGAGGGCCGCTACCGGGAGTTCACCCAGGCGGACATCGACATCGTGGATGCGGGCTCGCTGGCCCCACACTTCGAGTCGGAGATCCCGCTCGTCATCTCGGACGTGTTTGCCCGGTTGCCGATCCCGGCGTACGTCATGCAGATCAACAACCGCAAGATCCCGGAGGGCTTCTACCGCGGGATCGGTCTGACGGACGTCACCGGCACCCTGCGGCAGATCGACAAGCTGGACAAGATCGGTGCGGACAAGGTCCGCGACCTGCTCATTGCCGCCGGTGCCACGCCCGAGCAGGCCGCGGCGTGCCTCGCGCTGGCCGAGATCCGTACCCCGGACACGTCCTTCGTCGATCAGGTCCGGGCCCTCGGGGTCAGCCACCCGATGCTGGACGAGGGGCTGGATGCGCTGGCCGCGGTGATCGCCACGGCCACTGCCTCGGCCCCGGCCGGCACGGTGATGGCCGATCTGAAGATCGCCCGCGGGCTCGACTACTACACCGGCACGGTCTACGAGACCCAGCTCACCGGCTACGAGTCGTGGGGCTCGTTCTGCTCAGGGGGTCGGTACGACGCGCTGGCCTCGGACGGACGCACGTCCTACCCAGGGGTCGGGATCTCCATCGGCGTCTCGCGGCTGCTCGGGCTCCTGATCAGCAAGAACCTGGTGACCGCCGACCGCAGCACCCCGGCCGCCGTGTTGGTGGCGTTGGTGCAGGACGAGGACCGGGCGCGGTCCACCGAGGTGGCCCAGCAGCTGCGGCAGCGGGGGATCGCCTGCGAGGTCGCGCCGTCGGCAGCCAAGTTCGGCAAACAGATCCGCTACGCCGAGCGACGCGGCATCCCGTACGTCTGGTTCCCGGCTACCGGGGAGAGCGGGGACCAGGTCAAGGACATCCGCAGCGGCGACCAGGTCGACGCCGACCCGGCCAGTTGGTCGCTGCCCGCGGAAGACCTGCGGCCGGGTATCGCCCGGGTGACGCCCTGAGCTCGTCGGGGCATCAGGCGCCGACGCCGGATCCGGACGCGCCGCTCGGCAGGCTGCTGGCGGCGGTGGCGCAGCGCTGCCCGAGCTCGGCGCCCGGTTCGCGGTGCAGTACGGACGCCTGCCGCAACTGCCGCGATGGGCCCTGAGTCGGAGGAGAGCCACCAGGACTGGCTCGCCGCCATCGCGACGGCCCGCGCGGACT
>JBBJML010000050.1:0-32787 GCA_037720195.1 Nakamurella sp. | reverse complement strand
ACTCGCCTGCGACGCCGGCATCATCCCCACCGTCCTCGGCGCCGACGGCGCCGTGTTGGACTGCGGCACAGAGAAGCGCCTGTTCACCCTCGCCCAGAAACGCGTCCTGTGGGGCCGGGATCGGCACTGCACGTTCCCCGGCTGCGACATCCCCGCCCAGTGGACGGACGCCCACCACCTCGTGCACTGGATCGACGGCGGACCCACCGACATCGACAACGCTGCCCTGCTCTGCCCCAGCCACCACACCATCGTCCACCGGGACGAACTCCACGGCGAAGTCGCTGCAGGACAGGTGGTCTGGGACCGCAGACCCGGCACCTACCGACCCACCCCGCGCCCCGCGCCGGACCGGACACCGATCCCGCCAGGCCTCCGCCTGCCCCGACAACGATCAGCGCGGATACCCCTGCGCACCTGAACCCGCCGACCCCGGGCGTGGCCTCTCACGGGACAGGTCGAGACTTCCGCGTCAGGTCGTGTGTCCTGAGCGAGGGAGGAGTCGGAGGGACCAACGGATCCGCTGACCGAGCGCGAGGCGTTCCTCCGCTGCTCGAGCAAGCGCGAAAGAGTGCGGGGAAGTCCCGTCAGACCATCAACCGAGCAGCCGCACCGACCCGCTGCCCGGAACCCGCCGATCGAGCAAGCGACGAAGGAGCGCGACGAGATCCGTCAGATCACTGACCGGTCAGACGCGCAGCGCCACGTCCAGATCGGTGTGGGTGAACTCGAAGCCGGCATCGAGCAACCGCTGCGGCTGCACCCAGCGGCTCTTCAGCACCAGCTCGGACTCGTTGCGCAGCAGCAGCATCCCGATCTCCAGCATCCAGCGCAGGGTCGGCGGGCCGAACGGCATCCGCACCCTTCGTCTGACCGCGGCCATCAACGTGCGGTTGTCGCTGGGAGTGGGTGTCGCGAGGTTGATCGGCCCCTGGACCTCGTCGTGGTCGCGGATGAATCGCATCGCCGCAATGACGTCGTCGACATGGATCCAGCTGAACCGCTGCCGTCCGTGGGAGCGGTGCTGCGGCACCCCACCGTCGCCGCTCGGGTCCGGGCCGATGCCTCGGTAGCGCCGATGCGGCGGGCACCAGCCGTCGAAGTTGGGTCCGCCGGCGCCGAGCTTCGCCGCGCGCTTGAGCATGGTGGTCGCCGGACCGTCACCGATCACGATCGCCATCCGCAGCGCGACCCGCCGGGTGCCGGGAAGCTCTCCTGCGAAGAGGGTCCGCTCCCAGTTCCGGGCCACGTCGACGGAGAAACCGGTGCCGAGCTCCCCCGTCGTCTCGTCCTGGGGACGGTCCATCGCGTACCGGTAGATGGTGCCGGTGCTCGAGTTCAGCCACAGCCCAGGCGGTGCGGCGGCGGTTGCCACGGCGTCGTGCAGGGCCTGGGTGGTGGCGACCCGGGACCGCAAGATCTCGCCGCGGTTGGCGTCTGTGTACCGGCACCCGACGCTCTTGCCCGCGAGGTTCACCAGCAGATCGCTTCCGTCCACGACGCGTGCCACTGCCGCCGGGTCGTCCCAGGTGGCATCGGCGCCGGCTCGGCCGATCGTCAGCACCCGGTATCCGTCCGCCTGCAGCGCCGCCACCACCTTGGGTCCGAGGAAGCCCGAAGCTCCCGCCACCACTGCGGTTCGCTGCTCGTCCGTCATGCTTCCACCGTAGGCACCGCAGCCGACTCGGAGATCGAATCGGCAGGAATGCCTGCTGAGAGCATCGACACGGCGCAATGACGCCGAACAGATCACGGTGACAGGGTCTCGACGCGCTCGTCCCTCGCTTGCTCGACCAGCGGAGGTGGAGCAGTTCTCCCTACCGACGTCAGGGACCGGATGGGGCTGTGCCCCGGGTCAGCGAGGGGGACCCGGGGGATCAGCTCGGCCAGGGACGGCGGCCTGCCGGATCAGGGAGTGGGCGGGCATAGGGCGGGAATCCGCGGGTGAGCCTGCGAACCGGCGCAACCCGCCGGGCGGGGTCGGGCACGCCGCCGGCCCCTCACCCTTCGAGCTGTTCGGCCACCTCGAGCCAGGCCAGCTCGGTCTCGTCACGCTCGTCACCGACGGCGTGCAACTCACGATCGAGATCGCTCGCCTTCGTGTAGTCGGCGCCGACGGATTCGAGCTGGGAGCGCAGCTGTTCCTGCTTGCGGCGCAACGACTCCAGCCGCTTGTCGAGTCGTTGCAGCTCCTTGCGCAGGTCGCGCAACGCCGCCGCGGTGAGCGTCGGCACGGAGACCGTCGCGTCCCCCGAACCAGCACCAGCACCAGCACCAGCACCAGCACCAGCACCAGCTGCGGCCGGCGCGGCCACCGCCTCCACCCGGCCTGATCCACCCGTCACGGCCCGGCGGCGCAGGTACTCGTCGATCCCGCCGGGCAGGTGGGTGACCGCCCCGTCACCGAACAGGGCGTAGACCGAATCGGTCGCGCGCTCCACCAGATAGCGGTCGTGCGAGACCACGATCAGCGTGCCGGGCCAGCTGTCGAGCAGGTTCTCCAGCGCGGTGAGCGTGTCGACGTCGAGATCGTTGGTGGGTTCGTCGAGCACGAGCACGTTGGGCGACTCCATCAGGATCCTCATCAGCTGCAACCGACGACGCTGACCGCCCGAAAGCCGCTCGACCGTCGTCCACTGCTGGGCGTTGGTGAAGCCGAACTCCTCGGCCAGCTGCGACGGCGACATCGACCGCCCGCCGAAGTCGACGCTGCGGGCCAGGTCCGGCGACAATCCCGGAACACTGGCCCCGGCAACGGCTTCCAGCAGGCGGATGCCGGCCGGCAGCTCCTCGGGGGCCTGCCGCAGGAAGCCCAACGCCACGGTCTTACCCTGCTTCACCCGGCCGCTGTCCGGCTGCAACTCACCGACGATCGTCCGCAGCAGGGTCGACTTGCCGGAGCCGTTGACGCCGACGACGCCGATCCGGTCGCCGGGACCGATCCGGAAGGTGACGTCGTCCAGCAGGGTGCGCCGCCCCCCTTCGGGGGTGGTGATCCCCACCGTGACGTCCTCGAGGTCGATCACGTCCTTGCCGATCCGACGCGTCGCGAACTGATGCAGCGCAGCGGCGTTGCGGGGTTCGGGGACGTCGGCGATGAGCTCCTCGGCCGCCTCGATGCGGAAGCGCGGCTTGGACGTCCGCGCCGGCGCTCCCCGGCGCAACCAGGCAAGTTCCTTGCGCGCCAGGTTCTTCCGTCGTTCCTCGGCGGCCTTGTCCAGCCGCAGCCGCTCGGCGCGGGCGAACACCCAGTCCGAGTAGCCACCCTCCCGGATCTCGACACCTTCGTCGACCACCTCCCAGGTGGTCTGCGCGACCGCGTCCAGGAACCACCGGTCGTGGGTCACCGCCACCAGCGCACTACGTCGCGACAGCAGATGCTCGGCCAGCCAGTTCACGCCCTCGATGTCGAGGTGGTTGGTGGGTTCGTCGAGGATCAACAGGTCGGCTTCGGTCACCAGTGCCGCTGCCAACGTGACCCGCCGCTGCTCGCCGCCGGAGAGGTCACGCATCCGGGACTCCAACCCGATGGCGCCCAGCCCCAGTCCGTCGAGCACCCCGCGGACCGAGGCGTCGGAGGCCCACTCGTGCTCACCCTCACCCGCGAAGGTGAACAGCGCGACGTCGCGGACAGTGGCGTCGCCGTCGATGGTGACGCTCTGGTCGACCACCTCGATCCTGGCTCCGCCGGCGGTCGACACCCGGCCGGTGTCCGGGCGCAGGCGCCCGCCGAGCACCGAGATCAGCGTCGACTTGCCGGACCCGTTGAGACCCAGCACGCCGATGCGATCACCGGACTGCACACCGAGCGAGACCCCGGTCAGTACCGGGGTGACGCCCCGGACGATCCCCACGGATTCCAGATTGACCAGGTTGCTCATCGCAGCGACCCGCCGATCAGCCGGGCACCATGTGCGGGGCCGGAGGCGACCCGGACACCCTCGCAGGTGCCGGAGGACGACATCGCTGCCGCCACGTCCGAGGCCTGCGGCAGGTCGCGACACAGCAGCGCCACCGTCGGACCCGACCCGGACACGATGCCGGCCACCGCCCCGGCGTCCACTCCGGCCCGGACCGTGCGCCGCAGCTTGGGGTACAGCGAGAACGCTGCCGGCTGCAGATCGTTGGCCAGCGCAGCGCCGACCTCGTCGACGTCGCCGGAACGCAACGCCGCCACCATCGCATCGGCATCGGCGCGGGGCACCGACAGCGCGGAATCGTCGACACCGGCGCGCAACCGATCGCACTCGGCGAACACCTCGGGCGTCGACAGACCGGACCCGGCCATCGCGAGCACCCAGGTCAGCGTCATCCTGGTCAGCACCGGCGAGACCACTTCGCCGCGTCCGGTCCCCAGGGCGGTCCCGCCGGTCAGCGCGAACGGGACGTCGGATCCGATGCCGGCGGCGATCCCGATCAGGTCGTCCCGCGAGAGTTCTGCGTCCCACAACGCCGCACAGCCCACCAGGGCAGCGGCCGCATCGGCGCTCCCGCCGGCCATCCCACCGGCGACCGGGATCTTCTTGTCGATCTCGATCGAGACCTCGCCGGGTCGACGCCCGCGACGGACGAGGTGCGCGTGCAGCGCCATCGCCGCCTTCAGCGCGAGGTTCGACCTCGTGGTGGGCACTCCCGGCACACCACCGGCCCGGACCGACCAACTGCCGGACGGCCGGATGGTGACCTCGTCGTACAGATCGACGGCGTGGAACACCGTCGCCAGCTCGTGGTAGCCGTCCGCCCGGACGTCACCGACGGCCAGCGCCAGGTTGATCTTGGCCGGTACCCGCACCACCACCCCGTCGGCGCTGGGTACCGATCCGAGGCCGCTCACCGTTCGCCACCGGCAGCAGGAGTGTCCCCGGGGCGCACGTGGTGCGCGGCGTCGGCGATCGCGATGTATCCGTCCACATCCACTACTTCACCACGCAGAGTCGGATCCACACCTGCCCGCTGCAGGATGTCGGTCGCAGCAGCCGCGGAGCCGGCCCATCCGGCGAGCGCAGAGCGCAGCATCTTCCGTCGCTGGGAGAAGGCTGCGTCGATCACCGCGAACACCTCGGACCTGATGCCGGGCAACGGCTTCGGGTGCCGATCGAGTGCGACGAGCGCCGAGTCGACGCCGGGGACCGGCCAGAAGACGTTCCGTCCGATCGCGCCCGCGCGCTTCGTCGTCCCGTACCAGGCGGCCTTCACCGAGGGGGAGCCGTAGGTCCGGGAACCCGGCGGAGCAGCGAGCCGGTCGGCGACCTCGGCCTGCACCATCACCAGCACACGCCGCAGTGCCGGCAGCACCTCGAGCAGGTGCAGCAGTACCGGGACGGCCACGTTGTAGGGCAGGTTCGCCACCAGCGCGGTGACCGGCCCCGCGGGCTCGCTGTCCGGCAGCTCAGCGGCGGTGACGGTCATCGCGTCGGCCGCGACCACCGTCAGCGATCCAGGCCGCTCATGGTGTGCCGCAACGGTTGTCGGCAGCAACGCGGCCAGCCGCTGGTCGATCTCCACCGCGGTGACGAACGGCACCTGGTCCAACAGACCGAGCGTCAACGAGCCCAGACCGGGACCGACCTCCAGGACGTGCCGATGGGGTCGATCGCCCCCGAGTGCGGCCGCAGCCACGATCCGCCGGACCGTGTTGGCATCGTGCACGAAGTTCTGCCCAAGGGTCTTGGTCGGACGCAGGTCGAGTTCGGCGGCCAGTCGGCGGATCTCGACGGCGCCCAGCAGGGAGCTCACGGGAGACGGTCAGCCCTCGTACTTGTCGAAGCCCCAGCCGAGCAGGCGTGCGCAGTGCCAGGGCGCGAGCCCTTCGCGGGCGTAGAGACGTTCGGCGACGATGATCTGCTGTTCCTTGGTGGCCTCGTCCGCTCGGGGAGCGAACTCGCCGCCACCGTACTGGAGCCAGGTGGGCGTCATGAACTGCAGCCCGCCGTAGGTGCCGTTGCCCGTGTTGACGTCCCACCGGCTCGTCGACTCGCAGAACGCCATCTTGTCCCAGGGCACACTCCAGGATTCCGGCAACCCGGTCTCCTTCGTGCCGATCTTCGTGACAGCAGGTGCCGCCTGACGGGTCAGCGTGTCGGAGAGCACCTTCTCCGCGGGCGATCCGTTGGTGACGGTCCGGCTCACCGTGATCGTCCGCAGACCGGGCGATCCCTTGTTGACCTGCACCGTGTTGCCCTTGCCGATCGTCGCATCCTGCTCGACGACCGCGGCCGGCTGCGGGATGTTCGTGTGCTCGACACGCCGGGACCGTTGGACGCGGGTGACGGTGATCCGCTGGCCGTTGTGGACGGCGGACCCGACAGCCGCGGCGACCCGGTCGTACGTGCCGATGCTGATCTTCTGCTCCGTGAGCACCTGCTGCACCGTGCTCGCTGCCATCCGGGTGCGGACCGCGGCATGCCGTCCGTCCACCACCGTGACCCAGCGCAGCGGCTCGCCGACGATGGTGGTGCCCGCGAGGGAGATCTCCCGGCTGCGATCGGCACTGAACTGGTAGTCGCCGGCCCGCACCCCCATCTCCAACAGGGCCTGGTCGACAGTGTTCGCCGTCGTCCACCACTGACGGGCGCGACCTTCGATCTGCATGGTGACCAGCCGGGCCCGATGGACCGTCACTCGCGAGCCGTTCTCGATGGGGGAATCGAGCGCCGGCGCCACGAGGTCGCGCGGTCCGGCGTCCACTCCGGCGGCCAGCAGGGCGTCGCGGACCGAACCACCGTTGGTGGCCACGATGCGCTGATCGCCGTCAAGGCTCAGCGTCACGGTCTTGGGGGTGTCGCCGAAGGTCGGCCCCGCGGCACTCACCAGCACCAGGAAGGACGCGGCGATCGCCACCATGGCCGGGCGCCGTCGAGAGGTCCGCGGCGTCTCGGTGAGCAGCTCGCCGGCCGGTTCGGAGCTGGACGCGCTGACGACACGTCCGCCGACGAAAGGCGCGGCAGCGGCACCTTCGATGACGTCGGCGGCCGACTCCAGCGCGAGCAGGTCGCTGCGCATCAGCTGGTCGGCCAGGACGGCATCCCGGTGCTCGGGGAGGATCCACCCGCCGGGCAGCACCCGCCGATCCCGCGCAGGCGGGATCGGACCGGTGGTGCTGGTCGGCGGCAGGGACATGGAGCGGATCAGCCGTGACCGCTGCAGGCCCACGCGCCGATGCCCTGCGACTGCAGGGTGTTCTCGGCGACGGCGATCTGCTGTTCGCGGGAGGCGAGGTCGGCGCGGGAGGCATAGGCGAGACCGCCGTTGGCGGCCCAGGTCCCCTGGCTGAACTGCAGCCCGCCGTAGTAGCCGTTGCCGGTGTTGATGGACCAGTTGTTGCCGGACTCGCAGGAGGCGATGCCGTCCCAGTCGACGCCCGAGCTCGACGCCGGGGCCGCAGCGCCGGTGTTGGATCCGGCGGCTGGTGTCGCGGCAGTCTCGGCGGGGGCCGCAGCGACCACCGGCTCGGGCACCTTCGTGCCGACGCGGGTCACCTTCGCCTGTGCCTGCGTGACGGTCGTTCTCGACACGACGGTGGCCTTCGCGGCCTTGCCGTCGGTGACGACAGTGCGGGTGACGACCCGGACGAGTCCCGGATTGCCCTCCGAGTCGACCTCGGTGCTGCCCTGCGCCAGGTCGGCGTCGTCGACGGACTCGTCGGCGGGCTGGGCGATCTGCTCGTCGTGTTGGGCGGTCTTGACCGACACCCGCTTGACGACGACGGCGATGCCGGGGGCGATCTTGGTCGAACGGGCAGGCATCACGATGTCGTCGCCGTCGATGCGCACCTTGCTGAAACGCAGCAGCTCGCCGACGGTGCGGGCCTCGGTCGCCACGGTGCCGATCTTCTTGCCGCCGACCGTCAGCCGGACGTTCGGCAGCGTGCGGATGACGATCTTCTGACCGGCGGTCACCTTGGCGTCCAGTGCCGGGGTGATGCGCTGGTTGCGGGCCAGCGTGATCCGACGCTCGGCCAGCAGGGCGCGCACGGTCGTCGCGGAGGACGTGACCGAGCCGACCCGGCCGTCCTGGTGCAGCGACACGGTGCGCAACGTGCGCGCGGCGACGGTCATCCCGCTCAGCGTGATGGATCGGCTGCGGTCTGCGGAGACCTGGAAGCGGGAACCACCCAGCCCGAGCTCGGACATGGCCGCATCGACGGTGCGGGCGGTGGTCCACAACGAGCGCTTGCGGCCGTCGACGTCCACGGTGAACAGCCGGCCGCGCTGGACGGCGATGGTGGTGCCGTCCTGCAGCGAGGTGGCGCCGCCCGGGGCGAGGACGTCGTGCGCACCGACCTGCAGACCGGCCGCGGCGAGTGCGCCGTCGACGGTGCCTGCGTAGGTGCTGACCTGCTGCGCCTGTCCGTCGACGGTGATCGTCACGTCCTTGGACAGGGCCGACATGGTGCCGCCGCCTGCGGCGACGAGGGCGACCACGACTGCGGCGCCGATCAGTACCGGCTTGCGCAAGGTGCGACGCCGTTCCGTGGGAGCGGAGCTGTCCGCAGCGACGGTCGGAGTTCCGTCGGTGGCCGGGGAGATCTCCTCGGTGCTGTGGTCCTGCTCGGGGGTGTGCTCACGCTCGGTGGCGTCGAAGGCTGCGCTGTCGGTCACTCAGATCCCTGGTTCGGTGTCCCCGGGCCAAGGGCATGGGGGGTGACCGGAGGCATCGCAGCCGTGCACGCACGGCAACTGCGATCGCCCCGACAGCGACCGACACCACGGACACCACCCAGGACTTCCCCATCCCGGCTGATATCACGGGACAGTAACGGCCCGGCAACGGTCCGGGCAACTCCCGCGGCCGGGATGCAACCCACATCACCCTCGGACGTCCGCGTGGTCCGCGTCCCGACGAGCACCGCGGGACTTCTGGACCATTCGGGTCAGCCCGCTGTCGGCACTCCGTACAGCCGCGCCGTCGTCGCAGAGAGCTGTCGGCAGAAGTCGGTCAGCTCGACGTCGCGCAGGGCAGCCATGGCCCTGGCGGTATGGGCCACCGCGGCCGGGGAGTTGGTGCTGCCGCGGTACGGGTGCGGCGCGAGGTAGGGCGCATCCGTCTCCACGGTGATGAGGTCTGCGGGCGCGAACCGGGCAGCAGCGTGCAGCTCGTGGTTGTTCCGGAAGGTGACCGGACCAGCGAACGACATCACGAAGCCACGATCGGCGCACTGCCGCGCCAGCGCCACATCACCCGAGAAGCAATGGAACGCAACACGTTCCGGCGCCCCCTCGGCGTCCAGGATCTGCAGGATCTCGGCGTGGGCCTCGCGGTCGTGGATCATCAACGTCTTGCCGACGTCCTTGGCCAACTGGATGTGCCAGGCGAAAGCCTCCCTTTGCAGCGCCGGCGCAGCGCCCACCCCACGCGCAGGCCAGTGGTTGTCCAGGCCGGTCTCGCCGACCGCCACCACCCTGTCCTGTCGCGCCAGGGCGGCCAGCTCGGCCTGCGCAGCGTCGTCGAGCTCGTCCGCCCTGGTCGGGTGGACGGCGACCGCCGCGTACAACCGGTCGTCCCACTGCGCGGCCGCGGCGGCCCACCGGGCGGAGTCCAGTCCGTCCCCGACCGTGATCACCGCGCGCACCCCGACGGCGGTCGCCGCGTCGAGGGCGGTCCGCACGGCCGACTGGTCGTCGGCTCCGCACGCGTCGAGGTGCGTGTGGGCGTCGACGATCGGCGCCGGCAGTGGCTCGGCGGCCGGGACCGGCTTCCGATCGGCGAAGGAGGGCGGGAGCGGCACGGGTCAGTCGGTGACGATCGGGGCCCAGTCCGGGCCGGTCTCGCCGAGCTTCGGATCGAGCTTGGTGAACAACGGTGACGGTTTGGCCAGCGGTGTCCCGGCGACGATGTCCCGTCGCGCCCAGACCGCTTGCTGTGCCTTCCAGTCGCCGGTGATCACCGGGTAGCTCGCCACCTCGGGAACGCCGACGCCCTCCAGCGGGGTGGGGAAGTAGTCGAAGTCCTCGACCTCCTCGATCACCGGCTCGGCCGCCCACACACCCTCGCCGCCGAGCGCGGCGAAGACCTGCTGCGAGGAGTGCGGCAGGAACGGCGTCAGCAGCGTCTTGGCGTCGTCGACCACCTGCAGGGCGGTGTTCAGCACGGTGCCCAGGCGGGCGGGGTCGTCCTTGATCTTCCACGGCTCGGTGTCGGAGAGGTACTTGTTGGCGGCGGAGACCACCCGCATGGCCTCGGTCGAAGCCTGCCGGACTCGGTTGCGCGCCAACAGGTCCCCGACGGTGTCGAACGCCTGGGCTGCGGTGGCCAGCAGGGCCGACTCGGCATCGGTCAGCGTACCGGCCGCCGGCACTGCACCAAAGTTCTTGTGCGCCAACGAGATCGATCGGTTGACCAGGTTGCCCCACTCGTTGGCCAGTTCGAAGTTGGTGCGGCGGACGAACTCCTCCCAGGTGAAGTCGGCGTCCTGCGTCTCCGGCCCGGCCGCGGCCACGAAGTAGCGCAGCGCGTCCGGCCCGAACTCCCGCAGGAAGTCCCGGACGTAGATCACCGTGCCGCGGGACGTCGAGAACTTCGAGCCGGACATGGTCAGGAACTCACTGGAAACCACCTCGGTGGGCAGGTCCAGATGGCCGAAGGCACCGGGCTCGCCGCCGCTCTTGCCCTCGCCGTTGTGGGCGAGCAGCTCCGCGGGCCAGATCTGGCTGTGGAAGGTGATGTTGTCCTTGCCCATGAAGTAACGGTGCTGCGCCTCCGGATTCGCCCACCAGTGCTTCCACTGGTCGGCGTCGGTGCCGTAGCGCCGCGCCCATTCCACCGAGGCCGACAGGTAGCCGATCACGGCGTCGAACCAGACGTACAGCTTCTTGTCCGGCCGATCGCGCCAGCCGTCCAGCGGGACCGGGATCCCCCAGTCGATGTCCCTGGTCATCGCGCGCGGCCGGATGTCGTCCAGCAGGTTCAGCGAGAACTTGAGGACGTTGGGCCGCCAGCCGTCGCGGCCGTGCAGCCAGTCACCCAGCGCCGTCGACAGCGCAGGCAGATCGAGCATCAGCTGCTCGGAGTCGATGAACGCAGGCCGCTCGCCGTTGATCCGGGACCGGGGGTTCTTCAGGTCGATCGCATCGAGCTGGTTGCCGCAGTTGTCACACTGGTCGCCGCGGGCGCCGTCGTAACCACAGATCGGGCAGGTGCCCTCGATGTAGCGGTCCGGCAGCGTCCGGCCGGTGGACGGGCTGATCGCTGATTTGCTGGTCTCGGAGAAGAAATAGCCGTTGCGGTGGACGGTGCGGAACATCTCCTGGGTGACGGCGTAGTGGTTGCGCGTCTCGGTACGGGTGAACAGGTCGTAGCTGACGCCCAGCCCCTGCAGGTCCTCGACGATCACCCGGTTGTAGCGATCGGCGAGCTGCCGCGGGGTGACGCCTTCCTCCTCCGCGAGCACCAGGATCGGCGTCCCGTGCTCATCGGTACCCGACACCATCAGCACGTCGTTGCCGGCCATCCGCTGGTAGCGGGAGTAGATGTCGGCGGGGATGCCGAACCCGGAGACGTGTCCGATGTGCCGCGGGCCGTTCGCGTAGGGCCAGGCGACCGCGGAGAGGATGGGGGTGCTCATGCGTCCAGATTAGTGAGTGCGAACCACCGGGTTCGACCGGACGGCCCTGGGGTGCCGACCCGCGCAGCTGTGTCAGTGACGGGCGGCTGCGCCGTAGCGCATGCCGTCGAACACGATCGAGACCAGCCGCAGTGCGGTGTCCGACGGACCGGTGTCGTTCGCCATGCAGATCCCGCCCAGACCCCGCAGCAGATCGTCCGACGTCACATCGGTGCGGATCTGTCCCGCGCCGGCGGCCCTGTCCAGCAGCGTGCCGACGGCAACGTGGATGTCGCCCTTGAGGTCCCGCATCAGCTCGACCCTGTGGTCGTTCATCATCGTGCGGAGCAGGCCGACCATCCCGCGCTTGGCAGCCGCGTACCCGACGAACCGCTCCATCCAGAGCCGGAGCGCCTCGTCGGGCGGATGCGCGGCGGACAACTCCTGCGCTGCCTCGCACAGCCGCTCCACCTCACGTCGGTAGACGTCGAGGACCAGGTCCTCCCGGGTGGGGAAGTGACGGTAGAGCGTGCCGATCCCGACGCCGGCCTGCCGGGCGATCTCCTCGAGCGATGCCTCGACCCCGTGCAGGGAGAACGCCTCGGCGGCGGCGGCCAGTACGGCCTCGCGATTCCGACGAGCGTCAGCGCGCAGCGGCTTGCCGCCGACTCCCTCCGCTGCCGTGTCCGTGCTCGTCACGCCGTCGCCTTCCTCGTCCGACGTCCGGCATCCGGAGCGCTCGCGGTTGCCGCGCGACCCACGGTCGACAGAACGTCTTGCTAAGTGGAGGCAGCCTCCGTATAGTTACCGGAGGGTCCATCCGTTTAGCCATCCTACGCACATCCCACCCGCCGCCGCCGACGTCGCGGGTGGCAACCGTCCCCCTGCTCGAGGAGCACCCGCATGTCCTCTCCCGCTCTGTCCACCGCGCTCACCCCGAAGGTCCGCTCCGCGGGCCTGGTGCTCGGCGTCGTCCTGATCAGTCAGCTGATGGTCGTGCTCGACGCGACCATCGTGAACATCGCGCTGCCCGACATCTCCACCGCGCTCGCCTTCTCCCCGACCGGCCTGTCCTGGGTGATCAACGCCTACACGCTCGTCTTCGGCGGACTGCTGCTGTTGGGCGCCCGCGCCGGCGACGTGCTCGGTCGCCGCCGGGTCTTCCTCGCCGGCATCGCGATCTTCACCGTCGCCTCCCTGGTCGGTGGTCTTGCCGGCACCGCGGCCGAACTGCTGATCGCCCGAGCGGCCCAGGGTGTCGGCGCTGCGCTCGCTGCCCCCTCGGCCCTCGCCCTGCTGATGACGCTCTTCCCCGAGGCCAAGGAGCGCGCCAAGGCGCTGGGCTACTACACCGCAGTGTCCATCGGCGGCAGCGCGCTCGGCCTGATCGTCGGCGGCATGCTGACCCAGTGGACCTCGTGGCGCTGGGTGCTGTTCATCAACGTGCCCATCGGCATCGCCCTGCTCGTCGCCGCCCGCCGGGTGATCCCCGAGACGCCCCGTCGGCCGGGACGATTCGATCTCGCCGGGGCCATCACCGCAACGTTCGGAACGGCAACCCTGGTGTACTCGCTGGTCCGGGTCGGCAGCGACGGCTGGTCGGATCCGTTGGCACTCAGCGGTTTCGGTGCGGCTGTGGTGTTGCTCGCGACCTTCGTCGCAGTGGAACGGCGCGCCAGCTCACCGATCACCCCGTTGCGACTGTTCTCCGATCGCGACCGCGTGACCTCCTACGTCGCCCGATTGTTGTTGGTGGCCGGGATGATGGGGATGTTCTTCTTCCTCACCCAGTTCCTGCAGAACGTGCTCGGCTACTCACCGGTGGTCACCGGGCTCGCCTTCCTGCCGTTGACCATCGCGCTGTTCACGATGTCCCAGCTCACCGCCAGGATGCTCATCCAGCGGATCGGCGCCAAGGCGCTCATCGCCGGCGGATTGACGGTCTCGACGGGTGGGCTGTTCTGGCTCAGCGATCTCTCGGCGACCAGTGGGTACACCTCGCTGCTGTTCCCGATCCTGTTGTTCGGCATCGGCAACGGGTTGGCCTTCGTCCCGCTCACCCAGCTCGCGCTGTCCGGGGTCGAACCGCAGGACGCCGGCGCCGCCTCCGGTCTGGTCAACGTCACGCAGCAGATCGGCGGCGCTCTCGGCCTCGCCATCCTGGTGACGGTGTTCGCCCAGGCGGCAGGATCCGGCTATGACCGGCTCGCGGCCGCTGTTGCCGGCGGAACAGCCGACCCGGCCGTGATCGCCCAGGCACACGAAGCCTTCGTCGCCGGGGCGGAGCGGGCCTTCGGCTGGGCCGCCGGGTTCCTCGCCGTCACCGTCGTGCTGGTGCTGGCCCTGGTGCGGCGACGTCCGCGACCGGTCCCGGTGGCAGCCGTCGAGGCGGACGAGCACGCTGCTGTCGAGGTCGCCACTGCCTGAGGCCCCGAGCCCGCGAGCCACGAACTCGCGAGTCCGGTCCCCCGAGACCGCCGCGAGATCGCCGTCGACTGTCCTCAGTCGGCGGCGATCTCGCTGCGGTCGCTCTGTTCTGTCAGTCGGCAGCGATCTCGCTGCGGTCGGCAGACCACAGCGTGTGGAACGCACCCTCGTCGTCGATGCGGTGATAGGTGTGCGCGCCGAAGAAGTCGCGCTGGCCCTGGATCAGCGCGGCGGGCAAACGGTGGGAGCGCAGCCCGTCGTAGTAGGCCAGGGCGGAGGAGAACCCGGGCACCGGGATCCCGGCAAAGGTGGCCTGCGCCACCGCGAACCGCCAGGATTCCTGCGCCTTGCCGATCGCCTCGGTGAAGTAGGGCGCCAGCAGCAGGCTCGCCGGAGCATGGGGTGCGTTGTCGTCGTGGGTCTCACCGGAGGCCACACCTTCGTACGCCTCGGTGATCCGGTTCAGGAACCGGGCCCGGATGATGCAGCCACCCCGCCAGATCCGGGCGACGCCGCCGAGATCGATGTCCCAGTCGTACTTCGCGGCGCCGGCGACGATCAGGTCGAGCCCCTGCGCGTAGGCGACGATCTTGCTTGCGTACAGCGCCTGCCGGACGTCCTCCACGAAGTCGTCCACGTCGCCTGAGTCGATCTTACCGTCCGGTCCGGAGAGCTCCCCGGCAGCGGCCGCGCGCTGGTCGGACAACGACGACAGACCGCGGGCGAACACCGCCTCGGCGATGCCGGACACCGGGATCCCGAGGTCGAGCGCGTTCTGCACGGTCCAGGTGCCGGTGCCCTTCATCCCGGCGGCGTCGACGATCACGTCGATCAGCGGCTTGCCGGTGCGGGTGTCGGTCTGCGCAAGCACCTGGGCCGTGATCTCGATGAGGAACGAGTCGAGCTCGCCGGTGTTCCAGTCGCGGAAGATCTCGGCGATCTTCGCCGGTTCCAGGCCGAGTCCGCGGCGCAGCAGGTCGTAGGCCTCGGCGATCAGCTGCATGTCGGAGTACTCGATGCCGTTGTGCACCATCTTGACGAAGTGACCGGCGCCGTCCGTGCCGATGTGGGTGCAGCAGGGCTCGCCGTCGACGTGTGCGGAGATCTTCTCCAGGATCGGGCCGAGCGTCTCGTACGACTCCTTCGACCCACCCGGCATGATCGACGGCCCGTTGAGCGCACCCTCCTCGCCGCCGGACACACCGCAGCCGACGAAGTGGATCCCCTTGTCCCGCAACGCCTTCTCGCGACGGATGGTGTCGGTGAACAGCGCATTGCCGCCGTCGATGACGATGTCACCCTCGTCCAGCAGCGGCACGAGTTCGTCGATCACCGCATCGGTGGGCTGGCCTGCCTTGACCATGATCAGGATCGTCCGGGGGCTCCGCAGCGATGCCACGAATCCCTCGACGGAGTCGCTGGGCACGAAATCGCCGTCGGTACCGTGCTCGGTGATGAGTTTCTGGGTGCGTGCGTTCGTGCGGTTGTGCACTGCGGTCACGTAGCCGTTGCGGGCCAGGTTGCGGGCCAGGTTCGCGCCCATCACGGCCAGGCCGGTGACGCCGATCTGGGCCCTGGGCTGTTCGTCGGTGGCCATGGGGTACCGCCCTTCGGTGTGTGCTCGTCAGACTGGGTGCTGAGACCCCAGTGTCCTCCGGTGCTCCGCGAGCCCCCACACGGGATCCACCGCCCGACCGCCGACACGGCCGCCGGGTCAAGTCCTGAGCGTCCGGGTGACCACCGGTCCGTCTGCGGGCGAGAGGTCGACCCGAGTCACGAAGGACGGCATGTCGTCGCGGCCGGCGTGCTCGTCGTCCGGAGTGCCGATCACGTCGACCACCGGAGTGCCGTTGACGGTGCCCGAGACGAACTGGAACTCGTAGTCGTCCAGGTATCCCGGGTCGCCGAGCCCGAGGGTGTGCTGGTCCGCCGCGCGCTCGAGGGCACCGTCTGCCTGCCAGCGCTGCCACTGTCCGGAGCGCTCACGGCCGTCGGCGGTCCACGGCAGTCTCGGCAACGGCGTGCGCACCATCGGCGCCGGCGTGCACTGCGGATGCTCGGACGACACGTGCAGCACCAGAGCCGGGACGCCGAGGTCCCCGGTGGCCACGGTGACCTCGCCCTCTCGGCCGTTGGGACGCTGCTGCTCCGCCAGCAGTGCCGCGAGCCGCTCCACGTCTGCACCGGAGACCAACGCGCACGACGATGCGGCGAAGACGGAACGGGCCGGGTCGGCCAGCGGCCACGGGGCGTCCGAGGACGACCCGTCGTCGGTGAATGCGCTGAGGACCACCGTCTGCGGGTACTGCGTCCGCGGCGGCTGGGCGATGCCGACCCCGTCCAGGCTCCACAGGTGCGCCACGAATGCACTGAAGTCGGCGCGCGCGCGCTCGACCGACGGCGATCCGACGCCCTTGATGCCCGGCCCGATCACGTCGAGATCGATGGTCCGGTCCTGCAGCCGGATCGTCAGGGAGGTACTGCCGACGTCGGTGATCATCACGTCACCCAGATCCGGGTCGGAGAGCATCCCGAGCCGATCGGCTGCCGCGAGCAAGGTCGCGACCCCGTCGTCGTCGAGCTTCAACCGCACGGTGCCGATGCTGTCCGGGGCCGTGCGCTCCACCCGCCCGTCGCCGTACACCCGCAGCCGCGAGGTGCCCTGCGGACCGGCAACCGTTGCACGCCCGGCGGCCACCTCGATCACGACCGTCGAGGGCGCCGGGTCGAACTGCGGCGCGGTCGGCGCGCCGGTCGTGTGCGGGTCCGGCGTCCTGGGTGAACCGGAGGTGGTCGGGCTGCTGCATCCCGCAAGGGCAACGAACAGCACCGCAACGGCCAGGACAGGGTGGCGACGTCTCATGCGGGCAGGACGCGCCACCTCCGGGCCGAGGTTGCACCGGCGCCCTGCATCTCAGGCGATGTCGTCTCCCGGAGGGACCGGCGATCCCGGGTGGGAGTACTTGACCGATTCCTCCTCCGCGGCGTCCCTCGCCTCTTCTGATCCGACCGTGTCCGTGGACCGGTCGCCCGGAGGAGTTCGTGCACCCGGGTGATGGGATCGGACGGTCTCCTCCTCGGCAGCGTCCCTGGCGTGCTCGGACGCGGCCGAGTCGGGGTTCTCGTCCCCGGGAGGTGTCGGCGCGCCGGGGTGATGGAACTTCACCGATTCCTCGCCGGCAGCGTCCCTGGCGTGCTCGGCCGGGGCCGAGTCGCGGCTTTCGTCCCCAGGGGGTATCGGCGCACCCGGTTGGTGGAACTTCACCGAATCCTCAGCAGCAGGGTCTTCAGATCGATGCTCGGTGGGGGCGTTCGTCGGCTCTGACATGGTCCACGTTCCTTCATCGGCGAAGTGCCCACTGTCCGCCGGTTCGGGCGGATGTGTCAACGAGCCGGTCAGCTCGTCGGCGCTGCCCCGGAGCTCGGAGCGGAACCTGGCGCCGACCCGGCAACCCGTTCGCGGATCAGCAGATCGCGCAGCTCGATCATCGCGTCCGCCACCGCCCGCTCGTCGGCAGGCAGACGGGCCGTGCCGCCGGCCATCGACCAGTCGTCGACCGAGACTGAGACCTCCCGGCCGCCGACCGCGAAGCGCGCGTCGATGGTGCCGACATCCGAGACGACGTTCGTCGGTTCGGGCGCATCGGCGAGCACTGGCAGCAGCTCGCCCACGCGGGCCGACTCCGGCTGGGTCAAGGTGAAGCGATGCTCGGTGCCGTCGATCTCGTCCGCCAGTGCGACCTGGCCGTCACCGCGGACAGTGGCGGTGTGCTCGGCCTGCCGCCCGGCGATGGTCGAGCGCAGGTAGTGCAGGACGAGGACGTCAGCAGAAGGGTCGGTCGGCGTGCTCGACGGCGAGGAACCGGCCGTACTCGACGGCGTCGCCGGGGTGGCGGGGGGTGACGTGCTGGGAGAGGTGCCCGCGACCGAACTGCACGCGGAGAGCGCCAGCGCGGTCACCAGGACGAGCAGGGAGAGCGGACGCAGCACCGCACGACGGATCATCGCGGTCCGACTCATCCGGCCGGCGGCGGGTTCCACAGTCCCGACGCGCCTTCCCGAGCAGGCTGCTCCGGATGATCGGCGGAGACCACCGATCCCTTGCCGGATCTCTTGGCGCGCAGCAGCGCCAGATCTGCGCGGTGCAGCACGGACGCGACGTCGTCGGTCGGCAGCACAGCGGTGAGCCCGACCGTGGCCGAGATCCCGCCGTCGATCAGGTTCGCCGATTCCACTCCCACCGCGTGCAGCGCCTTGCCGACCACCTCGAGACCACGGTCCACCGTCAACCCGTCGAGCACGAGCACGAACTCGTCGCCGCCGTAGCGGTAGAGCGAATCGGGAGCGGCGAACCGGGCGTCCAGCGAGGCGACGAACGCGGTCAGCACCGCGTCGCCGCCCTGATGGGAGAGCCGGTCGTTGACCATCTTGAAGTCGTCGAGATCGAGATACGCGACCACCGTCGGGCGGCCGTCGACCGCGCGGTACTCGATGGCCGCTGTCACCCGCTCGTGCAGTGCCCGCCGATTGCCGACACCCGTCAGCGGGTCGCGCATGGCCAGGCTGGCAGCGCGCTGGGCGCGTACGACGGTGCGCGCCAGTTCGCACTGGGTGTCGAAGGAGCCGGCGGCCAGTCGGGCCCGGTCGAGCCGCAACCGGACGCCCAGTCGGGAAGCCTCGGCCGCGGCCTGCTCCCGCTCGTTGTCGGCGGAGTCGAAGCGCGACGCCAGATGCTCCATCAGGTAGGTCAGCGCCCCGGTCGCCCGGGGAGTGCCGGCGAACACTCGGACGCACAGCTCCCGCGCCCGGTCGCGGTGGTGGTGGTCACCCACGTCCGTCGCCCCCATCAGCAACCCCGCCACCAAGGTGCTTGCCACGTCCCAGTTCTCCCGCGCTGCCAGGTTCAGGGCCTCGGCATGGGCGCGCTCGAGGTTGTGCTCGGTGGGATCGTCGATCGCCCGGATGGCCAGGCCGTAGCGCAGCAGTTTGATGTGCTCGGGAGCGATGAGACCGATGGCGGCCAGCTGTTCCGCTCCGGACTCGAACATCGACCGGGCGTCCCGGATCATGGATCGGACGTGCGCGGGGTCCCTGCGCTCGGCGGCTGCGGCGAAGGCGAGATCCAGCACGCTCTCGGCCTCGTTCATCAGGCTGACGCCCTGCAAGCGCTCGCTGCCGGCCAGATCGGCGAGCCGACGCAGCATGCGCTGCCACACCCTGGCCGGGCCGTGCAGCATGCTGCGCATCATCGTGATGATCGCGCCGTTGAGCGCGTACGCGAGCACTCGCGGATCGAGTCCGGCGGGCAGGTCGGCGGCCAGTTCTTCGATCCGCACCAGGTCGAGCACGAGGGAATCCATCGGCCCGACCACTGTCTCGACGATCGACACCGCGCGTCGCGAGGTGGAGATGAGCAGCGCCCAGTCCTCGCGCTCACGGCCTTGCGTCTCGGCCTGCAGGGCGTCCAGGGCGCCCTCGGCGTGTGCCATCCGGTGTTCGGAGAAGTCGCCCAGAAAGGTGAGCCAGAGAGCCCAGGCCCTGCGCTGGTCCCACCCTTCCTCGGCAGTCCAGTCCTCGCTCTCGCCGAGGCGCCGCATCCAGTCGTCGACGTCCCCGCTCGGGGTGATCTGGGCCTGCATCATCAGGGCATCGACCAGCGTCGCACTGCGTCTCATCCGGCTCCTCCCCCCGGCACGCATCCGGCCGGTCCCGACGACGACGGGTGCCCTGATGTGACACGTCCAGGCTACGTCCCGCTGCTGTGATCGCTGTCACCCGTACGGATGTGTTGCCTCAGCCGAGAGCCACCTTCACCGCGGCGGCGACCGCGCCACCATCGGCGCGACCCGCCGCGCGGGCGTTCGCAGCCTTGATGACCAGGCCCATCTGCTTCATCGTCGGCCGTTCGGCGGCATCACCCTGCACGTCGGCGACGGCATCGGCGATCACCGCCGCCAGCTCGTCGTCGGTGAGCGGTTGCGGCAGATACCGGGTCAACACCTCGATCTCGGCCCGCTCCTGCTCGGCGAGCTCGGGACGACCGGCGCCGGCGTAGATCTCCGCCGATTCGGTCCGCTTCTTCACCTCGCGTTGCAGCACCCGGAGCACGTCGGCGTCGAAGAGCTCCTTGGCCTCCTTGCCCGCAACCTCCTCGTTGGCAACAGCCGTGATCGCCATCCGCAGGGTGCCGGTGGTCAGGGTGTCCCTGGCTTTCATCGAGGCGGTCAGATCGGTACGCAGCTGCTGCTTGAGAGTCGAGTCCACGTCGCCAGTATCTCCCGTTCGCGGATGTTGCGGTCGGATACAGCGCGGGGACCAGCAGCCGCGGGGTCAGTGACCGGTTTCCAGCGCTCCGGCGATCCGTCGCTCGAGCTGCACAGCAGCACGCTCGGGCACCAGCAGCACCCCTTCGAGCTCACGACGCGCATGCCGATAGGCGCTCTGCCGTTCCGCCTGGGTGGCGCTCCCGTCGTCGGCGACGGCCACCAACTTCCCGGCGCGGGCCAGGGCATCCTGCTCAGCAGGCGAGTAGTCGGACCGACGGCGGCGCTGTGCTTCCCGCTCGGCGATCTCGAAGGCCACCCGGTAGGCGTTCACCGCGTCGCGGTACTCGACGAATGTCGGGTGGTCGGTCAGCTCGGCCGGATCGTCGGGTCGGAGGTTGTCGGCCACCACCTTGGCCCGGTGGAAATCCGCGGTCAGCGGCTCGCGGACGTTCGTCATCATCGGGAAGTCGATCACCGTCTGCAAATTCGTCTCGTACTCGAACCAGCGACGGGTGACGTCGTCGTGGGCGGCCAGCACCCGGTCGATCCCGCTCTGGGTGGCGTGTCGTGATTCGACCTCGGCGGTAGCGGCTCCGTGCTTGATCCGCAGCATCTCGATCTTGTCCTTGCGGCGCTTCTCGTTGTAGACGGCGACACCCTTGAACCAGCCGCCGACCACACCGCCGAGCGGGAACACCAACCACCAGTAGCCGCCGACGAATCCCCAGAAACCGGTCACTCCGCCACGGTAGCCGCACCCACCCTGACGAACCCGGGTTCAGCGACGATTCGCCACGTCATAGACCTCGCGCCGGGCCAGCCCGAACTCGCCGGCCACCTGGTCGACCGCGTCCCGCTTGGTGGCGCCCGTCCCGAGGAGCTCGCCGATCCGCGTGGCCAGTTGCTCGTCGGTCGGTCGCTCGGTCGGACCGATGTGACCGGCGATCACCAGTGTCACCTCACCGCGCACGTCGTCGGCACCGGCCGCCAGCTCCGCCAGCGTGCCGCGCCGGACGTCCTCGTAGGTCTTCGTCAGTTCCCGACACAGGGCCGCCGGTCGATCGCCGCCGAAGGCCTCCACCATCGCGGCGAGGCACTCGGTGAGCCGGTGCACCGACTCGAAGAACACCATCGTCCGACGCTCGGCGGCGAGCTCTGTCAGCGCTCGTCGGCGGTCGCCAGGTTTGCGGGGCGGGAAGCCCTCGAAGGTGAACCGGTCGCTGGGCAGGCCGGACAGCGCGAGCGCCGTGAGCACTGCGCTGGGGCCGGGCACACAGGTGACGTGGACTCCCGCCGAGGCCGCCGCGGCGACCAGCCGGTATCCGGGGTCGGACACGGCCGGCATCCCGGCATCGGTGACGAGCACGACCGTGTCGCCGTCGGCGATCCGCGCCAACAGACCGGGGATCCGGGCCTGCTCCACCGACTCGTAGTACGACACGACGTCGACCTCGATCCGCAGACCGAGTTCTCCGGCCAGCCGGTACAGCCGTCGGGTGTCCTCGGCGGCGATCACGTCGGCGCTCCGCAGCGCATCGATGAGACCGGGTGAGGCGTCGGTGACGCGCCCGAGCGGTGTGCCCGCCAGCACCAAGCGCCCTGTTCTCACCGTCCCACCCTACGATCGACCGCATGCAGCAGAGCGACCCCGGGACGGGGGCCACCCCGGGGGGTGCCGACGAGCGATCTCCCGCCCTCGACGGGCCGGTGCCTCCGGCCGCCCGCGACGGGTCGTCGATTCCCGAGGTCATCCCGGGTCGGCGGCACTGCGCGCGCCACGACACCGCCGAGCCTGCGGTCGATCTCGCCGACGGCTCGCAGCGCCTCCGCGGTCCGAGCGCCGTGGCCCTGCTCGACCGTGAGGACGCACGGGGCGACGACACCGACGTGGTGCCGATCGGCGCCGTCCCCGCAGTCCATCCTCCCGTCACCCCGAAGCGGTTCCGTGCGCCGGCCGCCCCCACCGACACGCTGCGCGGCTGGATGGTGACAGTGGTCCTGTCGGCCGTCGGCTGCGTCGTGCGGTTCTGGAACCTCGGCATGGCGACCGACGTCGGGACGCCGATCTTCGACGAGAAGTACTACGCGCTGAACGCGTTCGAGGTCTGGCGGCTGGGCGGTATCGAGGAGAACCCCGCCTACGGGGTCGTCGTCCACCCGCCGCTGGGCAAACAGCTGATCGCGCTCGGCGAGATGTTGTTCGGGTACACACCTTTCGGCTGGCGATTCGCCTCCGCGGTCGCCGGCACGGTGTGCATCTTCGTCATCATCAGGGTTGCCCGGCGGCTCACCGGTTCGACGCTGCTGGGCGGGATCGCGGGCGTCCTGCTGATCTGCGACGGCGTCAGCCACGTCAACGCACGGGTCGCCCTGTTGGACGTCTTCCAGGAGATGTTCGTCCTGATCGCGTTCGCCTGCCTGATCGCCGACCGGGCCCAGGTGCGCAGCCGCTTCGCGGCCGCAGCGCTGGCGCCCGAGGACCATCCGGGTGCGCTCACCAGGTTCGGCGCCAAGCTGGGTGCCCGCTGGTGGCGGTTCGGGGTCGGCCTGTCGCTGGGTCTGGCGACGTCGATCAAGTGGTCGGGCATCTACTGGATCGCGTTCTTCGGGGTGCTGTCGGTCGTCTGGGACATCACCGCCCGTCGGCAGTACGGCGTCCGCCGCCCCGTCGCCGGGGTGGTCCGCCGCGATCTGCTGCCCTCGCTGTGGTCGTACGTGGTGATCGGGATCGGCACCTACATCGCCTCCTGGTGGGCCTGGTTCGCATCCGAGTCGGCGTGGGCGCGGCACATCCTGGTCGCCGAGACCCAGACCTGGAACTCGGAGGGACTCAAGAGCCTGGCCGGGATCTGGCACAACTCGTTGTGGCAGTGGACCTGGAAGATGCTCGACTTCCATTCCTCACTGCTGTCGCCGGGTGCGCCCGGGGCGTCCGACTCGAACCCGGCGGACCGTCACCCCTGGGAGTCCAAGCCCTTGTCGTGGCCCATCGGCACCCGACCGGTCCTCTACTACGCGCCGGCCGACGCTCCCGCTCCGGGCTGCGGTGACGGGGTGCAGAACTGCGTCCGGCGCATCTTCCTGATCGGCACCCCGGCGCTGTGGTGGATCGCACTGTTCGTCGCCGGCTGGGCGCTGTGGCGGGCGATCGGCCGGATGGACTGGCGCTACCTGGCGATCCTGGTCGGGTACGGCGCCGGGTACCTGCCCTGGTTCGCGAACCTGGACCGGCAGATGTACTTCTTCTACGCCACCCCGCTGGCCCCGTTCCTGGTGCTGGGGATCGTGCTGGTGCTCGGGGACGTGTTGGGCAGCAGACGATTCGGCGTGGAGAGACGCATGCTCTCGCTCGGTTTCGTCGCGTTGTACGTCGGGTTGGTGGTGGCCAACTTCATCTGGCTCTGGCCGATGCTCAACGGCGATCTGATGACCCAGGAGATGCTCAGGGCGCAGACCTGGTTGCCGTCCTGGGGCTGAGCCGCCGATCGCCTCTACCGGCTCAACCAAGGTTGAGGTCAAGGGATCCCGGACGTGGCGATCCTCGCGCGTGGCCTCGCCGGACCCGCGGTAGGGTCGAGGTGAAGGAAGTTCTTCCACCGCAACCAGTCGACGCCGCCGGATTCCACACCGCGGATCCGCGACCCGACATCTCCTGGAGGTCGCACCATGGCTGTGTACACCCTGCCCGATCTGCCCTATGACTTCGGCGCTCTCGAGCCGCACATCTCCGGCAAGATCATGGAGCTGCACCACGACAAGCACCACAACGCCTACGTCACCGGCGCGAACACCACGCTCGACAAGCTGGCCGAGGCCCGCGACAAGGACGCCTTCGGCGACGTGAACGGCCTCGAGAAGAGCCTGGCGTTCCACCTCGGCGGCCACATCAACCACTCGATCTTCTGGAACAACCTGTCCCCCGCGGGCGGCGACAAGCCCGAAGGCGAGCTGGCCGCAGCGATCGACGAGTTCTTCGGCTCGTTCGATGGCTTCCAGCGCCAGTTCACCGCCAACGCCAACGCCATCCAGGGCTCCGGCTGGTCGATCCTGGCCTGGGACACCCTCGGTCAGCGGCTCAACGTGCTGCAGCTGTTCGACCAGCAGGGCAACATCCCGTTCGCCCAGGTGCCGATCGTGCTGCTGGACATGTGGGAGCACGCCTTCTACCTGGACTACCAGAACGTGAAGGCCGACTACGTCAAGGCCTGGTGGAACATCGTCAACTGGGCCGACGCGACCGAGCGCTTCACCCGTGCACGCACCCAGACCGCGGGTCTCATCACCGGCTGAGCTGTTCTGCTGCAACGCTTCTCGGCATTGCTGTTGTTCGTCACGGCGCGGCCCACCCTGCCGGGTGGCCGCGACGTCGTCGTTCCCGGACCCGTTCCGGGCCTTGGCCGGCGCGATGGCTTGTCGCTGGTGACAAGCGCTGTTGCTTGTGACAGGCGCCTGTCGCTGGTGACACCGACGCTCTTCACGCCAGCGACAACGCTTGACGCAAGCGACAACCCCGGCGGCGGGTCAGGCCTGCCGATCCGCCGCCTCGATGGCCGCCTCGAGGCGCTCCAGCTTCCCGTCCAGTTCGCCGACGTGCCCCGGACGGATGTCCGCCTTGAGTACCAGCGACACCCGGCCAGCGTGCTTGCCGACGGCCTCGGTGGCGCGGCGGACGACGTCCATGCACTCGTCCCACTCGCCGTGAATGCCCATGGCCGCTGACACCGGCGCCCCATCAGATCTGCTTGCGTCCCGCTTCAGCCGCACGGCCAGGGACACGTATCGGCGAGCACCCCCAGCATGAAACTCCTGGATTGCGGAAGGCCATCGGCCCGATGAGGCAGGCTGTTGCCATGAGTGCTCCCGAGATCCCTCAGTATCAGACGCTGCTCTGGCCCACGGTCGTCGCCATGCGCGACCTCGGCGGGTCCGGTTCAATCGAGGAGATCGTCGAACGGGTACTCAAACTCGGCGACTACACCGACGCGCAGCAGGCCGTGCTCCACAAGGACGGACCGATACTGAGATCGAATATCGGATCGCATGGGCACGGACCTACCTAAAGGGTATGGGCCTCGCGAATAACAGTCAGCGCGGCGTGTGGAGCCTCACCGATGAGGGCAGGGATGTCGCCGAGTCACAGATAGAGCCGCTCCGACAGAAGTACATCCTTGAGACCCGCCAACGCCGCCTAGAAAACCAGGCAGACACCGGTGTCCCCGACTCCGAGGACACAGATGCCAGCGAGATCTCGTGGCAAGAGCGGCTGCTCGACGCACTCATGCAGATGAAGCCGGATGCGTTCGAGCGACTGGCTCAGAGGCTTCTCCGCGAGGCGGGTTTCGTCTCTGCAACGGTCACCGGCAGATCAGGTGACGGCGGGATCGACGGCCTCGGCGTGTACCGCATGTCGCTTGTCTCGTTCCCCGTATTCTTCCAGTGCAAGCGATACATCGGCAGCGTCGGTTCTGGCGCAGTACGAGACTTCCGGGGCGCGATGCAGGGGCGTGGCGACAAGGGCCTTCTGATCACGACTGGCACTTTCACCACTGACGCAAAGGCCGAGGCGACCCGCGACGGAGCACCACCACTCGATCTGATCGACGGGAAGCGACTTTGCGAGCTACTCAAGCAATACGACCTCGGCGTCCGGACGACCTCCCGTGTGGTAGAGGACGTTGAGATCTTGGCGGACTTCTTCAGCGATCTCTGAGCGGGCGAGCGTCAGGCCTGCCTGTCGCCCGCCTCGATGGCCGCCTCCAGGCGCTCCAGCTTGCCGTCCAGCTCGCCGACGTGCCCGGGTCGGATGTCCGCCTTCAACACCAGGCCCACCCGCCCGGCGTGCTTGCCGACGGCCTCGCAGGCTCGTCGGACGACGTCCATGCACTCGTCCCACTCGCCCTCGATGGTGGTGAACATGGCGTCGGTGCGGTTCGGCAGGCCGGATTCGCGGACGATCCGCACCGCGTCCGCGACGGCGTCGGCCACCGATTCGCCGGTACCGGACGGGGCGACGGAGAAGGCGATCAGCATGCAACCACCGTACGACAGTCGCCCCGATCGGCCCGTCCGAGCCGAGCCGGCACACAGGTGGAACAGCTGGAAACACAGACGTGTCTGCCACTCGGCACGGATCACCGGGGGCTCGTGCAGGTCCTCGATCGGCTCGGGAGAGTGGGCATCAGGTATCGACCGCCCTCGTTCAGAAGCAGACCGCGCCTCGTGCGGCAGACCCGACGAGCTTGGCGTACTTGCCCAGCACGCCGTGGTCCAGGTGTTGGGCCCGCGGCTGCCAGGCCTCCCGGCGGCGAGCCAGTTCGTCGTCGTCCACCACGAGATCCAGTGCCTTGGAACGCATGTCGAGCCGGATCACGTCGCCGTCCTGGACCAGCGCGATCGGACCGCCCAACGCGGCCTCGGGCGCGACGTGGCCGATGCACAGGCCGGTGGTTCCACCGGAGAACCGACCGTCGGTGAGCAGCAGGACATCCTTGCCCAGACCGGCTCCCTTGATGGCACCGGTCACCGCGAGCATCTCCCGCATCCCCGGACCGCCACGGGGGCCCTCCCAGCGGATGACGACGACGTCACCCGGGGACAGGGTGCCGTCGGCCACCGCGTCCATCGCTCCCTGCTCACCGTCGAAGACCCGGGCCGGGCCCTCCCACACCTCAGCATCGAAGCCGGCGCTCTTGACGACGGCACCCTCGGGCGCGAGCGAACCGGTCAGCACGGCGATGCCGCCGGTGCGATGCAGGGGGTCCCGCAGCGTGTGCAGCACGTCGCCGTCGAGGGCGGGTGGGTCGAGTTCTGCGAGGTTCTCCGCCATGGTCTTACCGGTGACGGTCAGGACGTCGCCGTGCAGCAACCCGGCGTCCAGCAGTGCTTTCATGACGACCGGGATGCCGCCGATCCGGTCGATGTCGGTCATCACGTACCGACCGAACGGCTTGACGTCCGCGAGGTGCGGGGTGCGATCGCCGATCCGGTTGAAGTCTTCCAGGGTCAGCTCGACGCCGGCCTCGTGCGCGATCGCCAGCAGGTGCAGCACGGCATTGGTCGACCCGCCCAGCGCCATCACGACGGTGATCGCGTTCTCGAACGCCCGGTGGGTCAGGATGTCCCGCGCGGTGATCCCCGCGTCGACCAGGGCGACCGCCGCCTCTCCGCTGCGCACGGCGAACGAGTCGCGCCGGGCGTCCGGGGCGGGCGGCGCCGCACTGCCGGGCAGCGACATGCCCAGCGCCTCGGCAGCGCTGGCCATGGTGTTCGCGGTGTACATGCCGCCGCAGGCGCCTTCACCGGGACAGATGGCCTTCTCGATCTCGGTGAGTCGGTCGCGGCTGATCTTCCCGGCCAGGCAGGCACCGACGCCTTCGAAGGCGTCGATGATCGTCACGGATTCCCCGTCGAGCTGCCCGGGCCGGGTCGACCCGGCATAGAGGAAGACCGCGGCAACGTCGAGCCGGGCTGCGGCCATCAACATCCCCGGCAGCGATTTGTCGCACCCGGCCAGCAGGACGGCCCCGTCCAGCTGCTCGGCCCGGAACACCGTCTCCACCGAGTCGGCGATGACCTCGCGGCTGACCAGCGAGTAGTGCATGCCGCCGTGGCCCATCGAGATGCCGTCGGACACCGAGATGGTGCCGAACTCCAGCGGATAACCGTCGCCGTCGTGCACGCCCTGCTTCGCCGCCTTGGCCAGCCGGTCGAGGGACAGGTTGCAGGGGGTGATCTCGTTCCACGAGCTGGCCACTCCGATCTGCGGCTTGCGCCAGTCGTCGTCGCCCATCCCGACCGCGCGCAGCATGCCGCGGGCCGCCGCCCGTTCGATGCCGTCGGTGACGATGTGGCTGTGCGGCTTGCGGTGCGGGCGCGCAGCGGGGGTGTCGGATGTCGCGGGACGATCGATGTCCGTCATGACCGGGACTCTACGGCGCGCGTCCGAGCCTGCGGGAGGGGTACCCATCGGCCTGGCAGTCACGGCGCGAGAAGCCGCTCGAGCATGTTCGCGAGGACAGCGCGCTCGGCAGCGTCCAGGCGACTGAACGACTGGCGCACAACGCGTTCGGTCACCTCTAGCCCGTCGACGAAGACCCGCTGACCCTCCGCGGTCAGTTCCAGTCGGATCGCCCGTCCCGCCCCGTTCGTGCGTCTGATCAGTCCCCGGGCTTCAAGCCGTCCTGCGAGGGTGCCGAATGCCTGATCGGTCTGGAAGGTCAGGACGGCGATGTCGTGCTGCGATGCCCCGGGATGAGCGTGCAGGTGCCGGAGCGCATCCCACTGCACGAGGGTCACCTCCAGTGGCCGCAGGGCATCCGTGGCAGCCCGGTGGTGCTTCACCTGCAGACGCTTCACGGCCAGACCCAGCTCGGCGTCGGTGATCTTCATGGGCCGAGCCTACTCGACCATCCACTTGCTTATATAAGCATGTGGATATACCGTCGCCCGATGACCACTGCTCACTCCCTCACCATCTCCACCTCGATCGGTGACGTGCCGATCACGGCGCACGAGAGAGGTGGCGGCGCTCCCGTCGTCATCCTGCACGGCGGCGCCGGGCCGGCCTCGGTGACGGGCTTCGCTGATCTGCTCGCCGAGGCGACCGGGACCCGAGTCATCGTGCCGACGCATCCCGGGTTCGGCGGCACCCCGCGACCCTGGGCGCTCACCACGATCGCGGGGCTTGCCGAGGTCTACGCCGGCCTGCTGGTTGCACTCGAAATCGACGACGTCACCGTGATCGGCAACTCGATCGGAGGATGGATCGCATCCGAGCTCGCGCTGCGCCACCCGGACCGCCTGGCGCGCATGACGCTCGTCGATTCGGTCGGCATCGAGGTGGAAGGGCACCCGGTCGCTGCCTCCATCCCGCCCGCCGAACTCGCCCAGTACAGCTGGTACGACCCGTCGAAGGCCCCGAGTCTGGACCCGACGACCTTGCCCCCTGCCGTGGCGCAGATCCTCGCCGGCAACCAGGCTGCGCTGGCCCTCTACGGCGCGTCGATGGCAGATCCCACCCTGCACGGTCGTCTCGCCGGTATCACCGTGCCGACCCTGGTGCTGTGGGGGGAAGCCGACAGGATCGTCGACCCCGACTACGGTCGCGCGTTCGCGGCAGCGATCCCGGGAGCGCGCTTCGAGCTACTGGCCAGGACCGGTCACGTTCCCCAGATGGAAACGCCCACCGTGCTGCTCGACGCACTCCGAGGATTCGTCAGGACCTGACACCCCCGGCCCCCTGATCACACGCAGGTCGCCCCACGCGCGACCGTCACCTCCGCGAACTTGCAGGTCGCCTGATCGGAACGCATCGTTCATTTGACTGATTCCAGATCAGCTGCCAGGGTGGAATGGATGACCACCGCAGCAGCACTCCCCTCGCCAGAGGGACAGCTGCGCGCCGCCGCGCTGCGGGTCACCGCGCCACGGCTGGCGGTGCTCGCCGCAGTGCGCTCCCTCCCGCACGCCGACGTCGAGACCATCGCGGCCGCCGTCCGCTCGAGCATCGGTTCGGTGTCCACCCAGGCCGTCTACGACGTGCTCAAGGCGCTGACAGCGGCCGGTCTGCTGCGTCGCATCGAACCCGCAGGTTCTCCCGCGCTGTACGAGGCCCGGGTGGGCGACAACCACCACCACGTGATCTGCCGGTCGTGCGGCTCCGTCGCCGACGTCGACTGCGTCGTCGGCCCCGCGCCGTGTCTGGAACCGTCTGCGACGCAAGGCTTCTCGGTCGACGAGGCCGAGGTGGTGTTCTGGGGAACCTGCGCACCCTGCTCCGATCCCGGCGCCCTGCGCCCGGTTGAGCCGTCAGACCATCCAGCGTGACCATCAGCCGGGACAGCCGGCCCCGGCAGCACTCAGAGGAGAACACCCTTGACCGACCTTCCGCAGGGCGCCGACGCGTCCGGTTCCCAGACCTCGACCGGGGCACCCACGCCCAGTGATCGTAACTCCCTCACCGTGGGCGCCAACGGCCCGACGCTGCTGCACGACGTGCACTTCGTCGACCAGATGGCGCACTTCAACCGCGAGCGGGTGCCGGAGCGCAACGTGCATGCCAAGGGCGGCGGCGCTTTCGGTGAGTTCGAGACCACCGCGGACATCAGCACGTACACCAGGGCCGCGCTGTTCCAGCCGGGCGTCAGGTCCGAGATGCTGGCTCGCTTCTCCACCGTGGCCGGCGAGCAGGGCAGCCCGGACACGTGGCGCGATCCCCGCGGGTTCTCGCTGAAGTTCTACACGTCCGAGGGCAACTACGACTTGGTCGGCAACAACACCCCGGTCTTCTTCATCCGGGACGCGATGAAGTTCCCGCACTTCATCCGCAGCCAGAAGCGGCGCGGCGGCAGCGGTTTGCGCGACAACAACATGCAGTGGGACTTCTGGGGCCTCAACCCGGAGTCCGCGCACCAGGTGACGTACCTGATGGGCGACCGCGGCATCCCACGCACCTGGCGGCACATGAACGGCTACGGCAGCCACACCTACCTCTGGATCAACGAGGCCGGCGAGAAGCACTGGGTGAAGTACCACTTCCACACCCAGCAGGGCGTGGAGAGCCTGACCGGCGCGCAGGCCGAGGAGATCGCCGGTCGGGACGCCGATTTCCATCGTCGCGATCTGTTCCAGGCCATCGAGTCGGGCGAGCACCCGAAGTGGACACTGTCGGTCCAGGTGATGCCGTACGAGGTCGCGAAGACCTACCGCATCAACCCGTTCGACCTGACGAAGATCTGGCCGCACAGCGACTTCCCGCTGATCGAAGTCGGCGTGATGACGCTGAACCGCAACCCGGAGAACTTCTTCGCGCAGATCGAGCAGGCCGCCTTCGCGCCCAGCACGCTGGTGCCGGGGATCGGCCTCTCGCCGGACAAGATGCTGCTCGGCCGGGTCTTCGCCTACGCCGACACCCAGCGCTACCGGATCGGCCCGAACTACCTGCAGCTGCCGGTGAACAAGCCGAAGGTCGAGACCAACAGCTACACCTTCGACGGGCCGATGGCCTACGACCACGCAGGGGACGCTCCGAAGTACGCACCGAACACCGCCGGTCGACCGTTCTCCGACGTCACGGGCCCGGTCGAGGACAGCTGGGAGGTCGACGGTGGGATGACCCGCGAGGCGTACACGCTGCGCGCCGACGACGACGACTTCTCGCAGGCCGGAGCACTGGTCCGCGACGTCTGGAACGACCAGCAGCGCAACGACTTCGTCGACACAGTCGCCGGTCACCTGCTGGGCGGGGTCACCGGAGAAGTCCTGGAGCGCGCCTTCCAGTACTGGAAGAGCGTCGACGCCACCACCGGCGCAGCGATCGAGGCCAAGGTGAAGTCCGCCGCCGGCGCCCCGAACCCCGGCGGCGACCCGGATGACGCGAAAGCGGAAGCCAACGGAGCGGTTCGCGAGACCGCTACGTACGCAGCCCACTGATCGAGCTCCATCACCAGCAGCGGCCCCCGTCGAGCTCCGGCTCGGCGGGGGTCGCTGTCGTACCGGCCGATGGAGATCGAGTGCGCCCCCGCTGATCGAGCGACCGGAGTGAGTCGAGATCCCGCACGCTCGACGAAGCCCCGTCGAGCATCTGCCAGGGTCTCGACACGCTCGTTCCTCGCTGCTCGACCACCGGCACGTCTCGTCGTTCTGCACCTCTCGAACTCGTTGGCCAGGACGCGCAGACTGGATCCATGCCAGAGGGAATCGTGAAGTTCTTCAAGGCGGAGCGGGGCTGGGGCGCGATCAGCTCCCCGGAGCTGCCGGACGGTCAGGACGCCTGGGTGCACTTCTCGGAGATCGTCGGCAGCGGCTATCGGATGCTCATGGCCGGCGACCGGGTCGGGTTCGACATCGTCGCCGGCCGACAGGACAGCTTCCATTTCGTCGCGGTGCGAGTCCGCCGACTCGGCGCAGGTCCCGCGCCCACCCTCAGGCGGATCGACGGACAGGTCAACATCTCTCCTCCGGGTACCCCGGACACGCCGCTGACCCCGAAGCGCGGTTCGGCACCACGCCCGGCGGGAACCGGGAAGGCATGACAATTCCCGTATCCGGTTACTCCCACGTTCGCCTCACCGTCACCGACATCGATGTCTCCCGGAAGTTCTACGACGACGTCTTCGGACTCCCCGTCGCCATGGAGCTGCCCGCCGACGCCGACGAACAGACCCGCGAACAGCTCGCATTCCTCTTCGGTGGCGTGATCTACCAGCTGCCCAGCGGCAGCCTGATGGGGCTGCGCCCGGTCGCTCCCGCCGGCTCGCGGTTCGACGAGGACCACGTCGGTATGGACCACCTGAGTCTCTGGGTCGATTCGACCGATCAGCTGGAGGAGTCGATCAAGATCCTCGACGGTCTGGGTGTCGCGCACGGCGGTATCAAGGACGGCGGCGCCGCCCTCTTCCTCGAGTTCCGCGACCCCGACAACATCGCCCTGGAGCTGTGGGCTCCGAAGAGCTGAGCAGTGCGGTCGGTCCGGCGCGCGGCTCGGCTCAGGCCTTGACAGCGCGCCGGACGGCCGGCTCGATGTAGATCACCCTGGCATCGCTGACCGCGGCC
>JBBJML010000009.1:0-137189 GCA_037720195.1 Nakamurella sp. | reverse complement strand
TCCGCACGGCCTCCTCGGAGAACCAGCGGAAGAACTCGGCGCCGTAGGTGACCTCGCCCCTGGCCTCGGCCAGCGGCTTGCCCATCTCGAGCGTCATCAGCAGGGCAAAATCGTCGGCGCGGGCGTGCAGCAGTTCGAACGCCTTCCGGAGGATCTCGCCGCGGTCGCGGGGATCCGTTGCAGCCCAACTCTTCTGCGCGGCAACGGCGGCGTCGAGCGCCAGCATGCCCTGCTCGGGAGTGGCATCGGCGACGCCCGCCAGCACCTCGCCGGTGGCCGGGTTCTCCACGTCGATCGTCTCGGGCGTGTCGATCCACTCGCCCCCGATGAACAGTCCGGTCGGGACATTGCGGATCAGAGCGGCTACAGCGTCGGCAGTGACAGTCATGATGAACTCCTCGGCAGATGCGTGTTTTATGGGGTAAAACTACTTCTCATGCGAGACCACGCGCAACCCAGCAGAGGGCTCGCACCTGTGGACCAAGCCACCCGATGACGCCGACGACACCGATGACGGCGGAGCCCTCCCCCACCGGGATGGAGGATGCCGGACCCCGGTTGCGCGCCGCACGCCGCGCCCAGGGCCGCACCCTGAGCGCGGTGGCCGAAGGGGCCGGACTCAGCAAGGGATTCCTGTCGCTCGTGGAGCGCGGACGCGCGAGCATGTCGGTGCCCAATCTGCTGACGGTGTGCACCGTTCTGGGGATCAGCGTCGGCTCGCTGTTCGACTTCCCGTCGGAACCCGTCGTCGCGCGGGGTCGACGCTCGCAGATGGGCGGCATCGGCGTCGACGAGTTCGTGCTGACCGCCGCCGACCAGCCGAACCTGCAGGTGATGCGCAGCGAAGTGGTCGGCGGCGGAAGCTCCGGCGGCGCGTACCGGCTCGAGACCGAGACGGTCTTCGCCTACGTACTCTCCGGCGCTGTGCTGATCACCATCGACGGTGAGGAGCGGCTGCTCGCTGCGGGGCGCTCCACGAGCTACCCGGGACGGTCGTTGCACTCCTGGGCCAATGCGGCTCACGACCGACCGGCCGAGGTGCTGTGGGTGTTCGCTCCCCCGCTCGCGGTGCTGCCCTGACTGGGGTGCTCAGTCCTGCAACACCAGATCGAATTCCCGATCGAGGACTTCGGCACCTGCACCGGTCACCGCAAGAGCACGATGTACGTCGTGCCGACGGATCCAACCCGCCTCCAGGAACCGATCACGGATGCCGCGCCCGAGTCGGCCGGCCAGGTGGTGTCTGGTCTCGGTCCAGTCCACGCAGTACCGGACGAGCGGTCGGTCACTGCCGGTCAACCGGATCCCAACACCGCCGAGGAACTCCAGGCCGGAATCGGTGAGCTGGTAGTCGACATCGCGGCCCGGTCCGGCGGGCCGGTCGTGCTCGGCGACGGCGCTGTCGTGGTTCCCGTCCCCACCGACGAGGTGACCGTGCTCGATCAAGCTGCTCATGATGCCGACCCCCAGCCGACCTGCCACGTGGTCGTAACAGGTCCTCGCGCGGCGCAGTTGCGCTGCTCGGGTGCTCGACCGAAGCGAGGTGATCGGTTCGGCGGGTGAGAGCTCGACCATCCGCTCCAGCAGATCGGCGATCCGCGCATCGGCGATTCCGTAGTGCCGGTACCGCCCCTGCGTCCGGACAACGAGCAACCCGCCCTCGACCAGCCGGTGCAGATGCTCGCTCGCTGTCGACGGGCTGATTCCCGCCTCCCGGGCCAGCAGACTCGCGGACAGTTCCCGGCCGGCGACCAGCGCCATCAGCATCCGGCTGCGCGCCCGGTTGCCGATGAGCTCCGCGATACGGGAGAGATCGGCATCCCCTGTCATGACGACACCCACCGCCGATCCTCGACTCGTTCCCGCTGGTCCGTTGCCCTGATGCTGGTCCGCACAGCCACCATGCATCCTGCCGCAGCGACCGCGGCGGCCGCAGTCAATCCCCAGCCGCCCTGTCCCGCATTGAGCATGGCGCCGAGCAGCGCTACCCCGATCGCTCCGCCCATCTGTCGTGCCGAGTTCAACGCTCCGGCACCGGTGCCGGCCTGCTCGGGTGCCACTGCGCCGAGGGCGACGGAGGTCATCGCCGGCATCGCCAACGAGATGAGCCCGACCACGGCGGTGGCGATCACCATCAGGACGACGGACCGCAGGTTCCAGGCGAGCACCAGCAGCAGCGAGCCGATGGCAGCAGCCGCAAAGCCCGCAACCATCGGTCGCCGCGGCCCCATCCGGGCTGACAGGAACCCGCTGGAGGTTGCACCGATCGACACCACGACGGCCATCGGCAGCGCGGCGAGGCCAGCCTGCAGGACGCTGGCACCGAAGGCCGCCGTCATCACGACGGTGACGCTGAACAGCAAGCCGTACAACACGAAGTTGAAGACGAATCCGGTGGCCAGCGCTGCCCGGAACGGCCCGGGACGGACCATCGAAGGCGGGATGAGCGGCTGCGAGGCCCGCCTCTCGACGGACCGGAACGCCACCGCCAGGATGCCCGCCGAGAGCACCAGCAGCCCGGCGACCAACAGCCGTCCCTGACCGGCTCCGATCACCGCCCCGGCGACCGCGGCCAGCGTCAGGCTCGCCAGGATCGTTCCCAGCCGGTCGATCGGTCGTGGATTTCGCTGTCCCGCAGGACAGGAGAGCCGTACGGCGACTGCCAGCAGGACGCCCAGCGGCAGGTTGATCCAGAACACCACGGGCCACCCGGCGTGGGTCGCGAGCAGCCCACCGACCACCGGTCCCAGGGCGAAGCCGGTGGTGGCGATTCCGCCCCAGATCCCCAGCGCTCGCGCCCTGTCCACCCTGTCGGGGAACAGCGTGCCGATCATTGCCAGCGAGGCGGGCAGCAGCATGGCTGCGCCGAGACCCTGCACGATCCGCGCGGCGATGAGCACGTCCCACGAGCCGGCCAGCGCTGCCGCCGTCGAGGAGGCTGCGAACACCAGACAACCGAGCGAGCACGTCTGGCGGTGTCCCCAGCGATCTCCCAGCGCGCCGGCAGCCAACATCGCGGCTGCGAACGGGATGACGTAGGCGTCCACCAGCCACTGGCCCAGCGCGAGCCCGCCACCGAGATCGGCGCGGACCGCCGGCAGGGCGACCGTCACGACGGTGGCGTCCAGTTGGACGAGGCCGAACGCCAGCGCGAGGGTGATCAGCGCCGTCCGGATCCGGGCCACTGGGACTGGTGTGCCGGACTTCTCAGGTCCGGCCTCGCGGAGTGTGCTCATACCTCGATGGTGTGGCGCGGACGCTTCGGTGGGCGAGGAAGTGTCGCGCAGACCTACTGCTGCGGCCGGATCAGCGCGCAGCAGCAGGTATCAGAGCCGCCAGTTCCGAGGACGCGAGGGTCCACCCGGTCGAAGGTGGCTGGCTGCGATCACCCGGACAACGGAAGGTGGTTACCCTGGTGGCGTACGCGTGTCGAGGGAAAAGCCCGGGAACTCGGGGAAGTCGCCGACGTGATCTGGCTCGAACCCCAGCCTGCGATAGAAGTCGACACTCGCCGGGGACGCCTGCCAGTCCAGGATCATCGGAAGCGGCCGCAGTCGTGCCCAGGAAACGACTTCTGCGACCAGGGCTCGCGCACATCCGCGCTGTCGGAACGAGGGTTCGACATACAGATCGCGCAGTCTGCCGGTGGTGAATGCTGCCCGCAGTCCTGGCCCGTGGTCCTGGGCCAGGGCGTACCCGCACATGACGCCCGCGTCTTCGGCGACCGCCAGCAACCAGCTGTCGTCGGCGAGGATCCGCGCGTACTCGAGCTCGAACAGGCCGCTGGCCGGGGGATCTCCAGCGGCGCCGAACCCATGGGCCAACCTCCGGACACTCGGCGCATCGCCGGATCGCGCTCGGCGCACGCTCATAGAACCTCCTCGTCGGACGTCATTCCCTGGCTACCCTCATCCTCGTGGACATCGAGCTCATCGACCGGGTCGCGCTGGTCTCCGGAGCCCGCTCTCGGCAGATCATGGGCCGGCGACCGCAGATCGTGCTGGCCGCGCTCGCCCTGGGCGGTCGCACTCTCAGCATCACCGAACTCGCCGACGCACTCTGGGGCACCGATCCACCGCCGACCTGGCCGACCGCTGTACGCGGTGTCATCCGCGCATTGCGCCGTACCGCTGAGACACTCAGCGGCGACGGCCGCCTGCTGATCTCCACCGCGGCCACCGGGTACCGGCTGACCCAGGGCCACACCCTGGACGTGCAGCGAGCGAGCGCCGACCTGGAGCTGGCTCGCGAACACCTGGCCGGCGGACGGCCCCACGAGGCCCTCACCCTGCTCGCCGCGCTGCGCTCCGTCAACGGTGCGCAGCTGCTCGGCCAGGAAGACGCTGAATGGCTGACGCCCCATCGCGGCGGGCTCGACGTGATCGGGATCGTGGCGTCGATCCTGACCGCCGAGGCCGCGCTCGATGCCGGTGACACCGAGCTGGCCGTCACCACAGCACGGACAGCCGTGGCCGACCATCCGCTGGAGGAATCCGCGCACCGGGTGCTGATCCGGGCACTGGCCGCCGGCGGTGACCGCGCCGGAGCAGTGGCCGCCTACGGGTCCTGCCGCAGGGTGCTCGCGGACCAACTGGGTGTCGATCCGTCGCCCAGGACCGTCGAGGTCTATCTGCAAGTGCTCGGCGACGCCGGGTCCGGTCGCCAGACGTCGATCCCGCAGTTCGCCTCTGCGCTGGTCGGACGGGCAGCAGAGCTCGATGCGCTCTTGGCGGCCCTCGCCCCCGCCGCGATCGTCACTCTGGTCGGCCCCCGCGGTATCGGGAAGTCGCGGTTGGCCGCCGAGGTCGCCCGCCGACTGCGCGCGCAGCAGGAGACGGCGTGGTCGCCCCTCGTCGACGCAGGACAGGACGCGCTCGTCGCCGGCTCGGTTGCCCGCGACCTGGGTCTCGTTGCAGCAGCAGGCGATCCGACCGCCGCGATCGTGCAGCGGGCAGCCACCACAGACCGCATCCTGCTGGTGCTGGACGGTGTCGACGGCGTGGTCGACGGCGCGGCCGCGCTCGTCCAGGCGCTCCGCGAGGGTGCACCGTCCGCCACCCTGCTGACCACCTGCACCCGCCCGCTGGGGGTGACCGGTGAGGTGGTCATCCCGGTCGGGCCGTTGTCCGGAGCCGCGGACGGCGAGCCCCACGACCGTTCCCAGGAAGTGGATCCTGCTGTCCTGCAGCGGGACCCGGCGGTCGAGCTGTTGATCGACCGGACGCGGAGTCAGGGTCGAGCACTGCGCGTCGACCGAACCACCGCGCCGGCGATCCGCACCCTCTGCGAACGGGCGGGCGGCGTCCCCCTGGCGCTCGAACTGGCAGCCGCACAACTGACCCTGATGGCGCCCGGCGATCTGCTCGACCAGCTCGCCGAGGTGGCGGGCGATACCGATCCGAGTGATCGGGTCCGGGCCTTCGCCCGGTACAGCTACAGCCAGCTCGACGGGGCCGAGGCGGAGGTCTTCCGGCTGCTCGGCGTGCTGGGTGGTCCGATCACCCTCCCGTTCCTGCGCGAGCTCCTGCAGCACAGCAGGATCGACCGGCTCCGGTTGCCGCGGCTCCTGCGTGAGCTGACCGATCGCACGCTGGTGCTGCTCGATGCGGCGGGGGCGCACTGGTCGTACGACATGGATGACGATCTGCGACGTCTGGCCGCGGAGCTGCTCGCCGAGAACGGCGACACCACCGCGGCGCTCCTCGCGGTCGCGGACACCCTGCGCGCCCTGCTGCCCGACGATCCCCGCCTCCCGCCGGCGCCCTACAGCGGGGCGATCGGCGCCGTCCGCGGTACGGTGCGCGCGCTGTTCGGTGCCGCCCTCGAGCCCGATGCCGATCCCGAGATCGCCTCTCGCGCATTGGATCTCGCCTTCCGACTGCACCGCTGGTACGCGGCCACCGACGTCGGTGAGGGCCGGTACTGGCTGGAACAGTTGATCGACGCGGCCCCGGACAGTCCGGTGCGACCGGAGGCGGCCTTCGCCCTGGGCTACCTGAGCTATTGGGCCGGTGACTCGGAGCGCGCCGTCGACCAGCTGGGCGCAGTGGCCGAACTGTTCAGCGAGCGGGATTCGCCGTACCTGGCCAGGGCCCTGATCTACCTGGCCGGTGTGTTGGACGATCTGGACCGCGGCGACGAGGCTGTGACAGTGATCCGTCGCGCCATCGACGCCGCACAGCCCTTCGGCGTCGATCTGCAGGTGGCAACCTCGATCGGGCTCGGCAGCATCCTCGGCGAGCGCGGGGAGCCGGAAGCGGCCCGACATGCCGTGCGCGCGGTTGAGCTGTGCCGCGCCGGCGGCTCACCGGAGCAGCTGGCCGTCACGCTGCCCACCGCCGCGAACATCTGCTGGCAGGTCGGTGAGATCGACACGGCCGCAACGCTGGTCGACGAAGGCCTCACTGCGCTCGGCGGCACCCGGCGGATCGGTCGGGTGATCGCGCTGGGCACCGCCACCGGGGTTGCGCTGGCCCGCGGTGACGCCGCCGGCGCCATCGCCTTCGGCACCGTGGCGGACGAGGAGGGTACCGAGATCGGAGTCGACAGGGAGCTGCCGCACATCCGGTCGCTGCTGGCGTTGGCGCTGCTGGACGCAGGAGATCCGGACGCCGCAGCGCAGCGGTCGGCGGCGGCCCTGGACGCGGCAGCGCAGCTGGACAACGACTTCCCGGCCGCCGTCGCGCTCGAGGTCGGGGCGGTGGTGGCGGGCCGGTTGCGCGCTGGGCAGGATCCGGAATCCGTGGAGCGGCTCGACAGCGCGGTGGCCGGGGCACTGCGCACGGCAGCAGCCATCCGGCATCGCGGAGCCAGGCCGGTTCCCGCTCCCCTCCGCGCCCGGTTCGGCGCGGAACCCACCGGCGCCGCAGGCATCCGGGCCCAGCACGGCGTGCAGTCGAGCCACGACCGGCGAGCTGCCTGCAGCACGCTGGCGGCGCTGCTCGTCAGGCCCTGAACCACTCGATGTGCAGGTCGAGGTCGGTCGGACGGGCAGCACGAGGAGTGGTCATGACGGCAGTGCACCGCACCCGCATAACGCCGCCGTAATGCCGGCGGGATCGGCTCTGCCTCGTCGCGACCGGTCAGCTGTCGAGCGCCTGCTCCAGGTCGGCCCAGATGTCCTCGACTTCCTCGACCCCGGTGGACAGTCGCACTGTCCCGCCGACGATCCCGGCCACCGCCAGTTGCTCGTCGGAGAGCGTCCGGTGCGAGGTGGACACGGGATGCATCGTGAGGGTTTCGACCCCGCCGAGCGAGGCGGCGTTCTGGATCAGCTTCAGCCGGGCGATCACCGCGCGGGCCGCGTCCGCCCCGCCGTCCACGTCGTAGGACAACATCGGCCCAGGACCGTCGAGGATCTTGGCCGCCAACGAATACTGCGGGTGCTCGGGGTTGGACGGGTGATGCACCTTCGTCACCCTGCGGTGGCCGGCCAGTCGCTCGGCCAACTCCGTCGCGTTCGCGGTGGCCGCGCGCATCCGCAGCGCCAGCGTCTGGATCCCGCGGATCACCAGCCAGGCCCCGAACGGATCGGGGGTCGACCCGACGCCGACGGCGTACTTCCACCCGTCGACGAACTGCTGCTCCTGGGCATAGACCACGACTCCCGCGGTGACGTCCGAGTGCCCACCCAGGTACTTGGTCGCCGAGTGCAGCACGATGTCCGCACCCAGGGACAGCGGACGACAGAGCATCGGCGAGGCAAAAGTGTTGTCCACCACCGAGAGCACGCCGTGCTCGCGCGCCACCGCCGTCAGTGCCGGAATGTCGGCCACCGCCGTCACCGGGTTCGAGATCGTCTCCAGATAGAGCGCCGCGGTGTTCGGTCGGAGCGCCACCGCCAACTGTTCCGGATCGTCACCGTCGATGAACGTGATGCTCAGGTCCCAGCGCTTCCGCAGGTCGTCGAGCAGGCCGCTGGTGCCGCCGTAGATCGAGTTCTGCACCACCAGGTGCGCCCCCGCACGCAGGTTCGCACCCAGCGCCGTGTGGATGGCCGCCATGCCGGACGAGGTCGCCACCGCACCGACACCACCCTCGAGACCGGCCACCACCTCCTCGAGCGAGCGCACCGTCGGGTTACCCATCCGGGAGTACCCGAACGCACCACGGGGGTTGTCGAGCGAGTCCTTCTGCACGGCGATGTCGTCGTGCGCATAGACGGTGGTCTGGTAGATCGGCACCGACACCGGTCGGCCGGCGAAGTCGACCGGCACCCTGGGGTGGACGGCGCGGGTCGCGAGCGCCTGGTCGGGTGCCGGCTTCTCAGGTGCGGGACTCTCGGATGCAGACGTCATCCCCGCAGTGTTCCGCATGCGCCGACGGCACGGTTCTGCAGGGGACCGGCGGCCGGGGATACAGTGCGCACCATCGCCCTTCGGGCACGAGAAAACGGACGACCCCGGGAAACGGACGACGATGTCTCAGACCTCAGCTCTGTCCCACGCCGTCGGCGAGGACCGCCCGGCGCTGCCCGCGGCGACGATCGCGGACGACCTGGACGCGACCATCGCACGATTCGGCGACCGCGACGCGCTCATCGACACCCATGCCGGTGTGCGGATGACCTACGACGAGTTCGGCGAACGCACACGGACGCTGGCGAAGGCCTTGCACGCCGGCGGCCTGCGGACCGGCGACCGGATCGGCATCTGGGCCCCCAACTGCGTCGAGTGGACGCTCACCCAGTACGCGACCGCCCGCCTCGGTGCGATCCTCGTCAACATCAACCCGGCCTACCGCACCAGCGAACTCGGCTTCGTGCTGCGTCAGGCAGGCATCTCCGGCTCATCGCCGCTGCGGAGCATCGAACCAGCAACTACGCCGCCATGATCGACGAGGTGCGGAGCGAGTGCCCCGAGCTGGTGGACGTGGTGCTGATCGGAACGCCGAGCTGGGATGCCCTGCTGGACAAGGCATCACAGACCTCCGGCGAGGAACTTGCCGCGGTCCAGGCGGCACTGCGACCCGACGACCCGATCAACATCCAGTACACCTCGGGAACCACCGGGTTCCCGAAGGGCGCAACGCTCTCGCACCGCAACATCCTGGGCAACGGGTTCCTGGTGGGCGAAATGTGCCGCTACACCGAGGTCGATCGGATCTGCATCCCGGTGCCGTTCTACCACTGCTTCGGGATGGTGATGGCGAACCTCGCCGCCACCAGTCACGGTGCGGCCATGGTGATCCCGGCGCCCGCGTTCGACCCGGCCGCGACGCTGCGCGCCGTCCAGCAGGAGAGGTGCACGTCGCTGTACGGCGTGCCGACGATGTTCATCGCCGAATGGGCGCTGCCCGACTTCGCCTCGTACGACCTGTCGAGCGTGCGCACCGGGATCATGGCCGGTTCGCCGTGCCCCGCAGAGCTGATGAAGAAGGTGATCGCAGCGGGCATCGACGAGATGACGATCGCCTACGGCATGACCGAGACGTCGCCCGTCTCCATGCAGACCCGCACCGACGACTCCTTCGACCACAAGGTCGGCACCGTCGGCCGCGTCACCCCGCACCTGGAGGTGAAGATCGTCGATCCCGCCACCGGCGAGACGCTCCCCCGCGGCGAGACGGGCGAGTTCTGCACCCGCGGGTACTCGGTGATGATCGGCTACTGGGACGAACCGGAGAAGACCGCAGAGGTGTTGCGGGACGGCTGGATGCACACCGGCGACCTCGCCGTGATGGCGCAGGACGGTTACGTGCAGATCACCGGCCGGATCAGGGACATGGTGATCCGCGGCGGCGAGAACGTGTACCCCCGCGAGATCGAGGAGTTCCTCTACACCCATCCCGACATCAAGGATGCACAGGTGATCGGCGTCCCGGACCAGAAGTTCGGCGAGGAGCTCTGTGCCTGGATCCAGCTCCGGGACGGCGCGGACGAGATCACCGCGGACAGCCTGCGACAGTTCTGCGCCGGCAAGCTCGCGCACTACAAGATCCCGCGGTACGTGCGGATCGTCGACGACTTCCCGATGACGGTCTCCGGCAAGGTCCGCAAGGTCGAGATGCGCGCGGTGACCACCCAGGAGCTCGGTCTGGGCTGACCGAGCACCCAGCGCCCGGCCGGATCAGTTCCGAACCCAGGCAGCGGCGTCGCGGCCGTTCCAGTTGGCGAGCCGCTCGGTCGGGCCTCCCCCTGGCGTGGGAGCGACAACCGGCTCGAAGGGGACGAAGCCGCCGCGCTGCTCCGCCGGGATCGCCTCTGCGGCGTGCTCCAGCACCGGTGCAGCGATGCCGTTCGGGGCCTCCGGGTCGATCCCGAGCGCACAGGCCAGATCCCAACCGTGCACGAGCACCTCGTTGGCGTACTTCCAGACCGCCACGTGGCCCGGTACCTGGACCCCCGGCGGCACGGTCACCGACGACTGCATGGCTGCGTCGGACCAGGCCGCCCGCACTCCTGGTAGCCGGGACGAGAACCCCTGCAGCAACGCGTCATCGGGCAGTTCGACGCTACGCGGCATCGGGTTCGGATCGCCACCCTCGGCGATCACCCTGGCCCGGTCGAGGGTCGCGAGCAGGTGCTGGACGAGCTGCCGCACCGAGAACTCCGAACACGGCGTCGGGCGCTCCCAGTCGGCCGGCGCGTCGATCGACCCGATCAGCTGGACGACCCAGTCCTGGGCGGCGGCGTAGTACACCCGCCCGTCGGTGGTGATGTCCGTGGTGCTGTCGGTGGTGGTGGTGTCGGTCATGGGATCTCCCTGGTCGCACACCCGGGCTCTCCGGGACTGCTGCCACCCTCCCGTTCAATCACGACACGTTCTGTCAGGATTTGCAGACATACTGTCGACCATGCGCGCCGACCGGCTGCTCGCCCTGCTGATGGTGCTGCGGCACCGGGATCGGGTGACCGCCCGCGAGTTGGCCGCCGACCTGGAGGTCAGCGAGCGCACCGTGCTACGTGACATCGAGGCGCTCGGGGCGGCCGGGGTGCCGGTCTACGCCGAACGGGGCCGGGCCGGCGGTTTCTCGTTGCTCTCCGGCTGGACCACCGACCTGTCCGGACTGTCGGGTGATGAGGCCAGGGCGCTGCTGATCGCCGGATCGTCGGCCGTCGCCGGCCTGGGCATCGGTGCCGCGTTCTCCAGCGGACTGGCCAAGGTGCTCTCCTCGCTGCCTCAGGAAGGACGACGGGCCGCTGCCGAGGGGGCGGCCCGCATCCTCGTGCTGAATGCCGGCTGGTTCGGCAACACCCCGCAGACGCCCTGGCTGGGCGTTCTGCAACAGGCCGTCACCGGCGGTCGGCGACTCACCTTCACCTACAGCTCGGGCACGCTCGTCGAGCGGCGCGACCACGGTCCGCGACCGGCCACCACTCGCACCGTCGATCCAGCAGGTCTGGTGAGCGCCGCCGGGGTCTGGTACCTGCTGGCGCTGCACCGCGGCGAACGCCGGATCTATCGGGTCGACCGGATCGAGGAGGTGCGGCCGACCGGTGAACCGCTGCGCAGCACCGTCGACCCGGCCGAACTGACCGCCTGGTGGGCCGAGTCCCGCGCGCGCTTCATCGAACAGATCGCCGACTACCAGGTGGATGTCGAAGTCCCCGAGCCGGACGAGAGTCTGGTGAGGGCGCTGCGCAGCGCGGTCCGGGTACTGCGGGAACTGGAACCCGGCGGCGACGGAGCGGCACGGTTCCGGGCCACGTTCGCGGCCGTCGAGCATGCCGTCGGCACGCTGTGGCCGCTGGCGGACAGGATCGTGGTGACCTCGCCGGCGCCGCTGCGGGCCGCGCTCCGCGACCGGGCCGCCGCGGCACTCGCGCTGCACGAATGAGGGGAACGACCGTCACGACCGCGAACCCTGCACCCCAGCCGAGCGTCACGACCGCGAACCTGCACCGCAACCGACCGTCACGACCGCGAACCTGCACCGCAACCGACCGTCACGACCGCGAACCTGCGCCGCAGACGACCGTCACTACCGCGAACGTCAGCGGCCCAGGAGCTCGAGCAGGGCATCGACGGCTGCTTCGCCGCCGAGGCCTGACACCCCGCCGCCGCGGCGGGACCCGGCGCCGGCCATCAGGATCCGGTCGCTGCCGGCGACCTCGACGCCATACCGGCGGGCGGGCGTGGACAGGTCCTCGTCGTCGTCCGCGAACGGCCAGGACAGGTCGGCATGGAAGATGTTGCCGCCCGGCATGGCGAGGCTCTGCTCGAGGTCGACCGGCGTCGCGACGTCGATGCACGGTCGGCCGTCCGCGTCGAGCGCGAGCACATCCTCCAGCGGCTCGGCCAGGTACTGCTGCAACGCACGCAGCGCCGCGGCGACCGCTCGGTCGCGCATTCCGTCCGGGTCTGCCCGGAACAGCTCGACCGGGGCGTGCAGTCCGAACAGGGTGATCGTGGCCGTCGTCGTACCGGCCGCCGACCCGAGGATCGACGGATCGGTCAGCGAGTGGCAGTAGATCTCGGCCGGCAGCGGATCGGGCAGGATCCCGGCGGCCGAGTCGGCATAGGCCTGCTCGAGCGTGGCGAACCCTTCGTGCAGGTGTGTCGTACCGGCGAACACCTGCACCGGATCCGCGCCCGAGGCCAGGGCAGGCAACCGGGTCAACAGCAGGTTCACCTTCAGTTGCGCCCCGGTCACCGGTTCCGGATCCAGACCGCGCCACCGATCGACGACCGCCGGTCCGACCGCGGCCAGCAGATGGCCGGCAGTGACGGTGAAATCCGCCCCGCCGACATCCCGCGCCAACACCGAGACACCCGTCGGCGACTCGGTGACGGCCTGGACCGCCACCCCGCAGCGGATCTCGACGCCGAGCTCCACCGCACGGGCCACCAGCGCTCCGGAGACCGCCCCCATCCCACCCTCGGGCACCAGCCACTCGCCGGTGCCGCGGCCGACGAGGTGGTAGAGGAAGCACCGGTTGGCCAGCAGTTCCGGTGCGAACAGGGAGGTGTGGGTCCCGATCAGCGCGTCGGTGGCCACCACGCCGCGCACCACGTCGTCGGCGAAGCGACGGCTGATCGCCTCGCCGATGGGCCGGGTGAAGACGTCGTCCCAGAGCATGGTGCCGGCCGCCGCGACCACCGCATCGCGCACCTCCGCGCGCCGCCGCAGCGGGCCGCGCAGCGTCGGCGCCACCACCCTGGCCATCGCGGCGAGCTCGCCGTAGAACTGCTCCCACGCCGCGAAGTCGTCGTCCGACCCGGTGACCTCTCGGAAGGAGTCCCTGGTCGCAGCCCCCGGATCACGCTCGACCAGCAGGCCGGTCGGTACCCCGTCGACCGTGCAGGGCGTGTACGACGACACGGTCCGCTCCAGCAGCCGGACCGACACCCCGAGCCGCTCCAGCAGCTCCGGCGGAAAGAGCGAGACCAGGTAGGAGTACCGCGACAGGCGTGCGTCGTGACCGGTGAACACCTCGGCGCTGATCGATGCTCCCCCGGGATGACCGGATCGCTCCAGGAGCGTGACCCGGAGCCCCGCCTGGGCGGCCAGGATCGCGGCGACCAGCCCGTTGTGGCCGGCACCGACGACCAACACCTGGGCGGAGCTCGTGGCGGCTCCGGCGATTCCCGCTGGGTGCTCGGACAGGTGCTCGGCTGCCTGGTGCTCGTACACGGTCATACCGCCAGATCCTGCCAGCGGCCGCACGTCCGCTCCGTCAGCCCTCGCCGACCACCCGGGGCTGTTCGCATCCGCGCTCAACCGCATCCGCGAGAACCCCGTAACGAACCCGACGGGGGATGCCCAACGGGAAGTCGATCAGCGCTAACCTGGGAGGTACCGGGTGCGCGAGTGCGCGTACCCCCCGAGCGCGCCCAGCCGCGGCCACAGAACGAGAGTCAGAGAGCAGGCGAAGAGCGACCGTGTCCTCACCGTCGTCGTCCACCATCCGGAGTTCGGTCCCAACGACTGGTTCGTCGAGGAGAAGTACCAGCAGTACCGCGACGATCCGCAGAGCGTCGATGCGACCTGGCGCGAGTACTTCGCCGGACTGGGCGCCGGGGGTGACGGCGACGCGGGTGATGCAACCAGCAAGACGACCGCACCCGCTCCCGCCGCTGCCGCTGCTGCTCCGGCCCCCGCCCCCGCCGCTGCCGCTCCCGCTGCTGCTCCGCCGCCCCGCCCCCGCCGCCGTCCCGTCCGGCCGCCGCGCGGAGCCGACCGCCGCCACTCCCGCAGCCGCACCGAGAAGCCCGCAGCCGCCCCTTCGAAGCCCTACCAGCGTCCCCGCCAAGCCGGCAGCGGAGAAGCCGGCCACCCAGCCCGCGCCGGCGAAGGCAGCACCTGCCAAGGTCACCGCCACGCCGGACGACATGAAGAAGAGCGACGCCCCGGAGCAGGATGCCGACACCGTGGGCCCGCTCCGCGGAGCCGCGGCCGCGGTCGTCCGCAACATGACTTCGTCACTGGAGATCCCGACCGCAACCAGCGTCCGCGCCGTCCCGGCGAAGCTGATCGGCGACAACCGGATCGTCATCAACAACTTCCTGAAGCGCAATCGCGCCGGGAAGATCTCCTTCACCCACCTCATCGGGTACGCCCTGGTCCGGGCGCTCGCCGACTACCCGAACATGAACCGGCACTTCGCCGAGACCGACGGCAAGCCGACGGTCGTCACGCCGGCCCAGGTCAACCTCGGCCTGGCCATCGACCTGCCCGGCAAGAACGGTCAGCGCTCGCTCGTCGTGGTGCCGATCAAGGGCGCCGGAACGATGAGCTTCCAGCAGTTCTGGGCGGCCTACGAGAGCGTCGTCCGCAAGGCCCGCAAGGGTGAGTTGACCGCTGCCGACTACCAGGGCACCACGCTCTCGCTGACCAACCCCGGCGGCATCGGCACCGTGCACTCGGTGCCCCGGTTGATGCAGGGCCAGGGCACCATCGTCGGCGTCGGCGCGATGGAGTACCCGGCGGAGTTCGCCGGCGCCAGCGAGCGCACCCTCGCCGAGCTGGGCATCTCCAAGATCATGACGCTCACCTCGACCTACGATCACCGGATCATCCAAGGTGCCGAGTCGGGCGAGTTCCTCAAGCGGCTGCACGGCCTGCTGCTGGGTGAGGACAACTTCTACGACGACGTGTTCGCGTCGCTGCGCATCCCGTACGAACCGGTGCGCTGGGTCCAGGACATCGGCGCCGGCGCCGGCGGTGAGCTCGACAAGACCGCGCGGGTGCTCGAGCTGATCGACGCCTACCGCACCCGTGGCCACCTGATGGCCGACACCGATCCGCTGAACTACCGCCAGCGCAAGCATCCCGACCTGGACGTGCTCAGCCACGGGCTCACCCTCTGGGACCTCGAGCGGGAGTTCTCGGTCGGCGGCTTCAACGGCAAGCAGTACATGAAGCTGCGCAACGTCCTCGGCGTGCTGCGCGATGCCTACTGCCGGACCGTCGGCGTCGAGTACATGCACATCCAGGACCCGGTGCAGCGCAAATGGGTCCAGCAGCGGGTGGAGTCGCCGCGCCCGGTGCCGGACCTCGACCACCAGAAGTACATCCTCGGCCGGCTCAACGCCGCCGAGGCGTTCGAGACCTTCCTGCAGACCAAGTACATCGGTCAGAAGCGCTTCTCCCTGGAGGGCGGCGAGACCGTCATCGCGATGCTCGACGCGATCCTCAACAAGGGCACCGAGAACGGCATCGAGGAGATCGTCATCGGCATGGCCCACCGCGGTCGGCTGAACGTGCTGGCCAACATCGTCGGCAAGCCCTACGCCAAGGTGTTCCGTGAGTTCGAGGGCAACCTCGACCCCGGTCAGGCGCACGGCTCGGGTGACGTGAAGTACCACCTCGGCGCGGAGGGCAAGTACACCCGCCCGTTCGGCGACGGCGACGTCAAGGTCTCGCTGGTCGCCAACCCCAGCCACCTCGAGGTCGTCGACCCGGTGCTGGAGGGCGTGGTCCGCGCGAAGCAGGACCTGCTGGACCGGGGTGAGAACGGCTTCACCGTGATGCCGGTCGCGATCCACGGTGACGCGGCCTTCGCCGGTCAGGGTGTGGTCGCCGAGACGCTGAACCTGTCGCTGCTGCGCGGCTATCGCACCGGCGGCACCGTGCACGTGATCATCAACAACCAGGTCGGGTTCACCACCGCTCCCGAGCAGTCCCGCTCCAGCGAGTACTGCACCGATGTCGCCAAGATGATCCAGGCGCCGATCTTCCACGTGAACGGCGACGATCCGGAAGCCGCCGTCTGGGCCGCCGAACTCGCCGTCGAGTACCGCGAGCAGTTCCGCCAGGACGTCGTGATCGACCTGATCTGCTACCGCCGACGCGGTCACAACGAGGGCGACGACCCCTCGATGACGAACCCGCTGATGTACCAGATCATCGACGGCAAGCGATCGGTCAGGAAGACCTACACCGAGGCGCTCATCGACCGCGGCGACATGTCGGAGGCCGACGCCGAGGAGGCCCTGCGCGACTACCACCAGCAGCTCGAACGGGTCTTCAACGAGGTCAGGGAGATGGAGAAGACGCAAGCAGTCGCCTCGCCGACCATCGAGGAGGAGCAGCCGATCCCGCGGAAGGTCGAGACGGCCATCTCGCCGGAGATGCTCCGCACGATCGCCGACGCGCACCTGGGGTATCCGGAAACCTTCACCCCGCACCCGCGGGTGAAGACCGTGTTGGACCGCCGGGTCGAGATGTCCCGGAACGGGGACATCGACTGGGCCTTCGGCGAACTGCTGGCCTACGGTTCCATCGCGATGAACGGCCGCCGGGTCCGACTGTCCGGTCAGGACTCCCGGCGCGGCACCTTCGTGCAACGTCACTCGTACCTCATCGATCGCATCACGGGAGCCGAATGGGTTCCGCTGCAACACCTCTCGGACGACCAGGGCAAGTTCCAGGTGTACGACTCGGCACTCACCGAGTACGCGGCGCTGGGCTTCGAGTACGGCTACTCGGTCATCAACCGTGATGCGCTGGTGATGTGGGAGGCGCAGTTCGGCGACTTCGTCAACGGCGCACAGTCGATCATCGACGAATACCTCTCCTCCGGGGAAGCCAAGTGGGGCCAGCAGTCCGGCGTGGTGTTGATGCTGCCGCACGGTCACGAGGGCCAAGGTCCCGACCACACCTCGGGCCGGATCGAGCGCTTCCTGCAGCTGTGCGCTGAGGGGTCGATGACGGTCGCCGTCCCCTCCACCCCCGCGAACTACTTCCACCTGCTGCGCCGCCACGTGCTGGACGGGGTGCACCGACCGATGGTCGTCTTCACCCCGAAATCCATGCTGCGCAACAAGGCTGCGGTGTCGCCGGTCGCCGACTTCACCGAGGGCAAGTTCGAGTCGGTGCTCCCCGACACCACCGCCGAGCCCGGCAAGGTCCGCCGCATCCTGCTCACCTCCGGCAAGCTCTACTACGAGCTGGACGCCTACCGGAAGAAGCAGGAGATCACCGACACGGCGATCATCCGGCTGGAGCAGATCTATCCGGTCCCGCGGCGCAAGCTGTCGCACATCCTGAGCGCCTATCCGGACGTCACCGACATCCGCTGGGTCCAGGAAGAACCGGCGAACCAGGGGTCGTGGACCTTCCTGGCGCTGGCCCTACCGGAGATGCTGCCCGACCAGCTGGCCAGGGTGCGCCGGGTCTCGCGCCGCTCGATGGCCGCGCCGTCCGCCGGATCGACCCGGGTGCACGAGGTGGAACAGGCCGCGGTGATCACCGCTGCCTTCGCCGACTGAGCAGTCGTCCCGGGCAGTTGCCCCGACGAACCAGAGCGGCCGCGTGACACGTCACGCGGTATCACGATCGGACGAGTGACCCGGTGCGCCCCACTGCACCGGGTCACCTCCGTCTGCGCCGACCGAGTGAAACCCGTCATTAAGTTCCTCATCGATCTCCCAACTTGTTGACATGTTCCGGCGTGGCGGAAGAAAGTCACAACGCCGCCATTCGGGCGACCGCGCACCGGGATGTGTGGGTGCGCGCCAGCAGCACCGGTCGGAAGGAACGACTCCATGGGGAGAACTGTCGGTATCCCGAGGCGATCAGGGGGGACCCTCCCGACTCCACCAACGGTTCAGAGGTCGCTGCGCCGACGCGGTGTCGCCCTCGGCGCAGTGCTCGCACTCGCCACCTCGATGGCCCTCACCGGCCAGGCTGCCCAGGCCGCTGCGCCGGCCCAGCTGCAGACGCCGACCGCGAGTTCCGGCGCCCACGCCGACGCGCCGAGCGGCAAGTAGAGCGCCCGTCCGTTGTGCGACACCACGGTCGCGAGGGACGAGGCCCGCTGCTTCGCGATGGTGCTGGAGGACACCGGGGTCAAGGCCGCGTCCCCGGCGCCGACCGGACTCTCCCCCGCTGACATCCTCTCCGCCTACAACCTTCCCGCCGGCGGTGGAGCCGGACGTACCGTCGGCATCGTCGTCGCCTTCGACGCCCCGACCGCAGAGGCCGACCTGACCCACTACCGCGCGCAGTTCGGGCTTCCCGCCCTGACCGCCGGTCGGTTCAAGAAGGTCGACCAGCGCGGCGGCACCGCCTACCCGGCGCCCGACGAGGGCTGGGCCGGTGAGGCCGCGCTCGATGTCGACGCCGTCACCGCCGCCGCCCCGCAGGCGAACATCGTGCTGGTCGTCGCCGACGACAACAGCTTCGAGAACCTGGGTGCCGCGGTGAACCAGGCCCGTGCCCAGGGCGCCGAGGTGGTCAACAACTCCTACGGCACCGGCTACGACTCCTCGGCCGGCAGCGGTGAGGACGAGACCCTGCTGCCCGCCAACGAGCAGTACTACAAACATCCAGGGGTCGCGATCCTCGCCTCCTCCGGTGACGACGACTACGGCGTCTCCTTCCCGGCGTCGTCGAACTACGTCACCGCCATCGGAGGCACCAGCCTGGTCAAGGACACCGGTGCCGCCCGCGGTTGGTCGGAATCGGTGTGGCACAACACCTACGGCGGTCCGGGCAGCGGCTGCTCGATCGTGTTCGTCAAGGTGCCCGGCCAGAGCGTGACCGGCTGCGAGAAGCGGTCCGTCGCCGACGTCAGCGCAGTTGCCGATCCCGAGACGGGCCTGTCGGTGTACTGCACCTACGCGGGCGGCGAGTGGTCGCAGTACGGCGGCACCAGCCTGTCGTCGCCGTTGATCGCCGGCATGTATGCCCTGGCCGGCAAGCCGGCGGCGGGTACGTACCCCAACACCTACCCGTACCTCAAGCCCGGTGCGTTCTTCGACGTCACCGCGGGCAACAACGGCACCTGCACCCCCGCGGTGCTGTGCACCGCCGGCGCCGGCTACGACGGTCCGACCGGGCTCGGCACCCCGAACGGTGTCTCCGGTTTCGCCGCCACCGAGACCGGCACGGTCTCCGGCACCGTCACCCATGACGGCGCGCCGCTCGAAGGAGCGACCGTCACCATCGGCGACGCGGCCACCGCCACCACCGGGACCGACGGCACCTACACGGCTGCCGTCCCGGCCGGCACCTACACCGTCACGTTCTCCGCCTACGGCTACAAGACCGTGACGAAGACCGGTGTCGTCGTCACCGTCGGGAACACCGCCACCGCCTCGGCGGCCCTGGTCGCCGTCCCGTCGCGGGCGGTCTCCGGCACCGTGAAGGACGGCTCCGGGCACGGGTACCCGCTCTATTCCATGATCACCATCGACGGGGCACCCGGCGGACCGGTCTACACCGACCCGTTCGACGGCAGCTACTCGGTGAACCTGCCGCAGGGCCAGACGTTCACCCTCACCTACACCCCGATGATCCCCGGTTACCTGCCCGTGCAGAAGACCATCAAGATCGGCGCTGCCGACCGTTCCCTCAGCGTGGCGGCGAAGGTCGATCCGGCCGCCGAGAACGTCCCCGGCTACACGACCAAGCTGGTCGGCGCCGTCCAGGGCTTCGACGGTGCGACCGCTCCCGCGGGCTGGACCGTCGAGGACAAGAAGGACCCGGGCTGGACGTTCACCGACGTGGGTAATCGCGGCAATCTCACCGGCGGGACCGGTGGTTTCGCGATCATCGACTCCGACAAGTCCGGCACCGGCAAAGCGCAGGACAGCTCTCTCGTCAGCCCGCTCTTCAACCTGGCAGGCAAGACGAACGCGGTGGTGGAGTTCGACTCGTACTTCAAGAAGTTCTCGACCTCCAACGGCACGGTTAATCACTCCTCCGACGGCGGCATCACCTGGAAGACCGTCTTCGACGTGAAGTCGCTCGACCAGTCCGGCCACGTCCGGATCGCCATCCCGGCAGCCGATGCCACTGCCACCATCAAGATCCGCTTCCACTACACCGGCTCCTACGCCTACTACTGGGAGATCGACAACGTCTTCGTCGGTCTGCGGTCCACGGTGGCCGTCCCCGGTGGCCTGCTGGCCGGCATCGTCAAGGACGGCAACACCGGGGAGTTCGTCGGCGGCGCCAAGGTGACCTCTGCCGATCTCCCGGAGCTCACCGCCACCACCGGTCCCACCGGCGACCCGGCTGTCGGCAACGGCTACTACTGGCTGTTCTCGAAGCTGACCGGGGCGCGGACGTTCACCATCGCCAAAAGCGGTTACGGCACGGCACGGTCACGCCGAACGTGCGGGCCAACCTGCTCACCCGGCAGGACGCCACCCTGGCGGCCGGCCGGCTGAGCGTCACGCCGACCGAGATCAGCAAGACCGTCAAGATGGGGACCACCGCCACCGCGGCGTTCACCCTGAAGAACACCGGCACCCTGCCGGTGAAGGTCAAGGTGGGCGAGACCGACGGCGGCTTCGTGCTCCAGTCGGTCGGTGGTGCACCGCTGCAGAAGGTCGCCGCCGCGGTGTACACCGGCTCGTCCCAGGTGCAGGCCGCGAAGGCGAAGGCCGCCGGCACGCCGGCAGCCGGCAAGGCTCTGGTCTCCCCCAGCGCGGAGGCGTGGGCGCCGGTCGCAGATCTGCCGACCATCCTGCAGGACTCCTCGGCCGTGTTCGACGGGCAGAAGCTCTACAGCGTGGGCGGGTACGACGGATCCGACGATCTGAACTCGCTGTTCGCCTACGACCCGCAGGCGGCCAGCTGGTCGACGCTTGCTCCGGCGACCGATGCCCGCGAAGCGGGTCAGATCGCCTCGATCGGCGGCACGCTGATCTGGACCGGTGGTTGGGGCGCCAGTGGCGCACCTGACGGCAAGACCGAGATCTACGACCCGGCGGCGAATTCCTGGAGCACCGGGGCCGCCAACCCGAAGCCGCAGGCAGCGGCCGGCAAGGCCACCATCGGCTCGAAGCTGTACCTGGTGGGCGGCTGCGCTGCCGCGTGCGGCAGCAAGACCGTCCAGGTCTACGACGCAGCTGCCAACAGCTGGACCTCCGCCGCCGACTACCCGGAGACGACCTCGTGGATCGGCTGCGGCGCTCTGGCCGACAAGGTGTACTGCGCGGGCGGCACCAACGGCACCGTGTCGTCGATGAAGACCTACGTCCTGGACCCGGCGAGCAACTCCTGGTCCGCGGCAGCGGATCTGCCGGTCGATCTGTGGGCATCGTTCTCCACGGCCGCGAACGGCAAGCTGCTGATCTCCGGCGGTGTCGTCGACGACTCCGCAGCGATCACCAACCAGGGCTACGCGTACGACCCGGCTGCGAACACCTGGTCACCGCTGCCGAACCTGAACACCGCGCTGTACCGCGGCAGCGGCGCACTCGGGTTCTACGCGGTGGGCGGCAACTCGGGTGGCTCCACCACTCCGCCGTCCAAGACGGTCCAGCTGCTGGCCGGCTACGACCAGGCGGGAGCGCCGACGTGCCGTGGCTCTCGGTCGATCCGACCGAGCTGACCATTGCAGCCGGCGCGAGCACCACGGTGACCGTCACCCTGGACGCCTCCGATGCGTCGGTGGCCCAGCCGGGGGTGTACACCGCAGCACTCTCGATCGCGACCGACACCCCGTACCAGGTCGGCAACGTCGGCGTCACCATGACGGCGACCGCGCCGAACACGTGGGGCAAGGTCGCCGGGACCGTCACCTCGGGCGGAGCGCCGGTCGCCGGCGCGACGGTCGAGCTCGGCGGCTTCGGGGGGAACTACACCCTCACCACCGGTGCTGACGGCACGTACGCGTTCTGGCTGGACAAGCGCAACAACCCGGTAACCGCGATCGTGGCGAAGGACGGCTTCAAGCCGCAGACCGCCACCGTCAAGGTGATCGCCGGGCAGACCGTCACCAAGAACTGGGTGCTGGTCAAGAAGTAGCCGCTGCTCGCGCGGCGCTGTGTTCCGCAGGGCGGTCTCCCCACCGGGGAGACCGCCCTGCGGCGTACTCGCCGGGCCCGGATCCCGCGTCACCGCGACGAGCTCAGTGTCGGGCGTCAGCAGAGCTGCTCAGACCACGCGCACGCCGCTGCGCCACACCGCGGACGTGAGGGGTACCCCGACGCGATAGGCCAGGTACTCGGGCCCCGGTGCGTCGATGACGTGCAGATCTGCCCGCCTGCCCACCGCGATCATCCCGACATCGGTGCGCCCCAACGCTTTCGCTCCGCCCAGGGTGGCCGCAGCCACCGCCTCGCCGATCGACAGGCCGCACTGCAGCACCCCGAGCGCCACTGCCAGCGCCATCGACGACGAATACCCGGATCCCGGGTTGCAGTTGGACGCGATGGCGATCTGCACGCCGGCGTCGACCAGGTCCCGACCCCGCGCTGCGGGTTGGCGGGTCGACAGGTCGGTGATCGGCAACAGGGTGGCGATCGTCGAACCGGAGGCGAGCGCATCGATGTCGGCCTGCTTCAGATGCGTGCAGTGGTCGACGGAGATGGCCCCGGCACTGACCGCCAACTGGACGCCCGAGCCGTGGCCCAGCTGGTTGCCGTGGACCTTGGTCCGCAACCGGTGTCGCTCGGCGGCGGCCAGCACGCGACGTGCCTGGGAATCGTTGAACGCACCGTCCTCGCAGAAGACGTCGACGAACTGGACCTGATCGGCTACTGCGTCGAGCATCGGCCCGCAGACCAGATCCACGTAGTCGTCCGTCTCACCGGTGAACTCCTCGGGCACCGCGTGGGCGCCGAGGAACGTCACTGCGTCGACGCCGGCCAGAACGGCCGCCTGGACGCTGCGCACCTCGTCCTTCTGGGTGAGCCCATAGCCCGTCTTCGTCTCGACACAGGTGGTCCCGCCCCTGGCCATCTCCGCCAGGTGGCGCCTGATCCCGTCCACCAGGGCCTCGGTGGACACCGCCCGTGTCGCCCTGGCCGTGTCCATGATCCCGCCGGCGGTGTACTGCTCGCCCGCCATCCGGGCGACGAACTCGCTGCTGCGGTCCCCGGCGAAGACCAGGTGGGTGTGTGAGTCGACCCAGCCGGGCAGCACCGACCGGCCGCCCAGGTCGATGGCGTCGTCAGCGGCTGGGGCTGCGTCCGACGCACCCACCCAGACGATCCGGCCCTGCTCCATGATCACCGCGGCGTCCGTGAGGATCGCCAGCGGTCCGGCCCCCATCTGGTCGTCCATGGTCGCGAGCGAGGAGATGTTGTGCAGCAGCAGCGATCCGTCCGGTTCCCACTCCGAGCCCCGGGAGATGTCGCTGCTGTCGCTCATGGGGGTGTCCTCGCTGTCGGGAACTGCTGTGGGGTGAGCTGCTCGGTGGAGCAGACCGGTGTCGCCGGCGCGTGCAGCGCACCGGTGGTGCTGGTGCGCCGCTCGCGCCATCAAGATCCCATCCACCGGCAACTGCGGCACCACGACCCGTTCACTTCCCGCTCAGTGCCACGGCCAATCGCGGTCCCGGGTCGCCCAAGGCCGTGTGCACGCCGTCCCGTGCGAGTACCCGGCCGCCGACCAGCACCTGGACCACATCGACGGCGGTCGCCGCCATCAGCAGTTGATCGAGATCGGACCCTGCAGTGCGCGCGGAGTCGGTCCGGACGCAGACCAGATCGGCGGGGTGTCCCACAGCGATGACACCCGCGCTGCTGCCGATGCTGCGGTGCGAGTGCACGGTCGCGGCTGTCAGCAGATCACCCGGATCGACGGTGCCACGACGTCCCGTTCGGAGCCGCTCGCCCCACTCGATGCCCCGCGCCTGGTGGAAGGGATCGACGAGCACCTGCTGATCTCCGCCGCAGGCCAGCGGGACACCCGCCGTCACCAGGTCTGCGATCCGCGGAAGGCCGTCGGCCAGATCGGCCTCGGTGCTCGGGCAGATCACCACCGTGGTCCCCGATCCACCCAGCAGTGCGAGGTCTGCATCGTCCAGATGGGTGGCGTGTACAGCGCTGGTCGCAGGGCCGAGCAACCCGGCGGCCGCCAGCAGTCCGGTCGGCGTCAGCCCGGTGGCCGCCAGCGCGTCCGCGTTCTCCTGCCGCTGCTCCGACAAGTGCACATGCAACAGGCGCCCGGGATCCAGCTCGCCGAGCACCCCTGCCACCTCGGCGAGTCGCGCGGGCTGCACGGCCCGGACCGAGTGCACCGCAGCGCCGATGCGGACGCCGTCCGGTGTGCCGAGATCGGCAATCCGCTCGGCCCAGGCACCGACACTGCCGTCGGAGAAACGCTGCTGGACAGCGCCCAGCGGGGCGGCCACCGACCCGGGCCGGTCGAAACCCGTTGCCAGGTAGAGCGTGTCGAGCAGGGTGAGCCGGATCCCGACGTCCCGTGCAGCGGCGATCAGCGCAAGCCCCATCGCGTTCGGGTCCTGATAGGAACGGCCGGACCGGTCGTGGTGCAGGTAGTGGAACTCCCCCACCGCGGTGTAGCCCGCGCACAGCAACTCGCTGAACCCGGCAACCGCCAGCTCGTACAGCCCGTCCGGCTCCAGTCGACCTGCCAGCGCGTACATCGCCTCCCGCCAGGTCCAGAACGACCCGGAGCCATCCGCAGCGGGTCGGTGGGTGCGCCCACGCAGACCCCGGTGGAACAGGTGACTGTGGGCATCGGCGAAACCCGGCAGGACGAGTCCCGGGAGGATCTGAACTGGTGCAGCGGGTGCGGATCCCGTCGTGGCCCCGGGCAGCACCGGATCGATGGCAGTGATGGTGCCTGCCCGGACGGTCAGCTCGACCGGACCGGTGGGACCGTCCTGCAGCCAGGCGCTCGCGCAGCGCAGCCGGGTCGCCCCGTCGTCGGGTACGCACTCAGCGATCACCGCAGCAGATCCTGCAGGACGTCCGTCAGGGCCTGGACACCTTCCAGACAGTCCGCTGTCTCAGCGTGCTCGTCCGGAGCGTGCGAAACGCCGGACCTGTTGCGCACGAACAACATCGACGAAGGGACATGGGCAGACAGCACGCCGGCGTCGTGGCCGGCGCCGGTGGCGATCACCGGTGCGGACAACAGTTCGGCGGAGCGGGCGATCAACCCGGCATCGAAATCGACGTCCGGCGACAGCGACTCGCGGTGCACCACCAGCGAGCAGCCCTCCAGCTCGGCCTCGGTCCGGACGTCGGCGATGATCTCGTCGACCAGTGCAGCGGTGGAGTGCACCGAGCCGAACCGGGCGTCCAGCCAGACGTCGACGGACGAGGCGATCACGTTGGTACCACCTGGTTTCGGCACGATCCGGCCGACGGTCGCGACCGCTCCGGGGTGCCGGGTCAGGGCGCGACGGGCTGCCAACACGGTGGCGGCCGCGGGGATCATCGGGTCGCGCCGGTCGCCTGCGAGGGTGGTACCGGCGTGGTTGCCCTGGCCGGTGAGGCTGAGTCGCCAACGACCGTGCGCGACGATCCCGGCGCCCACCCCGACGATTGCGTCCGGCGCCTGCGTCGCCATCAGTCGGCCCTGTTCGACGTGCAGTTCGACGAAGGCACCGATGCCCGCCAACCGGTCGGGATCGGCCCCCAGGTGAGCGGGGTCGATCCCGCTGCGGCGCACCGCGTCCACCAGCGGGACACCGGACGGGTCCTTGAGCCGACGCACCTGGTCCGGGTCGGCGGCGCCGGTGAGCAGCCTGCTGCCCAGGCATGGCAGGCCGAACCGGCCGCCCTCCTCCTCGACGAAACACACCACCGCAAGGGGCCGCGTAGGGACGACACCGCGCACCCGGAGCTCGTCGACGGCGAGCAGCGACGAGAGGACCCCGAGCGGACCGTCGAAGGCCCCGCCGCCGGGCACGGAGTCCAGGTGCGAGCCGGTGACGAGCGCGTCCGGCCCGGTCCCCCACCACGCCCACAGGTTGCCGTTGCGGTCGGTCTCGGTGTCCAATCCGCGGCGTTCCGCCTGGTGGACGAACCACTCCCGCAGCACCAGATCGGCATCGTCGAACCCGTGCCGCGAGTAGCCACCCCGGTGCCGGTCACGCCCGATCCCGGCGAGATCCGCCTGCAGGGCGGTGAACCGTCCGACAGCCTCCGCACGGTGTCCGCGGCTGTTCACCGGGTCAGACCCCGGCCGCGGGTGCGGGCGGGTTCATCGGCACCCGCAACCCGGTGGCCTCGGCGGCTGCGTCCGCCAGCGGATACCCGGCATCGACATGGCGCAGCACGCCCATCGCCGGGTCGTTGGTCAGTACCCGTTCCAGCTTCTGTGCGGCCAGCACGGTGCCGTCGGCCAGGCAGACCTGACCGGCATGGATGGAACGGCCGATCCCGACCCCGCCGCCGTGGTGGATCGACACCCAGCTGGCCCCGGAGGCGGTGTTGATCAGCGCGTTCAGCAGCGGCCAGTCGGCGATCGCATCGCTGCCGTCGGCCATCGACTCGGTCTCCCGGTACGGCGAGGCGACGGATCCACTGTCGAGGTGGTCGCGGCCGATCACCACCGGCGCGCTGAGCTCGCCGGAGGCGACCATCTCATTGAACCTGAGCCCCGCCAGATGACGCTCGCCGGCGCCGAGCCAGCAGATCCGGGCGGGCAATCCCTGGAACGCGATCTTCTCGGGCGCCAGCCGCATCCAGCGCTGCCGCGACTCGTTCTCCGGGAACATCTCCCGGACAGCGCGGTCGGTGGCGGCGATGTCGGCCGGGTCGCCGGACAGCGCCACCCAGCGGAACGGCCCCTTGCCCTCGCAGAACAGCGGCCGGATGTAGGCGGGAACGAACCCGGGGAAGTCGAAGGCCCGCTCGTAGCCCGCCAGCTGCGCCTCGCCGCGGATCGAGTTGCCGTAGTCGAAGACCTCGGCGCCGGCATCGGCGAAGCCGACCATCGCCTCGACGTGCCTGGCCATCGACTCCCTGGCGCGGTCGGTGAACTCCTCGGGCTTGGCCGCCGCATACGCGTGCCAGTCCTCCAGTTCGACACCGACCGGCAGGTAGGCCAGCGGGTCGTGGGCACTGGTCTGGTCGGTGACGATGTCGATCGGCACCCCCCGGCGCAGCAGCTCCGGCACGAGCTCGGCGGCATTGCCGATCACCCCGACCGACAGCGCACGGCGATCGTTCTTCGCCGCGACCGCGAGCTCGATGCCGTGATCGAGCGAGTCGGCGACGACGTCGAGGTAGCGGGTGTCGACCCGGCGCCTGGCCCGCACCGGGTCGCAGTCGATGGCCAGCACCGCGCCACCGTTGAGCGTGACGGCGAGCGGCTGCGCACCGCCCATTCCGCCCAGACCCGCTGTCAGCGTGAGGGTTCCGGCCAATGTGCCGGAAGCCTTGCCGGCGGCCGTGAGTTTCGCGGCGATCGCGGCGAACGTCTCGTAGGTGCCCTGGACGATGCCCTGACTGCCGATGTAGATCCACGAGCCGGCCGTCATCTGGCCGTACATGGTCAGGCCCTGCTGCTCCAGTTTGCGGAACTCCGGCCAGTTCGCCCAGTCCGGCACCAGGTTGGAGTTCGCGATCAGCACCCGCGGCGCCCACTCGTGGGTCCGCAGGATGCCGACCGGTCGACCGGACTGCACGAGCAGCGTCTCGTCGTCCGTCATGTCGACCAGCGAGCGGCAGATCGCATCGAAGCTGCGCCAGTCCCGGGCGGCCCGACCGGTCCCGCCGTAGACGACGAGGTTGTCCGGATCCTCGGCGACCTCGGGATCGAGGTTGTTCTGCAGCATCCGAAGCGGCGCCTCGGTCGCCCACGACCGGGCCGTGAGCGTGCTCCCGCGATGGGCGCGGACCGGACGGGCGCCCGGCAGCGCGCCGCTGGATGCCGGGGTGCTGGTGGTGGTCATCGGGTCTCCTGGCTGGGGTGCTGGGTCGGGGGGGTGTGGGGGGGGTCGGTCTCGACCGGTGCCGCCAGCGACGGGAGCTGCGCACCGGCACGCCTCGCGGCGGCGGTGATGCGGCCGGCATCCAGTAGGCCGATGACGGCATCGATCTCGGCCGCAAGGTGCCGATCGGGGCCGGGGCCTGCGACCACGGTGCGCACCTCGTCGCGTACCGCACCGGTGACGCCGCCCGCGACCAGCGGTGCGCGCAGGTCCAGAGCCCTGGCAGCAGTGAGGATCTCGATCGCCAGCACACGCCGGAAGCCGTCGATCCCGCGGCGCAGCTTGCGGGCCGCATGCCAGCCGAGCGAGACGTGGTCCTCCTGCATCGCCGAGCTGGGGATCGAGTCGACCGAGGCGGGAACGGCCAACCGCTTGAGCTCCGCGACGATCCCTGCCTGGGTGTACTGGGCGATCATGTGGCCGGAGTCGACGCCGACCTCGTGGGCCAGGAACGGCGGAAGTCCCTGGGACCGTGCGCGATCGAGCATCCGGTCGGTCCGTCGCTCACTGATCGAGGAGACGTCGGCGACCGGGATCGCCAGGAAGTCCAGGACCGCAGCCACCGCAGCGCCGTGGAAATTGCCGTTCGAGGCGACCCGGCCGTCGGGTAGTACCACCGGATTGTCGATGGCGGAGGCCAGCTCCCGGTCGGCGATCAGGGTGGCGTGGGCTGCGGTGTCGCGTCCGCTGCCGTGCACCGCGGGCGCACAGCGCAGCGAGTAGGCGTCCTGCACCCGGCCGTCCTCCGGCCCGGCATGGGAGGCGACGATGGGTGAGCCGGCCAGCGCACTGCGGATGACGGCGGCCGACACCCCCTGGCCCAGCTGCGGACGGAGCGCCTGCAGCTCCGCGGCGAACACGGCATCGGTCCCGAGCAGCGCCTCGACGCTCATCGCTGCGGCGAGATCGGCGGTGTCCCAGAGCATCTCGAGGTCGGTCAGCGCCAGACAGAGCATCCCGAGCATGCCGTCGGTGCCGTTGATCAGCGCCAGGCCCTCCTTCTCGGCGAGCACCACCGGAGTGAGTCCGGCGGCCGCGAGTGCCTGCGCTGCAGGGACTTCCAGCCCGGCCACGTCGTGCACCCGGCCCTCGCCGATGAGGCAGAGCGCGACTGCCGACAGCGGCGCCAGATCGCCCGAACAGCCGAGCGATCCGTACTCGGGGACGATCGGGGTGATACCGGCATTCAGCAGTCCGGCGAGCAGCGCCGCGGTCGCCGGGCGGATCCCGGTCCGACCGGTGGCCAGCGTCGAGAGCCGCAGCACCATCATGGCGCGCACCACTTCGCGCTCGACCGGCATGCCGCTGCCCGCGGCGTGCGAGCGGATCAGCGACAGCTGCAGGTCGGCGCGTCGTTCGCGGCCGATGTGGGTGGTCGCGAGGGCACCGAACCCGGTCGAGATGCCGTAGTGCGGATGCGGATCCTCGGCGAGCGCGTCGATGTGCGCTCTGGTGGCAGCCATCGCCCGTTCGGCAGCGGGGTCGATCAGCACCCGTGAGTCGTGACGCGCGACGGCGACGACGTCGGCGATGGTGAGCGGGCCGATGCCGACGCTCACCGCAGGCGCCGTGTTCGCGGGGGGAGTCATGTCCCCATTGCAGTCCTCTCGTCCCACGCGCGCGAGTGGTCCGGACCGGCATCTGTCCGGTATACCGGACAGATGGAACGCGATCCGCTCCAGCCCGTCCGACAGGCCGCCCGACGACCGGCGGTCCCCGCGTTGCGCCGCGGGCTGCAGGCGCTGCAGTTCCTCGCGTCCAGGGCCACCCCGGTCTCGGCCGCGGCCGTGGCCCGCGAGCTCGGGATCGCCAGATCCTCCGCGTACGAACTGTTGTCCGAGCTCGCCGCTGCCGGTTTCGTGAGCCATCTCGGCGAGGCCAGGCGGTGGGGGCTGGGCGTCGCAGCGTTCGAGATCGGGTCGGCGTATCTACGCGGTCAACCGCTGGAGCTGCTCGGCACGCCCGTCGTCCGGCGCCTCGCCCACACCACGGCGCGGCCGGCTGTCGCCGGGTCCCAGCGAGGCGGCGGCGGCTCCGCGGACGGTGGTGTCGAAGGCGTCACCGCGCACCTCGGCGTGCTGCACGGAGCGCAGATGCTCTACCTGGTGAAGGAGCGCTCCGGCGGTCCCGGCCCGACGTTGGTGACCGACGTCGGAGTGCGGCTCCCCGCCGCGCTCACCGCCACCGGGCTGTCGTTGCTGGCCGGATTGCCGGCGCAGCAGGTCCGCGCCCTGTTCCCGGATCGCGACGCTTTCGTCGACCGGACCGGTCGCGGGCCACGAACCCTCCCCGAGCTACGGACCGAGCTGGCCGCTGTGGGGCTCCGCGGCTGGGCCGTCGAGCACGGCCGGGTGAGCGCCGGAACTGCCTCGGTCGCGGCGGCCGCGGTCGATCACGAGGGCCGGCCGCTGGCGGCGGTCGGGCTGACCGTCCGCCACCTCTGCATCACCGACGGCTGCGACGGGCTGGCCGCGGTGCAGCCGTACGTCGCCGACGTGCTGGACGCTGCTGCCCGCTTGACGGCAGCGATCGGCGGCCGGGGCCGATCGCTGCGGCAGGGCCATACCTCGCAGGCTCGCTCTCCCCAGGCCCAGCCGTCCGTGCCCTAGCTCGGCCGCTCACTGCGGAACTCAGCCGTCGTCGCCGGAGACTCGGTCGTCGTCGCTGTACGCCCTGGGCCGGGTGACGAACCGATGGAAGAGACGGGAGAACTCGGCGGCCTCGTCGTCGTCGAACCCGCGCAGCAGGGTGTCCACCCACTGGTGCCGAATCGTGCGGGCCTTGCGCAGCAAGCGTTTACCGGCAGGACTCAAGGACACCAGCACCCCACGCCCGTCGAGCGGATCGGGACGGCGTTCGACGAGTCCCAACGTCTCCAGCGACACGACCTGACGGCTCATCGTCGGCTTACCGACCTCGAAGCCGGCCGCCAGATCGGTGATCCGGCACTGCTTCTCCGCCGCCACCTGGACCAGGATCCGGTAGGCCGCCAGGGTCAGCTCGGTGCTGGCCTGGTACGCCAACCGCGCCTGACCGGACCGGGAGCGCTGACCGAAGGCCACCACGTCGTTCTCGACCGCGGTCACCAACGCGTCCCGGGGACCCGCCTGCGACACCACGGTCGGGACGTTGAGCTGCGTCAGCGCCGGATCACCGTGGTAGTGGCCCAGAACGCTGACGCTCGCGGGATCGACGGACAATGCCGCACCGGTGGCGATCGGCGCGCCGATCCACCGCGCGGCCAGGGCCCTGGAGAAGTGGCCGTGACCGATCAGCACCACATCTCCGCCGCCCGCCTCGACTCCGAGTTCGAGCGCACGCGCGATCACCGCATCGGCGCGGACGGACACCTCCTGCACGCTCTCCCCGCCGGGCGCCCCGTCGGCGAAGATCGACCAGCCCGGCCGGGTCTGGTGGATCTCGGCGGAGGTGATCCCCTCGTACTCCCCGTACGACCATTCGGCCAACTGCGGCAGCACCTGGTCCACCACCAGTCCGGCCAGCTCGGCGGTCCGACGGGCTCGCAATCGAGGTGAGCTCAGCGCGCACACCGGCGCCACGCCCAGTCGACCGAGGGTGCCGCCGACGGCGACCGCCTGCCGCACCCCGCGTTCGGTCAGGTCGATGTCGGTGACGGAGGTGTGCTGTCCCGAGGCGCTCCACTCGGTCTCCCCATGTCGCAGCAGCACCAGACGGACGGTGGGCTGGGTCATCGATCGGCCTCCAGGGGCAAGCGGTCGCGGCGGGGGTCTCCTTCCTCCTCAGCGTCCGGTGCCGTCGAGAAGTTCCCCGATGCAACGATCGGGAACCCGGCCTGCCGGTCACCGCCGCCGAGTACTCCCAGGAGTGCCGGTGGCGTTCGGTGGCGTCGGATCCGGTGCATCCGGCCCGAAGAGCGCCGGGAACTGGGACATCCAGACGGTCGCCGGCGGGCTGAGCAGCAGGTACCCCACGAGCACGGCGATCAGCGCGAGCGCGATCCCCCACCCGAGGTGCTCTCCGGGGATCGCCAGCCACCCTCCGATGGCCCCGGCGAGGATCTGGATGACGATCGCGGGCGTTCGCCCCCACCGTCGACCGCGCAGCAGCGCGACCCCGACCGCGGCCAGGAACAAAGCCAGCGCCAGGAAGTAGGCCATCTGGGCCAGAGCCGGCCCGGGGTGGCCGTCGCGGATCCCGGACACCCCGGCGAGCACGCCGAACACGGTGACGCCGAGGCCTTCGATCAACACGGCCGCGGCAGCAAGCCGCACCGGGGGCGGCGGCGGGAAGGACAGCGGAGGTGGATCGACCGGCTGGGACACCTGTTCAGGGTATCGCTGCGGCCCATCAGGGTCCGGGCTGTGACGTCCGCCGGGACGGGCTGGGTGCGCGCTACTGCTGGGTAGGGTCGATGAGCCATGCGCGCCGTCCTCATCGTCAATCCGCACGCCACCGCGACCACCCCGCGGCGGCGCGATCTGCTGACGCATGCCTTCGCCGGGCAGATGGAGGTGCAGGTCGAGCAGACCGGAGCACGCGGCCATGCCGCCGATCTCGCAGCGCAGGCAGCGGCCGACGACGTCGAGCTGGTGATCGTGCACGGCGGCGACGGCACCGTCAACGAAGTGGTCAACGGCTTGCTCGCGGACGGGCTGCGACCCGATCTGCCCCTGCTGGCCGTCGTCCCGGGCGGTTCGACCAATGTTTTCGCGCGGGCGATCGGAGTGGATCCGGATCCGACCGCCGCCACCGAACAGATCCTGGAGAGCCTGCAGAGTGCGAGGGCGCCGCGGATCGTGTCGCTCGGGCGCGCAGGTCGCCGGTACTTCACCTTCAACGCCGGGATCGGGATGGACGCCGAGGTGGTCCGCAGGGTCGAGGAGGAGCGCAGCGCGGGCCGGAAGATCTCCAACGCACTGCACGTCCGTCATGCCGTGGCCGCCTATCGCGCCACCGAGACCGGCACCGGACCATTGACAGTCACGCTGCCCGGCAGTGAGCCGCTGCCCGGCTGTCATCTCGCATTCATCTCCAACGTCGACCCATGGACCTATCTCGGTCCACGGGCCATCCGGACCAATCCGACCACCTCGTCGGACGGGGGTCTGGGCGTCTTCGTGGCCAGATCGCTGCGGCTGCCGACGGTGGCCAGGACCATCGCCCAACTTGCCAGGTCCCGGCCCGGTCGGGCTCCGCACGGCCGCGGCCTGCTCACCGCTGACGACGTGGCGTGGGTGAGGGTGACCGCGACCGAGGGGCCGGTCGGGGTGCAGGCCGACGGCGACTACCTCGGCACCTTCGACGAGGTCGAGTTCACTTCGGTGCCGGCGGCCCTTCGAGTGGTGGTGTGAGCGTCGGTCTGGCACCCTCGGGCGAGACCGCCGCACGGACCTTCGGCCTACCACGGCGGAGGAAACGCACTGAGTGAGTTACGTAACCTGCGCGTCACTTGCTCTTGACATCGCCGTGATGCGTGGAAGCATTCAAGTTGCGCCACAAACGAGCACATACGGCCAGAATGGCCGATCGCACCATCACCGATCCCTCAACGACGCGGGTTTGGCTCGACAGCAGGCGAGGACGACTTCGGTCCGAGTGAAGACTGCCGAGCTCGTCTGCAGTGCCCCGTCGAGACAATCAGTATCAACCACCACACACGTGCCCGGGATCGGGCTGATGAAGGAGTGCCACAGATGGACTGGCGTCACCGCGCGATCTGCCGCGACGAAGATCCCGAGCTGTTCTTCCCGATCGGGAACTCGGGCCCTGCGCTGTTGCAGATCGCAGAAGCCAAGGCCGTGTGTGAACGCTGCCCCGTGATGAGCGACTGTCTGACCTGGGCGATCGAGTCCGGCCAGGACGCGGGCGTCTGGGGCGGCATGTCCGAGGACGAGCGTCGCGCTCTCAAGCGTCGCCGCGCCAGGGCGCGCGCTCGCAGCCACTGAGCTGCCGCACACCACAGCATCGCGAACCGCCCCCGACCGCCACGGTCGGGGGCGGTTCTGCGTCGTCGGTCACCGTGACGGTGGTCGCGCCACAGGTGAAGGTGCTCCGGCCGGGCTGACGGTGGTCGCGCACGCGCCGAAGGAGCGCGTCAGGCATCGCTCAGCCGCGGCGGCGCAACGGCACCGAGATCCGGGCGACCGAGCCGGGGGCGTCCTCCCGGTTGCGCATCACCAGCGAACCGCCGAGCTCGGCCGAGACCAACGTCTTGACGATCTGCAGCCCGAGGCCCGTGCTCGCATCGAGACGGAACCCCTCCGGCAGGCCGACCCCGTCATCGATCACGTCGACCTGGAGCTCGCGGGCGGTGCGCTCCACCTTCACCACCACCTTGTTCCCGCTGCCGCCCTGCGGATAGGCATGCTGCAGCGCGTTCTGCACCACCTCGGCGAGCACCATCACCAGCGGTGTTGCGCGATCGGCGGCGAGCACCCCGAAGTTGCCCACCCGCTGGATCCTGGCGGGACTCTCGGCGGCGGCGATCTCGGACAACGTCGGAACGAGCCGGTCGATGATCTGGTCGAGGTCGAGCCGGTCGTCCGGCGCCGTCGACAGCGTTTCGTGCACGAGTGCGATCGAGGCCACCCGGCGGACGGACTCGTTGAGCGCATGCCGCACCGACTCCTCCTTCGACCGCCTGGCCTGCAGCCGCAACAGTGCCGCGACCGTCTGCAGGTTGTTCTTCACCCGGTGGTGGATCTCCCGGATGGTCGCGTCCTTGCTGATGAGCGCCCGGTCCCGCCGACGCACCTCGGTGACGTCCCTGACCAGCAGCAGTGCACCGGCCGGCACTCCGGCGATCAGCAACGGGATGGCGCGGAACAGCACGGTCGCACCCTTGGCCTCGATCTCCATCCGCAGGCTCGGTCGTCCGTGCACAGCGCCGACGATCCTGGCGGCAAGCTCGGAGGCGTCGAACGGATCGGGCACCAGGCTGCGGGTGAGCGCGGCGACCTGAGTGTGCGCGAGGTCGCCGGCGAAGCCGAGGCGGTGGTAGGCGGACAGCGCATTGGGGCTGACGTACTCGACCGAACCGTCGGGGTCGAGGCGGAGCAGGCCGTCACCGGCGCGGGGGCCGGTGTGCATCTCACCCGGCTGGTCGGGCCACGGGAAGGTGCCGTCGGAGACCATGCCGAGCAGCGACTGGGACGCATCCCGGTAGGCCGTCTCCAGGGCGCTCGGGCCGTCCGCCGCATGATCAACGGAGTCGTGCACCAGCACCGCCACCGCGGCGTCCTGGTAGGGCACGGCCAGGCAGGTGCGCTGCACCCCTCCGTCGGCGACGGTCACGATCGGGCCGGAGGAGGTGACACCCAGCACCGCCTGGTGGAAGACCCTGGCGTCGGGGCCGTCGACCCGGCGGGCCACCAGATCGTCCGGGTGCACGGTGCCCACCGTCGTAGGACGGACCTGCGCGACACAGACCAAGGTGTCGCCGTGGCGCGCCTCGCCCGTCGGCTCCGGCGTCTCGGTGAGCACCCACAACGTGAGGTCGGCGAAGGACAGGTCGGAGATGAGTTGCCACTCGGACACCAGCTGCTGCAGGTGCGCGACGGCACCTCCGGTCAGTGAGGTGTGCTCGGCCAGCAGGTCGGAGAGGGTCGACATCAGTGGCCGGGGTCGATCAACCGATCTCGGCGATCAGGTCGCCCTCCTGGACGACCTGGCCCTCGGCGACGGCGATCTTGGTCACGGTGCCGTCGACCTCGGCGATCACCGGGATCTCCATCTTCATCGATTCCAGAATGACCAGGGTGTCGCCGTCCGCAACCTGATCGCCCTCGGCGACGAGGACCTTCCAGACGTTGGCGACCATCTCGGCAAGGACCTGCTCAGCCATCGCGATCTCCTCGGGGTTGATCCGGAGCAGCTGCGGGAGCCGGCCGGGAAGTCTGCGGAACTGCTCTGCCATCCAACCACGCAGCGATGCTCGTTTCGGCCCTGACCCGTCCTCCGTGGCAGGATGGATCGACCGGCCCGCAGGGCCACCACCTGAGTGACAGAGAGGCGCGAGGCGATGAGCAAGCGCGGACGTAAGAGGAAAGCACGCAAGAAGGGCGGCGCGAACCACGGCAAGCGCCCCAACGCCTGATCAGCTTCTCCGATCGATCGGCTCGAGACGTGCAGAACGGCATCAGCGGGAGTTCCCGCGACCACGCGGGACCGCTGGTGCTGATCAGCAGCTGGCGGCTGGTGCTGGCGGCCACCGCGTTCGCCGGGTTCGCCGCGGCACTGACCGGCGACTTCGAACGCGGGCTCATCCCGTTCAACCTGAACTACTTCTCCCAGCTCGGTGCGCTGGCGGTCGGGCTCACCGCCCTCGGCGGGCTGCTGTCACCGCTGTGGAACGACGGCCCGGTCGAAGGCGCCCGAGGTTTCCTGCGGGGCGCGTCCACCACCTGGTCGCTGCTGATCATGATTGTCTTCGCGACCTGCTGCACGGCAGCTACTCGTCGTTGAGCTCGAAGCTCGAGCATCTGGTGGTGCCGGTGCTGGCGGCGATCGACTGGATCTTCGTCGGCCGCAACAGCACCCGCCTGCAGTGGTGGTGGCCGCTGGTGTGGCTGGTCGGGCCGGTGGTCTATCTGTCGTTCTGCACCGCTGCAACGCACCAGCGGGGACGTCCGCTCTACCCCTTCCTCGACCCGGACAGCGGCGATTTCTGGGTCGTCGCGGTCGGCGTGCTGGTGGGGTTCGCCCTCCTGGGCTACCTGCTCTGGGCGATCGGACGACTCAGCGGCCACATCGTCCTGGCACGTCCGGGCCCGCGGCCCGGCTGAGCCGGGTTCCGCGACCACCGGGGATCAGAGCTCGGAGCGGGTCTGGATCTCGATCTCGACGGAGTCCCGGAATCGCTCGACGCCGTCCGCGCCGCTGGAGCGGGTGATGGCGGTGACCACCCGCACGCGCAGCTCGTCGGGAGCACGCTCGTTGCTGCAGGTGCGTTGGACCAGCTTCTTCAGTTTCTCCTCGACCCCGGCCTCCTCGAGGCATGGGGAGCAGTCGTCCAGATGACGCTGCACGGCCGCCCGGGCGTCGGTGTCCATCTCGTTGTCCAGGAACAACCACACGTCGCGGAGCACCTCGAAGCACTCGTCGTCGCCGCCGCAGACTCCGGCGCCGTCTGCGCCGATCGGGGTCAGCCCGCTCTGCTGATCGCTCATCGCTCGTCACCCCCGCCGGCCAATGCCGCCGAGCGGAGGAAGCCGCGCTCCTTGGCGTACTCGGACAGCAGGTCCTTGAGCTGTCGGCGGCCACGGTGCAGCCGCGACATCACGGTGCCGATCGGCGTCCCCATGATCTGGGCGATCTCCTTGTAGGCGAAGCCTTCGACGTCGGCCAGGTAGACGGCCAGCCGGAAGTCCTCCGGGAGCTCCTGCAGCGCGTTCTTCACGTCCGAATCGGGCAGCCGGTCCAGCGCTTCCATCTCCGCGGACCGCAGCCCGGTGGAGGTGTGTGACTCGGCCTCGGCGAGCTGCCAGTCGGTGATCTCGTCGGTGGGGGTGACGATCGGCTGCCGCTGCTTCTTGCGGTACGAGTTGATGTAGGTGTTGGTGAGGATGCGGTACAGCCAGGCACGCAGGTTGGTGCCCTGGGTGAACCTCGGGTAGGCCGCGTACGCCTTGAGGTAGGTCTCCTGGACCAGGTCCTCGGCGTCGGGCGGGTTCCTGGTCATCCGCAGCGCAGCACCGTAGAGCTGATCCATCAGCGGCATGGCGTCCAGGGTGAAACGCTGCGAGAGTTCGGCCTCGCTGAGCGCGGGCGCGGCAGCACCGCCGACCTCGACCGCCGTGGCCTCATCGGCGACGGTGGTGTCGAGTGCGGAATCCTGCGGCGTCGGTGTGGTGTCCACGCGCCTCACTTTCACATCGGTGCTCGAAATCATTCTTACACCCCGACCTTTGCCCGGCGGCCGGCTCGTCGACACCCGGAGGCCCCGCCGTGCGGGCCGCTCCAGGCCTGCGATCTGCGTCACGGTCAACCCGTCCTTCCCGGCTCCGCTCGGCGGCGGGGCCATCTGGACGGGACAACCTGCCGGGCCGGTGCGCTATTCCGCACCGGCCCGGAGGCCGCTCAGCCGAGGTTCTCGCTCTTGAGCCAGTCCTGCGCGACCTGGGCGGCATTGTCGCCCGAGATCTTGCCCACCAGGCCGGCCAGTGTTGCGGTGTCCAACTTCGCCGAGACTGCGTCGGCGGCATCCGCCATCGGCTGGGTCAGGATCTTCTGCGAGAACAGCGGCACGATGTTCTGCGCCGCGAACATGCTCTCCGGGTCCTTCAGGATCACGAGCTTGTTGGCGGCGATCGCCGGGTCGGTCGAGAAGATGTCGGCCGCATCGATGCTGCCGTCCTTGAGGGCGTTGATGGTCACAGTGCCGCCCGCGTCGGTCGGCACGAAAGTACCGAACTTGACGCCGTAGGTCTTGTCGAGTCCGGGGACCCCGTCGGCCCGCGTCTTGAACTGGGCCGGGGCACCGAGCGTGAGGTCACCGGCCACTGCCTTGAGATCGCCGATGGACGACAGCTTGTACTTGTCAGCCGTCTCCTGGGTGACGGTGATGGTGTCCGCATCCTGCGCCTCGGCGTACTTCGTGATGGCGAAGCCCTGGCCGGCGGCGGCCGTCTTGAGGGCAGCATCCACCTCTTCCGGGGACTTGGCGGTCGCGCTCGGGTCGAGGTTGCTCAGAATCGACCCCGAGTACTCCGGAACGAAACCGATCTCGCCGTTCTTGAGCGCCGTCAGGTAGATGCCACGCTCACCGATGCTCAGCTTCTTGGTGACGGTGACACCCTTGGCAGCCATCGCCCCGCCATAGATCTCGGCGAGCAGCACATTCTCCGGAAAGGCCGCTGAGCCGATGGTGATCGAACCGGGCTCGGTCGGCAGGGCCGCCGACGACGACCCGGTGGAGGCGCCGGTCGAGGCCGACGTCCCCGCGGAGGAACTCCCGCCGCTCGAGGAGCTGTCGGCGGAGGTGCTGGGTGCTGCCGCCGAGGTGGACCCGGCTGCGGGCGTGTTCGTGGTGGCAGAGCTACCGCTCTCACCGCACGCCGTGACCAGCAGCAGGGCGGCGGCCAGCGCCGACACCAGAGGGATGCGCTTCATGTTTCTCCTTGTTCGGGTCGTCGAGTCGTACAGGGGATCCTGTCGGGGCTCATGTCCGGACCACCTCCGCCGCCCGGGTGGGCGAGGAAGAGGCCGTGGTGCGGTGTTTCATGGTGAATCGCCCGGACACGCCTGGCGACACGATCGATCGCTGGACCAGGTTCATCAGGGCATCGACAGCAACGGCCAGCAGCGCGACGGTGAGCCCGGCGGCCACCATCGCCGGGTACCCGGTCTGCAGGTCCTGCAACTGACCGGTGCCGTCCTTGATGAAGCGACCGAGACCGCCGAGGAACGGCAGGTAGGCCGCGACGGTGAGGGTGGCGATCACCTGCAGCGTTGCGCTGCGGATGCCCGAGGCGATGAGGGGCAGCGCGTTCGGGACCTCGACCTTGCGCACCACCTGCCAGCCCGTCATCCCCATGCCCTTCGCTGCGTCGCGAACGGCCGGGTCGACATTCTTCACACCGGCGTAGGTACTGGTCAGGATGGGCGGAAGGGCCAGCAACACCAGCACGATCATCACCGGCACGAAGAACGGGAACGCTCCGCGCGCGAGCAGTCCGGGAACGGCGTCCCGAAAGGTGATCAGCGGCTTGATCCAGATCGACAGCAGGATCACCAGCCCGAGCGTCGGGATGGCCCGGAACGCGTTGGCCAGACCGACCACCAGTACGACGCCCTTGCCGGTGTGCCCGATGAGCAGGCCGATGGGCAGGGCGATGAGGACGGCGAGGACCAGCACGATCGCGGTGTACTCGAGATGCTCCACCAGGCGCGCCAGCAATCCCGATGGGCCCGTCCAGTTCTCCGGGTCGTTGAACCAGACACCGACCCGCCCGATCGGCGGCAGCAGCGAGTCGTCAGCGGCGAGCAGGAGTGAGCTCATCGGGCGCTCACCGCCCGTTGCCAGGGGGTGAGGCCACGGACCGCGAGCAGCACGATGGCGTCGAAGGCCAGCGCGATCACCACGAACCAGATCAATCCGGCGATGGTCGGCGTCACCGAGTTGTTGACGTACCCGGCCAGGAACAGGCCACCGAGCTGGCTGACGCCGATCACCGAGCCGACCGAGATCAGGCTCACGTTGGACACCGCCGCCACCCGCAGGCCGGCGCCGATCACCGGGAGCGCCAGCGGCAGCTGCACCTTCAGCAACCGCTGTCGGCTGGTGTAGCCCATGGCTGCTGCTGCGGCGAGGGTGTCCTTCGAGACGGAGGACAGGCCGTCAGCGACCGTCCGGGCGAGCAACGCGACCGTGTACACCGTCAGCGCCACGGCGACGTTGACCGGCGAGAGGATGCCGGTGCCCAGGATGCCGGGGAGCACCAGGAACAGCACCAGCGACGGGATCGTGTACAGGACGCCGAACAGCGAGATGATCGGCGGATAGCTCCAGCGATACCGGCTGGCCACCCAGCCGATCGGGAGGGCGACGGCCAAGCCGATGACGATGGGCACGGCTGCCAACCACAGTGTGGTGCCCAGCCAGTCCTTGGTCTGGGCGTTCGTCAGGTAGTCCCAGACCGTCATGTCTGCTCGCCACCCGGTAGCCCGGCGGCGGCGGCGGTCGCGCGGGTCTGCACCGCTCGGTTCTCGATCTGCGCCACCACCTCGGACGCGGACACCGTGCCGGCGAAACTGCCGTCTTCGTGCACCACCACGCCGCGCCCGCTGGGCGAGGAGAGCGCCGCGTCCAGCGCCTCGCGGAGCGTGCCCTCTTCACCGGCCAGGGTGCCGCCGAGGTTCAACACCCGCGGGGTGATCCCCGTCGAGTGCTGAGCGTCGGTGAGCCCTGCGCTGGCCAACCAACCCTGCGGGTGGGCGTGCTCGTCGACCACGAGGGTCCAGCCGTCGCGGGCGATCGACCTTGCTGCGCCGACCGTGTCGCCGAGCCGCACCGTGTCTTCCTGCTCCAACGGAAGAGCGCCGGCCTCGGCGAAGCCGAGCGAGCGATAACCGCGGTCACGCCCGACGAAACCAGCCACGAAGGCGTCCGCGGGCCGCGACAGCAGTTCGGCGGGCGCCGCGAACTGTGCGAGTGTCCCGCCCACCCGCATCACCGCGACGGTGTCGCCGAGCTTGATGGCCTCGTCGATGTCGTGGGTGACGAACACGATCGTCTTGCCCAACTCGCTCTGCAACCTGAGAAACTCATTCTGCAGCTGCTCGCGGACCACCGGGTCGACCGCACTGAACGGCTCGTCCATCAGCATCACCGGCGGATCGGCGGCGAGCGCTCTGGCCACCCCCACCCGCTGTTGTTGTCCGCCGGACAGCTGCGCCGGATAGCGGTTCGCCATCGCGACATCGAGCCCGACACGTTCCAACAGCTCCATGGCCTTGGCCCTGGCCGTCCGCTTGTTCTCCCCCACCAGCAGCGGGACGGTCGCAACGTTGTCGACCACCGTCCGGTGCGGGAACAGCCCGGCATGCTGGATGACGTACCCGATTCCCCGCCGCAACTCGGCCGGCTTCACGGACGAGGTGTCCCTGTCGTCGAGCCAGATCCGCCCGGAGGTGGGGTCGATCATCCGGTTGATCATCCGCAGCGAGGTGGTCTTGCCACATCCTGACGGCCCGACGAACACCGTGATCTGACCCGACGGCGCTTCCAGGGAGAGATCGTCGACCGCGACCGTGCCGTCCGGGTACTCCTTCACGATGTTCTCGAACCTGATCATGTCGCCTCCGCGAGTGCGTCGGCGCCGAGCAGCGCCCCGATGACGGCCGCTTCGTCCGAGACGATGCGCCCGTACTGATGGGCGGTCTCGGTGTCGATGCGGTAGGTGGGACCGAGCAGGTTCAACGCGGCGGCGATCCCGCCGGGGCGCCGGACGGGCGCGGCGATGGCCGTGATCTCCGGATCCAGCCGGTCGCGTTGGGCCAAGTAGCCGGCTGACGGGACCTCACCGCCCAGTGCGGCTCCGACGGCCAGATCGGCGAGCTCGATGGCCCGCCCGACCCAGCTGGTGTGCCGGACGGGGTGGGTGCCCTCCGCCACGGCGAGGTAGAGCGCGGTGTTGCCCGTCCCCCGGACGACCAGGTAGGCGGACTCCCCGGTGCGCTCGACGATCCTGGCCAGGCTGGGCTCGGCCAGCTGGACCAGCGACTGACGGCTGAGCGCGCGGGCGCCCAGTTGCAGCACGGTGGCTCCCGGCCGGAAGGCGCCGCCCTCGTCGCGGGCCACGAATCCGGCGGCGGTCAGAGTGCGCAACAGGCGCAGGGCGGTGCTGGCCGGCAGGTCGCACCTGCGCGCGCACTCGGCCAACGAGACCGGGAAGTGCTCACAGACCACTGCCAGCAGGTCGAGCGCACGATCCACGGTCCGAGTCGACCCGGTCGGCACGGCGGTGAGCACCGCAGACCGCTCCACCATCAACTGCTCTCCCCAGGGACGGCCGGCGCTCGCGCACCGGTGGCGATTCGGAAACTGCGTGGTGTTGCCGATGGGTGGCAGGAGCCTGCCACTTGTCGCAAGCCAAGCACACACCACCGACACCGGGCCAGCTGTACTGCCCAGGGAGGTTGGCTGAGGTCGTGTGACGACACGACGTGACGGGTTCAGGGTCGGCGAAGGCCTCCGGGTGTGGAGTGGAGCTGTCTAGGAACCGCTGCCACACAAACCGGAGGCCCTCGTGTCCCACGCTAACGCCGCTCTGACTCCCCGTGCACGCCTACGCCTCGCGCGGCTGATCATCGATGACGGCTGGTCGGTGTCCGAGGCGGCGAAGTACTTCATGGTGGCGTGGCCGACCGCGAAACGGTGGGCTGCCCGCTACGTCGAGCTGGGCGCCGCCGGCATGCAGGATCGCTCGTCCCGTCCAGGGTCGATGCCGACGAAAACACCTGACCAGGTGATGCGGAAGATCGTGCATCTGCGGTGGCGGCACCGCCTCGGACCGGTACAGATCGCCGGCCGGCTGGGACTGCCGGAATCAACAGTTCATGCCGTGTTGAAGCGGTGCCGCATCAACCGGTTGTCCCGGATCGATCGCGCGGTGTGCGAACCGATCCGCCGCTACGAACACGATCAGCCCGGCGCGATGATCCAGGTCGATGTCACCAAGTTCGGGAAGATCCCCGACGGCGGCGGGCATCGTTTCGTCGGCCGCGAGCAACGCAAGAAGAACCGGACCGCGACCGCCACCCGGACCGGGCAGCGCACCAAGCGCGGTGATCCCCGAACCGGAACCTCCTACCTGCACACCGTCATCGATGACCATTCGCGGGTCGCGTACGTCGAGATCCGCGACGATGAAAAAGCTGCCACCGCAGTAGAAGTCCTGGAAAACGCTGTCGCATGGTTCGCCGCCCGCGGCATCACCGTGCAGCGGGTCCTGTCAGACAACGGCTCGGCATACCGATCACATGACTGGCGGAACAAGTGCGGCGACCTGGGGATCACCCCGAAACGCACCCGGCCCTACCGGCCGCAGACCAACGGCAAGATCGAACGGTTCCACCGCACCCTCGCTGACGGCTGGGCCTACGCCCGCCCTTACGACAGCGACCAGGCCCGCCGCGACGCGCTGCCCGCCTGGATCCACTTCTACAATCACCACAGGCTCCACACCGCGATCGGCAACCAGCCACCCTTCGCCCGGTTGATCAACCTCCCTGGGCAATACACCTAGCGCGCCTGCCGAGTTCCCCTGCTGCCTACCCGGTACTAGGGTCTGGAAACCTCGCGCCATCCACATCGCGTGGGTCTCCCCGGTGGGACCCGGAATCTCCGGAGGAGACCAACGCCATGGCCGCTGCTGCTCCCACCCCCGCCGTCGCAGCGCTGATCCGGGCGAAGATCCCGCACACGTTGCTGCCCTACCACCACGATCCCCGGTCCACCGCGTTCGGCGACGAAGCGGTGACAGCCCTGGGACGGGATCCCCATCAGGTGTTCAAGACCCTGGTCGCGAGGATGGACGGAACCCTGGTCGTGGGGGTGGTCCCGATGTCGGGATCCCTCGATCTCAAAGCCCTGGCCGCCGCGCTGGGCGGCAAGAAAGCGGTGCTGGCGGCGGTGGCAGACGCGGAACGGTCCTCCGGGTACGTGGCCGGCGGCATCTCACCGATGGGGCAGCGGACGGCGCTGCAGACCGTGATCGACGACTCCGCCGAGGCCCACGCCCTGATCAGCGTCAGCGCCGGCAAGCGCGGACTACAGGTCGAACTGGCGCCCGAGGACCTGGCGGCCGTGTGCCGCGGACGCTTCGCGCCGATCGCCGGTTGAGCTGCGGTCCGCCCGTCTGCCTCAGCTCACGGCGCCGCGCCGACCGTGCTGAACTGCCGCCGGTACTGCTGCGGCGGAACGCCGACGGCCCGGGTGAAGTGGTGCCGCAACAGCGCGGCCGAGGAGTACCCGCACCGGACGGCCACCTGTTCCACAGTCAGATCCGTCTCCTCCAGCAGCCGCCGCACCTGGCCGAGACGCTGCAGTGCGAGCCACTTGCCCGGCGTGGTGCCCGTCTCCGCGGCAAAGCGACGGGCGAAGGTGCGCGTCGACATCGAGGCCCGCGCCGACAGCGCACTCACCGAATGCTCCTGCCCCAGGTGCTCGACCATGAACTCCAGGACCGGCTGCAGCGAATCGCCGGTGCACTCAGGCACCGGCAGGTCGATGTACTGGCGTTGGCCGCCGTCCCGCTGTGGCGGGACCACCATCCGGCGGGCGATCCTGGTGGCCACCTCGGCACCCAGCTCCGACCGGACCAGGTGCAGGCAGGCATCGATCCCCGCGGCCGTCCCGGCGCTGGTGATGATCGTGCCGTCCTCCACGAACAGCACGTCCGGATCGACCCGTGCGGTGGGCACCCGCTCCTGCAGTTCCGAGGCATGCCGCCAATGCGTGGTGCACGCCCGGCCGTCCAGCAGTCCGGCCTCGCCGAGCAGGAACGCCCCTGAGCAGACCGACAACAGATGCGCTCCGCGGTCGTGGGCGCTCCGCAGTGCTGCCAGCACCTCGGGGTCCGGCCGGTCGGCGAGAGTCATCCCGGTGCTCGTCTGCTGGTAGGCCGGGATCGCGACCAGATCGGCGTCCTGCATCGCTTCGAGACCGTGCCGGATCACGATCTGCATCCCGTCGACGCCTGCGCCGAAGGTGATCGCCTCCCCTGGCCGAGGGCCACAGATGCGCAGGTCGAAGGGCGGGACCCCGTCATCCGTCCGGTCGACGCCGAACACCTCGTGGATCAGCCCGAACTCGAACGGTGCCGTCCCCTCGAGGACCAACAGAGCCACGGTTCGGAGTGCCATCCCGCCACTGTGCCACAACATGGCAGGAACTCGACGACAGGTGGCTCGACTGCCACTGGTGGCGGATTGTCGATGCGCGCAGGATAACTGCCATGCCCACTCTCATCGCCGCCGCCGCCATCGTCTTCTTCATCGCCGTGCTGGTCTCGCTGTCCCGCTCGGGTAGCGCTGCCGTCATCGGTGGAGCCCCGTTCGGATCGGACAAGGTCTCGCTCTTCGCCACCGACGAGCAGATCCGGGACACCGATTCCAGCCGCGCGAGGTCGGACCTCGCCGCCGCGTCCTCCCGCACCACTCGCTGACTCGCCGGCGTGGTTCAGCCGACAACCAGTGGCTCGACCGGGTCGATCAGCTCGGCCGAGTCGTTGCGCACGTTGCCGACCGCCGCGCCCACCGGACGCAGTTCCAACGCGTCGACCAGTGCCGGCGTCGTGGGTTCGAGGAATGCCTGCAGCGCGGCACCCTCGATCGCCGGATCGAGCCAGTCCTGCCATTCGGAGACCGGCAGCACCAGCGGCATCCGGTCGTGGATCGCGGCCATCCGCTCGGGAGCGCGGGTGGTGATGATGGTCGTCGACACCACCGGCTCACCCTCGGGCGATCGCCAGAACTCCCACAAACCCGCGAACGCCATCACCGACCCGTCGGCCGGGGTGATGAAGAATGGCTGTTTGCGAGGCTTGCCCTTGGCGTCCAGACCGACGACCTGCCACTCGTAGTACCCCGTCGCCGGGACCAGACAGCGCCGCCGCTCGAACGCGGCCCGGAAGGCCGCCTTGTCCCCCACCGACTCTGCCCTCGCGTTGAACATCCTGCTTCCGATCGAGAGGTCCTTCGCCCACGACGGCACCAGCCCCCACCTGGCCTCGCCGACGAAGCGGCCCTCCGGGCGGTCGTCGCGGGCAGGGCGTACCCGGACCACAGCCACGCTGTCGGTGGGTGCGATGTTGTAGCGCGGGCGCGGCACATCACCGCCGTACATCCCGGTACCCGGCGGGGCGACGGGGTCGGGTTCGGCCTCGAACACCCCGTAGAGCGTCTCAGGATCCATCGTGGTGGCGTATCGACCGCACATGCTCCGATGCTGGCACACGGCACCGACAGCGGATCCCCGTACCGGATGCGGGATCATGGACGGATGAGCTCCCAGCCAGCAGCGGCCACCAGGGCCTGGACCGCTCCGGTCGCCGACGGCAAGGTCAGCGCGACGGTCACCTTGCCGGGATCCAAGTCCGTCACCAATCGGGCGATCATCCTGGCCGCCCAGGCCGGGGGCGAGTCGCGGATCGGCTCTCCGCTCCGCAGCCGCGACACCGACCTGATGGTCGCGGCACTGCGTCAGCTCGGCACCGACGTCCGCGACGACGAGCAGTCCGACGGCTGGCTCGTCCGACCCGCTCCCCTCCGAGGCCCGGCCGACATCGACTGCGGTCTGGCCGGGACCGTCATGCGGTTCCTGCCGCCGCTGGTCGCCACCGGTGCCGGCCGCATCGTCTTCGACGGTGACCCGGCTGCCCGGCGACGGCCGATGGGCGAGATCCTGCGGGCACTGCGGGCACTCGGCGCCGACCTCGACGGTGACGGACTGCCGTTCGTCCTGCAGGGCACCGGATCGCTCCGCGGTGGGGAGGTGACGATCGATGCCTCCGCGTCGTCGCAGTTCATCTCCGGGTTGCTGCTCTCGGGTGCGTCGTTCGAGCGAGGTCTGACCGTTCACCACGACGGCAAGTCGGTCCCGTCGCTCCCGCACATCGCGATGACGATCGACCTCCTGCGGCGTCACGGCGTGCCGGTCGACGACAGCGAGCCGAACACCTGGCACGTCGACCCGGGACCGACAAGGCCGTGGACGCAGACGATCGAGCCGGATCTGTCCAACGCCACGGTGCCGCTGGCGGCGGCGGCGGTCACCGGCGGAACGGTCAGCGTGCTGCACTGGCCGGAGCGCACCACCCAGCCGGGGGACGAGTTCCGGGACATCGTCCAGCGGATGGGCGCCACCGTGTCGCTCACCGCGCGGGTGCTGCGGGTCACCGGCCCGGATCGGTTGCAGGGCATCGACATCGACCTGCATGGCGCGAGCGAGCTGGCGCCGACCGTGGCGGCACTCGCGGCGCTGGCCGAAGGCCCGTCACACCTGCGTGGGATCGGCCACATCCGCGGCCACGAGACGGACCGGCTGGCGGCGCTGGAGCAGAACCTGCGGGCAGTGGGCATCGAGGCGAGCAGCGACGCCGACGCACTGCACATCGTCCCACCGTCCGGGCCGCTGCACGGGGCGGCCTGGGCTGCCTTCGCCGACCATCGGATCGCGACCGCCGGAGCGATCATCGGCCTACGGGTACCGGGGATCGTCGTCGACGAGATCGACTGCACCGCAAAGACCTTCCCGGATTTCGGGGTGTTCTGGGACGGCCTGCTGGACGGCGACCGCGACGGACCGGGGTCGCCGTCGTGAGCAAGTTGTCCGACGGTTGGGACAACGACGACGTCCGGATCCGCCCGTCCAGGAGCTCCCGGCCGCGCACCAAGACCCGACCGACCCACGGGGACGCGGTGGCCGGTTTCGTGGTGACCGTCGACCGGGGCCGGTACACCTGCCTGGTGGGATCGGGACGTGCGGCTCGCACGGTGATGGCCATGCGCGCCAAGGAGTTGGGCCGACGCGCCGTCGCGGTCGGAGATCGGGTCGCGATTGTCGGCGACAGCTCCGGCGAGAACGACACGCTGGCCAGGATCGTGCGGATCGACAAGCGCACCTCCGTGCTGCGGCGATCCGCCGACGACGACACCGAGACCGTCGAGAAGGTACTGGTGGCCAACGCGGATCAGCTGGTGATCGTGGTGGCGGCGGCAGATCCGTTGCCCCGCACCGGATTCATCGACCGCTGTCTGGTGGCCGCGTACACCGGCGACCTACAGCCGGTGCTGGTGGTCACCAAGACCGACCTGGCCGACCCGCAGGCCCTGCTGGATCTCTACGCAGATCTCGAGCTGCCGGTACTGGTGTCGAAGCGCAAGGACTCCGCCGACGCCTCGCAGGGGGCGATCCTCAACGACCAGTTGGTCGAAGAGGTCCGGGAGCTGTTGAACGACAAGGAGTCCGTCCTCGTCGGGCATTCCGGGGTGGGCAAGTCGACACTGGTGAACGCCCTGGTGCCGGACGCCTACCGGGCGATCGGTGTGGTCAGCGGGGTCGGCAAGGGGCGGCACACGTCCACCTCCGCCATCGCCCTCGCGCTGCCCGACGGCGGCTGGGTGATCGACACGCCGGGGGTGCGCTCGTTCGGTCTGGCCCACGTCACCCCGGACGATCTGCTCAGGACGTTCGACGACCTCAACGAGGCCTCGGTCGACTGCCCGCCGAACTGTGATCACCAGGGCCTGCCGTGTGCGCTCGATGCCGCCGTCGAGGCCGGTACTGCGGACCGCCGCCGGCTGGCATCCTTCCGACGGCTGCTCTCCTCACGCAACGGTGTGGCTGCGGACGAGTCCGCGCCGGACGACGGTGCAGCGCCGGCCCACGGTGCACCGCCGGACCAGGGTGCTGCGCCCGAGCAGTCCACCGATCCCGGCTCATCGACCGGCTGATCTGCAGCACAGACGTCCGACAGTCCGAGCTCCATCGGCCCGGACTGTCCACAGCCTCCGAGTAGTCCACACGCGGGCGGGCTGCCGCCCGGCGATCGACGGCGGCGATCGACGATGGGTGCATGTCCAGCCCTGCCTCCGACCGCGGTGCGATCTGCACCCCGGCGCCCCCACCTCTCGAGATCCCGCTGACCGTCATCGGTCCGCAGGGACCTGTGGTGGCCGTGGTGCGGGCGCCGGTGGCGGTTCGATGGGACGCCGTGGCCGAGCAGGTCGCCATGGCCGCAGGGCTCCCCATCGGCACTGTGCTGCACCGAGGGCCCGCGGAACTGCTGGGCGACGAACTGGTCGGGCACCCTCCCCTCATGGCCGGGACTGTGCTGTCGACCATCCCTGCACTGCCGGCGACCGCCGGTGACGGACTGGTGCTCGACTGCATCGCCGGTCCCGACGCCGGCGGCAGCATCGAGCTGATCGCCGGGCGCCCCGTCGTCGTCGGAAGATCGGCCGGGTGCGACCTGGTGATCGATGATCCGGAAATCTCCCAACGCCATCTGCGGATCACCAACACCGCATCCGGTGCACTCCGGATACGCGACCTCGGCTCCACCAACGGCACCGTCCGGCTCGACGCAACGGAGCCCACGACCTTGCTGATGGGTATCGATCAGCCACTCGCGATCGGCGAACCACTGCAGCTCGGAAACAGCGTCATCCGGGTGGAGCTCGGCGGCACGCCGTCATTGCTGCGCGAACCGGACGCTCGCGGCCGGTGGCAGCTGACCCTCGCCGCACGTGCTCCTTCCACCCGGATCGACCCGGCTGCCCCGCGGCACCCTGGCCCGCGGCCACAGCGCACGGCAAGGGTGACGCCCTGGCTCGCCACCGTGGTGGGGGCGCTGGCCGGGGTCGTCATCAGCGCCGTGACCGGGATGTGGATGTTCCTGCTGATGGCCTTGTTCGGCCCGCTCACGATGGCCGCCACCGCTCTCGGGGACCGGGCCGGCGATCGACGCTCGCACCGTCAGGCGGTGCGCAGCTGGCGTGCCGACGAGCTGGAGAACCGCCGCCGGTGTCGCGCGGTGGTGTGCGCTGACCTGCGAACAGCGTGGCGGGACTTCGCCGACCCTGCCCGTCGACTGCGGTGGGCGCTCACGGGTGCGCAAGACCTGTGGCGGGACGATCCGGCGGACGGTCATGCTCTGACGATGGACGTCGGCATCCGCCCGACCCGCGTCGGGGGGCCGGAGCCGGGCCCGGCCGGAGTCGGTTCGGACAGCGACGTGCTGTCGCTGCGAACCGGTCCGGTCCCGGTGGATTCCACCCTGCCGACGCGCGGGGTGATCGGGCTCTGCGGCGGTGAGCGCGGGAGCCTTCGCTGGCTGCTCGCGCAACTGCTGACCTCCGTTCCTCCGAACCACCTACAGCTTCAGGTGCATTCGAGCCGGGAAGATCTGTGGTGTCTGGACGGCATCCCCCACCTGCGCACGGAGACCGGATCGGTCGGCAGGGTCCACCGGCAGCCCCGGCGGCCCCAGAACCCACGGAGCGACGTTCCTTCGCCGGCGCGAACCGTGCTGATCGACGACCACGCCCGTTGGCACCGCGATCCGGTCGTGGCGCAGATCCTGGCGCGGCCGGAGGGTCTGGTCCTGGTGACTGCCGGATCGCGGTCGCGGCTGCCCCGCGCCTGCACTGCGGTGATCGATCTGGACGAGCTCACGGGGGCCGCGATCGGTCTGTCCAGTGCTCGGCTCAGGGAACTGGCCGAGGCGCTCACCCCGCTCACCGTGCGCGGCACCGGTGACGACGGCCCGCCAGGCCCGTTCCGGGTTCCCTCGGACGACGACCTGGATCGCGCTTGGGCTCTGGACGCTGCGCCGGTCGTCGCGCTCGGCAGTGCAGCGGGCAGTGGGTCGGCGAGCAGCGGGTCGGCGGGCAGCATCGTCGAGCTCGACCTCGTCGCGGACGGCCCGCACGTGCTGATCGCCGGCACCACCGGTTCCGGCAAGTCCGAGCTGCTGCAGACCCTGGTGGGCGGGCTGATCGCCGCTGCCCCACCGGAACGGATGTCGCTGCTGCTCATCGACTACAAGGGTGGGGCCACCTTCGCGGCGCTCGTGCGGGCACCGCACGTCGCCGGCCTGGTCACCGACCTCGACCCGGCCCTGGGCGAGCGGGTACTCCGCAGTCTGCGTGCGGAACTCAAACGACGGGAGCAGCACACCGCCGACCACGAACCGGACGATCCGGCCGGACACACCGCGACGATCGGAGACCAGCACCTGCCGCACGCGCCGCCACGGCTGGTGATCGTCGTCGACGAGTTCGCCACCCTCGCCGCCGAGCTGCCCGAGTTCGTCCCCGGTCTGCTCGACGTGGCCCAGCGAGGACGATCGCTGGGGATGCACCTCGTCCTGGCAACCCAGCGGCCGGCCGGTGTCGTGACACCCGCCATCCGGGCGAACATCGCCACCAGGATCTGTCTGCGGGTCACCGACCCGGCCGAATCGGTGGATCTGATCGGCCGGCCGGACGCGGCCACGCTCCGCGCCGACAGCCCGGGGCAGGGATACCTGCAGCGTGCCGGTCGGGCGCCGGAGCGTCTGCACGTCGCCCGGATGAGCAGTCCTGGCTCGCAGACCCCGACCGTCGGCCGGATCGGTGAACCGGTCCCGGTGGCGAGCGCTCCGAGCGCACTGTCCCTGCTGATCGATGCCGCCGTCCGGGTCGCCGCCCGGCGCGGGATCCCACTGCCGGCACCGCCGTGGCGACCTCCACCGGGCTCGGTCGTGGAGCACGACGATCCGGGCGTCCTCGGACTGCTCGACCGCCCGGACGAGCAGCGGGTCGAGCCGTGGCCACTGCCCACCGGGTCGCTGCTGATCACCGGGCCGGCCCGCAGTGGACGGAGTCGGGCGCTGCTGCGGTGGTCGGCCGCTGTCCGCGCATCGGGGGGCCGGCTGGTGGTGATCGACGCCTCCGGCGATCTCGGGCAGCTCGCCGGATCCGACGGCGTGAGCAGCCATCTCGGCCTCGACCAGCCGGACCTGGTGCTGCGGCTGCTCGTGCGGCTGTCCGCCGAGACTGCTCGGCGCCGCCATCAACCTCAGGAAGTCCCCCCGGGGGTGATAGGCCTCGTGATCGACGGCTACGAGGCGATGGCCGCTGCGCTCGACGCACTGGACCCGACCCTCTGGTCACAGCAGCTCACCGACCTCATCGCTCGCGGGCCGTCCTGTGGGATCCGCTGCGCGATCAGCGGTGACGCCGCCACCGACCGCGGACGGCTGGCTGCGGCATTCGGCCACCACGTGCAGCTGGGACTGCCGGATGCAGCGTCCACACCGCGACCGGACACTCCACCGGGCAGGGCCTGGGTCGCCGAGATCCCGGGAGCGCAACTGCAGTGGGCACTGCCGGGGCGCCGGCCCGCCCAGCCGGGCAGCGGGGCCGCGGGCAGCGCAGGCAGTGCAGGCAGCGCAGGCAGCGCAGGCAGCGCAGGCAGCGCAGGCAGCGCAGGCAGCGCAGAGGCAGCCGAGCCGATCGTGGTCCGGAGATTGCCGGATGTCGTCAGGCTCGCCGATCTCGCACGGCCGAGGGTCCCCTCGATCGCCCTCGGTCTCGGCGGCGACGAGGGGGTCCCGGTGAACTGGGACCCCACCGGCTCAGCCGGGTTGGTGGTGGCAGGGACGGCCGGCGCGGGAACCAGCGCCGCGCTGCGCACGATCGTCCGCAGTGGGTCGATGATGCCGATCCCCACCCTGTGGATCGGCCGGCGTGCTCCCCAGCAGCCGCGCAGCACCGACGATCGGGTGCGCGTCCTCATCGACCCGTCGGCGGCCGAGCTCGCCGGCATCCTGGCCCGCCACGAGGGGCACCTGCTGCTGGTCGCCGACGATGCCCACCGGTTCGAGCAGGACCAGCTCGGCGACGTGCTCGTCCGATTCCTGGAACACGCCGGGCCCGGCCAGTCGATGGTCCTGGGCACCCGGCTGGAGCGCCTCGGAGCCTTCCGCGGTGTGGTGGCCGAGCTGGCCAGGAGCGGCACCGGTCTGTTGCTCGGCGCCGAGGGCGCCGACGGCGCACCGCTCGGCGTCAGGCTCCCCCGACGGCCGGCCGGTCCACGGAACGGCGGCCGCGGGTACTTCGTCAACGACGGCCGCTGCAGCGCGATCCAGGTGGCCGTGTCCGACCCCCCGGACGCGTGCTCGAGGTCCGAACCACCCTGATCCGGCGTGCGGTCAGGACAGCTGCACGCCGGCGATCTGGGCGACCCCGCCGGCACCGTCGAACGCGAGCTGCCGGAACGCGACCTTCTCGATGAAGAACCGGTCGTGGCTCACCAGCACGACGGCGCCCGGGAATGCCGTCAGCGCGCGCTCGAGCACCTGGGCGCTGGGCAGATCGAGATGGTTGGTCGGCTCGTCCAGCACGATCACCCCGGCTCCCGACAACAGGCACTGGGCCAGTGCGACACGCGCGCGCTGACCCCCGGAGAGCGTGCCGATCTTCTGCTTCCGGTCCAGTTCTGAGAACTGCAGCAGGGTCAGGAAGCGATGGACGTCCTTGCGGGTGGCGGTCAGCGCGAGGCTGTCGGGCATGCCGTTGACGGCATGGGTGACTGTGTCGTCGTGGTCGAGGTCCGCCAGCATCCGGTTGTAGTGGACGAACGGCTGTCCTCGCGTCTTCCACTTCACCCGACCGGCATCAGCCTCCCGCGCACCGGTCATGATGTCCAGCAGCGTGCTCTTGCCGCAGCCGTTCGGGCCGGTGATGGCGATCCGGTCACCCCGTCCGAACTCGAACGAAACGTCCTCGAAGAGCACCCGTCCGTCCTGTGCCTTGGTCAGCCCGGTCACCTCGCACAGGCTGTCGTTCACGTGCAGACCGCCGTAGATCGCCGTGACCACCGCGTCGATCGAGCCCTTGGTCCGGCTCTTCTTGATGTTCGCCAGCCGCCGTTTCAGCACTCCCGACGGATTCTTCATCGCCTCGCGCCGATCGGCGATCGCCTCCTGCTCGTAGGCGAGCAACTGCTGTTCGTTGCTGAACTCGCGCTCCAGGCTCTTGAGCCGGAACTGCTTCTGCTGCACGTAGCCCGAGTAGCTGCCCTCGTAGACCTGCAGGCGGTTGTTCTCGATCTCGACGATGCTGCTCGCCACCTGCTCCAGGAAATGCCGATCGTGCGAGACCACCAGCAACCCGCCGCGGAACGTGCGCAGCCACCGCTCCAACCAGGCGATGCCGGCGACGTCCAGGAAGTTGGTCGGCTCGTCGAGCAGCAGCACGTCCGGCGCTTCCAGCAGGATCTTCGCCAGCGCCGCACGGTTGCGCCAGCCGCCGGACAGCTTGCCGACGGGCATGTCCCGGTGATCGGCATCGAACCCCAGCTTCGACAGCACGGTGTCGATCTGCTGATGGTAGGTCCACCCGCGCCCGCTCTCCATCGCCTCCAGCAGCTCGGCCTGTCGGTCCACGAGCTGGTACATCTGTGCTTCGTCGATGTCTCCGCCGAGCTTCGCCTCGAGAACGCCGAGCTCCGCCTCGACCGCACGGACAGCGGCGAACAACTTCTCCAGCTCGGTCTGGATGCTCGCGTCACCGTCGAGCTCGGAGAACTGCGAGAAGTAGCCGATCCGGGCCCCTTCGGTGACGTCGAGGGTCCCTGTGTCGGGTGTCACCCGGCCCAGCAGCACCTGCAGCAGAGTGGTCTTGCCTGTCCCGTTCCGGCCGATCAGCCCGACCCGATCGCCGTCACTCAGACGGAAGAACACCTCTCTCAGCACCGTGCGCTGCTCGTAGCCGACAGACACGTCGTTCAACCGGATCCAGCTCATCCCGGCAGCCTGCCAGACGCCCTGGAGTGGTCCAGATCACACGGTAAGCCGGGTTTGACGGGAATGATCGTCTCTGCAGATGGTTGAAGACTCATGAAACGGCTTGGCGGGTCCGCCGGCCGCTCCACCTTCCGAAAGGGACATCGACATGACCACCAGCACCACCGCCCTCGCCGCCGGCACCTGGACCGGCGACACCGTCCACTCCGACGTGTCGTTCAAGGTCCGCCACATGGCAGTCGGCAAGGCTCGAGGCAACTTCGAGCTGCTTTCCTCCACCCTGACGGTCGGCGCCGACGGCATCGAGGGCGCTGCGGTGACCGCCGTCATCGACGCCGCGTCGATCGAGACCAAGAACGAGCAGCGCAACGGCCACGTCAAGTCCGAGGACTTCCTGCACGTCGAGAAGCACCCGACGATGGAGTTCACCTCGACCGGAGTGAAGAACCACGACGGCGAGGATTTCACCCTGGCCGGCGAGTTGACCCTGCACGGCGTGACCCAGCCGGTCGAGCTGGCAGTGGAGTTCCTCGGCGCCACCACCGACGCCTACGGTGCCGAGCGCGCCGGCTTCTCCGCCACCACCTCCATCAGCCGTAAGGCGTTCGGCATCGACATCGAGATGGGCTTCGGCGCGGGCAACGCTGTCGTCGCCGACAAGATCGAGATCGCCCTCGAGCTGGAGTACACGCTCGACGCTGCTGCGTGACCAACCACTGAGCGACTGACACCGGGCCACGGCCCTTCGAGCCCAGCACGCCGGATCACCTCCGACGGGCTGGGCTCGGTGCGTTGCAGGTCCGGCTCCGGGCCTGGTCCCGAAATCCGGAGACCGGCCCGCTCAGCCCAGTTCCTCCAGCAGGAACCTGATCTCGTCCGGTGCGTACCAGGCGAGCTCGTAGGACTCCGCCTCGCCGACGACGAACTCGGCGTCCGGGTCCTCCAGGTCGGCCTCGTCGACCACAGCCACGGCCGCCCGCACCGCATCAGCGGCATCCGCACCGTCCAGGTGGACGGCGGCCACCTGCCGCCAGGGGACCTCTGCGTCCACCCTGACCGCGGCCCGGTCACCCTGCGGGTATTCGGTGACCGCGTCGACATCCGCCGCGATCACCACCCGGACGCCGGCTGCCGGATGGCCCCCGTCGGCACCGCCGGCTCCGTCCTCGCCGGCGAGCAGCCGCAGCGATGCCCGCGCGGCATCCGTCATCGCCAGGTACTCGAGCTCGTCCTCCTCGGCTGCCGGATACTCGCCCCGCAGCGACGCGGTGACGCCGAATCCGACGGTCGCCGGCATGCTCCCGCGATCCGACGCAGTCCGCAGCTGCGTGACCGTCGACGGGATGTAGACCCTCACTGGTCCTCCTGGTGGTGTCCGGTGCCCTTGGATCGCGGCACGGTCTCGGCCGCCAGCTCCGCCAACGACTCGGCGAGCAGCTCGCTGAACTCGCCGGCATCCGGGATGGCCTCCCGGTCGCAGGTCAGCCCGAAGTGGACCTGCCCGTGGTACGACGTGCACGCCACCGCGAGCGCGTGCCCGAGCGCCAGCGGGGCGACCGGGTACATCGTCTCGACGCGGTGCCCGGCCACGTAGAGCGGGATCTGCGGCCCCGGGACATTGGTGACCAGCACGTTGTAGGACCGTCGGGACAGCTGCATGCCCAGGCGCGCGCCGAGCGCGTGCAGGGTGGGCGGTGAATAGCGGCCGAGGGCCATCAACGAGTCGGCTCCGACCCCGCGATCGGCGGCGGTGTGCGCGCGGGTGGCGAAGGCGATCTGGTGCAGCCGCATCACCGGATTGGGTTCCCCGGTCGGCAGATCGAGCAGCAGGGACGAGACCGTCGACGTGTCCGCGCGCTCCACCGACATCGGCACCAACGCCCGCAGCGTGCCGCCACCGGTCACGGCTTCCCCGCGCGAGAGCAGCCAGTTGCGCAGTGCCCCGGCGATCACTGCCAGCACCACGTCGTGCACGGTGCCCTCATGGCGGGTGCGGATCCGGCGGATCACGTCGAGCTCGGCGGAGAACCGACCGTAGCGGCGCTGTCCCGTGCCGGTGCCGCCCAACGCGCTCCGCGGCGCCGGCGACAGGGTCTGGCGCACGATGCCGGCCACCCCGCTGACGACGCCGCCCACCCGGGACACCGTCGACCGCACATCCACGGCGGCCAACTTGAGCACGTCGATCAACTCCGACGGACGGGCTGCCAGATCGGCGACGGCGTCGACCACCAGGTCGACGTCGGAGGGCGGCGGCCGCGGGATCCAGCCGCCGTCGGTGACCCGCTGCGCGCCGGGATCGAGGTCGAGGATCGCGGCGGCCAGATCGACCGCTCCCAGCCGGTCCACCAGCGCTTCGTGAGTCTTGTTCACCACCGCGACCCGACCGTCGGCCAGGCCCTCGATGATGTACATCTCCCACAGCGGTCGCGCCCGGTCCAGCGGCCGCGAGATGAGCCGGCCGATCAGATCGTCCAGCTGGGCGTCGGTGCCCGGACGGGGCAGCGCGGAACGCCGCACGTGGTAGGTCAGATCGAACTCGTCGTCGTCCACCCACACCGGGCGGGCCAGTCGGCCCGGCACCATCCTCACCTTCTGGCGGTACCGAGGCACGAGCGAGATCCGGTCGGCGATGTGGCTGACGATGTCGTCGTAGCTGATCGGGCGGGACCCGTCGCTGGTCGACGCGTCGAGCACCACCAGTCCCCCGACGTGCATCGGGCTGCCTTCGTCCTGGGCATAGAGGAAGGCGGTGTCCGCTGCGGAGAGCCGGTCCGTCACCAGGTCATCGTGTCACGCGCCGGCGGCAGCGGGCAGCGGCCATCGCTCACCGGTTGCGGGCACCCCGTCGCCCACCCGCAGGTCGAGCAGTGGACTCGACCGCCCCGGACGGTGCTCGCGGCGACAGGGCCCTGGCGAGTTGCGCGATCGCCGTCCTGGTCCGCGACGTGGGGGCGGCCTGCGACAACGGCAGCCCGTCGCGCCAGGCCAGGTCAGTGGCCTCCCGGTCCTCGGGGATCACCGCCATCACCTCGCTGCCGGTGAATCGGGAGACCGCGCCGACGGATTCCTGCACCCCGGCAGCGGACCCTCGTTGCCGGTTGAGCACGACCCTCGGGAACACCCCTGGCAGCACCGTCTGCAGTTCGGCGAGCCCACGGACCAGGCGTTCCATTCCGGGCGGATCGCACGAACCGACCGCGAGCACCAGCTCCGCCTCCTCGAGCACCGCCAGCGTCGCCCCGTTGCGACGCGGCGCCGCCGTGTCGAAGGAGATCTCCTCATCGGTCTCGACGGCGAACCCGCAGTCGACGACCACCACCTCGGCCTGCTGTCGTGCCAGGGTCAGGACCACCGGGATCGCCGACGGCCGCACCTCGGGCCAACGATCTGCTCGCGCCACCCCGCTCAGGACCCGGATCGGACCGACCTGCCAGCACAATGCCGCGAGCTGGGTCGCGTCCAGACGGCCGTTCGCCGCCAGCCGACACGCGCCGGCCAGACCGGGAGACTCGTCCAGCAGTCCGAGCGCGCTGGACACCACTCCCCCGTAGGTGTCGGCGTCGACGAGCATCGTGGGGATTCCCTGGTCCGCCAGCTCTGCGGCCAGGTTGAGGGCGATCGTCGTGCGCCCCGGAGCGCCGGTGGGTCCCCAGACGGCGATCACCCGGCCCGGCGGCCGCGGTGTCTGCGCCGACAGTTCGATGGGGCCGGTCGCGTCCATCGCCGACGCACGCGAGGAGTTCGCGCCGAGTGCCGATCTCGGGTCGGCCAACGACACACTGCTGCCCTGGTCGCTGGACCCGAACTCCGCCACCGCCGTCCGGATCGCGTCCACCACGGCCTCGGCGCCGAGATCGTCGGCCACCAGCATCGACACCCCGATGCGCTCCAACCGCTGCCTGCCGGCCGGATCATCACCCGGGTGGACGCCCACCACCGCCACCCCGGAGGAACGCAACCGCTGGATGACGTCGCTGGTCAGCTGCCGCAGGTCGGCGGCCAGCACGACCGCGGCCGCCTGCCCGGTGCCGGCCACGGCCAGCACCTCGGCGATGTCGACGCACCGGCGGACCACCGCCAGCTGGGAGGCGGGCGAGGAGAGCGCGCCGACCAACTCGTTCTCCCACTGGTGGCCACCACCGGCGGTCAGCACGCCGTCCGACATCGCTCAGCCCGCCGGGTGCAGGAGAATCTTGAGCGTGCCGGTGGACAGCTGGGTGACCAGCTCCTGAGCCCGCTTCGTCGGCAACCGGACGACCACCTGGTAGCCGCTGCTACCGGCGCCGGACAGTCCACCACTGGACGGCGCCGTGACCTCCTGGACGGTGAGGTCCGCGGCCGCCGGCTTCGTGGTGAGGTCGGCGCCCGACCCCTGCACCAGATAGACGTCGATCACCGATCCGCGCGTCAGGCCCGGCAGCATCTGGTCGCCGGCCACGGTGAGCGCCAGCAATCGGGTGTCGGCCACCGGATCTCCGACCGCCGCCACAGGCACGATCTCCCCCGCCCCGAGCGCCCTGGTCAACTGCTTGCCGACGATCGCAGCGCTGGAACCGAAGTAGCGCCCGGCGGTGTCGTCGAGGTTGACCTCGATCTCGGCGAGGTCGGTGCCGGTCAGCACGGTGCCGGCCTGCAGGTCGGTCGTGGTCGCCCAGACGGTAGACAGCTGACGCTGGGCGCCGACCACCCTGGACCCCAGGACGACCGCGCCGACGACCACCAGCACCCCGATCACGACCCTGGCGTTGAGCCACTTCGGCCTGCTCATCCGTCTCGGGGACGGGGCTGCCGGTATCCGTGGATCGGGGCGCGACCCACCCACATCGTTCCCACCGACCGTCATCAACGCTCCCCCCGGACCATCCACCACTGTGCCTGGCCGGAGCCTGCCGGATCGCCCGGGGGTGTGCAACTCGACCGGCGCGCGTGTGGACAACTCCCGGGGTGGCCGGGAACCTCGTCATACTGGGTCCACCACCACGGCGCAACGTGCCGGCCCCTGGGAACCGGGAGTGCCGCGACTCCGGAAGGACTTCATCGATGGCGAACGATCGGTTCCTGACGTTGGCCGACGTCGCCGACGTCCTGAACATCTCTGCGTCGCAGACCTATGCGCTGGTGCGCAGCGGCGACCTGCAGGGCATCCAGATCGGCGGCCGCAACCAGTGGCGGGTCGAACGCAGCAAGCTCGAGGACTACATCGAACGCGCCTACCGACGGACCGAGGAGGCGCTCGTCGAGGCGCCGCAGACGCTGGCCGAGAGCGAGAGCTGAGCGGCCCGTCCCCGCAACCGGACCGGTCGGCGACTGACACAACCTGGACTGCTCCGTCAGTTCAGTGGCTGGGCCCGGACGAACACCACCGCGCCCAGCGGGATCACCACCACCTGCCGAACGGCGTTCGCCCGGCGCACCTCCCACGCCGGGTGCAGTGCGAGCTCACAGAAGTCGGCGCCCACCCTGTCCAGCGTTCCGGTCAGCTCCACGCCACCGTCCCCGCCGGGGATCACCACAGCGACCGGCGACCGGTCGCGGACCAGACCCCGTAGGGCCGAGGTGAGCGTCAACTTCCCGGCGATCGCCCCGAGCGGTTGACCGGCAGCCGCCGCCAGACCCTCCAGCATGCTCACTGATGCCAGCGGCAGCACCACGTCACGACCGGCCGACTCGTCGACGAGCAGCCAATCCGGTCCGACCTGTCGCAGGATCCCGCTGATCGCGGTCCCGGCTGCCGTCGTGGCACGGATCGGGGTACCGACGGCAGGCACCAAGCGAGCGACCAGCCCCACCCCGCCGAACTCGATCCGCTGACGTTCGGCCACCTCGGCCAGCGCTTCGGCCTCCGCGAACGCGTCGAACTGTGCTTCGAGGTCTCCGAACAGCTGCTCCCACCGCATGCACCAACGGTGGCACAGACGACGCCGGGGCGCGTCCGATCTGCGTCTCTCGTCCATGACGTGCCTTCAATCGTTCGTTTGAACTCGTTTGCTTCGACTTGACGGCGTTCGACTGCAACTGATTCACTTCTAAATGTGCCAAACGACATCAAACGCAACGATCGGGCTGCAAAGACGCTTGATCACGTGCGACTGGCTGCGCTGCTGCTGGCACTGGGCACCGCGACCCTCCTGGTCCCGCTGCCCTGGCGGATCGCCGCGGACCTGACTGCCCGGCAGGTCACGTCGGGCCGTGATCTCGACGGCGTGCTGACCGCGCTGACGCTCGGAGGTGCCTCGATCGCGGTCTGGCTGCTGCTCAGCTGGGTGTTGGTGATCGGTGCTCTCACGCTCGTCGCCAAGGCCCCCGGTGCTCTCGGCCGAGTGGCGCGCAGTGCCCTGGCCCGGATCACACCCGGATTCCTCCGCCGCAGCATCGCGATCGGCATGAGCGTGGGCGCCCTCACCGGGGTGGCCACCAGCACGGCACCCACCGTCGCGGGCACCGTGGCCGCGGGCACCACCGTCGCCACGGCCGGCATCGACGGGTCTGCGCCCGCGTCGGCGCCGATCGTGCAGGCCGGCCGGCTCACCGGCCCGGTCACCCGGGCGGCGTCCGCGGTGGCTGCAGGCGCTGATCGGGTGGGCGACCACGCGACCACCACATCAGCCGCGCGGATCTGCCTCCTGCTGTCCGCTGACGGGCAGCCGGACGGCATCTCCTGGCTGAGTGGGGGAACGGCGACATCGAGGACCGCGGCGCCCACGCCGTCGGCACCGGGAACGGCGGCATCGGGGACTGCTGCATCGGGAACCGCGGCATCGGGGACGGCCGCACCCGGGGTGCCGTCCCCCATGCCCCCCGCGAGATCGACCTCGACTGGCCGGTGCACCGCCCGACGTCGACGTCGCGCGCTCCGGTGGACCTCGATTGGCCGGCGCCGGCGACGGTCGTCGTCCACCGGGGCGAAACCCTGTGGTCGATCGCGGCCCGCCAGCTCGGTCCGGACGCCACCGACGCCCAGATCGACACTGCCTGGCACCACTGGTACACGGCGAACCGCGAGGTGATCGGGGACAACCCCGACGTGATCCTGCCCGGCCAGCAACTGCACGCCCCACCTGCGCAGACCGATCGTCCGCACCTCAGCTCCGCCGGCCGCTGCCGGCATCCGACCATCCACCGCAGGAGAGCTCGATGAGCACCGCACTCGCTCCGGCCACCGAGGCCACCTCCACCGTCGGCCCGATCCCGACCGGCCTGATCCCGACCGGCCCGATCCCGACCACCGGCCCGATCCCGACCACCGGCCCGATCCCGACCACCGGCCCGATCCCGACCGGCCCGATCCCGACCGGCCCGCGGGTCCGCCGGAGTCGTCGGTCCCAGCCGGGTCGACCGCGGCTGATCGCCGTCCCCGATGCCGAGCCTCCGTTCGACGACGAACGCCGCAGCGTCGATCGGATCCGCCGAGCCGTTCCCCGGCGTCCGGGGGCGCTCGCCGATCCGGATGTGCACGCGCCGGCAACCGCGTTCCGAGCGGCGGGGACCGCCGCCGCCCCGCTGATCGCCGCCGACGTCCCGGACCTGTCCTACGCGCCCGACTTCGGCGTGGAGCAGACCCCCAGCTCCCAGCTACCGCCCGCGGCGAAGGTTGCGGTGACGCTCGGGCGGGCGTTGATCGAGACGCTCACCGGGGTCCGCCCGAGCGCCCAGTTGCGCACCCACTGCACGCCGCCGGTCTTCGCCGGACTGCAGCGGCACATCCCGCTCACCGGGCAGGGCCTCGCGCGGGTGCAGTCGGTGCACACGAGCGAACCGTCCGACGGGGTCGCCGAAGTGTGTCTGGTGCTACGACGCGGGGATCGCTGCCGCGCCATCGCCTTCCGGATGACGGGTCTGGACGGGCGCTGGCGGATCACCGCACTGCAGGTCGGCTGAACGGCCCGCGTGCTCCCGACCGCACCCGGGCACGACGAAGCCCCCACCGGGTGGGGGCTTCGTCGTGGTTCAGCAACAGCTGTTCGGCAGCACCGCTTCAGCAGCACCGCTCCAGCGGGCGCGGCTCAGACGGCACCGGGGCGACCGTGGCACTGCTTGTACTTCTTGCCGGATCCGCAGTGGCACGGCGCGTTGCGCGCCGGCTCCTTGGTGTCCTGTGCGGTGCGCGATGCCTTGCCGGACGGCCTGGCGCCGATCTGAGTGGCTTCGCCGTCCTCACCGGGGCCGGAGAAGCTCAGTGCCGAGGTCGTCGGAGCGTCGCCACCGAGTCCCTTGGCGCGCAACGCCTTCGGAGCTTCCGCCGGCTTCGACTGGGCAGCGCCACCGCGACCTCATCGGTCGGCAGCGCCGCGATCGGGCGCTGCCGGCGGCGCTTGGCCGACGGCAGGGCCTTGCCCGTGCTGCCGCCCTCCGGGGTGCCGTCGGCGGCGACAGCAGGCACCTGGGACGGGAGCTGACCGCCGGAACCCTCGGTGGTGGTGGTGGCGCCGTCCTCGGCGACCACCTGCACCTGCAGATTGAACAGGAAACCGACCGACTCCTCCTTGAGCGAGTCGAGCATGGCGGCGAACATGTCGAAGCCCTCGCGCTGGTACTCCACCAGCGGATCGCGCTGGGCCATCGCGCGCAGCCCGATGCCCTCCTTGAGGTAGTCCATCTCGTAGAGGTGCTCGCGCCACTTCCGGTCCAGCACCGACAGCACGACCCTGCGCTCCAGCTCGCGGGTGACCTCCGGGGTCAGGGTCTCCTCGCGTTCGTCGTAGGCCTGCCGGGCGTCCTCGGTCACCAGCTCGGTGATCCTTTCGGCCGTCAGCTCACCCGTCTCGGCGATCTCGGCCGACGTCGTCTTCACCGGGTACAGCGTCTTGAGCGCCGCCCAGAGGGTGTCCAGGTCCCAGTCCTCGGCGAAGCCGGTGCCGGTCGCACCGGCGACGTAGGCCTTGACGACGTCGTCGATCATGCTGCGGACCTGGTCGTGCAGGTCCTCGCCCTCCAGCACCCGCTTGCGCTCGTCATAGATGACCGAGCGCTGCAGGTTCATCACCTCGTCGTACTTGAGGACGTTCTTGCGGATCTCGAAGTTCTGCTGCTCGACCTGGGTCTGTGCGCTCTTGATCGCCTTCGACACGAACTTGTGCTCGATCGGCTGGTCGTCCTCGACACCGAGTCGCATCATCATCATGTCGACGGCGTTGCCGCCCACCCGCTGCATCAACTCGTCGCCGAGCGAGAGGTAAAAGCGCGACTCGCCGGGATCACCCTGTCGGCCGGACCGGCCGCGCAGCTGGTTGTCGATCCGTCGGGCCTCGTGGCGTTCGGTCCCCAGCACGTACAGCCCACCGGCCTTGCGGACCTTGTCGGCCTCGGCCTTGGACTTCTTGGTCGCCTCCTCGAGGGCCTCCGGCCACGCGGCCTCGTACTCCTCCGGCGTCTCAAGCGGGTTGAGGTCGCGGTCCCGCAGATCGAGGTCGGCCTGGAAATCGGGGTTGCCGCCCAGGATAATGTCGGTCCCTCGACCGGCCATGTTGGTGGCGACGGTGACGGCGCCGGCGCGGCCGGCCTGCGCGATGATCTGCGCTTCCCGGGCGTGGTTCTTCGCGTTGAGCACCTCGTGCGGAACACCTGCGCGCAACAGCAGCTTGCTGAGCTTCTCGGACTTCGCGACGGAAGCGGTGCCGACCAGCACCGGCTGGCCGTTCTCGTGGCGCTCGGCGATGTCGGCGACGACCGCGTCGAACTTCGCGTCCTCTGCCCGATAGATCAGATCGGTCTGGTCGAGCCGCACGACAGGTTTGTTCGACGGGATCGGGACGACCCCCAGCTTGTACGTCTGGTGCAGCTCGGAGGCCTCGGTCTGCGCGGTACCGGTCATCCCGGCGAGCTTCTCGTACAGCCGGAAGTAGTTCTGCAGGGTGATGGTGGCGAGCGTCTGGTTCTCCGCCTTGATCTCCACACCCTCCTTGGCCTCGATCGCCTGGTGCATGCCCTCGTTGTACCGGCGGCCGTGCAGCACGCGACCGGTGAACTCGTCGACGATGAGCACTTCGCCGGAGACCACGATGTAGTCGCGGTCCTTCTTGTAGAGCTCCTTGGCCTTGAGCGCGTTGTTGAGGAATCCGACCAGCGGAGTGTTGACCGATTCGTAGAGGTTCTCGATGCCGAATGCCTTCTCCACCTTGGCGACGCCGGCCTCGGTGACACCGACGGTGCGCTTGGCCTCGTCGACCTCGTAGTCGACGTCCTTGGCCATCCGCGGGGTGAGTCGGGCGAACTCGACGTACCACTTGGAGCTCTGGTCGGCCGGGCCGGAGATGATCAGCGGCGTCCTGGCCTCGTCGATGAGGATCGAGTCGACCTCGTCGACGATCGCGAAGTGGTGACCGCGCTGCACCAGGTCGCCCAGCGACCAGGCCATGTTGTCGCGCAGGTAGTCGAAACCGAACTCGTTGTTGGTGCCGTACGTGATGTCGGCGTTGTACTGCTCGCGCCGGACGTCCGGGGTCTGCTGCGACAGGATGATGCCCGTCTCCATGCCGAGGAAGGTGAACACCCGGCCCATCCACTCGGCCTGGTACTTGGCCAGGTAGTCGTTGACGGTGACCAGGTGCGCACCATTGCCCTGCAATGCATTCAGATACAGCGGCAGGGTGGCCACCAGGGTCTTGCCCTCACCGGTCTTCATCTCTGCGACGTTGCCGAGATGCAGGGCGGCGCCGCCCATCAGCTGGACGTCGTAGTGCCGCTGACCCAGGGTGCGCTTGGCCGCCTCGCGGACCGTCGCGAAGGCCTCCGGCAGCAGGTCGTCCAGTGATTCGCCGTCGGCGAGCCGCTTCTTGTACTTGTCCGTCAGTTCCCGCAGCTCGGTGTCGCTGAGCTTCTCGTAGTCGGGCTCCAGGGAGTTGATGTGCGCAGCGATGGCAGCCAACCGCTTGACCGTCTTCGCTTCGCCGACCCGTAGCAATCGGGACAGAACCACGTTCGCACCCTCGTCTTTGTCCAGCCCCGCACCGATGGGCACAGGGGTGTCCGCCGCAGAGTGCGCCGACCGGGCCGCAGAATCCCCGGTCGGCCGACGCGCTCGGCGCGGACACGCGTCAGAACCAGGAGCACTCCAGTGGTGCCCCCACGTCGCGCTCCATCGTAGGCGTTACGACGCGGCGACGTCGGCCACCTCGGCTGCAGCCTCGTCCGCCAGCCGGAGCAGGCCGTAGTCGAAACCCACCCGTCGGTAGACGACCGAGCTGAGACCGGTCTCGGCGTCCTTGAAAAGATAGAAGTCGTGACCGACGAGCTCCATCTGGTACAGCGCCTGGTCGACGGTGATCGGGACCCCCGGGTGGTCCTTGATCCGCACGATCCTGCCGGGGATGTGTCCGTCGTCCGCGCTCTCGGCGTTCTCCGTCGCGGGATCTGACGGGAGCAGCTCATCGGGCGTTGCCGCCACCGCGGACGCGGGGGTGCGCTCGCGACTGCGGCGCCGGTCGGCTGCCTTGCGCAGCTGGCTCTCCAGCTTGTGCGAGGCGGCGTCCAGCGCCGAGTAGAAGCTGTCGGCGCAGGCCTCTGCGCGCATGGCGGGTCCCTTGGATCCAAGGGTGATCTGCACCTTCTGCGCGGTCTTGGCCAGGCGGGGATTCGTTTCGTGCGACAGCTCGACATCGACCCGGATGATCTTCGCGTCGTACCGTTCCGTCTTGCTCAGCTTCTCGGCCACATGGGTCCGGAAATGCTCCGGGACCTCCACGTTGCGGCCTTTGACGACGATCTCCACGCAGACCTCCTGAACTCTGGCGGCCGGGGTGACACGTACGTCGAATGTCCCGGCTCGCGCGTCGGGAATGTCCTTGTGAACCTACCGGTGATGTCCGCTTTGGCAAGCGAGACCTGACCCGCGGAGGGAGGTCACAGAACACTCGCAACCGACTGGCGCACCCCTCGCACCCAGCACCCGAACCGGGGGTGGGTCGGAGCCTGCTCGGCGACCTGGTTCTCATCCCCCGGCCGCGCCGTTTCGCGGATCCAGCGCGATGGTGCAACGGTGGGCGGATGGTCGACACACCCAACGCCGTCCGCGCCAGCCGGCCGACCGACTCGGACCGGGCGCGCGCCCGGAAAGCGGTCGTCGCCTCGTCGATCGGGAACGCCCTCGAGTGGTTCGACGTGATCGTCTACTCGAGCTTCGCGACCGTGATCGCACGGGTGTTCTTCCCCGAGCTGTCCGGGTTCGCCGGCCTGATGATGTCGTTCCTGTTGTTCGCGGTGACCTACCTGATCCGGCCTGTGGGCGCTGCCGTGATCGGGAACTACGCCGATCGAGCCGGACGCAAGAAGGCGTTGTCGCTCACCATCATCGCGATGATGTTCGGCACGCTGCTGATGGCGGTGGCGCCGTCCGCGGCCACCATCGGTCCGGTCGCCGCCGGGCTGTGGTTGCTCGTGTCGCGGCTCATCCAGGGCTTCTCCGCGGGCGGGGAGTTCGGCACCGCCACCACCTTCCTGGTGGAGAGCGCCCCGCAGCGCAAGGGTTTCTACGGAAGCTGGCAGGTGGCCACCCAGGGTGCGGCGATGTTCCTGGCGTCGCTGTTCGGGCTGGTCATCTTCACCCAACTGACCCCGGCCCAGATCGACTCCTGGGGGTGGCGGGTGCCGTTCTTCTTCGGCGTGCTGATCGGCCCGGTCGGCTGGTACATCCGCCGCAAGATGGATGAAACCGCGGAGTTCACCGACGCGGAGAAGGTGAGGTCTCCGCTCGGCTCGGCGCTGACCACCCACCTGACGCGGGTGATCGCCTCCGCCGGCATCGTGGGACTGGCCTCGATTTCCGTCTACCTGATCCTGTACATGCCCACCTACAGCGTGAAGAGCCTGGGACTGCCCTCCTACGCGGGGTATCTCGGGGGCATCATCGCCGGTCTGGTGACCCTCGCCGGCACCCCGTTCGTCGGCACGCTCGCCGACCGGGTGGGTGCCGGTCGGGTGATGACGATCGCTGCGACTGCCGCCGCGGTGCTCGCCTGGCCGCTGTTCAAGGTCCTCAACACCTGGCCGTCCGTCGGCACCCTCACGGTGGTGCAGATCGGCTTCGGCATCCTGATGGCGCTGTACTTCGGCCCCCTTCCGGCGCTGTACGCAGACCTGTTCCCGACCGCGGTGCGCACCACCGGGATGGCCGTCGGCTACAACATCGGCGTGCTGCTGTTCGGCGGATTCGCCGGGGTGATCTTCACCGCGCTGATCGAGTGGACCGGCTCGAACATGTCATTGATCTACTACTTCATCGCAGTCGCACTGCTGTCGCTGGTCGCCGTCATCATCGCGCGCAGATCCTTCGGCCTGCGCTGACGGGCACGACGATCACGGATCAGACCGAATCCAGACGGGAGCGCAGCAGACAGAACTCGTTGCCCTCCGGGTCCAGGAGCACGTGCCAGGACTCCCGACCGGTCTGACCGATGTCCGCGGGACGAGCACCCAGCGCCAGCAGCCGGGCGAGTTCGGCGTCCTGGTCGCGGTCGGTGGCGTTCACGTCGAGGTGCAGCCGGGACTTCCCCAGCTCGGGCTCGTCACGGGTGCTGAAGAAGATCGTCGGTTGCCCGGCGGCGGATCCCGCACGGGGACCGATCTCCACGGAGCCGTCGTCCTCACGGCCGAGCACCACGAAGTCCAGCACCTCGCACCAGAACCGCGCCAGGACCTCGGCATCGCGACAACCGAGGACCAGCTCACCGATCCGACAGGCCATGGGGGACCACCTGCTTCCTGTCGCCGTGTGCCCGGCCGCCGGTCGCCGTCCGCCGCGTGCACCGCTGTGGTCCGGTGCTGTGGTCGGTTGCTGGGTCGTCGGGTGCTGTGGTCGGGTGCTGTCACCGTACTGACCGGAACTTCGGCACGCTCGCGACGGTCAGCACCAGCCCCACCTCGGCGCCGTGCCGGGACAGCGCAGCGCAGGCCGCCACCATGGTGGCACCGGTGGTCAACACGTCGTCGAGCAGGACGATCTGCCCAGGATCCTCGGGAAGTCGACCGCGGAAGCGGACCCGCCCGGCCAGGTTGCCGGCGCGCGCCGACGCATCGAGCCCGGCCTGGTCCGCCGCCGACCGCGCGGTGGACAGCACCGGCGCGACCGCCGCCGCGAGGCCCGCCCGGGCCATCGACGCAGCGGCCGCCCGCGCCATCCGGTGCACGGGATCACCGCCCCGACGTCTCGCTGCGGCAACCTTCGTCGGCGCCGGGACGAGCGTCACCCTGTCCGGCACCAGACCGACCCCGTGCAGTCGGAGCAGTCCGTCCCCGAGGGCCGTGCCGAGCACGGGCGGCAGGTCCCGGCGCCCGCGCTCCTTGCCGGCGATCACCGCGGCCCGCACTCCTGCCGTGTACCGGCACAGAGCCCGGACCGACGGCAGCGGCCCCGCCTCGGCCAGTGCCTCCACCGCCGCCTCCGTCAGCACCGGCTCTCTGGGGCGCCCGCCCAGCGCCGCCCCGCACCCCGTGCAGAACGGCCCGGCCCCTCCGCAGCCCGGACAGGGCAGCGGCAGCACCAGCTCGCACAGGGTGCCACCGAGCTCGGACAGCTGCCGCCGGATCGTTGCCATGGCGTGGCCGGCCGACCTGCCGGCCGCGGTGGCCGGGCGGTTCGTCGATCCGTTCGCCGGTGATCTGCACACACCCCAGCCTGCTGCCCTGGTCGACCTCCAGCCAGCGCAGCGCCGATCACTGTGGACAACTACGGGTCTGTGGACAACACGGCCGCGACACGCTGATCGCCCGGAGGGCGCCGGGATCAGTTCGGTAGGAAAGGAGCAGTCCCGTAGAACGACTCGATCTTCGGGTCCGGGGACACCCACTCACCCGACTGCAGCGATCCGGACAGTTCCCAGATCCGACCACCGAAGGAGATGTAGGCATGCTCGTCGTCTACCGCCAGTGCCCGCACCACGTCGAAGATGCCACCGGCGTCACCCGGGGTGATCTCGCGGCCGTCGATCGACACCGACACCAGGGTCTGACCGGTACCGAGCAGCAGCTCGGTGGCCGACCGGAACGCGACCGGGCCGACGTCGGGGAGCGCCGGGGACAGCTCGGTCAGGCCGACCACCTGAACCCGGGTGGAGCCCTCATGGTCGATCCGCTGGATCGTGCCGATGTACAGCGACGCATCGGCCACCAGGGCGACCCTCACCCCGTCCGGCGAGAGCTGCAACGCCGTCACCTTCCCCAGCTTGTCCAGGCCGGGGACCTGCACCACCTGCTGGGCCACCTGCCCCGAGATGGTCAACCGGATCACCTGCGGGTTGGTGTCGCCGTTCTGGACCACCCAGACCTCGTTGCCGAACCGGTCCCAGCTGGGCTGGGTGAGGGTCTGTGCGGTCAGCACCGTCGTCTCACCCTCGGAGTGGTCGAGCGGACGCCCGATGCGCAGCTGCTCAGAGGTGCCGTCCCCGACCACGGCGGCCACTGCGACCGTCGCGGCCGACATCGCCGCCGACTGCACTCCGCCGCGGGTGCCCCATTCGCCCCACATCGCCTTGCCGCTGACCAGCGACACGATCCGGCCGCTGGAATCGAGGTAGTAGGGATCGCGCGCTGCCGGCTGGCCGGTGGCCGGGGTGGCGTCAGGATCGAAGGAATTGGTGGTGCCGGCGGAGTAGACCTGGTCGGGCTGGGCCGGATCCAGCGGCGTGCTGTCGATCGTGATCGCCACCGTCCCCTCCGACCGGACGGTCCAGGCGAGCTGAGCGGCGAGCGCCTGGCGGGCCAGATCCGTCGGCAGTACGACGCCGGACAGGTCGACCTGCACCACACCGGCGCTGTCGATCACCACGTTGGCGGCCAGCTTGACGCCCCCGGACAGCATGCTCGTCACACCAGAGGTCAGCCGCGCGCTGGGTCCGGCCAGCAGCATCGAGACGAGTCGGTCGGCCCGCACCGCTTCCGTGGAGCTGCGGGGCAGGTAGCGCAGGTCGGGCACCAGATTGGTCCCCGTGCTGTTGAGGAAGTAGACAGGACGCTCGAGATAGTTGGCGGAGAAGTCGGAGGCGGTGATCACCAGCGCCGTCGGTGGGACTTCGATGCGCCACTCGCCGTCCACCTCGACGACGTGGATCGCGCCTACGCCTACGCCGGCGCCGGCGCGGGCGCCGGATGCGGTGTACGACTTGTCGACGGCGAGCACGCCCACCTGTTGCGCGACCAACGTGTAGCTGCTCGCGTCGTCCTTGTCCTGGCTCAGGGTGTAGTCGTCACCCACGACGACGATCCGCAACTTCGCCGGCTGCCATCCTTCAGCCGCCCGCGCCGTCAGGAACGGCCGCGCCGCCGCGAAGGGCTTTCCCTGCGACTGGTCGGACCGGTTGTCGGCGCTGGCCGCGAAGAAACCGCGGATCACCTGGTCGGGAGCCTGACCGGACTGCGGGGTCAACGGTTCCGAGAGGTTCTGCGGGCCCTCGACGGTGCGCACCACCTCGGCCTGGCCCTCGGAGGGGATGCCGGAGCACGACACGGACAGCAGTCCGACGACGACCGCAAGGGCGATCCGCCACCGCCGGGCGCCGCTCATCGCCCGATCCCGGCACGTGGATCGCGGTCGCGCGCGCCCTCGGTGCGCACGGCGACGGGATCGATGATGTGCTCGTCCGCATCGTCGTGCGGGTCGAGATGATCGTCCCGACCCTCCCGGTGCGCCGGCGAGCGCAGCGGCAGCGGCGAACCGGTGACCAGCGTGCCCGACACCTTGGGCAGCGTGAGTCGGAACCGCGCGCCGAGCCCGGGGGTTCCACTGGCCTGCAGCCAGCCACCGTGCAGCCGGGCGTCTTCCAGGGAGATGGCCAACCCGAGTCCGGTACCACCGGTCTGACGCTGACGCGACGGGTCGGCCCGCCAGAACCGGTTGAACACCAGCCCGGCCTCCCCTGGCCGCAGCCCGACGCCGTAGTCGGTCACCGCGATCGCGATGCTCTCCGGACCGTCGGCCACCTCGACCTCGACCCGGCCGCCGTCGGCGTGGTCGATCGCGTTGCCCAGCAGGTTCCGCAGGATCCGCTCGAAGCGCCGGGCATCCACCTCGGCGATCACCGGGTCGTCCGGCACCTCGACGGAGATGCTCACGCCGACTCGATCGGCCAACGCGTGGACGGCGGTGACGCAGGACTCGACGTGGCCGCGCACATCGGTGGGTTCTGCGTTGAGCTCGGCCATGCCCGCGTCGTGGCGACTGATCTCGAGCAGGTCGGCCAGCAGGGTCTCGAACCGGTCCAGTTCGTCCACCAGCAACTCCGTGGCCCTGCCCAGGTGGGCCGGGAACTGCTTGCGCTCGGCGTGCAGCAGATCGGCCGCCATCCGCACGGTGGTGACCGGGGTGCGCAACTCGTGGGACACGTCGGAGGTGAACCGGCGCTGCAACCGACCGAATTCCTCCAACTGCCGGATCTGCGCGCGGATCGCCTCGGCCATCCCGTTGAACGACCGAGCCATGGTGGTCAGCTCGGCGGCCCCCTTCACCGGCATCCGCTCCTCGAGCGCACCGGCCGCGAACCGCTCGGCGACCGCCGCCGCCCGGCGGACCGGTCGCACCACCTGGCTGGCGACCACCACCGCGATCAACGTCATCGCGGCGACCAGTGCGGCGCCGGCGACCAGCAGGGTCCGCTGGATCACCTGGATGGTGCGCTGCTCACCGGACAGCGGAAAGATCAGGAACACCCCGAAGGAGTCGGTGCCGGTGATGGCGGGACCGCCCACCACCAGCGCTGCGCCCTGCTGACCCTCGCGGATGATCGACGTGTACTGCCAGGCCAGAGTGCCCTCGGAGACCTTGCTGCGGAGCTCTGCGGGGACGTCCGACCACAGCCCGGCGGTCACGCTCACCCCGCGCAGGGTGGCCACCACCGGTTCGAACACGCCGGCCTTTCCGCCCTGGGCAGCGCCGGTGTCGACCGGACGGCCCAATACGTTCACCACGTTGAGCAGCTGGCTCTGCAGGCTCGTCTCCTCCGGATCCGCGTTGGAGAGCTGGCTCTGGGTGACCCCGAGGGCGTTCTCCAGCTCTGCGATCGCTGCGTCGCGCTTGCTCTCGAGCAGCCGGTCGGTGATCTGCTGCTGCAGCACCAGCCCGAGCACGGCGATCACCAGGATCGACGTGGACAGCGTCAGTACGAGCACCCGCAGCCGCAGCGAGCGGCTCCAGAAGGAGACTCCGCCGCGGGCTGCCTGGCTGATCCGGCCCCAGCGGGCACGACGCTGGGCGGCCCTGGCTCTGGCAAGTCGCTGTGGTGCGGGTGCCGGGTCCTCAGCCAGAGCCGACATCACGGCCACTGCCCGGGCTGCTCAAGCAGTCGCGACGACTCACGAGACGCCGGCCTTGTAACCGACTCCGCGGACGGTGACGACGACCTCAGGGCGCTCGGGATCCTTCTCGATCTTGGAGCGCAGCCGCTGGACGTGGACATTCACCAGGCGGGTGTCGGCGGCGTGCCGGTACCCCCAGACCTGCTCCAGCAGCACTTCACGGGAGAACACCTGACGCGGCTTGCGGGCCAGTGCCACCAGCAGGTCGAACTCCAGCGGGGTGAGCGAGATCGGCCGGCCGGCCCGGGTGACCTGGTGACCGGGGACGTCGATCTCCACATCAGCGACCCGGAGCAGCTCGGCGGATCCGGTGTCGCTGCGGCGCAGTCGGGCGCGGATACGCGCGGTCAGTTCCTTCGGCTTGAACGGCTTCATCACGTAGTCGTCGGCACCCGACTCGAGGCCGAGCACCACGTCCACGGTGTCGGTCTTGGCGGTCAGCATGATGATCGGCACCCCGGATTCGGCCCGGATCTCCTTGCACACGTCCAGCCCGGAGACGCCCGGCAGCATCAGGTCGAGCAGGATCAGATCCGGGTGACTGTCGCGGAAAGCGTCGACCGCCCTCGCCCCGTCCCTGACGACAGCGGTGTCGAAGCCTTCTCCGCGGAGCACGATCGTGAGCATCTCGGCAAGCGCAGGATCGTCGTCCACCACCAGTACGCGCGGTCTCATCTCTCTATCGTGTCATCCCGCGGCCTCGTCGTCCCGCAGATCCGCAGAGGTGAGGCCGCGGATGACGGCGGATCCCGCGGCGGCAACGTCCCGCACATCCGCGGAGGTGGGACCGCGAACTGCCGCGTGGAACGATGGCGGGGTGAGTCAAGCGCCCTGGTTCCCCCACCCGTCACTCCCCGTCCGCCAGCCCGGTCTGGTGCCTCTGCGCCCGCTCACGATCAGCGAGGTGCTGGGACTGTCGTCACGGATGGCCCGGCGGCACTTCGCCCGCCTCGGGCCGTTGGCGCTGCTCGCCTCGTTGCTGGGTTCGGCGGTGGTCTGGGGTGTGCTGGCCCCGACGGGCACCATCGACGCGTACGTCGACGGCAGCTGGATCGATGCGGCACTGAACGGTACCGAACTGTCCCTGCCGCCCGCCGGGATCTCGATCGCCACCCTGGCGCAACTGATCGTCGACGGGACGAGCACGATCCTGATCGCGGGGGTGGCTGCGGTGCTCATCGGTCAGGACGTGCTGGGCAGGGCGGTCACCGCGCAGGAGCGTCGCGCCCGCCTGTCGGGCCGGCGGCTGTGGGCGCTCGTCGGGGTGGCAGCGCTCGCCGGGGCCGGGATCGCCGTTGGTTTCGCATTCCTGGTCGTGCCGGGTGTGCTGCTGTCACTCGCCTGGTTCGTCGTCGGTCCGGCGTTGGTGATGGAACGCGGATCACCCGGCGTCGCGCTGCGCCGATCGCTCGTCCTGACCCGCGGTTCGTGGGGCCGGCTGTTTGGTCTGGCGGTGCCCCTGCTGGCGATCGACCTCGTCCTGTCGATCCTGGTCAGCTCACTCCTCGCGCCGCTCACCGCGTCCGCCTCGGACCTGACCGCCCTGCTCGTTGCCGACCTGGGCGGGGCCGTGGTGGCCATGCTGACAACCAGCTGGGGAGCCGCGGCTATGGCGCTCAGCTATGTCGATCTGCGCATCCGCACCGAGAACTTTGCCGCGACCCTGTCGGCGGCCGCCGGATCCTGAACGCGGGCGCGCTGCTGTCCGCGGCCGCCGGACCCTGGCACAGGAGCAGGCACTCCTCGACTCAGCCCAGCAGGTCCCGCTCGGACACCTCGTCGACGCCGTCCGGCCCGGACGACAGCACCGTCCAGGGCGAGAGATAGCACTCAGCCGCCAAGCGGGCGTACATCTGCCCGGTGCGGACCTGCAGATCGCCGTCGCGTTCGAAGTCGTCGAGCTCTCGGGTGGCGTCCGCGCCGGCGCGCTGCGCCGCCCGGCGAGCCGACTCGTCCGCGTCGGTGTCCAGCAGCAGTTGAAGATCCGGCACCGGTAGCCCGAACCGATCGACCTCCAACTCCCGGACCCAGATCGGCATCGCGGTGCCCGCCTCCCCCGCAGGGCCACCGAGCCGGGCGGAGGCGTAGGCCGCGTTCGCCGAGATGTAGCGGTCCAACACGAGCAGGTCGTTGTCGGCGAGGGCGCTCTCGATGTCGGGCAGCGCATCCCGCCGGTCCAGGGCGAACAGCAGTGCACCGCCGTGGACCGAGTGCGACAGATCGCCCAACCGCCCGTAGAGCATGTCGCGCACCAGGTCGGCGTGGATGCTGCGGCCGTACCGGGGGAAGTCGAGGGTCGCGACCCGAGCGCCTGCACGCTCGGCGCGCGTCACCAGCGACCGGGTGAGGGTGTTCTTGCCGGAGCCGTCCAGTCCCTCGATGACGACCAGCCGACCTCGGTGTGCGCTCACGAGTGCCGACTCTAGTGATCCCCCGGTTCGCCTCGGTGCGGCCGACATGCTGGGATGGTCACATGACAGAAGCGAACACGGGCAAGCCCCAGATCGAGTTCCCCGAGGGTCCGGCTCCTGCCGAGCTGGTCATCGAGGACATCACCGTCGGCGAAGGGACGGAAGCCGTCCCGGGCGGCACCGTCGACGTCCACTACGTGGGCGTCGAGTACGACACCGGCGAGCAGTTCGACGCTTCGTGGGACCGGGGCGCGTCCATCTCGTTCCCGCTGCGCGGCCTGATCGCCGGGTGGCAGGAAGGGATCCCCGGCATGAAGGTCGGCGGACGGCGCAAGCTCACCATCCCGCCGCAGCTGGCCTACGGCGCTGCGGGCTCCGGCCACCGCCTCTCGGGCAAGACGCTGATCTTCGTCATCGACCTGATCGGCGCCTGAGCACCGGCACCACAGCACACGAGAACCCCGCCCGGCCTTCGCGGCCGAGCGGGGTTCTCGCGCATTCAGGGATTCACCGGCGCGTGGGGGTCCCTCTCGCTGTGGTCAGCGCGGGATAACCGGCCGTAGAACCACTGGCCGTTCTCGTTGTCCGAGTAGGCGTTTGCGTCGCAGTTGTAGTTGATGTTGTTGGTGCCCGGGTAGTAGCCCAGCCAGCCGGACGGAGCGGTGCTGTCCCAGATTATTTCGTCCGTGCAGATGGTCACGGTCGGGACGTTGCCCTGGAAGTTGTCCGCGCCCGACAGCGGGTATCCGACGATGCCCGATCCCGGGATGCCGGCAACTCACGACGCCGATGACAGCGCGTCGAATGACGAACAGGCTCCCCTGCCCCCGAAATTCTGGTGGAGGGTCCCTCCAGAGCCGTTAACCTGCGCGGATGGACGAGGACCCGTACCGCGATGAGCAGCTCGTGGAGCTGTACGACAGTGACAATGCCGGCCGCGAGTACCACGAGTACTACCGCGCCCTCGCCGAGGCGGTGCAGGCGAACAAGATCGTCGACTTCGGCTGCGGAACTGGGCTTCTGACCCGATCCTTGGCGCACCCCGGACGCGAAGTCATCGGAGTCGACCCGAGCGCGACGATGTTGGGCTACGCGCGCCGCCGGCCTGGAGCAGAAGCCGTCGTCTGGATCGACGGCGACGCCGACGCCATCGCAGGTACCGGTGACGCAGACCTGGTGCTGAGCAGCGGAAACACGATGATGCACCTGAGCCCCGAGGTCTATCCATCAGTGCTGGGCTCCCTGGCAGCAGCCCTCACGTCCGGCGGGGTCATCAGCTTCGAGAGTCGCAATCCCGCCGCACGAGCTTGGGAGCAGTGGACCCGCTCAGCGACCTACTCCGAGCGGGAGATCCCGTCCGGCAGCCTCCAAGAATGGCTCGACGTCACCGAGGTGGACGCCGGCCGCGTGGTGTTCGATGCGCACAACGTGTTCCAGGATGGGCGAGACGCCGTCTACACCTCCGTGCTGTACTTCCGCACTGCCGACGAAATCACCACAGACCTCGAACGAGCGGGATTTGGTGACATCCGAGTGGGTGGAGGGTGGCGCAACGAGCCTGTCGGGGATCACTCGACGGTGCTCGTCTTCCAGGCGAAGATATCGACCTGACGCTCAGCGTCTCTCCTCTACGAAGCGCCTGCCACACAGATGCTTTCAGTCATACCTCGCTCAGCTACTCAGCGTCAGCGATGGGGCGTGCCTCGTTTCCGAGATCTGGCGGTGGCCTTCTCACCACAGTTCCGGGCCGTCGGGCCAGGGCACCGACGTTGTATCCGGCCTCCAGCCGCGACGCTGAAGCCGCGTGAGACCCTGGGATCATGCCGATCACCAACCCCTGGCTCGCCGGGCAAGCCCCGACCGGAGTGCTGGATCGCGAGGTGCTCGAGGAACGCATCCTGAACCTGCTCTCGACACACAACACGGCCGTCATCGCCACGACCAACGCCGATGGATCTCCCACAGCAACCCCCGTGCGCTACTTCCATCTGGCGTTCGAGATCTTCTACACCAGCTGGGACGCCTCACTGAAGTCCCGCAACCTGCAACGAGACCCCCGCGTTGGGGCCGGCATCGTCTCACCACTGGCGGGCCTGGCCAGCAGCCGCGGTGCCCAGCTGTTCGGCACCGCCCGCACCATTCCGCGCGAGCACCCCGACGCCGACAGCTACTGGGACGCAGTGCGCTGGCAGTCCGAGCACGTGGAACGCGGCCGACCACTGTCCGAGCCACCCGCCGACCCACTGACGATCATCACCCCGGCTCGCATCGTCTACACCGAGCACTGGCTCCGACGCACCGGACACGCGCCCCGTCAAACGTGGCTGATGGAGCGACAAGGGACTTGAGCGAAGCGGCCGGCATCACGAACCCCTTGCAAGACAACCGGATTCAGCCCAACCTGAAATAGCAAGTCTTGTCGGCGCTCGGTTGGCCGTTTCGAATTGCTGGAGCGCAACCGCTCCTTCGCTGCCACCGACGGCCACGAACAGGCCACCCCGCTGCCTGTCGTGCCCCGCCAGCTGGCCTACGTCATCACCAGCATCGATCCCCGCGTGGATCCCGGACAGATCCTGGGCGTCGGGTTCGGCGACGCCATCATCGCCCGCGGCGTGGGTGGACGCGTCAACGACGCCGTCATCAACGACATGGCCTGAATCAGTTACCTGAAGGAGGCCATCGCCCCCGACGAGCCCTTCTTCGAGGTCGCCGTCATCCACCACACCGACTGCGGCTCCGCACTGATGGCCGATGAGAAGCTGCGCGCCGGTTTCGCCGAGCGCAACCACCTCGACGCCGCCGCCCGCGACGCCCTGCTCGACGTCGCCGTCACCGACCCGCAGGCCACCGTGCGCCACGACGTCGAACGTCTGCTGGCGCCGCTCTCATCTCTTCAGAGATCCGCGTTTCCGGCCACGTCTACGATGTAGCCACTGGCCTCATCACGACCATCACCCCCGCCACCACCCGTCAGCAGGACTGACCCGTGGACCCACACGGGACGAACCGCCCTGTTGCTGCGGACACCGCTCCAGCAGCGGTATGCACGCGACGAGCATCCGGTTCGCACCCCCGACGTTCGTCGCGAGCACGGTCTCCACATGATCGAGTCAACCGCTGGTTGAGCCTTCCGCCGAGACTCGTCCAAGGGGTGGCCGGGCGGGGTCACCTTCCGAGTGGGTTCTGATCGCCTTCTGTTGCATCGGCTCGGTCGGTGGTGACGCTGAGCTCACGCCACCGTGCGTCGTTCTCGCCGAGATTGGACCGCGGCTGCTGCCGGCGGAGCCGGCGATGGGGACGGGCCCACGCCGCCCGACCCATTCGGACCCCGATCCTTCCGCCTCGAGCACATCGCGGGGCAATGGCGCGAATCCGAGAGCTGACAGAACCGACTGTCATCTTCGGTCGACCGTCGAACATTCAGGTCCCTTCCGCCGGTCCGGCCCCGGCCCAGGGCCCGAGCGATCACACGGGCGGCGGCGCGTCTCCCGGCTGATAGCTGTCGGGGCACGGCCAAGACGGCGAGCAACCGCGCGAATGCTGTGGCCCCGCTCCCGGAGCGATGCGATCCGCTCCCGCTCCAGCAGCGACAGGTATCGGCTGCTCCGCTCGGCCTCGGCCGGCGCCGGGATCGCCGGGCCGACCCGGGGTTGGTTGACTACTTCTTCTGGCGGCGGCTGCCGCTGTGCCAGTCCTCCTGGATACCGGAGGCGACGTCGTCCTGATTCGGGTCGAAGCCGAAGCTGCGGAGTTGCGGGCGTTCCCGCAGGCTGCGCTTGAGTTCGGCGAAGCCGGGGAAGCTGGCCAGTCCGACGACGTGGTCCCAGAGCCGGACGGCGTCGCTGTCGCTGGGCAGCCGACTGATGACCGGCCCGAAAAATGCTGTCCCGTCCGGTGGCTGGAAGTGGATGATGGGAGTGCCGACATCTTTGCCGGTCAGGCTGAGAGCATGTTCGGTCTCGGCCCGTATCTCGGGGTCCCAGCTGGTGTCTTCCAGCGCGTCGGCGAGCTGGGCAGACAGTCCGAGCCCGGCCAGCAGCGGTTCGACGAACTCGCGGCTGCCCCGTTCGCTGGAGGTGAGCGTCGCCGCGGTCGGCGAGTCGAACACCTCGCTGCTGATCGCCTGATACAGCGGGCCGATCACCTCGGGGCCGTGTTCGGCCCGGGCTCGGGCGGCGACCCGCAGTAGCCGCAAACCCGCGGTGTGGCCGGCCTGGTACTCGGGTGGGAACTGGGTGTCGTAGTCCAGGTGGGCGTTGAGCATCCGCAACGAGATGAACTTCCACCGGACCCGGTAGTCACGGTGTGCCGCGACGGTGCGGACCCATGTGCTGGTCATCCACGCGAATGGACAAACCGGGTCGAAGTAGAAGTCGATGTCCGCTTGCTGCCCGGTGGCGTCGCGCTCGACGGAGTTCGTCGTGCCGGTCTCGGTGGACATGTTCAGGCCGCCGCGTGTTCGCGGAGGTAGCGGATCATCCCGGCGACGTCCTCCGGGACGAGCCGCCCGATCGCACCGCTGGAGTAGACGCTGAGCACAATGTTGCCCTCTGGGTCCAGGATGAACCCGGTGGACTGCAGGAACCCGTCGGCCGGGTCGACGAACGCGCCGGTGGCCGCGGCGATGGCTGCGGCATCGGCGTCGTGTCCGACCGGGAAGGTCAACTTGTTCGTGGCGATCGTGGTCGCGGTGGTGGCTTCGTCGTCGATCGACAGTGCCACCACCCGAACCCCGAGTTCGGCGAGTTCGTCCTGGGCGCGCTGGAACGCCCGTAGCTGGGCGTTGCAGTACGGGCACCAGGACCCGCGGTAGAACAACACCACCCCGAAACTGCCGGCCAGGTCGAGGGGCACGTTCAGACTCTGACTGTCGGCGAGATGCAGGGTGAGGTTCGGGAAACTCTGGCCGGGGCTGAGCAAAGGCATCGAAAGCTCCAAATTCGGGGGGTGGAAGGTAGTTGGGGTGCGAGGGCTGCGGTCCGGGCGGTCGAACTTGCTCAGGTGTGCATCAAGTGGGCGTCGCGGGTCTCAGCCATCACACAGCTGACACATCAATCCGCATTGGACTGCGCGTCCCACTGTGCCTCCAGGAAATTGGGCTGTCAAGGCCACTCTTGGTATCGTGAGCAGATGCAAGCTTCCCCCATCCCGTCGGCTGGATTCACCGCCAAAGGAACCCGGACCCGGGGCAGGATCGTGGCGGCGGCCGCGCAGCTGATCCACGACCACGGCGTCGCCGGGACCACCATCGAGCAGGTGCGGGCCGCCGCCGAGGTCAGCGGTTCCCAGCTGTACCACTACTTCGTCGACAAAGACGCCCTCGTGCAGGCGGTGATCGACAGCCAAGCCGACGCCATCGTGCAGTGCCACGAGCATCTCGACCTGGACACCCTCCAGGGCATGCGCGGATGGCGCGACGAAATACTTGCCCAGGCTCGCAGCAGCGGCGGCAAGGGCGGATGCCCGCTCGGGTCCCTGGTTGGCCAACTCGCCGAATCCGACACCGCCGCCCGCGAGCACCTGGCCACCGGGTTCCAGCGTTGGGCCGACACCCTCGGCGACCACCTACAAAGGGCGCAGGCCGCCGGCCGGCTCCCCCCAGGCATCGAACCCGCCGACCTGGCCGTGACCCTGCTGGCGGCCCTGCAAGGAGGACTCGTTCTGGCCCAGGCCCAACGCGACACCACACCGCTGGAAACCACCCTCAACACCATCCTGGATCTGGCCCACCCGAACTGACGCTCACACAGACGAAGCATTTCGTCCTGACCGATCCGCCGCAGCCAGCCGAGTCACAGCGGGTCGACCGTCTGCTGGACGATGGAGTGTTGTTCGGCCCCTTCGTACCGTTTTCCGGCTCTGCCCACCCGGGACTGTCCCGAAACCGTATTGCCGGCCTGACACGCTGGGCGACTGGTCGGCGGGAAGGGTTGGCGTCTCATCACGGCGACCAGCCAGGAGGCAACCGTGTTGCTAAACCCGCGTCGACCAATACGACCTTATGTACCTCCACAACTCACGCCGAGGACACGTCCGTGCACCACTTTCTGATCAAGGGTGATGCAACGACCACCAGAACGCACCGGGGTTTGCGTTGCAGGCCGACCACGCGCATCGGCCACGGCCCACCGACCGACTGAGCGATCTACGGTCATCCTCACCAACCGGATGATGCAACGACCGCCGAAATCCGCCGATCATCTACTGAGCCGCCATAGACCTGCGTTCCGACGGCGCACCCGTCCGCCGGTCACACGTCTGCGAGTGTCGACTCCGCGTCCAACAGTTCGACCAGCTTGGTCAGGCGCAGACCCGATTGGTCACGATCCGTTGCGGCCCCCAGACCTCACCGCGAGGGGCGCCTGGGTGATCATCGCGACCAGCTCCGCGAGGCTTCGCGGAACGCCGTCGACGTTCCAGATGATCGGCTTTCGCGCGTCCTGCTGCCACTGGACATCTCGCCGCCTGGGGTCTTCGTCGTGCCACAGGTTGATGGCTTCGACAGCTCGGTGGACGCCCTTCAGTACTGCTAGGCGTAGCTGATCGCCGTCGTGAAATGCCCCGACTCGGGCAACAGTTGCGATCGGGTCAGCACGAGCTTTCTGTCCTCCATCCGGTAGAGGCAGACCTGGATCAGCCGGATGTCGATCCCGTTCTCGAACAGGAACATCGCGGTGTTGATGACCTGCGGAACGAACTCGGCGGCCACCAGAATGATCGCTGGTGGACCCAGTGTCTCGTCACTGATCTCGGGAGCCCGTCACGGGGTTCCACCAGAGGTCGTCCTGCGGTCGATGGCCAACACATCCAACCGGTCGTCGGTCGGCGTGCCCTCGGACGACTCGAACCGGTCGTACTCGGATGACACCACCATCAGGTCAGTGCCCAGGATCTGGGGATTCGCGAGAATCCACTCCTGGAGGTGCGCCGACACCCGGGCAGAAGGTGGGCGCGACTGGGCAGAGGATGCGCCGCCCCCCGGGGAACGACAAGGCGCGCAGGCCCGGACCTCCGGGACCTGCGCGCCTGTACCGCACATCGATCAGTGGCTGCTGCTCACGAGCGGATGCTCAGTAGCGGTAGTGGTCCGGCTTGAACGGGCCCTCGACGTCGACGCCGATGTACTCCGCCTGCTCCTTGGTGAGCTTGGTGAGCTTGCCGCCGAGCGCCTCGACGTGGATCTTGGCGACCTTCTCGTCCAGGTGCTTGGGGAGGCGATAGACCTCCTTGTCGTACTCGTTGTTCTTGGTGAACAGCTCGATCTGCGCGATGGTCTGGTTCGCGAACGAGCTGCTCATGACGAACGACGGGTGACCGGTGGCGTTGCCGAGGTTCAGCAGACGTCCTTCGGAGAGCACCAGCAGCGTCTTGCCGCTGGCGAACGTCCACAGGTGCACCTGCGGCTTGATCTCCAGCTGCGTGGCGTCCGATCGGTGCAGACCGGCGATGTCGATCTCGTTGTCGAAGTGGCCGATGTTGCCCAGAATCGCCTGGTGCTTCATCGCCTTCATGTGGTCGAGGGTGATGATGTCCTTGTTGCCGGTCGTCGTGATGATGATGTCCGCGCGGCCGACCGCGTCGTCGACGGTGTCGACCTCGTAGCCGTCCATCAGCGCCTGCAGCGCGCAGATCGGATCGATCTCGGCGATCACGACGCGGGCGCCCTGGCCGCGGAGCGACTCAGCGGAGCCCTTTCCGACGTCGCCGTAGCCACAGATCAGCGCGACCTTGCCGCCGATCAGGGTGTCGGTGGCGCGGTTGAGGCCGTCGATCAGCGAGTGGCGGCAGCCGTACTTGTTGTCGAACTTGCTCTTGGTGACCGAGTCGTTGACGTTGATCGCCGGGAACAGCAGCTCACCGGCGGCGGCCAGCTGGTACAGCCGCAGCACGCCGGTGGTGGTCTCCTCGGTGACGCCCATGATCGCCGGGGCGATGGCGGTCCAGTAACCGTTGTCCCGCGCGAGCGAGCTGCGGAGCAGATCCAGGATCACCTTGTACTCGTCGGAGTCGTCATCGGTGGTGGACGGCACCACGCCGGCCTTCTCGTACTGCAGGCCCTTGTGGATCAGCAGGGTCGCGTCGCCGCCGTCGTCCAGGATCATGTTCGGGCCCAGGTGCGAACCGTCCGCCGAGGGCCAACGCAGCATCTGCTCGGTGCACCACCAGTACTCGGCGAGGCTCTCGCCCTTCCAGGCAAACACCGAGACGCCCTGCGGCGCCTCTTCGGTGCCGTGTGGCCCGACGACGGTGGCGGCCGCGGCATGGTCCTGGGTGGAGTAGATGTTGCAGCTCACCCACCGGACATCGGCGCCCAGGCTGACCAGGGTCTCGATCAGCACGGCAGTCTGGATGGTCATGTGCAAGGAGCCGGCGATGCGGGCGCCCTTGAGCGGCTGCACCTCGGCGTACTCGCGACGGAGCTCCATCAGGCCGGGCATCTCGTGCTCGGCGAGGGTGATCTCCTTGCGGCCGAAATCGGCCAGCGACAGGTCGGCGACCTTGAAGTCGAGACCGTTCACCACGTCAGCGGTGAGGTCGACGTCGTAGTGGTTGATGGCTTCTGCTGCAGTCACAGCGGGGGGCTCCCTTGAGCATGTCGGCGCCACGCGATTCGCGGCGATCTCGGGGGCCGGACTCGGGCGGCGCGATCGAGCTGAACTCGTCGCAGTGACAACCCTGCACCGGACGCTCCGGGCTTCTCGAGCCCGGTGCGTGCGTGTCAGAGCTGATGTTACCGGAGCGTGACCTGCGCGGACAGTGCACACGCGCGCATGTGAGCAGTTCGTCGTCACCGCACCCGGACGCGACCACGCCACCCGATGACGCGCACTCCGTCGGCCGTCCGCCGGGTCCACAACCCCCGACGACGACGCGGCCGCGTCTGTCCGTCGAACACCATCCGCGCTTCGCACATCGCCAGTTCGAGCGCGGCCGCGTCGTCGAGCAGCCCGGCGGCGAGACGCTCCCTGGCCAGCAGCCAGCCGTCCTGCAGCGATCCACGGGTCGGACGGTGGGCGGCCCAGTCCGCGAACACCCGAGGAAACTCCGCCCCCAGGTCGTTCGCGAGGGCCGGCCAGGCGGCCCGCACCTCGCCGGATCGCTTGGCCAACAACGACGTCCTGGCGAGCTCCACCCGCGCGACGTCGAAGCCAGGCGGCGGCGCCCCGGTCCCGGTCATGGCGGCCACCAGACGTTGCTGCGCCGGGGCCAGCCGTTCAGCGGCAGCAGCGACCTCAGCAGCGGCCTCAGCCGCGGCCGCGGACTGGGCCGCAGGGCCATCGGAACCGGTCATCCAGCCACCGTAGAGCGCACTCCCGTGGTCCGGAATCCCCCGCCGACGAGACACGCAACCTCGATGTCCCGACATCATCGCAAGGCCCGCCGACTGACTGACCGGTCACACTCGAGCGTCGCAGAACCCGTTGCCCCAGGAAATTACATAGGGTCCCTATGAAACCAGGGAGAAAGTGTGCCTCAGACAACCAACATGCATCGGACGGACGTCGTCGACACCATCGCGGCCGCGGCCAGGAGCCGCCGGACCGCGCTGTCCGTCACGACCGTCGGCATCCTCGCCGTCACCCTCAACTCGTCGATCCTGCTGATCTCGCTGCCGGCGATATTCCGCGGGCTCGGCCTCGATCCGCTGGCGCCACAGAACATCTCCTACCTGCTCTGGATGCTGATGGGCTTCATGCTCGTCACCGCGGTGCTGGTGGTGACCTTCGGTCGGCTGGGGGACCAGTACGGCAGGGCGAAGGTGTTCAACCTGGGCTTCGCCGTCTTCACGGTCGGCTCGCTCGGGTGCGCGCTGGTTCCCAACGGCGGGGCCGCCGGTGCCCTGGAGATCATCATCTGGCGCGTGGTGCAGGGCATCGGCGGCGCGATGGTGATGGCGAACTCGACCGCAATCATCACCGACGCCTTCCCGCCGGCCCGGCGCGGCTTCGCGCTCGGCGTCAACCAGGTCGCCGGTCTGGCCGGCGGCTTCCTCGGGCTGATCATCGGCGGCGTGCTGTCGGAATGGGACTGGCGCGCGGTGTTCTGGGTCAGCGTTCCCGTCGGCCTCTGGGGCACCTGGCGGGGGTACCGATCGCTCAGCGATCCGCCACGCGACCGCAGCCACAAGGTCGTCATCGACCTCTGGGGCAACCTGACCTTCGGTGTCGGCCTGATCGCCCTGCTGGTCGGCGTCACCTACGGCCTGCAGCCCTACGGCGGCCACACCATGGGCTGGACGTCACCCCTGGTGCTCGGTTCCGTCATCGGCGGTGTCTCCCTGCTCGTCACCTTCGTCCTCGTCGAGAACCGGGTCGCCGAACCGATGATCGACATGAGGCTGTTCAAGGTGCGCGCCTTCTCGGCTGGTCAGGCCGTCAACCTGCTGGCATCGATGTCCCGCGGTGGCCTGCAGTTCATGCTGATCATCTGGCTCCAGGGCATCTGGCTTCCGTTGCACGGCTACGCCTTCGAGGACACGCCGCTGTGGGCCGGCATCTACATGGTGCCGCTCACGATCGGCTTCCTGATCGCCGGGCCGGCGTCCGGGGCGCTGTCCGACCGGTTCGGTGCGCGAGCGTTCGCCACCGGCGGTCTGCTGCTGTCGGCGGCGACGTTCCTGGGTCTGATCCTGCTGCCCGCCGACTTCAACTACGTCCTGTTCGCGGGCCTGCTCGCACTGAACGGCATCGGCATGGGCCTGATGGCTGCACCGAACTCCGCCGCGATCATGAATGCTGTCCCGGCCTCCCAGCGTGGAGCGGCCTCTGGCATCAGGGCCACCGGCATGAACGCCGGCCAGGTGATCTCGCTCGGCGGGTTCTTCACGCTGATGGCGATCGGCCTGGCCGGAAGCCTCCCCCAGGCGATGAACTCCGGCCTCGTCGCGGCCGGCGTGGCGTCGTCCCAGGCGGCCGCTGCCTCGGGCGCGTCTCCGGTGGGGATCCTGTTCGCGGCGTTCCTCGGCGGCAACCCGATCGAGGAACTCGTCCCGAACGCCGACACCGCGGTCGCCGCCAGGATCTACGGCGACTCGTTCTTCCCCGACCTCATATCGGCCCCCTTCCGCCACGGCTTGGCGATCGCCTTCACCTCGGCGATCGTGATGTTGCTGATCGCGGCCGGGGCATCACTGCTGCGCGGCAAGAAGTTCGTCCACGAAGATGCGCACGCCGACACCGCCGCCGGTACTGAGACCGTCGCGCAGGCAGCTCTCACCGGACTCGCGCGCGAAGCTGCCGCGCTCGACGCCGTCCCCGGTGAGGACGTCGCCTTCGAGGAGGCGCTGACCCGTCGGCGCTGAAGCGCTGAAGGGCCCGAGACACTCAGGTCCAGCCGAACCGCTCGGTCCGGATGTGGGTGGCCTGATGACCCCACCCGAGCAGCAGATCACTGACGTGTTCGACGAATCCCGACGGTCCGCAGACGTAGGCGGTCGTCGCGGTCGGGTCGACGGCGTGCTCCGACCAGACCAGGTCGTCCGGCGAGATCCGGCCCGCCGGACGGGGTGCGCCCGTCGTGGTCCGGCGGGTGTGGACCACGCAGATCTCCTCGCCCGCTGCGGCGGTCACGAGTTCCTGCGAGAACCAGGCATCACTCGGGGTGCGCACCGAGTAGACCATCCGCATCGGCGGCAGGGTGGCGCTCTCGCCCGCGTCGAGCACTCGGCGCCGCTCCCGCAGCATGGCCATCAGTGGCGTGATCCCGGAACCGCCACCGATCAGCAGGATCGGTTCCGGCTGCGCAGGCTCCCAGGTGAACCAGCCACCGATCGGCCCACGAACCTCGACCTCGTCGCCGATGTCGAGCTCCCGCACCAGGAACGGTGAGATCTCACCGCCCGGTGTCGCCTGGACAGCCACCTCGACCTCACCGGGTACACCCACCCTGGACAGCGAGTACGCGCGTTGGGCGCGATAGAAATCGGCCGCGGTCAACCGGATCTCCATCCGTTGACCGGCCAGCGCACCGGCGCAGCCGGGGACGTCGAAGACCAACGTCGCCGCGGACGACGATTCAGCGATCCGTTCCCGCAGGACGGCCCGTTGCCACTGTTTCGGGATCGGCGCCCTGGCGCTGTCCGGCACGATCTCCAGTGATCTGCTCGCGCGATCGCTCACCATCCGCGCGGGCTCGGGCAGCGCGTCAGACATCGGAATACCGTTGCTCACGCCACGGATCGCCGTAGGCGTGATAGCCGTTGCGTTCCCAGAATCCCAGCTCGTCCTCGGTCATCAGCCGTAGCTCCGAGACCCACTTGGCCGATTTCCAGAAGTACAGGTGCGGCACCAGCAACCGTGCCGGACCACCGTGATCGCGGGCCAGCGGCTCGCCGTCGAACTCGGTGGCGATCAACGCACGCCCGTCCAGGACGTCGGCCAAGGGCAGGTTGGTGGTGTATCCGCCGTAGCAGTGCGCCATCAGATGTGTTGCGCTGGTGGAGATCCCGGCGAGCACCCGCTCGACACTGACACCGCGCCATCGGGTGTCGAACTTCGACCACGACGTGACGCAGTGGATGTCGACCTGCAGTTCCTCCAGGCCGAGCGCCTGCATGCTCGCCCAGTCGAAGACCGTCCGGTCGCCGGTCTCGGTGGTGACGGTCAGTTCCCAGCGCTCGGTGCTGATCCGCGGCGTCGGGCCGACCGTCAGCACGGGGAAGCCGGCCTCGAAGTGCTGACCGGGCGGGAGCTTGGCCGAGTGGTCGCGTCTGCCGACGAAACCCCGGGTGACGACGGACATCCGCTACTCCTTCATGGCGACCGGCAGGCGGCGATCAGGCCGGCAGGTCCAGCCTAGTCGTGGCCGCAGCACCGGCCGCCGCGGTGCTTGCTGCGGTGATCCGCGGGTGCCCGGAGGATTCGGCGATCGAGTCCAGCTCGGCGAAGATCTCCGCCTGCGGCGGATAGTTGCCGTCGCGTTCCAGCATCACCGCCGGGATCGGATGACGCCCGCACAGCTGGGTGAGCAGCTCCAGCACCGCCGGCGACACCGGGGCGGTGTGCGTGTCGTGGTAGATCCCGTCGTGATCGTCGCCGCCCGCGATGTGGACGTAGGCGATGCGCTCCAGCGGGATCTCGTCGAACAGCGACAGCGCGGATCCGGCTCCCGCGCCGGTGGCGTTGCGGGAGTTCGCGTGCACGTTCGCGACGTCCAGCAGCAGCAGCGCGTCACTGCGCTCGCAGATCTCGGTGATGAACTGCCCCTCGGTGAGCTCCGCGTCGGGCCAGTCGAAGAGGGCAGCTATCGGCTCCAGCGCGATCGGCAGGCCGACGGCGGAGCGGAAGGTCGCGACGTTGCGCACCATCACCTCGACCGCGTCCCATGTTCGGGGCAGCGGCGTCAGGTGGCCCACGTCCACTCCCCCGGCCCGGACGAACGAGATGTGTTCGCTCACCAGCGGAGCCTGCAGCGCGGCCGCGACCGCCGCGAAGCGATCGAGCTGGGCGTGATCGGGCTCGTCGGCACTACCCAGGTTGACCCGGACCCCGTGCGGGACCACCGCGACGCCGTCGTCCCGCAGCCCGAGCAGACCGTCGGGAAGACTCTGTGGGTCGATGGATTCGGCGACCACCTCGCACCAGCGGAGTCCCGGCAGGGAGCGCACCGCGCCGTCGATCTCCGGACGCCAGCCGATGCCCACTCCGGCCACGGTTCCGGTGCGTGTGGGTGCAGATCCGGTGCGCGCCATCAGCTGCCCCCTCCGCAGCCGCCCCCGCCGCCGCAGCCGCCTCCACCCCCGCAACTGCTGCCACCCCCGCAACTGGAGGAGGAGCTGCCGCAACCCGAGGACACGGTGCCGCACGTCGACGACGAGGAACCTCCGCCGCCCACCACCGTCGCCTTCATCTGCTGTGCAGCGACAGCATTGGCCAGGATCGGGTCCATCGCCGTCAGCGCACCCGCCCCGGTCAGTGCGAGCGGGACACCGGCGATCCCGGCCAGGACCACCCGGTCGCCGAAGCGGTGGTCGGCGTTCTCGTCGCTGCCCGGATCGATCCGGGCGCGGCGGATCTCCTTGATCAGCGTGAGAGTCGCACGATGGCGCTGCCGGACGATCTTCCTCCCGACGGCGCAGAGCAGCACGAACAGCAAGACCTGCACCAGGGTCGGGATCCCCGTCGGCGCGCGCTCGCCCCAGCCGTCGAGCACGTACAGCGTGCCGAGGCCCCAGATCGCCCACAACGCGACGAGCAAGGTCACCAGCACCGTCAGCCGCCCACGCGAGAACACCAGTCCCCGCGCAGCCAGCGAAGTCCTCAGCTGGATCACCGCGCGCATCACCCCGCGATCCGCCAGCAGCTTGGGTCCGGGGGTGCCCTGCACAGCCGCACGCAGCACGGCTGCCTGGACGGCGCTCCGGCCGACGGCGCCCGGCGACACGCTCACCCGGCCTCCCCGCGTCGCTTCGATCAGACCGTCCCGGCGCAGAGCGCCCAGGGCGACCAGCAGCGTCCGTCGACCGCCGTCGACGAGGAAGCCGAGCTCCTCGTCGGTCAGCCGGATCGGGCTGGGCTGTGCCGGCAGCGGCCAATTCCGCACCACCACCGCGAGGATCAGCACTCCGACGACGGCGATCCCGTAGATCGCCAGGAACTGCGGTTCGGTCAGGCCCCAGGTGGTCCCCATGGCCACATCGTCGCACCTTTTACCGATGATCGAGCGAGGAACGACTCGAGATCCTGATAGATCCCCGATGATCGAGCGAGGAACGAGACGAGATCCCCGTCGCGACCGAGGTCAGCCCCGGGCAGCGGCCCGCAAGGCGTCGTTCTGCCGCCGGGCGGCGTCCCGCAGGGCCACCGGATCCGGTCCGGCGGAGAGCACCTCACGGCTGGAAGAGGACGTCACGACCGGCAGCGCAGCGCCGAAGAGCGCCGCGACCGACGTCGCATCGGCCCCCTGCGCGCCGAGCCCGGGGGCCAGGATCGGGCCGTTCAGCGCAGACAGCTCGACGTCCAGGTCGGTGAGGGTGGCGCCGACCACCAGCCCGAACGAGCCGATCGGCTCGGCACCGACGTTGAGCGCCGCGACCTGGTCGACGATCTCCTGGGCGACCGTCCGCGCGCCGTCGAGCACAGCGTGCTGGACGTCCGCTGATTCCGGATTGCTGGTGCGGCACAAGACGAACAGCCCGCGTCCGGTGCGCCCGGCCAGGTCGATGGCCGGCTGCAGCGACCCGAAGCCGAGGTACGGCGACACGGTGATCGCATCCGCGGCGAGGGGCGACTCGTCGCTCAGGTACGCCCGCGCATAGGCGTCCATGGTCGATCCGATGTCGCCGCGTTTGACGTCCAGCAGCACCAGCGCGCCGGCGTCGCGGGCGTCGACGATCACAGCTTCCAGCACGGCGATCCCGGCGCTTCCGAAGGCCTCGAAGAACGCGGACTGCGGTTTGACGACGGCGGCCTCCGGGGCCAGCGCTGCCGTGGCTTCGAGGGCGAACCGCTTCAACCCGTCGATGCCGGGGTCCAGGTCCCAGGCCTGCAGCAGCGCGGGGTGCGGGTCGATGCCGACGCACAACGGGCCGCGCTCGGCCAGTGCGGACGCATAGCGCGCGCCGAAGGTCGTGGTGGTCATGAGATCTCCTTCTGTCCGTCCGGATGCCGCGCGGAATCGGCGGCCGCAGCGGTGGCCTCCGCGATCAGAGCGGGTCCGCGATAGATGAATCCCGTGTACAGCTGCAGCAGGGATGCGCCGGCGTCGAGCAGTGCAGCCGCGTCGTCGTAGTTCATGATGCCGCCGACGCCCATCACCGGCAGATCGCTGGTCCTGGTGACGAAGGAGACGACCGCCCTGGCCCGAGCGCGCAACGGCGCACCGGAGAGCCCGCCGTTCTCGCGGGAGGTCAGCAGATCGGCGTCCGAGATCCCGGTCCGACCGGTCGTCGTGTTGGTGGCGATGACACCCGCGACCCGACGGTCGGTGCACACCTGCAACAGCTCGGCGATCGCGTCCTCGGTGAGGTCCGGGGCGATCTTGACCAGCACCGGAATCGGGGTCGCCGACGATCCGGCCAGCACACCGACCTGCTCGGTCAGGGCGCCGAGCAGTTCGTCCAGCGGCCCGCGGTCCTGCAGCGAGCGCAGCCCCGGGGTGTTCGGCGAGGAGACGTTGACGGCGAGGTAGTCGGCGACCGGGTAGACCGCGGCCAGCGACGTCAGGTAGTCACCGATCGCATCCTGCACCGGGGTCACCTTCGACTTGCCGAGTGAGATTCCCAGCGGCACGCCGAGACTGCCACGACCGCCGAGTGCGGCGACCCGGTCGGCCAGCGCCTCCGCACCGTCGTTGTTGAACCCCATCCGGTTGATGATCGCCTCGGACGCCGGCAACCGGAAGAGGCGCTGCTTGGCGTTGCCCGGCTGCGGGTGAGCCGTCACGGTGCCGGCCTCGACGAAGCCGAAACCCAGTGCTCCCCAGGCCTTCAGCGCCACCCCGTCCTTGTCCATCCCGGCTGCGAGGCCCACAGCGTTGGGGAAGTCGATCCCGCACACCGTGCGTGGTGACGGATCCACCCGCAGCAGGCGGCTCAGCACGCTCAGCGCCGTCGCACTGCGCGCCACCCTGCGCAGGCCACCGAGTGTGCGGTGGTGCGCGATCTCGGGATCACCACCGCCCCACCGGAACATCGCCGGCCGCACCAGCCGCGCATAGCCGCGATCGACCAGACGGTTCATCCCCTGACCGCCGCGGGCGCGGGCTGATCGGCGGCGGGGAAGCGCAACCGCTTGTGCAGTTCCTGTAGTGGGGCGACCCCGATGTTGCTGCGGATCAACGCCTCGATGCCCTGGATGGCAGCGGCCGCACCGGAGATGGTGGTGATGCACGGGATGTCCGCGGCCACCGCGGCGGTGCGGATCTCGTAGCCGTCGATCCGGGGACCGGAGTTGCCGTACGGCGTGTTGATCACCAGGTCCACCTGCCCGGCGCGGATCCGGTGCACCACCGAGTCCCCCGCTGCCGGGTCGACGGTGGCGACCCCGGTGGCGAGGTCGTCGTCCTCGGTGTCGGTGCTCTCGAAGTACTTGCCCACGGTCTCCACCTCCATCCCGTTGCGGCGCAACATCTCCGCGGTGCCCTCGGTGGCCAGGATCTCGAACCCGAGATCCGCGAGTCGCTTCGCCGGAAAGACGATCGAGCGCTTGTCGGCATTGGCGACCGAGACGAACACGGTGCCGGTGGTCGGCAGCGAGCCGTAGGAGGCGGTCTGCGACTTGGCGAACGCCGGCCCGAAAGCACTGTCGATGCCCATCACCTCGCCGGTGGAGCGCATCTCCGGGCCGAGCAGCGAATCGACGCCTCGGCCGTCCGGGCGGCGGAAGCGGTGGAACTGCATCACGGCCTCCTTGACGGCGACCGGCGCACCAGGCGGGAGCTGTCCCCCGTCACCGGTGGCCGGCAGCAGCCCTTCGGCGCGCAGCTCGGCGATGCTGCTGCCGGTCATGATCCTCGCGGCCGCCTTGGCCAGCTGGACGGCGGTCGCCTTCGAGGAGAACGGCACCGTCCTGGACGCCCGCGGGTTCGCCTCGAGCACGTAGAGCGTCTCGCCCTTGAGCGCGTACTGGACGTTCATCAGGCCGCGCACGCCGATGCCGAGCGCGAGCTTGGTGGTGTGCTCGCGCACCTTGGCGATGTCGCCGCGGCCCAGGGTGATCGGCGGCAGCACGCACGCGGAGTCGCCGGAATGCACGCCGGCTTCCTCGATGTGTTCCATCACGCCGCCGAGGTAGACCTCGGTGCCGTCGCAGAGGGCATCGACGTCGATCTCGATGGCATCGTCCAGGAACCGGTCGACCAGTACCGGCCGGTCGGGGGCGATCTCGGTGGCCCGGTCGATGTAGTCCGACAGCGACTGCTCGTCGTAGACGATCTCCATCCCCCGTCCGCCGAGCACGAACGACGGCCGCACCAGGACCGGGTAGCCGATCCGCGCGGCAGCGTCCCGTGCCCCGTCGAAGGAGATGGCGGTCCCGAACGCCGGCGCCGGAAGCTGTTGCTGCGTCAGCAGATCGCCGAACAGCTTGCGATCCTCGGCCAGATCGATGGCCTCCGGCTGGGTGCCCAGGATCGGTACTCCGGAGGCCTTGAGCTCGGCGGCGAGCTTCAGCGGCGTCTGCCCGCCGAGGGTGACGATCACCCCGGCGACGGTGCCGGAGCGCTGCTCGGAGGCGACCACCTCCAGCACGTCCTCGATCGTCAGCGGTTCGAAGTAGAGCCGGTCTGAGGTGTCGTAGTCGGTGGACACCGTCTCCGGGTTGCAGTTGACCATCACCGTCTCGAAACCGGCGTCCCGCAACGACATCGCCGCGTGCACGCACGAGTAGTCGAATTCGATGCCCTGGCCGATCCGGTTGGGCCCGGACCCCAGGATGATCACCTTCGGCCGCTCGGTCTGCGGAGCGACCTCCGACTCGGCGAGCGGGTCGATCTCGTAGGCCGAGTAGTGGTACGGCGTGAGCGCCTCGAACTCCGCGGCGCAGGTGTCCACGGTGAAGAACACCGGGTGCACGCCGAGTTCGGTGCGCAGCGCGCGGATCGCGGCCTCGGATCCCAGCGCGGCGTCGCCTGCCTCGGCGCGCAGCTGCGCGAGATCGGCATCGGACAGGCCGTACCGCTTGGCCCGGCGCAGCAGATCCGCACCGAGCGAGCCGGCAGCGGCGACCTCGTCGGCAACCGAGGTGACCAGCGCGATCTGGTCCAGGAACCAGGGATCGATGTCGGTCGCCTCGTGGATGGCCTCGACTGGAATGCCGGCCCGGGTCGCGCCGATCACCCGGTACCAGCGACCGTCCTGCGGTTGCCGCAGCGATTCGATCACCTCGGCCCGGTCGTCGTCCGGCCCGACCGCGGCAGCCGCGAGCAGGTAGCCACTCGCCTTTGTCTCCATCGACCGCAGGGCTTTTCCGAACGCTTCGGCGAACGAGCGGCCGAACGACATCGCCTCCCCCACCGACTTCATCGTGGTGGTGAGCACCGGGTCGGCGCCCGGGAACTTCTCGAACGCGAACCGCGGGATCTTCACCACCACGTAGTCGAGAGCGGGCTCGAAGGCTGCAGATGTCCTTCTCGGGGGGGACTCGGGGGGTGTCCCCCCGAGCGAAATGTCTTTCGGGGGGGACTCGGGGGGTGTCCCCCCGAGCGTCGTGATGTCGTTGGCGATCTCGTCCAGGGTGTAGCCGATGGCGAGCTTCGCGGCGATCTTCGCGATCGGGAAACCGGTGGCCTTGGACGCCAGCGCCGAGCTGCGGGAGACCCGCGGGTTCATCTCGATGACGATCATCCGGCCGGAATCCGGATCGATCGCGAACTGGATGTTGCAGCCGCCGGTGGCGACGCCGACCGCCCGCAGGATCTGCAGTCCCAGGTCGCGCATCCGCTGGTACTCGCGGTCGGTGAGCGTCATCGCCGGGGCGACGGTCACCGAGTCGCCGGTGTGCACGCCCATCGGATCGATGTTCTCGATCGAGCAGACCACCACGGCATTGTCGGCGCTGTCGCGCATCAGCTCGAGCTCGTACTCCTTCCAGCCGAGCACGCTCTCCTCGATCAGCACCTCCGTCACCGGTGAGGCCGCGAGGCCGGTGCCGGCGATGCGGTCGAGATCCTCCGGCGTGTAGGCCATCCCGGATCCCAGGCCGCCCATGGTGAACGACGGCCGGATGACCACCGGCAGCCCGAGATCCTGGACGGTGGCGCGGACCTCGTCCATCGAATGGCAGACCGCCGACCGCGGGACGTCGCCGCCGACCGAACGGACGATGTCCTTGAAGATCTGCCGGTCCTCACCGCGCTGGATGGCCGGGATGTCGGCGCCGATCAGCTCCACCCCGAACCGCTCGAGGATGCCCCGGGCGTCCATCGCGATCGCGGTGTTCAGCGCCGTCTGACCGCCCAGGGTGGCGAGCACGGCGTCCACCGGGAACCCGCGGTCCCGTTGGTCCGCCAGCACCTTCTCGACGAACGCGGGCGTGATCGGCTCGATGTAGGTGGCATCGGCGAACTCGGGATCCGTCATGATCGTCGCCGGGTTCGAGTTGATCAGCGAGACACGGATGCCTTCGCTGCGCAGCACCCGGCAGGCCTGGGTGCCGGAGTAGTCGAACTCGCACGCCTGACCGATCACGATCGGACCGGACCCGATCACCAGGATGTGCTTGATGTCGTCACGACGCGGCATGGGCGTCCTTCCGGGTAGCGCTCATGAGCGAGATGAAGTCGTCGAAGAGGTAGCCGGCGTCGTGCGGGCCGGCGGCGGCCTCAGGATGGAACTGCACCGAGAACGCCGGCACGTCGAGGCATTCGAGGCCCTCGATCACGTCGTCGTTGAGGCAGGTGAAGGCCACCCGGGCGCGGCCGAACTCGGTGTCGACCACCTCGCCCAGCGGGCCGGGGACGTCGACCGCGAAACCATGGTTCTGCGCGGTGACGAACACCTTGCCGGTGCGATGGTCGCGCACCGGTTGATTGATGCCGCGGTGCCCGAACTTCAGCTTGTAGGTGCCGAAACCCAGTGCGCGGCCGAGGATCTGGTTGCCGAAGCAGATTCCGAACAGCGGGATCCGGCGGCTCAACACCTCGCGGGTCAGGGTGACGGGGCCCTCGGCGGTCGCAGGGTCGCCCGGCCCGTTCGACAGGAACACCCCGTCGACGCCGCGGCCGTTCTCGAGGGCCAGCAGGTCGTCGATGGTGGCGTCCGAGGGCAGCACGTGGGTGCGGATGCCGCGGGCAGCGAACATCTTGGGGGTGTTCGACTTGATCCCCAGGTCGAGTGCAGCCACCGAGAACCGGTGCTCGCCTTCGGGTTCCACCGTGTACGTGGCATCGGTGGAGACCTCGCCGGCCAGGTCGGCGCCGCCCCTCGACGGGGTGGCCCGCACCCGCTCGAGCATCTGCTCGTCGGTGCCGAGCTCGGCACCGGAGAAGATGCCGCAGCGCAGCACCCCACCGGTCCGCAGATGGCGGGTCAGACCGCGGGTGTCGACGTCGCAGATCCCGACGACCCCGTCGGCGGTCATCTGCTCCGGCAGCGACCGCGTCGAGCGCCAGTTGGACGGTCGTGGTGAGAGATCCCGGATCACCAGGCCGGCGACCCAGATCCGGCCGGACTCGTCGTCGCTGCCCTCGAGGGTGGCGTTCGCGGCCTCCGCGACGTCGGGGCGGTCGACCCACCCGGTGTTGCCGATCTGCGGCGCCGTGGCGATCACCACCTGGCGGCGGTAGGACGGGTCGGTGAGTGTCTCCTGGTAGCCGGTCATGCCGGTGGAGAAGACGGCCTCACCGAAGGTCGCGCCGAGCGCGCCGAAGGCCGTCCCGCGATGGATCCGACCATCCTCCAGGACGAGTGCTGCTGGACCGCTCATGCCGGAACTCCTTGTTGCGCAGTGCTGTTCGTGAGGTCGTGGGATCCGATGACCACACCGTCGCGCACGGTGAACCGGCCACGCAGCAGGGTGTGCCGGACGACGCCCGGCAGCTCCATCCCCTCGAAGGGGGTGTTGCGCGAGAGGCTGGCGAGCTCCGCCCCGCGCACCGTCCAGCGCGCGTCCGGGTCGAGCAGCACCAGGTTGGCCGGTTCCCCGGCCGCGATCGGCCGGCCGTGGTCGGGGCGTCCGCCGATCTCCGCCGGCTTCTCGGCGAGCACCCTGGCCACCCCGCGCCAGTCGAGCAGGCCGGTCTCCAGCAGGGTGCTGATGACGATGGACAACGCCGTCTGCAGTCCCAGCATCCCCGGCGAGGCCGAGTCCCACTCGCAGTCCTTGTCCTCCGCGGCGTGCGGAGCGTGGTCGGTGGCGACGATGTCGATCACCCCGTCGGCCACCGCCTGCCGCAGCGCCAGCACGTCCACCTCGGTGCGCAGCGGCGGGTTCACCTTGTAGACGGCGTCGTAGCTGCGGACCAGCTCGTCGGTGAGCAGCAGGTGGTGCGGCGTCACCTCCGCGGTGACGGCGGTGCCGCGCGCCTTGGCCGCCGCGACCACTGCCACCGAGCCGGCGGTCGAGAGATGACAGACGTGCAACCGGGACCTGACGTGGTCGGTCAGCAGGCAGTCCCGGGCGATGATTGCCTCCTCGGCGACGGCGGGCCAACCGGCCAGCCCGAGCACCGCCGAGACGTCACCTTCGTGCATCTGCGCGCCGACGGTCAACCGCGGTTCCTGGGCGTGTTGGGCGATGACCCCACCGAAGGCCTTCACGTACTCGAGGGCCCGGCGCATCAGCAGCGGATCGGAGACGCAGTCGCCGTCGTCGGAGAACACCGTGACCCCGGCGGCGGACGCGTTCATCGCGCCGAGCTCGGCCAGCTGCTCTCCCTTCCGGCCGACGGTGACGGCGCCGATCGGCTGCACGTCCACCAGACCGACCTCCGCGCCGAGCCGGTAGACCTGCTCGACGACCCCGGCGGTATCGGTCGTCGGATGCGTGTTCGGCATCGCGAAGACCGCGGTGAACCCGCCGAGAGCTGCTGCGGCGGAACCGGTCTCGACGGTCTCCGCGTCCTCCCGGCCCGGCTCGCGCAGGTGGGTGTGCAGGTCGACCAGGCCCGGCAGCACCACGAGGCCGCTGCCGTCGAGAACGACGAGCGCGACCCCGGTGTCGTCCGCAGCCCGGGTGGCTGCGGTACGAGCCTGGGCGCCGAGAGCCAGGATCACGCCCTCGGCGATCGCCAGATCGGCCGGTTCCTCACCGTAGGGCGCGGCTCCGATGATCAACACGGGCGGTGCAGGGTGCTGCGGGTTCACGCGGTGCCTTCCATTTCTCCGGACAGCGTTGGCTGGCCGGCTTGTCGCGTGCCGGCTTTCTGGGATTCCAGCTCGCCGGACAGAAGAAGATAGAGCACGGCCATCCGCACGGTGACGCCGTTGCCGACCTGCTCGACGATGAGCGACCCGGCGCCGTCGGCGACGTCCGGGGTGATCTCCATGCCGCGGTTCATCGGGCCCGGGTGCAGTACGACTCCGTGCGGAGCCAGCAGGCTGCGGCGGCGGCCGTCGAGGCCGAAGGAGCGGGAGTACTCGCGGGCCGTCGGGAAGAACGATCCGCTCATCCGCTCCCGCTGCACCCGCAGCATCATCACCGCGTCCGCACCGCGTAAGGATGCGTCCAGGTCGTAGGAAACCGTTGCGGGCCAGGCGGTCACACCGACCGGCAGCAGGGTGGGCGGCGCCACCAGTTCGACCTGGGCACCCAGCGTGGACAGCAGCAGCACGTTGGACCGCGCGACCCGCGAGTGCAGGACGTCGCCGACCACGACGATCTTGCGTCCTTCCAGCTCGCCGAGGTGGCGGCGCAGCGTGTACGCGTCCAGCAGCGCCTGGGTGGGGTGCTCGTGGGTGCCGTCACCCGCGTTCACCACGCTGCCCTCGACCCACTGACACAGCCGCTGCGGCGCACCGGAGGCGACGTGCCGGCACACCACGGCGTCCGCGCCCATCGCCTGGAGGGTGAGTGCGGTGTCCTTGAGCGACTCGCCCTTGCTGACGCTGGAGCCCTTGGCCGAGAAGTTGATGACGTCGGCGGACAACCGCTTGGCCGCCACCTCGAAGGACACCCGGGTGCGGGTGGAGTCCTCGAAGAACAGGTTGACGACGGTGCGGCCGCGCAGCGTCGGCAGCTTGCGCACCTCACGCCCCGCCATGGCCTGCTCCAGGCGCCGGGCGGTGTCCAGCACGTGCAACGCCGTCGGACGGTCCAGATCGCCCGCGGAGAGCAGGTGTCGGGGCATCCGCGGCGCTGCGCCGATCGGAGGATGCCCGGAGGGTGCGGAGCCGGCAGGACCGGACGGTGCGGGTGCGGTCTGTCCCGGCGTGTGGGTAGCGGTGCTCATGCTCGGATCAACTCCACGAGATCTCGACCGTCGCGCTCGATCAGCCGGACGGCGACATCGTCGAGCGGGGACGTGGGGATGTTCTTGCCGACGTAATCGGCGCGGATCGGCAGCTCCCGGTGGCCCCGGTCGACGAGCACTGCGAGCTGGACGGCAGCGGGCCGGCCCAGATCGCGCAGCGCGTCGAGGGCGGCCCTGACCGTGCGCCCGGAGAAGAGCACGTCATCGACCAGCACGCAGACCCGACCGTCGACACCCTCGGTCGGGATGTGCGTCTCCTCCAGCGCCCGCGGCGGACGCCGACGCAGATCGTCCCGGTAGAGCGTGATGTCGAGCGAACCCACCGGGCACTGCTGGCCGGAGAACACCGAGATCCGCTGGGCGAGGCGGGCGGCGAGGTCGGTCCCCCTGGTCGGAATGCCGAGCAACGTGAAGGGGCGGTCGCCGAGGCGTTCGAGAATCTGGTGGGCGATCCGATCGACCGTCCGGGAGAGGTCACCGGCGGTCAGGACGACGGCGGTGCCGGGCTCCCCGGTGGCGGGGAGCTGCGGATCGCTCGTCGGGCGCGCAGAACTGGGTCCAGGATTCATCCCGGGCTCTCCTTTCCCGCCTCACCGGACGGGTTTGAAGGAAGTGGCTGTCTGCCATCGTAGCCGGGACAGAAGTTGAGGAGACACGCCCCTGCAGGGTGTACAGATCGACCTGGGGCACTACTCTTCGTAGCGGACCGGTCCATCACGTCACGGTCAGTAGTGTCGGGGGACACGGGAGGAGTGAGCATGCAGGATTACGCGCACGCACTCGGTGCACGCCTGAGGGCCGTGCGGAATCAGCAGGGGCTGAGCCTGCACGGCGTCGAGGAGAAATCCACCGGACGCTGGAAGGCCGTCGTCGTCGGCTCGTACGAGCGAGGCGACCGGGCCATCACGGTGACCAAACTGGCCGAGCTGGCCGAGTTCTACTCCGTGCCGATCACCGAACTGCTGCCCGACGTGAACCTGACCTCCTCCAGCGCTCCCACCGCCAAGCTGGTGATCGACCTCGAGCGGCTCTCCGAACTTCCGACGTACCAGGCCGGCCCGTTGGCGCGCTATGCCTCCACCATCCAGTCCCAGCGCGGCGACTACCAGGGCCGCACCCTGACCATCCGCGCCGAGGACCTCCGCTCGCTCGCGGTGATCTACGGGGTCGGAGCGCAGACCCTCGCCGAACAGTTCGTCGAGTGGGGCGTGCTGCCCGAGGGCACCACCCTGCACTGACGACACTCGGTAGCGCTGTCCGTGACCTTGGTGGTCAGCCCCTCGCGTCGTGCATCCGTCGCGCGCTCACACTGGTGACACGCACGATCCGATCCGGTTCCAGGGCATGGGGCCAGAGCTCGATCAGCGCATGCGTCGCTGGTGCGTCCGGAGTTCCGCGCCGACCGTTCGCCACATCACGATCCAACTCGGACAATCGCACCCGGTAACAACCCGGCGGGATCTCTGGCAGTTCACCACCGTCCAGATCCTGCGTGGTCGTCCACCGCAGGAACGCCGAGTTCGGTATCTCGACCGACACCTCGACCACGTCACCCCATTCGACATCGGGCTGCGGCGGCTCGTCAGCCGTCACCTGGACGCGTACCTGCGAGTGGCCGAACTCGCCCGCGAGGAAGAAATAGACGCAGTCGGAACGACCGGTACCGATGATCCCGTTGCGCTGCCCGTCGAACACCTCATCGGGATCGGGCGCGTAGCCCTCCCAGTCCCAGAAGATGACGAAGATCCCGTAGTCCGTGAGCACGACCCCATCGAGCAGCACCCGCGCCCCCGGCGCCCGAGATGCATCCCGAGTGGAGGTCACTGCTCCACCGGCGCCAGCAGGCGGCGTGCAGCGTCCTCGGCGGCTCCCAGGAGCTCAGCGCCGCCGACGATGCGGAACTCGAACGGGATCTCCACCAACAGACCGAGATACGTCCGCAGGTCCTGGGTCGTACCAGTCAGTCGACATCCGTTGTCGGGCAGCGCTTCCAGACTCCCGCGGCTGCGTGGGATCCACTGCCGGACCTCGTCGACGCACGCTGCGAAGTCGACCACCACCTCATGTCGCCAGCCTTCGCTGAGATGCTCCTCGACCACCGCGATCGGGTCGAGATCCGTGGGCGCGTCGAAGGTCTCGCTGCTGGTCTGCAACTGATCGATCCGATCTATGCGCAAGAGCCGACGGGCTGCGCTGGTGCGTGACCAGCACAGCAGGTACCACAGCTCGTGGCGCAGCACGACGGCCCACGGTTCGACCGTCATCCGCCGGCCCGCCTCGGATGTGAGCCGGTACCGGAAGGTGACCGGAAGGGCGCTGTCGACGGCACGTACCAGCACTGCCACCAGTTCCGGATCCGGTTGCGGCGCGGCAGATCTGCGAGCACGGTGGACGGTGCGCAGCAGCTCGGCCGACGCCGCTACCGGCGCCGGTAGCACGCGCAGGATCTTGTCGACCCCCCGCTGCCGGGCGGTCCGAGCCACGGCGCCGTCGTTCGCTGTCCCATCGCCCGACCCTGCGCCGGCGACGGCGTCCGCATCGTCGCTGCCCGGCAGCACGGCCATCAGCAGGCCGAGAGCTTCGGCCGTCGTGAGCATCAGTGGCGGCAGCCGGAACGAGCGCCCCAACCGGTAGCCGCCGTACCGGCCGGGGGTCGACTCGATCGGGATGTCCGCCTCGCGCAGCGTCTGGACGTACCGCCGCGCCGCCCGGTCCGAGACGCCCAACCGGCGAGCCAGCGCGTCCGCGGTGATACCGGGGACGCCCTGGATCGTCTCCAGGGCCAGCAGGGCTCGGGCGACCGGACCTGCGACATCCGCGCTCATCCGGCAAATCTAACCCCGATGAGGACGAGTTCCGTCCGGGAATCGCCTTACCGTCGTTGACATGACCACTGCGGACGCTCCCCGGACCCCGACCATCGACCGCGCCGACTACCCCGAACCACCGGTGGCCGGCGACGAGGTGGCCGCGCTGCTCGCCAGCCTCGATCGGCTGCGGTTCTACATCGCCTGGAAGTGCGGGGGTCTGACGGCCGAGCAGCTCGACCAGCGCCTGCCGCCCTCCGCGATCACCCTGGCCGGCATGCTGCAGCACCTCGCACGCACCGAGAACTCATGGTTCGGCTGGGTGTTGTGGGGCGAGCGACCGCGATCCCCGTGGGACAGGGACGACGCGCCCGACGAATGGGCCGACCCCTATCTCGGCGGTGAGCGGGACCCGGAAGCGTTGATGGCGCTGTGGCAGCAGTCGTGCGCCGAATCCCGGGAACAGACCGCCCGAGCCCTGGCCGCGGGCGGACTGGACCATCCCGGGGCGATGGACTGGGGCGACAGCCACCCGAACCTGCGCCGGATCGTGCACGACATGGTCGAGGAGTACGGCCGGCACGTCGGTCACGTCGACTTGATCCGGGAGTCGATCGACGGCCTGGTCGGCGAAGACCCTGCCTGAGGGTCGGCCCGTTCGACGACGGGATCAGCGCAGTCGGCTGCTGATCGCCTGGATCTGACCGAGCACGCCGTTGACGAACTTCGGCGAGTTGTCGGTGGAGAGCGTCTTCGCCGCCTCCACCGCCTCGTCGATCACCACGGCCGGAGGCACGTCGGTGGAGTAGACCATCTCGAAGATGGCGATCCGCAGGATCGCCCGGTCGACGGCCGGCAGACGCTCCAGCGTCCAGCCCTCGATGTGCTGGCTCAGCAGGTCGTCGATCCGTCGGAGATGCCCGCTGACTCCGCGGATCAGCACCTCTGCGTACTCGCCGAGGATGTAGGGCTCCGGCGAGTCGATCCGGTCGCTCATCACGTCGATCGGATCGACACCCCTGGCCTCTGCTGCGTACAGCACGTCCAGGGCTCGTTTGCGGGCCTTGGATCTGGCTGACACGGCTGACTGCCTTCTGTTCGGGTGCCGCCGGAGCGGGAGGGTGGGGCTGGGACCGACCGTCACGTCCGCGAAGGCCAGCTGAGAAGGACCACGACGTCCGCGACGGTCGGGTGCAGACGACCGTCACGGACGGAGGAGATCAGGAGTTGACGCGACCCAGGTAGCGGCCGTCGCGGGTGTCGACCTTGATCTTGTCGCCGGTGTTGAGGAACAGCGGCACCTGGATCTCGGCGCCGGTCTCCAGGGTGGCCGGCTTGGTGCCGCCGGTGGAGCGGTCGCCCTGCAGGCCGGGGTCGGTGTGCTGCACGACGAGCTCGACCGACGCCGGAAGCTCGACGTAGAGCACGGTGCCGTTGTTCTGCGCGACCATGGCCTCCTGGTTCTCGAGGAGGAAGTTCGCGACGTCGCCGACGGTGGCGGCCATCACGGTGATCTGGTCGTAGGTGTCGCCGTCCATGAAGACGAAGTCGGCGCCGTCCTTGTAGAGGAACGTCATGTCCCGCTTGTCGACGGTCTCGATGTCGACCTTGACGCCCGCGTTGAACGTCTTGTCGACGACCTTGCCGGACATCACGTTCTTCAACGTGGTCCGCACGAAAGCGGGGCCCTTGCCCGGCTTCACGTGCTGGAACTCGGTGATCGTCCAGAGCTGACCCTCGAGGTTCAGGACCACGCCGTTCTTGAAATCGCTGGTGCTCGCCACTGTCGTTCCTCTTTCGTCTCTCGCTGCGCCCGAGGCCGTCGACCCCGCCGTGTCGACGCGTCACAGCTCCAGGAGTTCGGTGCCGGTCAGGGTGAGGACCTCGTACCCGGAAGCATCGGGCCCGCTCACGCGGACCACCCCGGTGTCCTCGATGCGAACACCGCCGCGGCCGGTCAGATAGATCCCGGGTTCGACGGTGACGCACATTCCGAGACTCATGATAGCCGCGGATCGAGCGTCCAGTGCCGGTGCCTCGTGGATCCGCAGCCCCACCCCGTGTCCGAGACCGTGACCGAAGTTCTCTCCCTGACCTGCTGCGACGATGACGTCCCTGGCCGCGGCATCGATCGCAGCGCCGTCAGCACCCACGACGACGGCTGCCCGGCCCGCCGTCTGGGCCGCCAGCACGAGCGCGTGCAGATCCCGTTGCCAGTCGGCCGCGCGGCCCAGCACGAAAGTGCGGGTCATGTCCGAGTGATAACCGTCCACATCGGCGCCGAAGTCGATCTTGACCAGGTCGCCCGCTGCCAGCGGACGGTCTGTCGGCTCGTGGTGCGGGACTGCTGAGTGCTCACCGGCGGCCAAGATCGTCGCGAACGACGGAGCGCGGGCGCCGAGCCGCATCATCCGGAAGTCCAGATCGAGGGCTGCGTCCCGTTCTGTCCGGCCGACGACCAGTCCGCCGGCCTCGATCAGCTGGGCGAGGGCTTCGTCCGCCACCGCGCAGGCCCGACGCAGCAACTCGATCTCGCCGGAGTCCTTGATCTCCCGCTCGCGTTCGACCAGGTCGCTGGTCGGCACCAGTGCGAACCCGGCGTCCTGCGCCGCGGTGGTCAACTGCCGGGCGCGCGCGACAGTGACGTGGTCGGCCTCGAACCCACACCGACCACGGACGGAGTGCAGCAGCGCCAGTTCATTCCTCCGGTCGATCACCAGTGGCAGGTCAGGGGTCTGCTCAGCAGCCTGCAGCGCGTACCGGTCGTCGGTGCACAGCGCGCTCACCGGGTCGTCCCCGTCCGCGCCGCCGCCGGCCTCCCCGCCACCGTCCCCGGACCCGGACCCGGACCCGGACCCGATCAGCACGGCGCCGGCCGAACCGGTAAAGCCGGTCAGGTACCGGATGTTCACCGGATCCGTCACCAGCAGCGCGTCCAGGTCCGCGCTCCGCAGTGCTGTGGCCACCGCAGCGCGGCGCCGACGATGATTTCCAGGGCTGCCCATCGGCCCACGGTAGGTGACGTCCGGACCCGAACGGGTGAGTAGGGTTCAGCTGTGTCCACCTCGTCCTGGATCCTCCTGCTGCTGTTGGTGTTGGCCGCGTGCGTCGTACTGGTGGTCGCAGCGCGCCGCACAGCGACCCGGGGCGCCGATTTCACCGACGTCACCATCTCGCCGGAGCTCGCGGAACGGGTGCGCAGCACCGCGCTGTCGGGCCGCCAGATCATGGCCATCAAGATCCTCCGCGACGAGACCCGGATGCCGCTCGCCGCGGCCAAGCTGGTCGTCGAGCGCATGGTGGCCAGGCACCATCGCGATGCCGCCGGCGGGTCGACCCGCCCGAGCGACACCGGCTGAGTCGCACCGCACGCCGCAGCCGACAACACGCGCCGATCGAAACGGGGGTAGCGATGGGATGGGAACGCGCCGACAGCACGTCGGCCCACGGCTTGACGCCGCTGCTGGACAGACGGTTCTCCACCCGCGTCTTCGATCCCCGTCACACGCTGTCCTCGGATGACCTGCGCCCGCTGCTGGAGGCCGCCCGCTGGGCGCCGTCCGCGGGCAACAGCCAGCCGTGGGCGTTCCTGGTCGGCCTGCGCGACGACGAGACCCATCGGGCGTTCGTCCCGCTGCTGTCCCGAGGCAACGCGTTCTGGGTGCCGCGCGCCTCCGCGGTGATCATCACGCTGCACCGCAGCGCCACCGATCCCGGGAGCGACCTGCTCTACTCCGACTATGCCGCCTACGATCTCGGGCAATCGGTGGCCCACCTGACGGTGCAGGCGCTGGCCGCGGGGCTGCAGGTGCACCAGTTCGCCGGCTTCGACCACGCGGCGACCGCGCTCGCCTTCGGCGTCCCCGACAACTGGACCGTCACGACCGCCGTGGCGATCGGTCACCCGGCACCGGTGGAGAGCATCGAGGACGCCGAACCCTCACTGGCCCAACGGGAACGCCGGCTCCGGGACCGCAATCCCGTGCAGGACTTCGCCTTCGCCGGAACCTTCGGATCTCCGCTGGAGTTCCGGCCGGCACCGGGGTCGGGATGATCACCGGCTACGGCTCGGTCGAACGGATCCGCGAGCGAGCCGCGGAGCGACGGGAGATCGACACCGAGCGGGTACTGCACGTCCTACGCCGCCATCACCCGTGGACGTTCAGGACGATCCCCGATCCGCATTCGCTGGCACGGGAGTTCGCCCGTTTCCCGGTGACGGTCAACTTCCACCCGGACAGGGTTGCGGCGGACGGCCAGACGGCGGCTGGATCGTTGCTGGTGACGGGCGTGTTCCGCACCCAGTTCGAGACCGGGACGAGTGCGGGCAGCTACTCCCCCGAGCCCACGGGCTCCCGCGCGCAGTGGGAGCGGACGCTGTTCGGGCTGGAGTCGGTTGATCCGGTGCACCGGCCTCGCTACGGCGGCCTCAACGTCGCCGGTCATCCGGACGGTGCGGCTCCCCGATTCGGTTCCTGCGTGCTCGAGCTGAACCCCAGGACGCTGACCCGTAGCACCCTGGCGGTCGGCGACTCGCACACGCTGCCGGAAGACATCGGCACGATCGACGAGTCGATGCCGGTGCTGGCCGGGCTGCTGGAGCGGGCGGACGCCACCGGCGCCGTCTTCCGGTTGCCGTCGGGCTCGGTGGGCGGTCTGGTGGCTCTGCTGCGCGCCCCCCGGTCCTCCGCGCGCATCACGGAGCCGGGTCGCGCGTTGGACGACTACCTCGAGGTGCAGGTGCACGGCCCTGTCCACCTCGACAGCGATGTGGTGGGCATGGTGCTCGACCCGTCGTTCCGTGGCACCGCCATCGGCGACCGGCTGACCGACGCGGCCGCCACCCACGGGGTGCGGGTGCGGTGGCACCGAGGGTTCCGGACCACCCCGGACGAGATCGACCCGCAGTTCCGCGGGCCCGGGACCGTCGAGATGGCCCGGCGGGTGCAGGACACCTTCGGCGCGATCACCGCGGAGACCATCGGTCGGGCGCATCAGCGCTGGGCGACCGTCGACGGGTCGACAAGCAGGAGGAACCCCGACTCCCCGGGAGCTGCTGACCCGGGCCAGCAGCTCAAGTACCTCTGGCATGCCCTGGTCGAGTTCGGCGGACCCTTCCGCTGACCTGCGGCCGGGATCCGTGCCTACAGATCCACCGACCGAGCGGCGATGAACTGCAGCGCGAGCTCGTAGCCGAGCGGGCCGAGCCCGCAGATCACCCCGGCGGCCACCGCCGAGATGACGGAGTGATGACGGAACTCCTCGCGGGCGTGGATGTTCGACAGGTGCACCTCGACGAGATCGGAGCGCAGCTGAGCTGCGGCGTCCCGGATCGCGATCGAGTAGTGCGACCAGGCACCGGGGTTCAGCACCACCGGGAGCTGCTCGTCGGCGGCCTCGTGCAACCACCGCACGAGCTGATCCTCGGCGTCGGTCTGCCGCACATCCACCCGCAGCCCCAGCGTGAGCCCGACCGCCGCCCACCGGGCGGCGAGTTCCGGATAGCTCTCCGACCCGTAGATGGTCGGTTCGCGCACGCCGAGCCGGCCGAGGTTCACTCCGTTCAGGATCAACACCGGGCGCAGAGCGCCGGCGAGCAGGTCCTCGCCGAGACTCTCCAGTGCCTGGTCGAAGCCCGGTTCCGACGACGGGTCGCGGTCGGGGGTCGAGGTCATGGGGTTCCCTCCTCGGTGCTGTCGGTGCTGCCGGTGCTGCCGGTGCTGTCGGTGCTGTCGGTGCTGCCGGTGCTGATCGCCGCGTAGGCCATGGCCAGATCGTCGGTACCCGGTCCGTCGAGCCGTCCCGGCTGCCCCAGCCCGTCGAGTACCACGAACCGCAGGGCTCCGTTGCGGGCCTTCTTGTCCGAACCCATGTACTCCAGCAACTCCGGGAAGGCACCCGGCTCGTAGCCGGTCGGCAGGCCGACCGCCTCGAGCACCGCACGATGCCGTTGCACGGTCGCCGCATCGAGCCGGCCGAGGCGGTGCGCGAGCTCGGCGACGAACACCATCCCGATCGACACTGCTTCACCGTGCCGCCGTCGGAACTGTTCCCGCTTCTCGATCGCGTGCGCCAGGGTGTGGCCGTAGTTCAGGATCTCCCGCAGGTCGGACTCCTGCAGGTCGACCGCGACCACAGCGGCCTTCACCGCGACCGTCCTGGCGACCAGCTCGGCCAGCACCGGCGAGCGCGGATCCGTCGCCGCATGCGGGTCCTGCTCGATGAGGTCCAGGATCACCGGATCGGAGATGAAGCCGGACTTCACCACCTCACCCAACCCCGAGACCAGCTCGGCATGGGGCAACGAGTCCAGCAGCGCGAGGTCGGCGATCACCGCGGCCGGCTCGTGGAACGCGCCGACCATGTTCTTCCCGGCCCCGGTGTTGATCCCCGTCTTGCCGCCGACCGCGGCGTCGACCATCGCGAGCAGCGTGGTCGGGACCTGCACGACGTCGACGCCGCGCATCCAGGTCGCCGCGGCGAAGCCGGCCACGTCGGTGACGGTGCCGCCGCCGAGTCCGATCACCACGTCGCGACGGGTCAGGCCGACCTGCCCGAAGACGTCCCAGCAGAAGGCCAGCACGCCGAGGCTCTTGGCGTCCTCGGCGTCCGGAACCTGTACCAGATGAACGGCCATCCCGTTGCCCTGCAACCGATCTCGCAAGGTCTTCGCCGTCTCGACGAGCGCCACCGGATGTACCAGTGCAGCCGTTCGGTAGGGCACGAGGGCACCGTCCAGTGCCTCGCCGAGACCTCGGCCGATCACCACGTCGTACGGTGCCGCAGTGTTGACCGTGATCCGCACGGGCGGCGCAGACTGCGGCACGGCCGTGGCAGGGCTCGTCGGGATGCTCACGTCGCCAGCTCCAGTTCGACGGCAATCCTGTCCGCCACCTCGTCGACGGTCAGGGTGTCGGTGGCGATCTCGATCGACGCCACCTCGCGGTACAGCGGCAGCCGGGCGTCCAACAACGTCTTGAAGGTGGCCCGCGGATTGATCCCGACCAGCAACGGACGGTTGGTCGCCATCCCGGTCCGCTGGACGCCCTGCGACATGGACACGTGCAGGAAGGCCACCCGGTGAGCGCGCAGCAGTTCCCGGGTGCCCGGGTCGAGCACCGCCCCGCCACCCAGCGAGAGGATGCCTGCGTGCTCGGCGAGCGCCGCGGCCACCGCGGCTCGCTCCAGGGCGCGGAAGGCGTCCTCGCCGCCCGAGGTGAAGATGTCCGGGATGCTCCGGCCGGTGCTCGCCTCGATGTCTGCGTCGACGTCCCGGAACGGCGCGCCGGTCAGCGCGGCCAGTGCGGCGCCGACCGAGGTCTTCCCGGCTCCGGGCGGACCGACCAGCACCACCAGCGGCGCGCTCATGACGTGCCGAGTACCGGTCGGGTCGCGGTGATCGTCGCCAGGTACGACTCGACGTTGCGACGCACCTCGGCAACAGAGTCGCCGCCGAACTTCTCGCTGACGGCATCGGCGATCACCAACGCCACCATCGCCTCTGCGACCACCCCGGCGGCCGGGACGGCGCAGACGTCGCTGCGCTGATGGATCGCCTGCGCGGCCTCACCGGTCGCGACATCGAGCGTCGCGAGCGCCCGCGGGACGGTGGAGATCGGCTTCATCGCGGCGCGGACGACGACCGGCCAGCCGTTCGTCATCCCACCCTCGATGCCGCCGGCCCGGTTGGAGCGCCGCGAGATCCCGCGGTCCGTACTGGGATCCATCTCGTCGTGGGCCTGGGATCCCCGACGTCGAGCGGTCCGGAATCCGTCACCGATCTCGACGCCCTTGATCGCCTGGATCCCCATCAGCGCACCGGCCAACCGGGAATCGAGTTTGCGGTCGCCGTGGACGTAGCTACCCAGGCCCGGCGGCAGACCGTGCACGACGACCTCGACGACGCCGCCCAGGGTGTCGCCGTCGGCCTTCGCGGCCTCGATCTCGGCGATCATCGCCGCTTCGGATTGGGGCAGCAGCGCCCGCACCGGGGAGGCGTCGATGGCGGCGAGGTCGTCATGGGTCGGCAACGGGCGCTGCGGGTCGTCCGCGTCGGCCACGTCGGCCTCACCGATCGACACCACGTGCGAGACGACGCGGGCGCCGACCGTCGCGAGCAGGAAGTGTTGGGCGACGGTGCCGAGCGCGACCCGGGCGGCGGTCTCCCGGGCGGACGCCCGCTCCAGCACCGGCCGGGCGTCGTCGAAGCCGTACTTCTGCATCCCCGCCAGGTCGGCATGGCCGGGCCGCGGACGGGTCAGCGGTGCGTTGCGCGCGAGACCCGCGAGCAGCTCCGGATCGACCGGGTCGGCGGCCATGATGGTCTCCCACTTGGGCCACTCGGTGTTGCCGATCTGGATGGCCACCGGGCCACCCATGCTGAGCCCGTGGCGGATGCCGCCGAGGATGCTCACCTGGTCCTGCTCGAACTTCATCCGGGCGCCGCGACCGTAGCCCAGGCGCCGGCGGGCGAGTTGTTCGGCGATGTCCGCAGTCGTCAGGGGTACGCCGGCAGGCAGCCCCTCGAGGACGGCGACCAGGGCAGGTCCGTGGGATTCTCCGGCAGTGATCCAGCGCAGCACGTCCGCCATGATCCCACGACCGCCCGCGCGGCCCGACAGGCGGCGTGCACCCGCGACCCGCCCCGCTCGGCACGGGGCGCTGGATCAACTCGGACATTCGCCCCAGATCGGTTTCATCGCTGCGGACGCGGGCACCACTCCAGGAGGGGCGGAAGGAGTTCGACATGCCTGAGCACAGTCCACTGGGGATCCACGACGACATCGCAGACGGTGCTCACGTCGGCGCCCACCGGTCCGCCTCCGAAAACCGGATGTTCGAGACCGTGGAGCAACTGCACGCCGAGTTCGGCCCGGGACCGGCACGTCTGCTGGTCCTCGCCGTCGTCGAGGTCTGCCGCGACCAGTTGGACGCTGCTCCCGCCGGGCAGCGGCCCTCGCTGCTGGCCCAGCTGACCCGACAGCGAGCCCTGCGCGCATCGGACGGGCCTGCGACGTCCGCCGGTGACCCGCGCCCCGGGTGGTGACAGCGTGCCGATCTGGTTGCAAGCCGGCCTGTGGGGACTGCTGGCGGGTGGAGCGCTCGTCGTCGGGGCGGTGATCGCCTGGTTCGTCCGGGTCCCGCAACGAGTTTCGGCGTCGGTGATGGCGTTCGGGGCCGGCGTGCTCATCTCCGCGTTGGCCTTCGACCTCGTGGACGAGGCCGAGACGAAGGGCGGCCTGGTCGCCACGGCTGTCGGATTTCTGGTCGGCGCCACGGTGTACGTGCTGGCGAACGCCGTGCTGGCGCGCCGCGGTGCCCGGCACCGCAAACGTTCGAGCGAGCACCAGCCCTCGGAAGCGGATCAGCAGGGCAGCGGGGCGGCGATCGCCATCGGTGCCCTGATGGACGGGATCCCCGAGTCCATCGTCCTGGGACTCTCGCTGCTGAGCGGCCACGGCGTCGGAGTACCGGTGCTGGCGGCGATCATCATCTCCAACATCCCCGAAGGTCTCTCCAGCGTCGCCGGCATGAAGGGCAGCGGCCGCAGCGCCCGCTACGTCTTCAGCGTCTGGGGCGGCATCGCGGTCGCCAGCGGCGCCGCAGGACTCCTGGGCTGCCTGCTCCTGCAGAACGCCGCGCCCGAACTCATCGCCGCCATCACCGCGCTCGCCGCCGGCGCGATCCTCGCCATGATCGCCGACACCATGATCCCCGAGGCCTTCGAACGCACCCATCTCTATGCGGGCCTGATCACGACCCTCGGCTTCCTGACGGCCTTCGTCATCTCGCGAGCAGGCTGAACAGAAGGTTCCGGACACCCGCCCGACCTGCCGCCGCACTGTCGAGCGATCCGCGCGGTGGGCATTTTCGACGGCTCATTGCCCACCAGGCTGGTCGGGGGCCATATTCCGACCACGACCCGTCGATGTCGTGCAGCAACCGGTCCGTCGGTCAGTGCTCCTGCTGCCAGGCCTGATAGCTGGTCAGAACCACGTCGACCACGTCGGCGACGTCGTCGGTCACGTGCAGCAGTGCGAGGTCGGCCTCGCCGATGTTGCCCGCGCCCAGTGCGGAGGTGCGCAGCCAATCGATGAGTCCGCTCCAGTAGGCGGACCCGAACAGGATCACCGGGAACTTCGTCACCTTCCGGGTCTGGACGAGGGTGAGAGCCTCGAAGAGCTCGTCCAGGGTGCCGAAGCCGCCCGGCAGGCAGACGAAGGCCTGGGAGTACTTGACGAACATGGTCTTGCGGGCGAAGAAGTAGCGGAAGTTGATGCCCAGATCGACCCACTCGTTGATGCCCTGCTCGAACGGCAGCTCGATCCCCAGGCCCACCGACATGCCGCCGGCGTCCTTGGCGCCGCGGTTGGCTCCCTCCATCACACCGGGCCCTCCACCGGTGATCACCGCGAAGCCCTGATCGGCGAGTGCGGCGCCGATCTCGCGGGCGGCTGCGTAGTGCGGGTCCTCGGGCTTCGTCCTGGCCGACCCGAACACGGTGACGGCCCTGGGCAGCTCGGACAGTGATCCGAAGCCCTCCACGAACTCGGCTTGGATCCGCATCACCCGCCACGGGTCGGTGTGCATCCAGTCGATCGGACCCCGGGAGTCGAGCAGCCGCTGATCGGTCGTGGTCGCCTCCTTGGTCTGCTCCCCCCGCAGCCGGACCGGGCCACGCATCCGTTCGCCCGATTGATGGGTGGACGAGCCGCTCGGTGCGCGCTCGTCGGGACGGAAGGCGCTCGGGTCGGTGGGCTGCTGGATCTCGGTCACCGGCCCAGCGTAGATCGACCTGAGCGGTCGGTCTCGAGCACCGGGCGACGCGGGAATCGGGTCAGGTCCTGCGGACGACCGCGACGATGAGGGCCGCGAGTTCGCCCCTGGCCTGCTCGGGTGGGAGCGCTCCGGACACCGCGGCCTGCGAGAGTGCTTCAGCGGCACCGAAGATCGCGGTGATCGACGCCGGGGCGATCCCATCTCCCCCGCCGAACGGTGCCAGGATGCCTCGGCAGGTCTCCGCGTACGCCGCGTCGGATTCCCGCTTGACCCGTTCCAGTTCGGGGGATCCCTGCAGCGCGGCGAGCACGCCGGTCAGCTCCCGCCCCTGCGCCAATGCACAGCCCACGTACGAATCGGCAATGGCCTTCGCCCGGCCGTCCAACGAATCCTCGGCGGCGTCGAGATACTCCTGCAGCATGGCGGTCTGCCGATCGTCGAACTCGGTGAACAGCGCGGCCAGCAGCGCCGGCCGTGACGGGAAGTGGGAATACACCACTGGTTTCGCGACGCCTGCCCGCTCGGCCAGCCGGCCGAGCGTGAGCGCATCCGTGCCCTCGGCTCCGACCAGAGCCCACGCCTCGGCAACCAGTTGGTCGTACCGGTCGGCGCGCGCGAGCCGCTGTCGCACCACCGCGCACCTCCTTGCACTATGTACTAGTAGTAACTTACTCTTGGTACACAGCCGTCCGTCCCGAGAGGAACCATCCATGTCCAGCCTCGTCGTAGTGTCCCATCCCGATCCGGACTCCCTCACCCAGCACGTGGCGCGGGCGACGGTGCAGGCGATCCGCGCGACGGGTGATCGCGTCGAGCTCGCCGACCTCAGTGCGGAGGGATTCGACCCGCGGTTCTCCCGCGGCGACCTGGACCTGTTCCGGGGCACCGCAATCACTCCTGCCGACGTGCGCTCGGAGCAGGAGCGGATCGATCGCGCAGAGCACCTGGTGCTGGTGTTCCCGATGTACTGGTGGTCGATGCCGGCGCTGCTCAAGGGCTGGATCGACCGGGTCTTCGTCAGCGGCTGGGCCTACGACCTCGTACCGGACGGCGGTCTCGTCAAGAAGCTGGATCGCCTCACGATCCACCTGGTCCCGGTGACCGGCGACGACGCGGATACCTTCGAGCGGCACGGAGTCTTCGAGGCCTTCCGTACCGAGATCGAGCGCGGCATCGTCGAGTACTGCGGCGCCACCCTCGGATCGACGACGTTCCTGCACGAGTCGGACACCAAGACACGGGACGTGCTCGCTCCGGAGATCCTGGAACTCGCTGAACACGTCGCGGCACGCATCGCCCGGGGTGGCAAGCAGAACGGTGCAGCGCAGGCGAGTACGCGGGTACAGGAGCGAGCGACTCAGCTGGTCAGGTAGCCGCGCAGGTTCTCCGTCATCCGGCGGATCTGGGTGCGCGACACCCATTCACCCCGGGTGTGCGCGAGCATCGGATCGCCGGGACCGTAGTTGACCGCCGGCGTGCCGAGCGCGGCGAACCGGGCGACGTCCGTCCAGCCGAGCTTCCCCTTCACCGATCCGCCCGCCGCCCCGATGAAAGCGGCGGCCGCCGGCTGCGAGAGACCCGGCAGCGCACCGGCAGCATTGTCGGCGAAGGCCAGCTCGAACCCGTCGAAGTGGTCGCGGATCGCCTGCGCAGCGGCTTCCGCACTCCGGTCGGGGGCGTAGCGGAAGTTGATCTGCACCACGGCCTCGTCGGGGATGACGTTGCCGGCCACCCCGCCGCTGATCTTGACCGCGTTGAGACCCTCGCGATAGGCGCAGCCGTCGATGTCCACGCTGCGGACGTCGAACGACGCGATTCGCTCCAGCACCCCGGCGATGTCGTGGATCGCGTTGTGCCCCAACCAGGATCGCGCGGAGTGTGCACGGGTACCGCGGGTGGTGACGGAGAAGGCGAGCGTGCCCTGGCAGCCGGCTTCGACCTGGCCGTCGGTCGGTTCGGCCAGCAGCGCCAGATCCGCCTGCAGCCACTCGGGCAGGTCGCGCTCGATGTGCGTCAACCCGTTCCGGTCGTGGTCGATCTCTTCGCATTCGTAGAACACGAACGTCAGGTCGCGGGTCGGCTCGGTGACGGTCGCCGCGAGGTGCAGCAGCATCGCGTCGCCCGACTTCATGTCGGTCGTCCCGCAGCCGTGGATCGCGTCGCCCTCCGACCTGGACGGGACGTTGTCGGCGATCGGCACCGTGTCCAGGTGTCCGGCGAGCAGCACCCTGCTCGGCAGGCCCAGCGCGGTGCGGGCGAGCACCGAGTTGCCGGTGCGCACCACCTCGTAGCGGCCCACCTGTCGTAGCGCCGCCTCGACGGCGTCCGCGATCACCTGCTCGTCGCCGGAGACGGACGGGATGTCGACCAGTGTCGCCGTCAGGTCGGCCGGGTCTGCTGTCAGGTCGAGGTGCCGGATGCTCTCCGGGTGCGTGTTGTCCACCTGCGGAGGGTATCGAAGCGGACGTGGGAGACGCGGGTGCGGGAATGTCCCGCACGATGTGGACGCTGCACCGCACGAGATCCCCTACCCCAGGAGCCACGCGCATGTCCCAGAACTTCACGCTGTATTCGACCTCGTGGTGCCCGTTCTGTCACCGGCTGAAATACGACCTGGACAAGGCGCGCATCGACTACACCGAGATCGACATCGAACGCACGCCAGAGGCAGCGACCATCGTCGAGGGCATCAACCGGGGCAACCGGACCGTTCCGACGCTCGTGTTCGACGACGGCTCCGCCCTCACCAATCCGAGCCTGGACCAGGTGCGCGCGAAGATCGGCTGAGCTTCCGCATGAGGGCACTGCTCCTCCAACGGTGGGCGAGCAGCGAAGAATGAGCGCGACGAGACCCCGCCGTGTCAGCACCGGTCGGGAGTTGTCGATGGGACGACATCGGGCCCACGTCGATCACCGGTATCAACCGCTGACGTGTCCGGTGTTGTCGAGCCAGTGCTGGGCGAGGCCGATGTCTCCTTCGATGGTGATGCCGGTGCTCCCGCCCCCGTCCAGGGGCAACCGACGGGTCAAGGTCAGCAACAGCGACGCCGCCGGGCCACTCACCGTCACGTCGGCCTGCCGCGCGACCGGCTGCCAGGTCGCACCGTCCGGCTCCCGTTCGACGAACCAGGCGGCACCGTCCCCGTCGGTGGCCAGCCACTGCAGGGTCTGTCCGGTGCCGCAGATGGCGTGGGCCGACGCGGATCGTTGCATCGCCCAGGTCGGCGAGGTGAACATCGTGAAATGGTTGCTGATGAGCGCGGCCGCGATGTCGGAGGCGACTCCGGGGAGCTGACCGGCCGCGTTGGCTGCGTCGAAACCGTGGACGACCGCCTCGTTCAGCATGCTGGACAGCCAGAACTGCGTCCCGTTCCGCGCGTCGCCTGCGGCGTTGAACACGGGCGCGTCCAACGCGTCATCGGAGCAGGCGTCCGCGACTCGCTGCGCGGATTCCGACAGCCAGGCGATCCAGTCGCCGGCGTCGACGGGGAGCGCGACCAGCTCGGCAGGAAGCTGCGCAGGGTCGGTGATGCGCCGCTCGATGATCTCGGCGACCCAGTGCTGGGTCTGCCCGACGTGCCCCACCAGGTCGGTGACGGTCCACTCCGGAGCGGTCGGCACCACGGCATCCGGTCCGGCCAGCGCGGCTGATTCCGCCAGCCGCCGGGTGTGCTCGACGATTGCTCGACGGACGTGGTCTGTGCTCAGCTCGGTCATCGGAACTCCACTTTCTGGGTGGGTGCTTGTCCTGTTGTTGACGTGGGCAGCTCCCACTGACCTGCGATCAGCGGATCGGGTCGAATTGATCTTCGGGCCCCGCGGGTGGCCGGCTGGTCGCGCCGCAGCGGCCGAGCGCTCGGGCACGTCGACCCTGCGGCCACCACACCGGTGCCGGCAGCTGCCCCACTACCCTGACGCCATGCCCGAGCAGACCCCCTCCCCGGCCCTGACGTCCTCCCCCGCGTGCGGTCGCGGCCTGGCCACGATCGCCGTCGCCGACGACTCGGTGCTGGACGTCTGGTACCCGCAGCCGGCGCTCGGGTCGGATCCGAGCAGCCAACCGGAGCTGGCCGCCGCCACCCGGACCGATCACATCCGTGGGGTGCGGATCGAGGTCCGCGAGACAACGATCGCGTCCCTCGCGGACGCCCCCGTCGACACCGCCGACGTCTACCTGCGGCTGCACCTGTTGTCCGCGCGTCTGGTGCGCCCGCGCAGCATCAACCTGGACGGTGTCTTCGGGCTGCTGCCCAACAACGTCTGGACCTCGCTCGGTGCGGTCCGCCCGGCCGATCTTCCGGCGGTGCTGCTCACGGCGCGCACCGCCGGCCAGCTGGTCACCGTCAACGGTGTCGACAAGTTCCCGCGGATGACGGACTTCGTCGTCCCCGGCGGCGTCCGGATCGCCGACGCGGCCCGGGTGCGGCTCGGCGCGCACCTCGCCGAGGGCACCACCGTCATGCACGAGGGCTTCTGCAACTTCAACGCCGGCACCCTCGGCTCCTCGATGGTGGAGGGGCGGATCAGCCAGGGTGTTCTCGTCGGCGACGGCACCGACGTCGGCGGCGGCGCCTCGATCATGGGCACCCTGTCCGGTGGGGGGAGCGAGCAGGTGACCATCGGTGAGCGCTGCCTGCTCGGCGCCAATGCGGGTGTGGGGATCTCGCTCGGTGACGACTGCGTGGTGGAGGCCGGGCTGTACCTGACCGCCGGCACCAAGCTGGTGCTGGCCGGCGGCTCCGCATCCGAGTCCGTACCGCGGACCGTGAAGGCTCGCGAGCTCTCGGGGATGTCCGGCCTGCTGTTCCGTCGCAATTCGCTCAGCGGCGCCGTCGAGGCCGTCCGCCGCTCCGGTTCCTGGGGCGGCCTGAACGACGTGTTGCACAGCAACACTTGATCTGGGCCAGGTCGTACTGCTCCGGGATCTCGACGCGCTCCTTCGTCGCTTGCTCGATCACCGGAAAGTCGCGCTCCTTCGTCGCTTGCTCGATCACCGGAAAGTCGCGCCGCGCCACGTCCCGGGAGGGCGCACCCCAGAGGACCTCTTCCACAGCGACGCCTGCGCATCGTGCGACGGGATCTCGACGCGCTCCTTCGTCGCTTGCTCGATCACCGGAAAGTGGCACTGATGCAACGCCCGGAAGGGCGCTCACCGCGAGAACCGTGCCGGTCAGGTGCGGGAGGACCGCACCCCGCCGTACCGGCGGCGCACCGCCCGCCTGGGCGCGCCGAGCGCACCGGCGATCTGCAACCAGGAGAGCCCGCGGACCCGTGCGCGGCGGACGCTGACCTCCTCGATCTGATCGACCTCGCGCTGCAGTCGGGCTGCTGCCTGCAGCGCGGCCAGCGGATCGTCGCCGTCAGCTCCAGCCACCTGGGTTCTCATCGCTGCTCCCGTCGTCACATCCATCCCGAGTGTCAATCTAGATTGACACTTCGTGGTTGTCAATCTTCGTTGACGTCAGTGCGTGATCGACGCTCGCCCAGCGTTGATCGCAGTCCGTCCAGCAGCCGGGCCAGCCCGAAATCGAACCCGTTGTCGGGATCTCGCGGTGCCCGGTAGTGCTCACCGACCGCCGTCCCGACGCGCCCGGAGAGCGGGAATCGATCCGGGGGCATCACCGACGTCAGTGCGGGGCCGACGACCGCCCACCAGTCCTCGTCGGTCAGGCCACTGTCGGCCGCCGTGCGCGCACCGACGCTCTCGTGGGCGTTGCCGATGACGAAGGCGCTCAGTGCGCCGATCACGTGATCCCTGGTGAGATCGGACATCGACACCGATTCGATGATCTGCAACTGGGACTCGTAGCGCTGCAACCGATGTGGCCCGAGCACCTGCCGCCACTGGGAGACCTCCAGCAGCCACGGGTGCGCCAGATACTCGTTGCGCAGCACCCTGGCCATCGCGTCGAGGGACTCCAGCACGGGGCCCGCGGCGGGCACCGGAGTCTCGGCGGCGACCTGGTCGACCATCAGCGCCAGCAGGACGTCGCGCGTCGGCACATAGGTGTACAGGCTCATCGGACCCAGCCCGAGCCGGGCGGCCAGCGCTCTCATCGACACCGCGCCCAGCCCCTCGGCATCCGCGAGTCCGATGGCCGAGGTCACCACCTCGTCGACGCTGACCCGCGGCTTCGGGCCGCGCCTGCCCGCCGTGGCCGGCGTCTGGTCGGGATCGCGCCAGAGCAGCCGGACCAGCATCCGGGCCTCGTCCTCGGCAGTCATCCGTCCTCCTCGCGGGCACTACTACGTACGGTGTACGCTGATCTTGTCCGACTCCGTACACCGTAACCAGAGGAGCTCCACCGCTGAGCACCGAAGCGACCTACCTGCCCGACCTGCACCAGTTCGCCGTCTGGTCGGCGCTGGATATCGACGGGCCGGGCCCCGACACCCGTCGGCTGGCCGTACCGGACGGGCCCGCCCTCGTCGTTCGCGACGTCCGCTGCGAGGTGATCGACGGGCACGAGTTGCTCGCCCGCCGGGCGACCAGCGCATCGGTGATCGCATGGCAACGCGCAGTACAGCGCGCGGACCCACAGGTACCGCTGCCGCTCGCGGCCCACGCGGAGGCTGATCCGACCGGCACGGCAATGACCACCGCCGAGTACGCCCGCTCCGCATTCGCCGACACGGTGGCCGCGGAGAGCGCGCTGCGCGGGGTCGTCCCGGCGTCGCTGCGGCCCTATCAACTCCGCGGCATCGCCTGGCTCCACCGGGTGGTCGCCGACGCGGGCGGCGCCCTGCTGGCGGACGAGATGGGTCTGGGCAAGACCGTCCAGGCGATCGGGCTGATGACGCTGCGGACACCGCAGGGTCCGCAGCTGGTGGTGTGCCCCAGCGGGCTGATCAGCAACTGGGCGCGGGAGATCGCCAGGTTCGCCCCGGACCTGACCGTGGACACCGACCCGACCACGAGCCCGCAGGAACCCGGCCGTGTCTGCATCATCTCCTACGCCGGGGTCCGTCTGCGGATCGACGCCCTCGCCGACATCCGATGGACCACAGTCGTTCTCGACGAAGCGCAGGCACTCAAGAATCCGCGGACCCAGCTCGCCCGCGCGACCCGCCGGCTGCAGGCCGACGGGCTCGTCGCCCTCACCGGCACACCGGTGGAGAACACCCTGGACGAACTCTGGGCGATCCTGCGGGTGGTGGCGCCGAAGCTGTTCCCGCACCAGGCCGTGTTCCGCCGCCGCTTCACCCGCGCGGTGGAGGCCGGCGATCGCGGAGCGCTCGACCGGCTGCAGGTTGCAGTCGCACCGGTCATGTTGGCGCGCAAGAAGAATCACGTGTTGCCCGCGCTGCCGCCCAAGCTCTTCAACCCGGTCCTGTGCGACCTGACCGACGAGCAGGCATCGCTCTACGACCGCCATCTCGCGCAACTCGCCGACGACGGATTCGGTGCCGGGTTCGAGCGGCAGGGCCGGGTGCTGGCAGCCCTGACGAAGTTGAAGCAGATCTGCAACCATCCGGCGCTGGTCACCGGGGAGCTTGCCGGCGGAGCCGAGATCCGCGACATCGCCGGACGGTCCGGGAAGTTCGACGTCTGCCTGGACATTCTCACCGCGAACGTGCGATCAGGCTCGCCGACGCTGGTCTTCACGCAGTACCGGCACACCGGAGAGTTGTTGGCGCGGCATGCGTCCGAGACCCTGGGGATCGACGTGCCGTTCTTCCACGGCGGGATGTCCGCGGCAGCGCGCGCCACACTCGCCGACGATTTCCAGGCCGGTCGCACCGCGGAACTGATGGTGATGAGCCTCAAGGCCGGCGGCGTCGGACTCACCCTGACCAGAGCCTGCGACGTGATCCACTTCGACCGCTGGTGGAACCCCGCCGTGGAGGCACAGGCCTCCGACCGCGTTCACCGCCTCGGGCAGGAGCGCACCGTCACGATCACCACGCTCACCTGTGCCACCACCCTGGAAGAGCACATCGACGCGATGCACCAGCGCAAGGCCGCCCTGAACACCCACGCGCGCAGTACTTCGCTGGTCGCCGAGCTGGCGGGATATGACGACGAGCGGTTGTTCGACCTGCTGCGCCGTCGACGGGAGGGCAGCTGATGTTGGCCGAGTTCGGCTTCAGTCGGTGGGGCGCGGACGTGGTCCGGCTCGCCGAACCGCTCAGTGCCCAGGTGCCCAACCCGCTCGCCTCCCGGGCGCGCAGCCTCGCGCGGAACCAGGGTGTGGAGCTCACGGTCACCGGGAGCGCAGTGGCCGGGCTGGTGAGCAGCGGCGCCCAGGCCTCGATCGCGCGGCTGGAGTTCGTCGCCATGTCCCACGACGCCGCTGGCACCCTCCGCGCGCTGCTGGGCTCCGCCACCGAACCCGATGACGACGTCCATCAGCGCGCGAAGACCGCAGGCAGCGGCGTGGGACCGCAGATCGCAGCCGCGGACTGCTCGTGCCGCGCGCGGGGCGATCGGTGTGTGCACATCCTCGCCACCCTCTACGCCCTCGCCGCGGCGATCGACCACCGGCCCGCGCTGGCCCTGGAGCTGCAGGGCTTCGATCGATTCCTGGCAGCTCAGTCCGAAACGCAGTCCGAGCCGGGGTCGATGTCAGGGTCGATGTCTGGGTCAGAACGGCAGCCGCAGCCGATCGCGCGATGGATTCCGCTGGCCGGCCTGGGCATCGGCGATTACTGGGACCCACCCGCCACCGGTTGACCGCGGCGACCTGCTTCTCGGGGTCGACACCCGGTCGGCTGCCGATCGTGACCACCACGAGGGCGATCATCACCACGGCGCCCAGGTGGATCGGCAACCCGGTGAAGGACACCGCGATCAGCGCGACAACGGCTGCGGGACAGGCGATGTCCACCACCCGGCTCCCGCGGTGCCGCGCGATCAGCACCCAGACACCGAGCACGAAGATCGCCGCTGAAGCATTCACCGTCAGTGCAGCAGTCAGGCCGCTGATGTGATGACCGGCTTCCGCGCCCTGCTCAGCGGTCACCGCCGCCATCGCCTCCGGGGTCAGCAGCCCCCGCGACGCCAGGTGCTCCAGGTCGTAGTCGATGGCCGCCTCCAGACCGGCGGACACCGCTGCTGCCGCGCCGAAGATGAAGTAGTGCCCATAGCCCCAGACGAGCGCACTCCTCAGGCCGTCCAACAGACCGGCCGATTCGTGATCGAAGTACACCCACCACATGCCGAAGACGATCACCAGGGCCGCGAAGGCCAGCACGATCAGTCCGGACGGGTCCGCAGCCTGCTCGAAGCCCTTGATGAACGCGTTGGTGGCGGCCAGGATCGATTCACCCAGCACGATCAGGGTGAACAACCCGTACCGCTCGGCGATGTGGTGTGCATGCCACGGAATGGTCCGGCCTCGCTCGGCGAAGGCCGGCACCGACAGCTCGACCACCACCAGCACCAGGAAGCTCACCAGACCGAGGGAGTCCGGCAGCAGCAACCGCAGCAGCCACAATGCTTGGGTGACGGCCAATCCGCCTGCGTATCGGAAGGTCGCGGTCCGGTGCTCCGGGTCGGACAGCCCGGCCCGCACCCACTGGGCGATCAGCGGCACCCGCATGATGAAGTAGCCGATCGTCACCAGCGTGAAGTCGGGCGTCTGCGCGAACACGTCGGCCACGCCGGCGGCCAGTACGAGCACCCCAGCCATCTACATCAGGGTGAACACCCGGTAGAGCCAGTCGTCGGTGTCGAACTGGGAAGCGAACCAGGTGAAGTTCATCCAGGCCCACCAGATGGCGAAGAACACCGTGCTGAACCCGAGCAGTCCGCTACCGAGATGGTCCTCGATCACGGCGTGGTGCAGGTTGACCCCGGCGATCGACACCGCCACCACGAAACAGAGGTCGAACAACAACTCCAACGGACTGGACGCACGATGGCCACCGTCGTCCCCGCGAGCCTGCATCCGGGGCAGGCGGAACGCTGCTGATGTGCTGGGACCCCTGCGCATGGTGGTGCTCCCCTCCAGTACTGGGGCCGATCGTAGCGTCGCGCAGCTGACCGACCGACTCAGCCCGACCGACTCAGCCCGACCGACTCAGCGCGCCAGCCGCTGCACAGCGGCGTCCACCCGCTCATCGGTGGCGGTGAGGGCGATCCGCACGTGCCGGGCGCCGCTCGGACCGTAGAATGAACCGGGAGCCACCAGGATGCCGCGCTCGGCCAGCCGGGAAACCGTGTCAGCAGCGTCCCGGTGTTCGGTCGCCCACAGGTACAGCCCACCGGCCGAGGTGTTGTCGTCGCCGATCAAGAACCCGTTGCGGGAGAACGCATCCCAGAGCTTCGTGCGCCGATCACGGTAGCGGGACGACTGCGCCAGGACGTGCGAGTCGTTCTGCAGTGCAGCGGTGGCGGCCACCTGGATCGGGGTGGGCATCATCAGCCCGAGGTGCTTGCGCAGAGCCAGCAGGCCGTCGATCAGCCCGCGGTCGCCGGAGACGAAGCCGGCCCGGTAACCGGCGAGATTCGACCGCTTGGACAGCGAGTGCACGGCCAGCAGCCCGGTGTGATCGCCGCCGGAGACCTCCGGGTGCAGGATCGAGATCGGCTGCGCATCCCACCCGAGGTCGAGATAGCACTCGTCGGACACCACCACGGTGCCGCGTTCGCGGGCCCAGGCCACGAGCTGGCTCAGGTCCTCGGCCGACCAGATGATCCCGGACGGGTTGCCCGGCGAGTTGATCCACACCATCGCCGGGCGGTCGATACCGGAGGACCAGGGCATGTCGGAGCGCACCACGGTGGCACCGGCCTCCAGCACCCCGACCTCGTAGGTCGGATAGGCCAGCACCGGGATGACCACCGAGTCGCCTCCCCGCACCCCGAGCTGCCGGGGCAACGAGGCCACGAGCTCCTTGGAGCCGATCGTCGGCAGGACAGCGTGCTCCTCGAGGCCGGTGACCCCGTGGGCGCGTTGCAGCCAGTTCACGTACGCGCGTCGCAGCTCGCCGCGGCCCAACACCGACGGATAGCCGGGCGCATCGGCGGCCGAGGCGAGCGCAGAGCGCACCGGGGTACAGACCGGATCGACCGGGGTGCCCACCGACAGGTCGACGATGCCGTCGGGGTGCGCGGCCGCCTGCTGCTTGGCAACCAGCAGCTTGTCCCACGGGAACTCCGGGAGCACTGTGGCGAGCGGGCGCCGGTCCAGCGGCAACCAGGAGGTTCCAGGCACGAGGGGGATTCCGTTCCGGCTCAGGAGCCGTCGGTGCTGCCGTGTCCACCCATCGGCGGCAGCGCAGCGATCAGCGGATCATCCTTGTGGATCTTGCCCGTCCGGGCTGCGCCACCCGGGGATCCCAGGTCGTCGAAGAAGTCGACGTTGGCGCGGGTGTAGTCGGCCCAGGCAGCTGGCACGTCATCCTCGTAGAAGATGGCCTCCACCGGGCACACCGGCTCACAGGCACCGCAGTCGACGCACTCGTCGGGGTGGATGTAGAGCATCCGGTCGCCCTCGTAGATGCAGTCGACCGGGCACTCCTCGACACAGGCGCGGTCGAGGAGGTCGACACACGGCTCGGCGATCACATAGGTCACTTCTGCGCACTCCTGCTGTTGCGGGGTTGGATCAGCTGCGGTGCCACTGGAGGCAGCAGCACTGTCACGATCCAGTATCCACCCCGGCCGCGGGGGCACCGCCCCCGGAAGCCCCAGACGTAGTGGGCGTCACGTGCCGCACAGGTGCTGTCACATCGCCGGGTGTGCCATCGGGCATGCCGTCGACCGCGGCCGGATCGGACGGACCGGACGGATCCACCAGGCCGGCCGGCAACGGCGGATCAGTCTGCCGCGCGACGCGGGCGGACACAGAGGTCGCCCACAGCAGCGACAGCTGCACCGCAGCGGCGAGCACCAGGACACCCAACAGCAGCACGCCGCGCAAGTCGCCGTCGCTCGCCTTGTTCGTCTGGTGGTCCATCGTCACCACCCGCAGCGGCAGGCTGAATCCCGGGTTGTCGGCGAAGTACAGGAACACGACCACCCCCAGGCACCCCGCCCAGGGCAGCACGGCCGTCCACAGGACCCGCGTGAGCTGGAAGGCCATCCGCACGAGCAGCCAGACGATCGCCGCCAGCACGACCGGGCTGACCGGCACCGGCGCCGTCCCCCACCGCCAGGCGAGATGGAAGAAGCCCAACGCGCCGGCGAGCGCGGCCACCAGGGTGAGTCCGACCACGACCAGCACGTCCGGCCAGCGGGGCGACGCAACAGCGCCGTTGGAGCTCGCGGTCTCGACTCGTTCCTCGCTCGACCCACGAGGGTCCACGGAAGCCGCACGGCCCGAGATCTCGACCCCGCCTGTACCTGACGACCGGCGCGCCGCGGCTGCCGGACCGGAGGTCGACGGCTCGGGCTGAGGGACGGAACCGACGGTCGGGTCAGAATCCGGCTTGTCCGGCACGACCGTCGTTCGGCTTGTCCGCCTGCACCGAGACGCCGGTGATCGCATCGGCAGCATGCGAGTCACTGCCGAACACCGTCTCGTCGTCGTCCACCCCGATACCCGCCGCGATGATCGCGTCGCGCTCCTCGCGGCGACGCCGCTGCTCGTCCGGATCCGGCACCGGCACCGCCGACAGCAGTCGCCTGGTGTAGTCGTGCTGCGGGTTCGTCAGGATGTCCTCACGGGTCCCCACCTCCACCAACTCACCGTGCCGGAGCACCGCGATCCGCCGCGCCAGCATCTCGACGACGGCGAGGTCGTGCGAGATGAACAGGCACGCGAAGCCCTGTTCCCGCTGCAGTTCCTGGAACAGGTCGAGCACCTTGGCCTGGACCGAGACGTCCAGCGCCGAGGTGGGCTCGTCGGCGATCAGCAGTTTCGGCTGCAACGCCAGGGAACGGGCGATGCCGACCCGCTGGCGCTGACCACCGGAGAGCTCGTGCGGGTAGCGGTTGCGCATCGCCCTGGCCAGATGCACCTGGTCCAGCAGCGCCTCGACCCGGTTGGACAGGTCCTTGCCCTTGGCCAGACCGTGCAGCAGCAGCGGTTCGCCGATCGACTCACCGACCGGCAACCGCGGGTTGAGGGAGCTACCCGGATCCTGGAAGACGAAGGAGACGTTGCGGCGGACCGTTCGGAGGTCCTTCTTGTGCACCCCGACCATGTTGGTGCCGACGACTGTTGCCTCGCCCTCGACGAAGGGCAACAGGCCGACCAGTGCGCGACCGATGGTGGTCTTTCCGGAGCCGGACTCACCGACCAGACCGACCACCTCACCCTGCTGGATGTCGAGGTTGAACTTGTCGACCGCCCGGAACGCCGGGTTGCGGCCGCGCTTCGGGTACTCGACGGCCACGTCCTTCATCGACACGACGATGTCGGCGCCGACCGTGTCGATGCCGACCGAGTGTGCGCCGCGGCTCTCGGTGGTGGTCCCGCCGTCCTTGATGGCGCCGCCCAGGTGTGGGACCGCCTCGAGCAGCTGGATCGTGTACTGGTCCTTCGGTTCCTTGAAGATCTGCTGTGAGGTGCCGGACTCGACGACCTTGCCGTCCTTCATCACCATGATGCGGTCGGCCATGTCGGCGACCACGCCCATGTCGTGGGTGATCAGCAGGATGCCGGCGTCGACCCGGTCCTTGAGGTTGCGCATCAGCCGCAGGATCTCGGCCTGCACGGTCACGTCGAGCGCTGTGGTCGGTTCGTCGGCCACCAGCAGCTTGGGATCGAGCGCGAGCGCCTGCGCGATCATCACGCGCTGACGCTGACCGCCGGAGAGCTCGTGCGGGTAGGAGTCGATCCGGCGATCGGGGTCCGGGATCTCGACGATCTTCAGCAGCTCGAGCGCTCGCACGCGAGCCCGCGCAGGAGACATCGCCGAGTGGTTCCGCAACACCTCCGCGATCTGGAATCCGACGGTGTAGACCGGGTTCAGGGCGGTCATCGGCTCCTGGAAGATCATCGAGATCTCCCGGCCGCGCACCCGACGCAGCGTCCGCGACGAGGCGTCGACCAACTGGTTCTCGCCCAACGTCACCGACCCGCGGGTGTGCGAGTTCTTCGGTAGCAGGCCGAGCAACGCCATCGCGGTGGTCGACTTGCCGGAGCCGGACTCGCCGACGATCGCCAGCACCTCGCCTGGGGCGATCTCGAAACTCGAGTCGACGACGGCCGGGTACCACGTGCCGTCCACCCAGAAATCGATGCACAGATCACGGACCGTCAGGATGGGGCTCCTGGCCGGGGCCTGCTTGGTCACATCAGGGCTGCTCATGGTCGGCAGTTCCTCTTCTCGACGGATGGGACGGCGACACGGATGGGACGATGACGAGGTGACCACGACACCCTCGTTCTCCTATCGTCCCGCCTTCGGACGCGGTCTGGCGATCGCCGTCGCCGTCGTCTGTGCGCTGGCGGTGGTGGTGACGCTGTTCCAGGACGGCTTTGCGGCCGCCGGCGCCTTCGCGCCGTGGATGCTGCTGGTCGCCTGGGTGGTGTGGGCTCTGTTCTGGGCACCCGAGGTTCGCATCGACGACGCGGGCGTGCATCTGGTCAACGTGACCAGGACCCTGCACCTCCCGTGGCCGTCGATCCGCACGGTCGACACCAAATGGGCCTTCGCGGTGGTGACCGGCTGGGGCACCTACACGGCCTGGGCGGCACCGGCCGGGAGTCGACGATCCGGTCGCCAGCTCTCGCCGGGAGATGTCACCGACCTCCCCGAGTCCACGTTCGGACCCGGCCGCTCGATCCGTCCCGGAGACTCGCCCAACTCGCCGTCCGGTCAGGTGGCGATGATGGTGCGTCGCCGCCTGGAGGAGTTGCGCAGGGCCGGTCATCTGGACGACCCGAAGCTGGAGACGGACAAGGTCCCCAGCCGCTGGCACGTCGAGTCGCTCGCGGTCGGCGCAGCGCTGCTGCTGTGGGGCATGCTCTCGGTGCTCGTCTGAGCACCTGCCAGCGCCCGAGCGAGGATCCGGCGTCACACCTTGTCCTCGGGCGGGGCGACCGTCGGACGGTCACCGCCGGACAGCAGACCCGGATCGCCGGCACCGGCCGCAGCCGGGAGGGACGACACACCGGAGCCGGTGGCGAACTCCAGATCCTTGCGCTTCGGGATGCGCTTCTGACGCGGGTCGAAGGCATCGCGCAGACCGTCACCGATGAAGTTGATGGCCAGCACGATGATGATGATGAAGACGCCCGGCCACAGGAACAGCCACGGCCTGGTCTGGAACGACTGGGCAAAGACACTGATCAGCGAGCCCAGGGACTGGTCCGGGAACTGGATGCCGAAGCCCAGGAAGCTCAGCGCCGCCTCGGTCAGGATGCCGCCACCCATCAACAGCGTGGTGTTGACGACGATGACGCCCACCGTGTTCGGCAGGATGTGCTTGAAGATGATCCGCAGGTCCGACGCGCCGGCCACCCGAGCCGCGTCGACGAACTCGCGCTCCCGCAACCAGAGGAACTCCCCGCGCACCAGCCGGGCCAGCCCCGTCCAGGACAGCAGCCCCAGCGCCAGGGCGACCGGCCAGATGCCACGAACGCCGAACACGAAGCCGGCGACGGCGGTGATCAGGATGATCGGCAGCGTGATGATGAGGTCGGTGAAGCGCATCAGGACCGAGTCGACCCAGCCGCGGTAGTACCCGGCGACGGCGCCGATGACGGTTCCGATGGTGGTGGCCAGGATGCCGAGCACGACGATGACGACGAGCGTCTGCTGGGTGCCGCGCATGGTGGCTGCGAACATGTCCAGGCCGGTCTCGTCCTGACCGAACGGGTGGTCGCCCCAGGCCCAGTGATCGGCGAACGGCGGGATGCTCAAGGTGGAGACGCCGCCGGGAAGACCACCGTCCGACGTCTGGCTGTAGCCCCACTTCCACCAGCCTGGGATCGGGCCCCAACCGATCGAGGTAGCGGCCAGCAGGATGACCAGCGCCAGCACCACCAGCGAGATCATTGCACCCTTGTGGCGCAGGAACCGCTTGCGGACGATCTGTCCCTGGGACAGACCGGCGGTCTCCTTCTGCTCGAACGACGATTCGTCCGGGATCACCCCGGCGCCGCTGTCGGAAGGCCCGGTACCGGGAGCTTCGTGCGGGATCATGGTCATGAGGAGGTCACCCGGATTCGTGGATCGAGGAAGCCGTAGGCGATGTCGGCGACCATGTTGAAGATGACGGCGACGATCGCGGTCACCAGGAACACCGCCATCACCGGATTGACGTCGAAGTTCGTGAGGCCCTGCTGGAACATGTAGCCCAGCGAGCGCCAGCCGAACACCGTCTCGGTGAGCACCGCGCCGCCGAGCAGACCACCGATGTCGAAAGCGACGATGGTGGTCATCGGGATGAGCGCGTTGCGGAAAGCGTGCCGCATGACGACCGTCCGCTCGGTGAGACCCTTCGCCCGCGCCGTGCGGATGTAGTCCTGGTTGAGCACCTCGAGCATGCTGGCCCTGGCGTACCGGGAGTGGCCGGCCAACGAGATCAGCATCAGGGTGATCGTCGGCAGCAGCAGATGGCTGAACGTGTCGTTGACACCGATCCAGAAGTCGCCCTTGAGGTTCGGGGTGGAGTCGCCGATGGTGGACAACGGTCGTCCGAAGGTGAGCTGCGAGTAGGTCTTCCAGGCGAGCATCGACCGGTCGATGAAGATGATCATCGCCACACCGAAGGCGGTGATCGCGCCGGTCCGGGCGTTCAGGCCGCGGTCGTCACCACCGAAGGCGTACCCGACGACGATGCCCACGACGATCGCGATCGCGAGCAGCATCAGCAGCTTCAGGAACGACATGTCCTCCCGGACGAAGATCAGCACCGGGAAGTACGTGGCGATGCCGATGACCGCGGTGGTCAACGCGGAGTACAGGGCTCGTCTGTTGCCGACGCCGGCGGTCAGGGTGGTGATGCCGAAGGCGATCGCGATCGCCAGGATGGCGACCACCACGATCCCGAAACCCGGATCCAGCAGCCAGTGCGACGCCGAGACGTACCAGGTGAGCAGCCCGAACACGAGCGCGACGAGCGCGGCGATCCCGAGCCGGCGCAGGAACACCCCGCGCAGCAACGAGAACGACACCAGCCCGAAGAACAGCGCGATGATCAGCATCCAGGTGAGGGTGAACGTCGGGCCCTCGGGTTGCTGGACGAAGTTGTTGAACTTGATGGCCACCAGGTCCTTGAGCAGGATGCCCACCCAGAAGACCGGCAGCGAGAAGAACAGGAACGTCATGAACGTGACGGCGTAGTCGAAGCCGGAGTACTGCCGCAGCGCGGTGACGATGCCGATGGTGATGCCCAGGAAGATCGCCAGCACGGTCGCTGCGGTCACCAGCTTGAGGGACACCCCGAGGTACTTGCCCAGGTTGTCGTTGACCGACCCCGTGGTGCCCGGCGCGGTGTAGTTGCCGAAGTCGCACTTGCCGACGAAGCAGCCGCCGATGCCCTTGAGCCACTCCCAGTAGCGGATGATCCGGGGCTGGTCCAGATTCAGCGCATCGGTCACGTACCGGATCCGCTGCTGGCGAGCGGTCGGGTCGTTGATGCCGAACGCGGACTCGAGCGGGTTGCCCGCGAAGGACGTCAGCAGGTAGGCGATGAAGCTCGCCCCGAGGACGATGAAGAATCCGGCAATGATGCGCCGAACGATGAACGTGACCATCTGAGACGGTGCTCCCAGGGTGTGGGGGATGGAGGCGTCGGGCCACGTTAGCGCACAGTGGGCGCCGACGCCCTACTCCGATCTGGCTACTGACGGACGAAAGCGACGTGCCGGGCCAGATGCTGCCCGTGCACGCCGCTTGTCTGCGTGCGACACCACCAGCCGGCGGAGGGAGCGAACTCCGCCCGCCGACCGGTGGGTGTCAGTGCGAGATCAGCTCGCGGTCGTCCACTCCCAGAAGTTCCAGAAGTAGGTCGGTGCCAGCGAGATGGTCGAGACGTTCTTGACCTTGTTGGCGTTGAAGGCCGTGATGTCCGGGAACTGGAAGATCACGGTGCCGAAGGCGTCCTCGAACAGAGCCTTCTCCACGTTCAGGATGAGCTCCTTCTGCTTGGCAGGGTCCGGGGTGACGTTCAGCTCGTTCAGGTAACCGTCCACGGTCTTGTTCGAGTAACCGTAGAAGTTGTTCTGACCGCCGGTGATGAAGTTCGGCGGGATCTGCGAAGCGCCGATCGCCGTCGACTGCCATCCGAAGAGGGCGGCGTCGTAGATCTTGGTGTTCGTCAGCTGCGACGACCAGTCAGCGTTCTTGCCGTCGACGACCTGGAACCCGGCCTGGGCGGCCGACTCGGAGATCAGCTTGTACTCGTTCGCACGACGGACGTTCTTGTCGGCGTACATGAAGCGGACCTTCGGGCTGGTGACGCCGGCCTTGGCCAGCAGCGCCTTCGCACCTTCGATGTCGACGGTGCTCCAGTCCTTGGAACCGTTCTCGGCGACGACGCTGTCGTAGTCCGGCGAACCCGGGACGACGTTGAACGACTGACGCAGCACAGCGTCCGGGTTCAGCGGCTTGATCAGCCGATCGACGATCTGCTGACGCGGGATGGTCTTCAGGAAAGCCTGACGAACCTCGAGCGCCTTCTGCTTGTCGCCACCGTAGGTCTTCGGGTCGAACGGACCACCGTTGTTCTGCGCGAGATCGACGTGCTCGTAGGTCGCGCCGTCGCCGGTCAGAACCGTGACGCCCTGGGCCTTCAGGTTGTTGGCAGCACCCAGCACGTCGACCGTGGCCTGCGGCTGGATGATGTCGACTTCCTGGTTCTGCAGCGCCTGCACCGAAGCCATGGCGTCACCGATGATGCGGTAGGTGATCTGGTCGACCGACGGGACCGGTCCCCAGCTGCCGTCGTACTCCGGGTTGCGGACGAAGGTCATGTACTGGTCCTTCTTGATCTCCGACAGCACGTACGGGCCGGTGGAGAGGAAGAGCGACTTGTCGGCCGGCAGCTCGGTGAAGTCGAAGCCGGTGTTCCAGACGTCGGAGATCTTCTTGACGTCGGCGACAGCGGCCTTGTCGACCTTGGACGCGTCGACGGTCTTGACGCCGTCCGCATCGGTCTTCTCGGTGGTCTTGCCGTCGAAGGCCTTCAGGTCTTCGATCAGCTTGGCGGTGGCGGCGGCGGGATCTTCGATGCCGAGCGCCTTCTGCGCCACGACATGCGCGGCGATGCCGGACTGCAGCTGGAACGGGTAGTCGACGAAGGGCTTGTCGTAGACGATGGTCATCGAGAAGCCGTCATCGGACAGCTCCGGGAACTTGGTGACGAGCTCCATGGCCGGGCTGGCGACGTCGAACGCGATCGCGCTGGTGGGCAGGGGCACACCGGCGTCATCGGTCTCGAGGGTGCCGGTGTTGTAGTGACCACCGGAGGACGCCCAGGTGAGCAGCAGGTCGGCAGCGCTGACCGGGACTCCGTCGGACCACTTGGCGGCCTTGTTCAGCGTGTACTTGACCGTCAGCGGATCCTTAGAGACCAGCGTGCACTGCAGGTACTGGTCGTTGTTGACCAGCTCGAGCTTGTCGTTGTAGTAGAAGCTCTGCGCCTGCGTCAGGTACGCGACGTTGGCGTTGTACGTCGAGTTGCCGTGCGCGGTCGCGTTGTTCCACGAGGAGATGCCCTCGTTGAAGGACACGTTGACGTTGCCGCCCTTGGTCGCCGGGGCGTCATACGCACCGTGCGGCGTGCCGCAGGCGGGTTCGCCTTCGCCATCGCCGCCCGGGCTGCTGCTGCTGGGGCCACCGGAGCTGCTGCTGCCACCCGTTCCGGTGCCCTCGCTGCTGGAGGGGGTGGAGCTCCCGCCGTCTGAGGAGGTCGGGCCGGACGTCGCGGAGGTCGCGGACGTCGCGGGCGGCGCCGCAGGCGTGCTCGCACCGCCTTGCTGGCCGGTGTTGCCGCAGGCGGAGACCACCAGTGCAGAGACTGCGGCGAGAGCAGTGATGGCCACTGCGCGTGTTCTTCTCATGGATCAAGTCCTCCTCGGAGACCGACGGACCCCATCCTGCGGCCCCCATCGACCGCAGACATGTTCCGGGCGCGCGGTTGCTCCCTTGTCGTATCTGACCCGCCGACAATGGCGGACCATCCCGCCTGTTGGAACCCCCGTGCGGAGATCGTGACCAAAGGGTGACCGCAAAGCATCCATTCGGCGCAAGTGGTTTACATCGAAGTCACCCTGTGAGCGGTGGATCTGTTGCTCAGCCGCAGGGCGACCGCGGATCTTCCTGATCCTCAGCGGTGGTCCCAGCCGGCCAGGCCCGCCAGCGGACCGGTCCACAGCCAGCCGGCGCGGCTGCCGCTGAGCACCGACCGGAGCTCCGCCGCCACGGCGAACACAGCCTGCGGCTGGCCGAGCGGGATCACCGGCAGCGCGGCGAGTACCGCGGTGCCGACGTCGCCGAGCGCCTGCCGGCCCGCGCTGCCCTCCGTGCCGTCCGCGAGCAGCTGCAGCAGCGTGGGCTGCAACTCCGCATTGCACCAGCCGGCGAGGTTGGCGCCGTGCCGCAGGTCCGTCACTGCTCCCCCGGATCCGGGCGGGTTCGCAGTCGTCGTGCCGGCCGTGCCCGGATCAACTACCGAACTCTCTTCCACCGCGGTGCCAACCGTCGAGGCCGCCGGATCGGTGGTCCCGGTCGTGGTGGTCGTCGGGGTGGCGTCGGTGCCGGCCGGGCTCGCTGTGCCGGTCCCGCTCGCTCCGCCGCTCGTGCCGGAGGCTGTCGTCGTACGCGTGCCGGCTGACGAGCTGGTCGATGTGCCGGTCGTCTGTGGGGTGGTGACCGTCGGCGCAGCACCTCCGACCGGGCAGCCGTACGACGAGATCGCCTCGATCGAATCCGACGTTCCGCGTGGCACTTCCAGCAGGGCCAGGTCGACGTGCCGCCCGCCGGCAGCCGGCTGCCCCAGCCGGGCGATGACGTCGTTGTCGGCCACCACGTCGACACTGATCCCGATGCGGCCCAGCTGGGTCTGGATCAGCCGGGCCGTGCGGGCCAGCGCGGGGATGCGCGTCGGATAGCCGAGGGTGAGCGTCAGCGGAGTTCCGTCCTTGAGGACGGCCGCCCCCGCTCCGCGCTCCCATCCCGCCGCGGCCAGGGCCTCGGCCGCGGCTGCTGGGTCCGCGAAGACCCCCGGCGGCCGGGTCTGTGCACCGCTGTCGACGGCCGGTAGCTGCACCGGCGAGCCTTCGGGGAGCAGACCGTCCGGACGCGATCCGGTGTAGGCGTCGTCGAGCACGTCCGGCACGAGCCCGGCGGCGATCGCCCGCCGGACGTCCGCCGATGCCGTGGCCCCGGCCGTGGTGTCCATCACCAGCGTCACCGAGGCGGCGAGCGGCACCACGGTCCGGTCCGACGGTGGGATCAACGCCGAGAGCTGTTGCGCAGCAGCGTTGCCGGGCTCGAGGAGGACTGCCTGGACGTCACCCCGCCCGAGTGCGGCGACGAGCTCGGTCGGGGTCCCCAACCGGAGTACCACACCGTTGGGACCCGGTTGGTCCGCCCAGTACTTGTCGTTGCGGCGCAGGGTGATCTCGCCGGTGACCGCATCGAATCCGGAGAACCGGTACGGCCCTGCCGTCACCGGCACTCCCCCGGACAGCCCGCCGAGGAACCCGCCGGGGGCGTCCTTGAGGATGTGCGCGGGCAACAGCGGCGAGAACAGGGTCTGCCAGTCGGCGACGGGCGTGCTGAAGGTGATCGAGACCTGCTTGCCGGCCGCCGCCGAGTCGATGCCCGTGATGAGCGCATAGGGAGCCGCGCCGCGGACCCCGGTCTGCTGCTGCAGCTGGTCCCGCAGATACCGGAAATCCTCTGCGGTGACAGGGGTTCCGTCCGACCAGGACGCGGCCCGGGAGATCTCGTACGTCACGGTGAAGGGATCCGTGGAGGTGACGGACGCCGACGTGATGACGGTGCCGTCCAGCTGCCGTCGTCCCGCCGCATCGACCACCGAGACCGACGGCAGGGTGAGGGCAGCGACCGCGGTGGTGGCAGTGGAGGCGTCGGCGATCGCGTACGGGTTGAAGCCCGTGACGACCGCGTCCAGGCCGATCGTCAGCGACGGATCCTCCGCCGCGGGGGTGGTCGCCGCACCCGAGGAACTCGGCGACGTCCCGCTCGAAGATGCCGTCGTCGCACTGCTGGAGGACGGGTCCGGGGGTTGCGGCTCCGGCAATCCGGGCGGTGTGCAGGCGGCGGCGACCAGCGCGAAACACACCGCGAGCGCCCGCAGCACGGGTGCGCGCAGCGGTGTCCTCACACCGACCAGGGTAGAACGGGCGATCCGGAGCCGGCTGACGCCTCGGCCCGGATGCGGCGCGCTCAGGTCTGGTTCTTGGCCCGCGAACGGGTCCTGGCGCGCTCACTGGCGTTCAGCACCAGCTTGCGGATGCGGGCCGAGGTGGGGGTCACCTCGACGCACTCGTCATCGGAACAGAACTCCAGGCTCTGCTCGAGGCTGAGCGCCCGCGACGGCACCAGGTGGACGAGCTCGTCGCCACTGGACTGCCGCATGTTGGTGAGCTTCTTCTCCTTGGTGATGTTGACGTCCATGTCCTCGGAGCGGGAGTTCTCGCCGACGATCATGCCCTCGTACACCTCGGTGGTCGGCGGGATGAACATCGCGCCGCGTTCCTGCAGCGCGAACATCGCGAACGGGGTCGCCCGGCCGGCGCGGTCGGCGACCAGCGACCCGGAGGGGCGGGTGCGCATCGGTCCGGTCCACGGGCCGTAGCCGTCGAACAGCGTGGAGGCGATGCCGGTGCCGCGGGTGTCGGTCAGGAACTCGGTGCGGAAGCCGATCAGGCCGCGGGACGGGATGTGGAACTCCAGCCGGATCCAGCCGGTGCCGTGGTTCGTCATGGTCTCCATGCGGCCCTTGCGGACGGCGAGAAGCTGGGTGACGGCGCCGAGGTACTCCTCGGGCACGTCGACCGTCAGCCGCTCGAAGGGCTCGTGCAGCTTGCCGTCGATCTCGCGGGTGACGACCTGCGGCTTGCCGATGGTCAGCTCGAAGCTCTCCCGACGCATCTGCTCGACGAGGATCGCCAGCGCGAGTTCGCCGCGGCCCTGCACCTCCCAGGTGTCGGGGCGGTCGGTGTTCAGCACGCGCATCGAGACGTTGCCGATGAGCTCCTGGTCGAGACGGTTCTTCACCTGGCGGGCGGTGAGCTTCTTGCCGCCGTCCCGGCCGGCCAGCGGCGAGGTGTTGATGCCGACGGTCATCGAGATGGCCGGCTCGTCGACGGTGATCGGCTCGAGTGCCACCGGGTTCTCCGGGTCCGCGAGGGTCTCGCCGATGGTGATCTCGGCCATCCCGGCTACCGCAATGAGATCGCCGGCGCGCGCTGACTCGACCGGCACCCGGTCGAGCGCCTCGGTGATCAGCAGCTCGGTGATCTTGGTGCGCTCGATCGTGCCGTCGAGCTTCATCCAGGCCACCTGCTGGCCCTTGGTGATGGTGCCCTCGATGATCCGGCACATGCCGATGCGGCCGAGGAACGGCGAGGCGTCGATGTTGGTGACCTGTGCCTGCAGCGGCGCGCCCTCGGTGTACTCCGGCGCCGGGATGGCGGACAGCAGGGTGTCGAACAGCGGGTCGAGGTTCTCGTGGTCCGGCATCTCGCCGTTGCCCGGCTTGTTCATGCTCGCGCGGCCGGCGCGGGAGGCGCAGTAGACGATCGGGAACTCGATCTGCTCCTCGTCGGCGTCCAGATCGATGAACAGGCCATAGGTCTCGTCGACCACCTCGGCGATCCGGGCATCGGCGCGGTCGGTCTTGTTGATGACGAGCACGACGGGCAGCCGGGCCTGCAGCGCCTTGCGGAGCACGAACCGGGTCTGCGGCAGCGGGCCCTCGGAGGCGTCGACGAGCAGCACGACACCGTCCACCATCATCAGTGCCCGCTCCACCTCGCCACCGAAGTCGGCGTGGCCGGGGGTGTCGACGATGTTGATGATCATCTCGGTGGTCTCGCCGGGGGCGCCACCGGGCGTGGCCATGGTGCGGTGCACGGCGGTGTTCTTGGCGAGGATGGTGATGCCCTTCTCGCGCTCCAGGTCGCCGGAGTCCATCACCCGGTCGGTGTGCGCGCTGCCCTCGCGGAAGGCGCCCGACTGCCACAGCATGGCGTCGACCAGGGTCGTCTTGCCGTGGTCGACGTGGGCGACGATCGCGACGTTGCGCAGGTCGTCGCGGGTGGCGAGGGCAGGGGAGGACGGCACCGGGCCAGGGTAGTGTCGGCCAATGCCCCGCCTGGGCGCCGCCCTGTACGACATGACGCTCAGGGTGCCCGAGCAGGCGGGGCTCAGGGTC
>JBBJML010000008.1:0-137703 GCA_037720195.1 Nakamurella sp. | reverse complement strand
CAAACCGATACCGCCAATGGCTCACCGCCGCTTGACAACCAATAGGAGCATCACGGGAACCGACACATTTCACACGGGCACCACGCAGCCCAGCAGTCACTCTGTCTGCTTCTGTACCGGAAGGTCTCTACCATCATTGACACCGGCTGGTCTCCGACGGCGGGTGAGCGCAACCGAAACCACCCTCCGCCAACTGACCGGATTGTTCTTTCGTTGCAGGCTCTGTGTCACAGCGGCAGGTCAGCGCGCTCACCGATGTGCAGGTGACGAATGGCGGGCCGCGATGCGGTTGGCGCGGTCACGTAGCTGGGCACGGAGGGATTCGGGTGCCAGCACTTCGACGTCGTCGACCACCTGCCACAGTGCCCACTGGGCATGCTCGATGTCCTGGAAGGTGACCTGCAACCGGACCGTGCCGTCGGTGGTGGGTTCGCCGACGCGGACAGCCAGCGCGGCCCGCGCCACATCGTGTTGCCGGGCGGGGATTGCCGTCACCACCACGGTGACCTGATCGACATCGGAGAGGTACTGCGCGCACCTATCGCGCCACAGACGGTCGAGATCGACTCGGTCGGGCCGCTCGGCTGGCTCAGAAAGCTCCTGAGCCGCCACTATCCGAGACAGCCGGTAGGTGCGGTCGGCGCCGTCCCTGGTCGCCAGTAAGTAAGCCCTATCTCGCGCGGTGACCAAACCGATGGGGTGCACGGTTCTCCAGGCTGGTGCTCGTCCTGAGGGTGCGTAGTGGATGCGGAGTTGATGTCCGGCGGTGACCGCTTGTCGGACCTCTGTGAGTGCGGACGTGGACGCGCCGTCCGCCTCGGGCAGGCGTGTCACGAGGTCGGCTTCGGGTTCGATCAGCAGACGGCGCGCCGCGGCGCCTGCGCTGACCCGATGTCCGGCGGGGAGCACATCGACCACCTTGCGCACCGCTGTGGACAGCGCTGCGCCCAGTCCCAGCACGCTGTCGCCGCGGCCCTGCCCCGCGACGAGCAACGCCAGAGCCTCGTCCTGGTTCAGTCCGGCAAGGTCGGCTTCCCAGCCGGACAGCAGTGCGAATCCTCCGTACCGACCGCGTTCGGCGTACACAGGAACGCCGGCCAGGGACAACGCCTCGATATCGCGCAGCACAGTTCGACGCGACACTTCCAGCTCCTGAGCGAGCTTTGCAGCCGTGACTACTCCGCGTTGACGCAGCATCAGCACCAGCGAGATCAACCGTTCGGCACGCACACAAGAACGTTAGCTATAGGTGACAGCCGGTGTCACCTTGCGCTGAGAGATTCGTGTCTGTCAGCAGGTCTCTCGAAAGGAACCACGATGGAACGTACGGCAATCAACCCGGTCACCTGGTCGTCCGAGATGGGGTTCAACCAGGGTGAACTGGTCATCGGAGGTACCCGGACCCTGTACATCTCCGGGCAGACGGCCATGAGCAGCGACGGAACCCCCGTGCATGAAAGCGACATGGGTGCGCAGTTGACCTTGGCGGTGGACAACGTCGAGGCGGTGCTCAACGACGCCGGTATGTCACTGTCCAACCTGGTGCGGTTGAACGTGTTCACCACGTCGATCGATCAGCTCTTCCCGCACTACGGCCTGTTGGCGGGGCGGCTCGGAGCCGCCGGCGTCGCGCCGGCCACGACCATGCTCGAAGTGACGCGGCTGGCCGTACCCGGCCAGATCGTAGAACTCGAGGGAACGGCCGTCGCCTGACCCCAGCGGACAGCTGTTCGGCCTGCCGAAGCCGCCCGTCGTGACCGCGCCGTGGGGTGGACGGAGGCAGGCACTCGCCGGCCTTGCGGTTCGCTGCATCGCAGCGTTGGGCCCGTCGACCACGGTGCAGGTCACGGCGGCGATCACCGAGTCCAGGTGGCGCCGCAAGCAGCATCAGGCAGACGCCTACGACGACCTGCTGTACGCGCTGCAGCATGAGAGAGCCGGCTCGAGCTGGATACTGACACCGACAGATGTTCACTCACCACACCGATGCCCGTGTTCTGCCGAGATGTCGAGGTCGTCGCAGCGCTCAGAGCCCTGGGGGCGACGTTCGGGTTCGGGCAGTACCGGGCCGCGAGCGCCGGGGTGTAGGCGCACCCTTTCGAGAAAGGCCCGCCCTGCCGGTGCCATCGCGCGGTGTTCCTGTTCGGTGAGGGATGCACCTGTGAGCAGGTCGTGACCGTAGGTTTCGCACTGCTCGGTGGAGGTGGGGAATATCGGTTCGGTGTACAGCCTGTCCGTGCCCTCCGGCGTTTGTTCGTTGACGGGCCACGGGATGCCGGTCGGGCCGCACAGCTTCTGGTACCACAGTCCGGTGTAACCCACGGGGCGACCGCGGGGGGCTTCCCGCTATGCGTCGAACGCCGCCTCGGGGGGCCGCCACCTGATCAGGGCGCTCCGTCCTTGTCCCGGAAATCCATGGCGTCGGCGTACATCAGGAAGATCTCCAGGTCGGTCCGCGCCTCACCCGGCGCGTCGACGGCCTTCTCCGTCAGGTGCACCGTGCGATTGACGTCGGTGAAGGTTCCGGTCTTCTCCCCCCACCCGGCCGCCGGCAGCACGACTTCCGCTTACTGCGGTGTCTCGGTCAGGAACGGATCCTGAACGATGACGAAACACTGCTCGCCGCCGAGGATCTTGGATACGGGCGGATTCGGGCATGGGTACCGCCGGGTTGGTCGCCGAGATCCACTTCTCGGCGAGCAGCTGCTGCGAGCGGGCCACGATGCGGACCATGGCCGTCGGCCAGTCGGCTTCGACAAGCCGGCCGTTCTCCCGGATCAGGGGCCTGGTCAGCCGGTCAGGGGAGGACGCCCATGGGGTGCCGCCGTGGGCCCCTTCGGGCCCAGGCGCCCATGGTTCACCACATCAGAGGCTCTGCCTCGGATGCCCACCATCCTGCCGTCCTTGACCGCCATGTCGCAGCCACAACCGTTGCTGCACAGCACACACGCACTCTGCACCCAACTGTCGACGTCGGTCTCCGTCAGGCCGGACTCCAGGTGCTCATCCACTCGAGCGGGCCAGACGGTTCCTCGAGGGTGCGGGGTCCGCTGTCCCCAGATGTCGATGCGGTCGGTCATGACGGCTCCTTCTGGCCGGTGTGTCGGGAGGCCGGGCGCGCGCCCAGCATCGGTCCGGGCAGGTCAATGCAGCGCGATGAGCCCGACGACGCCCAGGACGTACAGGACGAGCACCGTCAGCGAGTCCACACCCATCCGCAGGATCTGCTGTCGGGGTCGGAAGAGCAGACCGAGCAGGTAGACGAGAGTCAGCAACGCGCCGAGCGCGGTGAGGTAGATGTCCGCCGCCTGGGCCTGTGGGAGCACGGCTCTGCCACTGATCAGGGTGACGAGTACGAACAGGACCGGCAGGAAGGCGTTTCCGCCGAAGATGTCGCCCATGGCGAGTTTGTAGTCGCCGCTGCGTGCCGCCGCGAGACCGGTGGACAACTCGGGCAGCGACGTCGCCGCGGCCAGAACGGTGGCCCCGAAAAGGATTCCGGACAAGCCGAGGTTGCCGAAGAAGCTTTCACCGCTGCGCTCGATCACGACACCCGCACCGAGAGTGAACAGTGCGGCAACGCCGAACACCGTGGCAGCTCTGGTCGTGCTGATCTGGCGGGCCGAGGCCCGCTGCTCGGTGGCTGTGCGGGAATGGCCGCGTGGCTCCGGCTGACTGCCCGGAGCCTCACCTCGGTCGGTCCAGGGCAGTCGGCTGCCCGGGCCGCTGATGAGCCCCAGACCCACGACCCACAGGACGAGGATGAGCACCGGACCCGGGGTCAGCCGAAGAGCGATCAGGTCGGCCGGTAACTGGCTGCCGGCGACCACCACGCTCAGGACAGCGATCACCAGGGCGGCCTCGACCAACAGGGTGAGACTGCCTGCCAGATAGGTCAGCGGCTTCCGTTCCCGCGTTCCGAACGCATCGATCAGCACGAGCACAACGGTCTGCAGGGCGATCCCTCCGAGGATGTTGCCGACCGCCACTTCTACGTCGCCGGACACGGAGGCGCTGACCGTGATCGCGATCTCCGGCAGATTCGTCGCCACCGCGAGGAGCACCACGCCGCCGAGGGCCTGACCGAGGTGCATGCGCTCAGCCAGCACATCGGTGTAATCCGACAGCTTGATCCCAGCACCCCAGATGACAGCCGCCGACACCAGGAACACCAGCAGCAACGCCAGCGATGGCCACGAGGACACCCGACAACCTCCGTTCCCAGTGCGCTTCCACACCGGCCTGTCCAGAACGCATGTCTACGCCGCAACAGTTGCGCAACGCAAGCGTTTCGGTGACACTCGTCGGATGATCGTCAGATCTGCAGGGCCTGAGGGTGACACCGCGGACGATGAGGCCATAGCTGCTCTGATGGCCACGAGTCGAGTGCTGGTGGCCATCAGCGCCCAGTCGATTGCTGCCGTCCAGGACGTCGTCGACCTCGTCCACATCCGGGCACTGGTCGTGATCGCCGGCCGCGGATCGGTGTCCCTGTCCGAGCTCGCCGAGTTCACTGATCTGCACCTGACCAGAGCCAGTCGGCTCTGCGTGCGACTGGAGGCCGAGGGCCTGATCGTGCGGGCCCAGGATCCCGACAACCGCCGTCAACTGACCCTGACGTTGACAACCGGCGGTCGACGGCTCGTGGAGGGCGTCATGGAACGACGCCGGCAAGCGCTGAAGCAATTGGTGTTGCGCCTGCGCGAGACCATGACACTGCAGCAGCGCGCCGCGCTGATCCCGGCCCTGACAGCGTTCGCTGCGGCAGCCGGCGAGCCGACACTCACCGACCTGTGGAGCATGGGATGGACCAACGCCTGAAACGGGGCCGACAACAACCACCACCACGTCGCCGGCCTGCGCCCCACTCGAACGACAACTTTCAAGACAGTAGGTCGGTGTCGGCTGTTCAGTGGGTGATTGTGGTCGAGCGGTTGGTGGCGGCGAGGTTTCGTCCGACGAGCACACCCAGTGCGATCATGCCCACGCCCAGGACCAGGTGCAGCCAGTTGTCGGCGGTGTTGAGGGGGGCGAAATTGGCGGCGCTGCTCTGGTCGATGACCAGGCCGTAGATCCACAGCACCAGATAGACGATGCCGCCGATGATGAGGTAGCTGCGGGAAGCTCGGGCGGTACGGGACGCGAGGACACCGACGATGCCGAACAGCAGGTGCACCACGTTGTGCAGCACGGACACCATGAAGATGCCCAGCAGCATCGACATGGACTGGTGGCCCGCCATCTCCATCTCGTCGTACCGGGTGGTGATGCCGGGGACGAACCCGGGCACCCCGACCAGCAGGAACATCACGCCGACGATCAATGTGGCCAGCTGCACGATGCCGGCCGGTGCGAGCGACTGAGCCGCTGGAACTGGGGTGACTCATGATGACCTCCGAGGGTGATGGTTGCCCCGGGTGTGTGCTGCTCGACGTGGTTGAGGACTGTGCTGGGGACGGTTCAGATGTCGCCGACTCGGTTGTCGCCTGTGTCCGATACCGACGGACTGCGTCTGGGCGTGTGCTGCCCCGTGCCGGGGCTTGTCGAAACGGCAGGCAACCAGCGCATTCTGGGTTCGGCGAGTCGTTGCCGGACCAGCCGTTCCAGCAGTTCGGCCAGCGCGTCGAGATGGGCAATGTCGAGGTCTGATCGGAGGTCCGATCGGCACCGGTGGACCAGCCGCTCGCTCTCGTAGCGGGCACATCGGGTTGATCGGCTGGTAACCGATCGGTGACTTGGCGCATCAATCGGTGAGGGGCCGCTGGGTCGTCCGAACGGTGAGAGGTGCTGGCAGCCAGCTGCGCCGGCTGCAGAGGGGACTGCGGGATCGTGAGCTGCTCGACGTGGCCACCAGCAGCAATGCGGAAACAACCCGCCAGCTCGCCTGGTTGAACACCCGCATGAACGCCTCCGCGCCACAGGCATCGATCGTCGCGCCTTGGTCACGGTCCGGACCTGAAACGCTGTCAACAGTCCTTCACTGAGGCCGGGGGCGTGGACGACATGTGTTTGACCACCGTCAGCAGCACAGCGGCGGCATCCAACGCTTCCAAGCTGTGACGGGAATCCGGAACGATCAGCAGATCCCCGGGCGAACCGACCCAGGTGTCCTCACCAGCCATCAGGCGTACTCGGCCAACGAGAACCTGCAACGTGGCTTCGCCGGGATTCTCGTGCTCACTCATCGCTTGACCCGCGGTCAACGCAATCAGGGTCTGCCGGAGTTGATGCTCGTGCCCGCCGAACACCGTGGATGCGCTACGACCACTGGACGCGCGGTGGGCAAGCTCCAACTGGTGACGCGCCAGCGCGGTGAGAGACATCTTCAGCATTTTCGTCTCCGTGAAGATCCGGTGGCCGAATGCGACCACTTCGAGCGTAAGCCGTCCACCAAGCTCACTGGGGCGTCCACCGCTCGCGGCATGATCTCCACACCCACCCCGTCAACGGAACCGGGTCCGGCTCCGATCCGATATTCCAGGCTTCAACGTTTGGAGGACCGCGTCTGAGCAGTTCGTACGAGGGTGTGAAGTATCCGGTTGAGTTCCGCTGTGTCGTCGGGAGGGAGGTCGAGAGCGTCGGGTTGGTTGGCACTCAGTACCGCCGGCCACACCGTGGTGAGTAGCTCAAGTCCGGTGCTGGTCAGTTCGACCGGGTTGGGTCGGCCCTTCTCGCGGGCTCCGGCGCGGGCGACGAGACCCCGCTTGACCAGCCCGTCGATGACCGAAGCGGTGCTCTGAGGTCGGGTGAGGACCTCACGCGCCAATTGAGCAGAAGTGTGGGTCTGACCGGTGGCGAGGTGGGCCAGGATCCCGAACTGCACTGGCGACAGGTCGTGTTCGGCGAACAACCGCGTGAGTCGTCGCTCCGCGACGTGTGCCGCTCTGATCAACGTCCAGGTGACCAGCCCGTCCAGGTCCTCTGTGGTCAGTCGCACAGCCGGGTGCTCCTCTCTCTGGGTACCGTCGAGAAACAGATTACTGCTACTTGATGGAGATTCGATGACCGTCCCCACGCCCACCCCGCGAACTCAGACCACTCTGGTGACCGGCGCCACCGGTGACGTCGGCGGCGCCCTGGTCGACCGCCTCGTTGAGCTCGGAGCGCCGTTCACGGTGATGTGCCGACGGCAGGACCAGCTCGATGCTTTCGCCGCCCGGGGCATCCACGGTGTGCACGGTGACTTCGCCGACCCCGCCACCCTGCGCAGCGCGTTGCAGGGGTGCGATCAGCTGTTCCTGCTCCCGCCCCCCGGAACGCAGCAGTTCACCCGCGACCGCGACGCCATCGATGCAGCCGTCGCCGCGGGTGTACGGCACGTGGTCAAGGTGTCCACGGCCGACGCGAACCCGGAATCCGCGATCCCCTGGGCCCGCGACCACGCCCGCGCCGACGCCCACCTCGAATCCAGCAGCCTGGCCTGGACCCGGCTGCAACCCGCGGCGTTCATGAGAAACCTGCTCCTGGAAGCGCCGGCCATCCGGCGGGGGTTCCTCCCCCAGACCAGCGGACACGGAGCCACCGCCTGGATCGATGCCCCCGACATCGCCGCCGCCGCCGCCCGGGTGCTGACCGACAGCAGCCGCCAAGGCGGGACCGGCAGTGCGGGCCGCAGCTACATCCTCACCGGGACCCCCGCCACGTCATACCCCCAGATCGCCGAGATGATGACCGATCTATTGGGCCGGCGCGTGCGTTACCTGCACGCCCCCGCACCGTTCATGTACCTCATCCTGCGGCTGTCCGGAACGCCGAACTGGGAAGCCCGCGGGCTGATCCGGCAATTCGTCGACGTAGTCCGCCGCGGACATGACAACGGCCGACTCACCACCGACGACCTGGCCGAACTCATCGAACGCGCACCCACCAGCCTTCCCACCTTCATCAGCGCCCACCGCGACCAGCTACTCGGCACATGACGGCAAATCGACCCGACGGGTCAGACACGGAGCAGCCGCGTTCTGGCCGGAACCGGGGGCTGGCGACCCAACCAACCCGCCCACCGGTTGCGAAAGTTCTGCCGGCGCAGCGAGTTCTACGAGTTCGACGACGATCGGGACCAGGAAAACGCAGCCGAGACCGCTCGGTAGAACCGCATCCTGAGGCCTGAACTATGCTGCCGAGAATGTCCACCGCCTTCTGGGTCTGCGCCGCCATCACAGCTGTCAGCGCGTTCGTCAGCCTGGGCTACTCAATCGCAGCCCTGCGGGCCGCCACACCATCAGAGCGCACCAGTTCGATGTACGCGGCCGCCAGAAGCCTCGCTCTGGCCCTCGGCGCGGTCGTGGCGATCTTCGCGGGCTCGCCTGACTTCCTGGCCGCTGTCGCCCTGGTCATGACCGTTGTGCAAGCTGCGGACGCAGTGATCGGAGCCCTCATCCACGATCGACTCAAGACCGTCGGGCCCGCAGCCACGGCCGCCACGAACGCAGTCGCCCTGGTGTGGCTGCTCTCGCAATAGTGGCAAGTCGCAGCTCCAGGCGGGTGTCCCAGCGTTGCCGATCCAGCGCGTTCTTCTGCAGCAGGGAGAAGAACGACTCCATCGCACTGTTGTCCGCGCACGCCGCGACGCGACCTATGGAACCGTTCAATTTGTTGCGCTGCAAGGTCGTCAAGAACTTGTTGGAGCGGAACTGGGCAGGTTGAACCGGTGGATGCAACACCCGCTTGGTGGATCACTCGTAGGTGCTCATCGAGTGATTCGGCGGGCGTCTTCCAGTCGAGGACTTTCCGGGGTCTGCTGTTGATGGCCATCCGGACCGCCAGAAGTTCTTCCGCGGTCCACCGTGACAGGTCGGTTCCTCTTGGGAAAATAGTGGCGCAGCAGGCCGTTCGTGTCCTCGTTCGTAGGTCGCTGCCAAGGCGCGTGCGGGTCGGCGAAGTGGACAGCGATGCCGGTGTCGATCCGGAACTGGGCGTGCGCAGCCAGTTCTTTGCCCCGGTCCCATGTCAACGAACGCACCGTCGTCGACATGGATCAGCCCCCGCTGAGACTGTTGCTTGGCTCCGATGCGCTGATCTACGCACGAGTCTCGGCGGAAGGCTCAGCCCGCGGTCGAGTCGATCATGGCCGTTGGGCGCTGATAGTGAAAACGTCGATGAGTCCGCCGGATCCGAAGTGAAATGAGTAGGGCATTTCGACGCGTCCTGCAGAAAGTTCCCTCGAGCAGGATCAGCACGACAGTGGTGGCGCCGTCTCGGTGCGTCAACAAGATGGTGGATGTGGTCGTGCGGTCACTGGCCGACCCGAGTCGGCCAGTCCAGGATCACTTCTCGGCCATGGTAAGTGTGCACGTCATCCGCAGCTGTGGCTCAAGGGCACCTCACGACCAACCCCTTCTGTAGACGATCCCGCATACGCCGATGATTGATATCAAGCTGGGCTGGAGCTGGAAAGCATTGCACTGCAACACATCTCAAGCCACTGCGACATCAGCGCCGGTCAGGTGAGTTGAGTTCCTGTTCCGGTGCGGCGCGCCCAGTCCGACACCCAGGCAGCGATCGCCTGGTCCCACAGGTAGACGTTGGCGATTTCCCACAGCAGGATCTCGTCGGGCTGATCTCGCGCCGGTCGCGCTCCGGTGATGACGTCGGCGAGGACCCGGACGTCGTCCGGGGGGGTCATCGGCCGGGGTGCGTGTTGCCCGAGAAATCCGATCGCGACCGGCCGCGGGCGCCGGTTGGTGGGTACGTAGAGCCCGGCGCCCTCGGTCAGTGCCCGCGGCGCGGCGCCGCTCATGCTGAGCACCGTCGATCCGGGTTTCAGCAGAGTTTCGTCGAAGGCGTCGTCGCCCGGTTGAATGCGCCCGGCCATCATGAGCACGTCGGCTGCGGCGACGACTTCATCAGCAGACGTGACTGGCCGGATGGGGACGCCGAGCGTGGCGCCCTGTTCGGCGGCGTACGCCTCCCGGTTTTCCGGGGTGGGGCTCCAGACGACGATCTCCTCGATCGATGGCACCGCGCGCAGGATTGTCCGGGCGGTACCTCGGGCCTGGTCGCCGCTGCCGAGCATGCCCAGCACGCGCGAGCCCTTTCGGGCGAGATGACGTGCGCCCACAGCCACCGGGATCGAGGTCCGGAGCCGGTTCAGTTCGGCCGCCTGGATGATCGTCTCGAGGTCCCCGGTTTGCGGGTCGAACGCGAGCATGACATTGCCCGAGGCCGAGGAAACACGGTTCCAGCCGGCAGGGAACACGCGGACCGTCAGCGGTGCTGTGCCGGCGGCGTTGACGGAAACCAGCATCTGGTCCTCCCCTGCCAACGGAACGCCGGAGAAGATCACGTGACCCGGTGGCCCCTGATGCTGGTCGAGAACCGAACGTTCGATCGCCGCGAGGACGTTGTCCAGCTCCTCGCTGGAGTCGAGCAGCGGCCGCAGGTCCTTGGTCGTCAGGTAGATGGGCATTCCTACTCCTCGTGGGTCGGCTTCGACCCTAGATAGTCCTCCGGCGCAGAGTGACGTCCACGTGTCCTGACTTTTGTAACACATGTCTTGCCCAGCGCAAAAGATGGTGTCAGTATGAGTCCCACGTGGGGAGTGGGCGCGGCATCGCCCACCTTCTGTCCCGCGGATCGATCGAAGCGTCGGTTACCTGGCTGCGGTTGCCTCGGAGGGAGGGGAATGGGCGCACCTGGACACAGTCGACTCAGCCGGACGACCACCACGTCATGATCATCACGGTGATGGTCCCGCCGGAGGGCTCGAGCACCTTCGGCAGACAGGTCCGCGGCCAGACACGAGAGGTTGTCCCATGCGTCCGGGTTCCGGTCCGCAGATCCGGTTGCCGTTCGCCCAAGCCGCGACGCAGCGAATTCATTAAGACGCATGTTCTGAACAACAGCGAAGAGTGACCGGCGTCGAACCGGTCGGATCGGAGTGCCTTGTGACCGTGATCGAGGAAGACGCCGACCTGGTGACATTGATCGTCGTGTTCACCGTGAAGCCAGAGGACCAGGCAGGCCATGTGGACATGCTGCGGGTCGTCGCCGCCGAACATTCCAAGACGGATGGGTTCATCTCGTGTTCCATCCTCGCCAGCGAGGACGGGACCCGAGTGACCGAGTACATCCAGTGGAAGTCCCACGCCCACCTTCAGGTGATGCTCGAGTCGAAGGCCGGGGCCGCACACGTGAACGACGAGAGCTTCATCTCCGAGGTTCACAGCTACCGGGTCGCTTCTGTGACACAACACGCGGTGACCACGGGGGGCAGCGCTTCTCTGTGATGGGGGTGCCGGTGTTGCTCGGATCAGAAGAGCAGCACCGGTTTGACTGCCTCCCCGCGCTCCGAGGCTGCCATCGCTTCCTCGAGGTTCTCGAAATCGAAGAACTGCACCAGTCTTTCGATGGGAAATTTTCCGGCCTGGTGATAGTTGATCAACTCGGGGATGAACTTCCGAGGGATGCTGTCTCCCTCGATGATGCCGCGGAAGACGCGGCCGAAGAGCATGTGCGTCAGGTCGAGCGACACTTCTGTCCCGAGGCGCGCGGCCCCGATGAGGCCGCACACTCCGGCCACGCGAAGCGCATCTACCGCTTGGCGCACGACCATCGGGTTGCCGGTGGTGTCGAGCGCGTATTCCGTGCCGCCACCCGTGATCGAGCGGATTGCCTCCACCGGGTCGGTCTCGCCGGCGCGGACGGTAGCGGTGGCGCCGACCTCGCGCGCGAGGTCCAGGCGCGCAGCGTGACGGTCAACGGCGATGATCGTGGTGCATCCGGCGATCTTGGCTGCCATCACCGCACAGAGACCGACCGCGCCGGTGCCGAAGATTGCGATGGATGAACCGGATTCAGGTTGCAGGCTGTTCAGCACGGCTCCCGCCCCGGTCTGGAACCCGCACCCGAGCGGGCCTGCGAGCCGCAGATCGAATTCGTGATCGATCACCACGACGCTGGAAGCCGGTGCGATCACGCGGGTGCTGAAACTCGATTGCCCGAAGAAGAGACCATGGACGGCGGTACCGTCCATACGGTGAAGGGTCGAGGTGCCGTCGGCCCGGGCAGCGAGAAAGTTCCGCTCGAACGCGAACTGGCACAGCGCCGGGCGGCCGGCCCGGCAGGTGGAGCAGGCACCGCACGCAACGAAACTCAGGACCACGTGATCACCCACCCGCACCTCGGTCACGTCCGCGCCGACGGCCTCCACCACGCCGGCCCCCTCGTGCCCGAGCACGATCGGAGTCGGAACCGGATAGTCACCGGCCCGAGCCACCGCATCCGTGTGACAGACGCCCGTACCGACCAACGCGACCCGAACCTCGTCATCGCGGAATGGGCCGAGCTCGAGGTCCTCGAAGATGAATCGGTCGCAGTACTGGTCGAGCACTGCAGCGCGGATGATTGTCTGCTTGTCAGACACGACCCACCCCTGTCCTGATAGATGAATGTAGGCTTCCAAGATATAGGACTGACCAAGGCTAGCTGGAGGCCGGATGACCCGGGTGCAGGATCTGTTCATCGATGGTGAGTATCGACCCGCCACGAACGGTCGCCGATTTGACGATCTGTCCCCGATTTCGGGCGAGGTGTACCGCGAGGTAGCCGCCGCCGCAACGAGCGATGCGACCGCTGCGGTGGACGCTGCGGCTGGGGCCTTCCGGACCTGGTCTCGCACCTCACCGGCTGAGCGACGCCGAGTGCTGCTGCGGGCCGCCGATCTGCTCGAGAGCGAGATCGAGACGCATCGATCAATGTTCGCGTGCGAGACGGGCAGTGTGCGCGGGTGGGCCGACATGAACGTCCGCGAGGCCGCCAGCACCCTGAGGGAAGCCGCGGGGCTGACGACCACGGCCGTCGGCGAACTGCTGCCGTCGAATGAGACTGGCACGCTCAACGTGTCGTCCCGCGTCCCGGCCGGTGTCGTGCTGGCGATCGTGCCGTGGAATGCCCCGCTCATCCTTGCTGCACGATCGTTCGCGATCGCTCTGGCCGTCGGCAACACGGTCGTGATCCGGCCCAGCGAGGAAGCTCCACTGGCTGCGGGGTTCGTCCTGGCGGACACCCTTCGCCGGGCCGGATTGCCTGTCGGAGTCGTCAATGTGGTGAGCACCGGGCCGGGAGAGGGTCCTCAGGTCATTGCCGAGCTGATCGCTGACCCTCGGGTGCGCCGGGTTGTGTTCATCGGTTCGACGGCGGTCGGCCGCAAGATCGCGGAGATCGCCGGACGCCACCTGACACCGACCGTCCTCGAGCTCGGCGGAAAGAACTCGACGATCGTGCGGGAGGACGCTGATCTGGACATCTGGGTGCCGGCCATCGCGTTCTCGGCCTTCGCCAACAGCGGCCAGGTGTGTATGTGTACGGATCGGATCATCGTGCACCGATCGAAGGCGGCGGAACTCGCCGACCGGCTCGCCGCTCATGCGGAGGGCATGGTTGTCGGCGACCCGCTGGATGCGAAGACCGATCTCGGTCCCCTGATCAACAGCAGGGCCGCAGCGAACTTCCGCGACCTGGTCGGTGACGCGGTGCGATGTGGGGCGCGGCTGCTCGCCGGCGGGCCCGAGTCCGAGGGATCCTACGCGCGGCCGACGGTGATCAGTCGGCTACCACGCGAGGCGGCGCTCTACCATCGCGAGGCGTTCTCGCCGGTGGTCAGCATCCACCCGGTTGCCGACGACGACGAGGCCGTGGCCGTCGCGAACGACACGGAGTACGGACTGATCGCCAGTGTGCTGTCGTCCGACACGGCCCGCGCCGAAACCCTCGCCCAACGGGTCCGCGCCGGCGCCGTACATGTGAACGGCCCCTCCATCGGCGACGAGCCGCACGTCGCCTTCGGCGGACTCGGTGCGTCCGGATTCGGCCGGCTCGGCGGACAGGAATCGGTGCGTACGTTCACCGAGCAACGCACGTTCTACCTGCACGATCGGGGCGGGCTGTTCGGGGTCTGAGCGCTCAACTTTCGAGTAGTTGCGCCTCGTGCGAGAGGTGGGCGGCCGCCTCGAGCAGGGCATGACGGATCTCATCGATCTGTTCGGCGGACACGCGTGAGCGGATCAGGACGACGCTGATGGCCGCGAGCACCTCACCGCTCGAGCGAAAGATCGGGACGGCGATCCCGACGGCTTCAGCGTCCACTTCGCCGTAGGAGACCGCGTAGCCGTCGGCCCGAATCACTCGCAGTCGCTCCAGGAGCGGTTCCAGCTCGACGATCGATTGCGGAGTGAACCGTCGTAATGGCGCTCCTTGAAGCGCGACGCGCTGCTGCGGCTCGGACAACCAGGCCAGCAGTACCAGGGCGGACGCCCCGGCATTCAGATCGAGAATGGTGCCACGTTCGTAGGACAGCCGGACGTACTGCTCCCGTGACTCCTCACGTTCCAGACACACCACCGCCTGCCCCATCTGCCTGGTCAGCAGCACAGTCTGGTGGAAGCGTTCGGTGAGCTGCCGCATGACCGGCACCGCGACATCACCGAGCCCGTAACTACGTCGCGCCAGCCGGGCCAGCTGCAACACCTTCATACCCAGACGAAACCCGCCACGTCCGTCCTCGGTCAAGAACTGCGCCTGCACCAGAGTTTGGAGGTAGCGGTACGCCGTCGAGCGGGCGACTTTGAGGTGCTCGGCAACAGCCGCGGCCGAAAGCACGAGGCGTTGGTCATCGAACATCTGCAGGATTGTCAGGGCGCGGTCGGCGGTGCTGTTGCGCTCCCGGTACCCACTGGCCTGCGTCACCGGTCGATTCTCGCAGACCGACGGCACCACGAATCCGGCCCGCCCCCGTCTGCGCCCACACCCGGTCCGAAGCCATCACGGCCCGGCTGCCGACGCGGGATCAATCCTGCAACCCGACCGGCTCGCCCACGACCGGATCGATGACCGTCGTGCCGGCCGGCGCCAGCTCGGTGATGAGCCTGCGAGCCAACAACCGATGCGGCGTCGCCAACCCTGCCCCGTGCACCAATACGGCGCGGCGGGGTGACACCGCGCGCAGATAGTCGACCGACTCCGACAGCTTGAGCCAGGGCGCGCCGATCGGTAGCAGCAATGTGTCCACATCGAACGCCGGCACCAGGAAGGAGTCGCCCGGCGCCAGCAAGCGCTCGCCGATCCAGTACGCCACGTTCTGCGGCACGGGAAGCTCGGGGTGGATCACCTCATGAGGCGCGGGGAACGTGTCGACCTGTACACCACGAATGTCCAGCCGGCGCGACTCCGCCGACGACCCACCACCGACGCCCGCTGCCGCGAGTTGGTCCACGACCGCCACCGGTCCGTAGATCGGGGCGACACCGGACGAGCCGATCCGATGGATCTGGTCCAGGTCGAAGTGATCAGGGTGGGCGTGGGTGACCAGTACCGCATCGACGGGCCCGACGTCATCCAGCGGCGGCGTGAGGTCGCCGGGGTCCAGGAGGAGCCGGGCGCTGCCTTGCGGTGAATCCGGAACTGTGATCGACACGCACGAATGACCCCAAAGCTGCAATGTCCACATCGTCGTCGCCGCCCATCATGTTCGATTTGTAGGACGGGTATACTGTACGTCAGGACATCGAAAGGGGTTGCCGTGGTGCACCGATGACAGATCCCGCACTGACGTTCGAGGGTCGGCTTCGTCTGCAGGGTGATTGGGGCGCCTTCAACTTGACCCGGGTCTGCGGATGGCTGTCCTTCTGGGTCTACCAACAGACAGTTCATCACCGTCGTAGCCTGATCAGTACCGGTCGCGGCATGGGTGACAGCTTCCGCGCCCTCGGCGAAGGCCTGGTGGACGTGGCGATCGCCACTCCGGCCTCGTTCGCCCGATTGGCCCACCAGGGCCTCGGGCCGTTTGCCGGCCGGGCGATCCCGCAGCTTCGAGCCATCGCGGTGCTGCCTCACCAAGATGCGATGATCGCCGTTGCACGGGCCGACCTCGGGTTCACCCAACTCTCTGATGCTGCGGCGCATCCAGGTTCGCTGCGCATCTCCCTGGGCACGAACGACCCCGATGGGTTTATGGGCTTCGCAGGTGACCTGCTTCTTGAATCTGCCGGCGTCGACCTGACGGCCATCGAGGCCAACGGCGGTACCGTGACGCGGCATGAGCAGCCGTTCGACGCGATCGCGGACCTGCGCGAGGGCCGGGCCGACATCATGGTTTCCGAGGCAATCATGACCCCGGACTGGACCCGGCTGGCGACGACCACCGAGGTGACTTTCCTGCCGGTCACAGCCGATCAACAAGAATGGCTCGCCGGGAACTTCGGACTCGGAATCGTCGAAGTGGCAGCAGGTTACTTCCCCGGCCTGCCGAACCCGTTGCCCGCACTCGATTACGCCGGCTGGATCATTGCCACCACCGATGCGCTGCCCGACGCCGACGCTGCCCTGCTCGCCCGGGCCGTGGTCGAGAACAGTGAGGTGCTGGCGGCGCAATACCGCCACCTCCCCGCCGACCGATCGCCATTGGCCTACCCGATCACCGTCCGGGACGCTCGGGCGACGCCGATCCCACTTCATCCCGCTGCAGCCACCATCTACGACCGATTCGAGCAGGGACACCTACCAGGGTGACCGCCGCGCAGGTCACCTGCAACCCAGAACATCAACTTGTGCAACAAGAAAACGGGAGCTTCACATGGGTCAGGTCGTAGAGTTGTTCGACGTTTTTCCGTTCACGACGCCGCCACGACGCTTTCTGCGGGATGAGGAGACGCTGCTCTCCCGGGCCATTTCGCGGGCGCCGGGTGTGAGCTGGGATCCCATCCCGCCACTGGTGGTCAATGTGATCGGCCAAGAATTCAAGGACAAGGCGTTCGAGCCGCCACGCATCCTCTGGGAGAGCGAGTACGGGCGGATCGAATGGATCCAGATGGACTTCCGCCAGCCGATGTACCACCGCAACCTCGATGTCGACGAGCTCGCTTTCCAGATTGCCGGTCCGCGCACACTCATGACCGAGCTGGGAACAGTCGAGCTCCGGCCCGGCGATTTCGTCAAGATTCCGGTCGGCGTGGCCCACGACAACTACGGGCGGAAGGAGAGCCACCTTCTCTGGTACCTGCCCGCGGGCGTCGAGGACGTGGGCCCGGTCACCAACAGGGCCGAAGTGCTGATCCCGCCGTTCGAGGGCTGGACCAGCCAGATCGTCAACGAGGTGCACACGGACTGCCTCGGCGCCCGGCACTGTGACCGGGCCGTGCAACTCTCGGACGAGACACTGCTGCTCGAACAGGCCAACAGTGAACCCGACCGGCTGCAGGTGATGCACGACGATCCGGCTCCAGATACGACCGGGTGGATCTGGAAGGGTCCGGATCACTGGATCGGTGTGACCGCGACCGAAGAAGCAGACGGCCGGACATATGTTCGGCATCGCAACGCCGAAGAGGTGCAGTATCAGATCGAGGGCACTCGGTTGCTGGTCAGCGCCAACGGTGTGGTCGAGATGACCCCCGGCACCTTCGTGCACATTCCGACCGGCGTTGCCTACACGAGTATCCACACCCAGCCCAGTCGGGTTGTCACCACGATCTCCCGGCACAAGTTCGACAGTGCCTATGGCGGGGCGACCGAGAGCAGCAGGTGGAGCTTCGAGGAGATCGACGCCTACCGGTCGCAGCGACGGACGGCGCCTGTCCAGGCATGACCGTGCCCGAGGCGGACATTCCGATGAGGGTCGTTCACGCAGGTGCAGCATTGGCGGTGGCCGGCCAACAGGACCTCGTCTGGGGGCACGTGGCCATTCGAGACCCACAGGGCCGCGGCGCCTGGCTGAAAGCTGCAGGCTGGGGGTTCGACGAGGTCAGCCCCGATCGGGTCGTGCTGGTCGACTGGGCGGGCGAGGTGATCGAGGGGGCCGGTCGACCTCACATCGAGAGCCACATCCATCTGGGTGTTTTCCGAGCACGTTCCGACGTGGACGCCTCTGTCCACACCCACTCAGCGGAGGTCAATGCCTTCAGCGCGCTCGACGTCCCGATGCGGGCGATTTCGCACGACGGGGTGCTGTTCACCGATCCGCAGGTCCCACGTTCGCCGCTGCCCGCTGATCTGATCAGCAGCAGCGCGCTCGGCGACGCGCTCGCCGTCGCGCTCGGGGCCGGGCGCGCCTGCCTGATGCCGCGGCACGGGCTGGTCGCGGTCGGTACGGACGAGGCGGAAGCGGTCATGCATGCCGTCCTGCTCGCCTCAGCATGCGCGGTCATGCTGCAGGCGATGGCAGCCGGCAACGTTCGGTCCTGGTCGGATCCCGACGAGGTCTACGCCAAGCGGGCTCACGTCTGGCCCCGTTCGCAGCTCGTCGCCGGCTACGACCATCTCGTCCGGCTGGCTGCCGACCGTCGCCGCTGATCCCAGGCTCAGCCCTCGGCGACCACAACGCTCTCCAGCCGGCCGACGCCGTCGATCTCGACCGCCACGGTTGCGCCGGGTGTGAGGAAGAGCTGCGGGTCGCGCCGGAAACCCACACCGCCCGGCGTACCGGTCAGGATGATGTCGCCCGGCAGCAGCTCGGTGAACATCGAGATGGTCGCGATCAGGACGGGAATCGAAAAGATCAACTTCGAGAGGTCCGACTCCTGCACAACCGTACCGTCGAGAACGGTCCGAATCCCGGCATGCTCGATATCAACTTCGTCGGCAGCGACAAGATGCGGGCCAATGGGCGTCGATCTGTCCCAGGCCTTCCCCTGCAGCCACTGATGCGTCTTGTACTGGTAGTCACGCATGGTGACATCATTGGCAACGGCATAACCGAGCACATACTCGGCAGCATTCTCCTGCGGAATGCGACGGCCGGCCCGACCGATGACCACCGCCAGTTCGCCCTCGTAGTCGACCTGGTGCGACTCCGACGGTATCGGGATCGGCTGATCCGCGGCAATCAGACTCGATGCGAATTTTGGAAACAAGACCGGATAGCTCGGCAGCTCGCGTCTGCTTTCAACCACGTGCTCGTGGTAGTTCAACCCCACGCAGAACACCTTGGACGGCATCCACGAGGGCGGCAGCAATTCGACCGATGCAGCGGGAATGCGGCCGGCGTGATCGAGATCGGCAGCACGAAGCTCGGCCGACCCGGTACCGGGACCGATCCGCTCGATGCCACGCAACGGAACATAGTCGTCGCCGTCGCACACCCCGACGAAGGTGCGGCCCTCCCGGCGATAGCTGGCCCAGGCCATTAGATGCTGTCCTGGGTCGTCCGGCGCCAGCTGGGCAACTGGCCACCCCACAGGTTCACCGTCTGTGGCGCTGGTGTCCAGCGGCGCGGCACGTAGACAACGCGATCGTCGTGAAATTTCTCCATCTCGGCGGACAGCTCGACATGGTTGCCGGCCGGGTCGTCGAAGAAGAGGAAAAGATTGTTTCCGGGTCCGTGCCGACCGGGTCCCCACTGCACCGGGACGTCCAGCTCGGTCAGCCGGTCACACCAGGTTTTGAAGTCCTCCCACTCGGCCAGATCGTAGGAGTAGTGGTCGATGTCGCCACCCCGGCCGACGTCGACCACCGCGAGGCTGTGGTGGTCCCGGTCGCTGCGCATCCAGCAGAACCGCCCGTCCGACAATTGGTCGGACAGGCGGAACCCGACGGTGTCGACGAAGAAGTCGACCATCGGCCGTACCGCGGCGGTACCCAGCGTGGTGTGCTGGAACTTCAGTGGCCGCCGGCCGGGATTTGCCGCGTTCTCGCCCTGCCGGTGTACCGCAGCATGGAAGTGCACGCTGGTCCCGTCGGGGTCCAGGACGCTGAGGCCATCCAGATCGCCCACAGCTGCATCGACGAACGACGGGTCGAGTTCGGTCACCACGTGACCCGCGGCCTGCAACCGCCCGCGGATACCCTCGAGCCCGTCCTCGTCCCGCACCTCGAAACCGTAGTGGTCCAGGCCCTTGGGCCCCTGGATCAGGTCGAGGACGTGGTGTCCGGTACCCCAGCCCAGCCGGACGCCGCCGTCAGCGAGTTCACCCTGCCGGACCATGCCGAGCGTGCGACCGTAGAACAATTCGTTCTCGGCGACGTCGGGCACGATCAGGCCGATGTGGGACACGGCGGTCCGGCGCAGGGTGCCGGCATGTTCGGTCTCCGACAGCGTCACTCTGGTGGGGTTTTCCATGGGTGTTCCTTTCCTGTCGTACGGTTCACTGCGGGACGAGTGCGTGCCGCGCACGTACCCAGGCGACGGCGCGGGCGCCCACCGCGGTGATGTCCGCCGGTCGAATGACCGCGGCGACGAAGTGATCAGGGCGCAGCAGCACGAAACAGTCGCGGGCGGATTGGAGTTCGCCGTAAAGCCGGGTGTCGATGTCGATCGCCACCCGAACATCCGGGCCACAGTCGACGACGGTGTCGTCCATGGGCACATGCACCAACACCGGATCGAGGCCGTCAAATCCGTCGGCGACGGCCGGCCACACCTGCGGAGCCGTTCCGACTCCGATGACCGCCCAACCGTCGCCGGTCACCTGGTCCAACAGCACCTGTCGATGGTCGTGGAGCGAGAACACCTTGGGCTGACCCAGCTGCCGCCCGACAAGCTGGTGACTCCCGAACTCGTGTACCAGCCCTGTCCTGAGCTCCGCCGCGGGACGCCAACGCATCTCCTCGAAGAACGCCCGGCCCTGAGGTGTGGCGAGGGCTCGTCGCACGGACTGGTCCCGGAAGGATGCCAACCGCGTACTACGGGTCATCACGACGCGTCCGAGTCTCTCCGAGCTGCGGATGACCGCGGCAGCATGCGGCTTGCGTTCCTGCTCGTAGGAATCCAGCAGCTGCTCACCCCCACCGTGCGCGAGCGCTTCGGTGATCTTCCACGCCAGGTTCGCCGCGTCCCGGATGCCGGTGTTCAATCCCTGGCCGGCGAACGGCGGCATCATATGGGCGGCATCTCCGAGCAGAAAGGCCCGGCCCCGTCGCCATGCGTCGGCGCTGAGGCCGTGGAAACGGTACGTCACCGCCCGCTCGACCTGGTCCGGTCGGATCGAGCGGTACGGGGCCAGGAGCAACTCAAGGAGCTCGAAGGGCGGATCCTCCCCCGCGGGGCACTCGCCCGGGAGCAACAGGAACTCGTAGCGGCAGCGGCCGCCCAGTCCCGGCACAATCACGTGCGGACGATCCGGGTCGCCATGGTGCATGCCGTACCGCTGCGTGTGAGTGTCGCCCAGCGTGTCGGCGACGAGCCAGACGTCGTCATAGCTGCGGCCATGCATGGAGATGCCGATGGCGCTGCGGACAGCGGACCGGCCGCCGTCGGCGCCGAGCACATAGGCTGCCTGGATCGTGTGCTCGACACCGTTGGCCGAGACGGTCACCCGCACCTCATCGATGGTCTGCGTCAAGGCGGTCATGGTGGTGGAGAACAGCAGCCGGACACACGGGTGGCGCTCCAGCGCCCGTCGTAGCACCTGCTCCAGATCGGGTTGCGCGAACGGATTCTTGAAGGGATACCCCAGGCGGTCGGGAACGGCGGCGCGGCCGCGGAACAGCAGGTGGTTGTCCGCGTCGAAGTAGGCCGTCCCGGTGCCCGGGACGATCACCGAGAGGATGTCCAGTTCCAGGCCCGCCTGCTGAAAGGTGCGCAGCGATTCGTCGTCGAGGCTGATGGCCTTCGGATCGCCACTGGTGTCGGAGTTGCGTTCCACGACGAGAACGTCGACACCCCTGGCCGCGAGCAGCGCCGCCGCGGTCATCCCCACCGGCCCGGCACCGACGACCAGCACCTGGCAGCCGAGTGCCCGCCCAGGCTCGCGGGCCGGCGCCGCGGCCTGCGTCCCGGTCACGGATGCCCGCCGGCCGGGGCTGCGGCGCCGGCTGCGAGAGCTTTGAGCTTCACGATCGGCAACCGATAGTTCAGCGAGGCAGCGGCACCGAAGTCGTCATCTCGGGGCCAGTGCAGCAGTGCCGAGCGTTTCGTCACGTCCCCATCGACCACTCGGGGTTCACCGTCGAAGGGCAGCTCCCCGACCAACTTCACGTCGCAGCCGAACTGCTCGGTCCAGAAGTACGACGCGGTCGGGCTCGCAGATTCGGCATGGAGCAACGTTCTCGCGGCGACCCGACCCTGGTTGACGGCACTGGTCCAGTGCGGCGACCGACGGAAGACCCCGGGAACAAGTTCCTGCACCGTGACGTCGCCGGCTGCGACGATGTCCGGCGCGACGGCGCACCGGCTGTCGATGACTACCCCACCCTGTACCGGTAACCCGGAGGTGCGCAGCCATTCGACGTTCGGCAGGTCGCCGACTGCGGAGACAACCAGGTCGGCCGAGAGTTCACCGTGTTCGCGGGTCGAAACGCCCGAAACCGGATTCCCCGCCAACGCGACACCATCGGGCGCGATCAGCACCCGCAACCCCGACTCGACGGCGGCGGCGACCAGAACACCGGCCAGATAGGTGCCCAGGAGCCGCTGCAGCGGTGGGTCGCGGTCGACCACCGTGACGTCCAGCCCGAGCCGGACAAGAGTCGAGGCGACCTCCATACCGAGGAACCCGGCCCCGACGATGATCGCCGTCCGGGCCTCACCGACTCTCGCGGCGATCGCCTCGGCGTCTTCCAGCGTCCGCACCACCAGCTCGCCCTGCTGACCCGCACCGGCCAACCGGCGCGCGCTCGCCCCGGTCGAGATGACCAGGCCGTCGTAAGGAACGCGGGAACCGTCGGCGAGCTCGACCGCTCGCAGTTCCCCGTGCAGGGCCACGGCGCGTTGTCCGGTCCGCACCTCGACGTCACCGGGCAGCGGCGGCAGCTCTGTGGCCGCCACGGGCAGCAGCCCGGCGATCACCCCCTTGGACAACGGCACGCGGGAATACGGCGGATGCTCCTCTTCGCCGAGGATGGTGATCGCTCCGTCCCAGCCGTCGGCACGCAGCGTGCCGGCGGCGGTGGCGGCGGCGATCGACCCACCGACGATGAGGATGTGTGGCATCAGCTCACCGCCGGATCTCGATGGCGGCCACCGGACACACCCGCGCCCCCGCCTCGGCCGCGGCCTGGTTGGACTCGTTCACCGGTTGCTTCAGCACAGCCTGACCCTCCTCGTCCAAGCCGTAGACCTGCGGTGCGGTGAGCTCGCACAGTCCATGTCCCTCGCACGCCGCCTTGTTGATGACGATCTCCACACCCATCAGCTGCGCGTCGACAAGATCGAGAGGAGCACGGAGTCCAGGCTGCGCACCACCGGGTTACCGCCACGCACCACCGGACCGGTCAGCTCGAACCGGTCGACCCGCTCGATGAAGGCCTCCAGCAGCGTCACGGCCTCCATCCGGGCCAGTCCCTGCCCGGCGCAGGCGTGGACGCCGTAGCCGAAAGCCATGTGGTCGAGCGGATTGCGCCGGATGTCGAAGCGTGCCGGGTCCGGATAGTGGCCGGGATCGCGGTTCGCCGCGGCCCAGTGCAGCAGGACGCGCTGGTCTTTCGGAATGGTGACGCCGCCGACCGTCACTTCTTTCGTCGTCACGCGGAAGAACCCCTGGACCGGCGTTTCGAGCCGCAGGATCTCCTCGAAAACCGGACCGGCCAGCGTCGGCTCCGACTTGAGCGTGCTCCATACTTCCGGCGAGTCCGCGAACAGGCGCAGCATGGCACTGATCGCGTTGACGGTGGTGTCCATACCCGCTGTCATGTAGGCACTGATGGTCTTGATCGCGCCGAGCATGCTCAGCCGGCCGTCGTCCACGGCGTCCATCACGACCTCACCCCAGCCGCCGGGCGTGAGTTTTGCCCGGTCGGTCATCTGCGCCATCCACTCGTGGTAGCCGCGGACGGCCGGGAGCCGCTCCTGCAGATAGGGGGTGAACGGCCCGAATCCGGCGAAAGTGGCGTCGGCGCCGGGATGCAGCTTGTCGCGGCCCTCCTGCGGCAGGCCGACCAGGTCGGCCACGACGTTGATGGGGAACACCCGGGCGACGTCGACGACAGCGTCGAAACGACCGCGGGACACCACCTGCTCGACCAACTGATCGGCGTAACCCCGGATGTCGGACCGGACCTTCGACAAGCCCTTCGGGGCGAGCTTCTCGGACAGCACGGCACGCAATTGATCGTGCTCGGGGGGATCCGATGCGAGCACGGAACCCACGAGGTTGCCATTGAACTCCGGGAGCAAGGCGACGCCTTGCGCAGATGTGAACGACTGCCAGTCTGCCGCGGCAGCCCTGACGTCGTCGTAGCGGGTCATCACCCAGAAGTCGTAGTTGGCCAGATAGACCGCAGCCGACTGACGGCGCAGGTCGTCGAGCGCTGCGAAGGGCTCAGCCACCAACTCCGCCGAGAAGAGGTCGGGTTCTGGGTCGCCGTGCTCTGCCACCGTTGAAGTCGTCATGACTGCTCCGCTCTTTGCTCGTGTCAGCTGCATCGCACGAGGGCGACTGTGTGTTGATCTCCAGCCTACGGGATCAGGTCCTACTTTTCGACAAGAGCGCCTGAAATTCAGGATCCGACCCGGCTCCGGGTCGGTGGCCACGCTCCACTTTTCACAACGGCGATGCTGGATGAACCAGACCTCGCTGGAGGGCGCCGCGAAATCGAGATCCAGCTTTTGCGCTCGAGGGACCAGCAACCCGGATCTGTGCGTGACCCACGTCACATCTGGGCACACTCAGGGGTGGAACGTGATGGCCTACAACAGCTAGGTCGTGTGATGGGACAGCGCTGTTGTGCAGGCGGTCAGGTCGCCGTGCAACCGGTGCCGCGCCGACTCCGACAGCGCCGCCAGCATCTGCTCCTCGATGTGGCGGACCGCGGTGCTGGCCGATCGAGGGCGGCGGCGCATTGGTCGCGGTATCCGCGCGGTGACCATCGCGCTGGTCCTGATCGAGCTCATCGTGGCCACCGTTGCGGCGTCGGCGATCTGACAAGCCGCCCGGGCGTGCGCCTGAGGCCCGCCGTGGGCGGCGCATCGGTGACCGTGCTGTGTTTGATCGTGCCGATCACCGAACGACCGCGCTGGACCAGACTCCTTCCGACAGTCCGAGGGGAACAGATGAAGACACACACGACCACTATCCCGGTCGAGGGACCGTGGTCCCTCGCCACCAGCCGCCGGTTCTGGGAAGGGTTCTCCCCCAACGCGCTCGCCGAGCAGGACCGCGACGGGGTTCTGAACACTGCCTTCAGAGTGGAGCACGACTGGAGCCGCGCCCGGGTCGCCGTGGGGCAGCACGGTTCACATGCACGGCTCACCCTCAACGGCGACGGTGACCTCGACGCAGCTGCCGCCCAGGTCGCCCGATTCCTATCCCTGGACGTTGACGCCCGCGGATGGCCGGCGGTCGGGGAACGCGATGCGGTCATCCGCGACGCGCAGGCCCGTCTGCCGGGCCTGCGCCCATGCGGCTTCTACTCCCCCTACGAGGCGGCGGCCTGGTCCGTGCTGTCACAACGCATCCGCATCGTGCAGGCAGGCAAGCTACGTGAACAACTTGTCCACGACCACGGCGACGGCGGGGTCTTCCCGGCGCCCGCGCTTCTGCGTGCGACTGATCTCGACCTCCCGGGTCGCAAGGCCGAATACCTGCACGCGGTCGCCGATGCCGCTCTCGAGGGCCGCCTCGACGGGACCACGCTACGGGCGATGCCCGCGGATGCCGCAATGGCGCAGGTACAACAGATCAAGGGGCTGGGTCCGTTCGCCTCCGAACTCGTCGTCATACGCGGAGCAAACGCGCCCGACGTCGCTCCGCGGCAGGAACGCCGACTCGAGGCTGAGGTCGCCGAAAAGTACGGCCCCGACGCCGGGCTGGGCGCAGTCAGCAATGGCTGGAGTCCCTACCGCACCTGGGCGTCGGTATATCTGCGCGTACTGCGCGAGCAGCGCACTGAAGAGATCGCCGGGCGAACGCGCGCGAAGTAGTCAGGCTGTTCGAGCACGGTTGTTCTTCTTCGGATTCGGCGAACTGTTGCACTGCAACGGTGCGCGATCCAAGTGGGCAGCGATCCTCGTTGCTGTAGTAAGTCATGACCGCCGTCGGGGCCGCACCGGTCCACGCCGATGTGACCCCGTCCTCGGTAGGTGCGTCAGTGCCGGCGGGCCGCGCCGAGCCGACGTGGGACCGAAGTGCCAGGTTGCGACGCGGAACGGTCTCCGGCGCCCGTCACTTCACCTTCTGGCAACGTGGCCCATGGTGCGAGGTACTGGCTGCTACGGCTGGTCCGTCGTCGAGGTCGACCGACGAGGTGGTGGAGCGGTCCAGCTCTCCGGGCGATCGCCACGCCACCGCGGTGGTCAGGGGTTCGAGTGTTACGACAGGCGGTCTCGCACCGGGCTGTATCCGTGCGGGGAAGAACAGAATGAGCCTGCGCTGCCTGCGCTCCTCGCACTCGTGGATACAGATGGCATGCGGTGACGAAGTTGATGTTGATCTTCGTCAGCGCCGGCCGCGGCAACCGTCACCGCAGACCGTTCCCTCGCCGGTCGTCGCCCCAGGTTCCCGGTTTTCCGGTCGGGTGTTCTGCAAGCCGTTTCAGGTTGAGCAGTTGCCGGCGAGCCATGATGAGGTCGCCGACGGATAGAAGTGGGGCCAGCCAACGGTCGCACGTGACAACGACTTTGAGTAGCAGACGGGTCGCCTCGCCGGATGGTGCGAGCACGTAGGACATCGTGGCGCCCCCGATCTGGCCGGTCAGCTGTGTCGTGGGATCGACAGTCAGGATACGCCCGGAGGGGCGACCGCAGGCGACGGTGAAGCATTGGCCGGAGGCGGGGTCGACCAGATCGCGTAGTTCCTGCGGTGATCGGCGTCCGAGGTTGTCGATCAGATCGTAGGAATACGGGGCGAGCCTGATCTGACTGACCCACGGCCAGATGTCGTCAGGTGTGGCATGGACGGTGACGCCACGCCAGGCCTGCAGAACCGGGGCCGAGACGACGTCGTCGCACGGATAGTGGCGGATGACCTCGTCGTTGGTCACGCCCCATCGATCACCGATCACTTGCTCTCCTCGTGTCGTTGCAGTCCGGGGCGGATGCCGTCCGTGGTCAGGCCATGGAGTTCCGACAGACGCTCGGCCGAGCGCTCGGGGGGCACGCAGACCATGCCCTGACTGAACCCGGCCGAGCCGATCCCGAACGCGGCGTTGAAACGGTCGAGGTTGACCACCGTCAGCAGCCCGGCGATCTCGACCAGCTGCTGGTTGGAGAAGTGCTGCCGGGCGGTGGCGAAGACCGGGTCGCTGATCTGCACCGGGGTGCGCATGAAACCGACGGTGAAGTCGAGCGCGGCCTTCTCCTGGGCGGTAAACAGTTTGCTGGTGCTGTAGTGGGTTATGGCCAGCAGTTCCTCGTCGCTGAACCCGGAGTTGCGGCAGATCTGCGAGCCGAGATCGGTGCAGTACTCACAGCCGATCATCGCTGCGCCCTTGAGCTCGACCAGGTGCTGCAGGCGTTGCGGGACCGAGCTGCCCTTGCGCATCGGGCCGTTGAACTTGCCCATCGCCATCATCATCTTCGGGGAGTGAGCCCAGATCGTCATCGGCTCGAGTCCGGTGCCGGTCTGCGGTGCGCGGCCGGTGAGCTTTTCCATCATCTTCGGCCCGAACCGGTACGCCAGCTTCGTCATCAGGCTTGCCTGGCCTGCCGGGACTCCTTCGATTCGTGCCATCTGCTCTGCTCCTTGTCACATACGGTGGTTGTGGCGGGTCTACTGAACATGACCCCCGACAAGACCAAGATGTGACAGATGCGTTCGTTCGAACTTGCCCAGGGGTGCCGAAAAAATGCTTCCAGATCGGTCAGGGAGCTAGCGTGTGCATGTGGAGCAGCAACCCGCATACCGCAGTCAGCTGACGGTCACCACGACCACAAGTGCTGACGCGGCATGGCCCAATGGACCCTGGCAGCCGGCGTCCGCCGTGACCGATGCAGGTGACACCGAGCTCACGGAGCTTCGCCGCCGCGTGGTCGATCCGGTGGTCGAGTCGGTGCTGACCGTCGACGAACTTGAGTCCGTCGTCGTCTTCGAGGAGCGCATCGGCCACGAGGTCCGTGCAACCGTGGTCGCCCGGGGCGAGACGTCTTACCACTACTTGCAGACACGGCGTTCGCTCCCCGCTGCCGACGAAGAACTGGCCAGAATCGCAGCACAGTTCGCATCCGAGCTCGAAGACTTCGTATCGGAGAGCGGGTTCGCCTGGGGAGAGCAACGAGTCGCCCGAAAAGAGATTCCGCCGGCTTGATCCGGTGGGATCCCCTCCCCTCCCCTGACTGCGCGGTCCGACCGGCTGGCCGAGTTGCGCCACAGCGACAGTTCCCCGATCGCCGCGACCAGCGCGCGTGATGGGCCGCGAGCGCACAGGTGATGACCCGGCAGCTCGCTGAGGATCCCGTTTTGACGAAGCCCCCGGGCCAACCGGGGCGGGTCACCCTGCGCAACCACTGCCGTTCCAGCAGGCCGTCAATCGGTCAGCCACCGCGCTGGTCGGTGCCCGGATCGCCCAGGGTGTGCCAGCGGGAGATGGGCAGGATGACGACGATCGCCTTGCCAATGACATTGTCGATCGGGACAGGTCCCTGACATTCGCTGCTCGGAGCGTTGTTCTGGCATCCAGCGGTGGAGTCACCTGAGTTGCGCCGGTTGTCGCCCATCACCCACAGCTCGCCTGCGGGAACCTTGAAGGGCAGGAAGCACCGGTGGGAGGGCAGCGGACTCGAGCAGTCATCGACACCAGGGGTGAACGGGATCTCGTTACCCGCCACCACGTAGGGCTCGATGATCGGCACGCTGTCGACCTTGATACGGCCCTGGGCATCGCAGCACTCCACCGTCTGCCCACCGACAGCGATCACGCGCTTGACGAAGTCCTTCTCATTGGCCGGGGCAATTCCGACCACGGAGCCCAGCGTCCGACCGATCTTGCCGAAGAGGCTGGTCGGACCTGGGATCGCGTTGACTTCCGCTGCCCATCGGTCAGGGCCGCGGAACACGACAACGTCACCCGGTTTCGGATCACGGAAGTCGTAGACGACCTTGTTTGCCACGATTCGGTCACCGCCGACCAGGGCTCCGTGCAGCGTCGGATCCATGGAGGGAGAGGGCACGTAGTAGACCTTGAACAGGAAGGTCTGGATCAAGAACGTCAGCAGGAACGCCGTGACCAGCAACAGCGGAACTTCGATCCACCAGGGTCGCTTCTTTCCCGTCCCGCGGCGCCGCGCATTCCTTTCCCGCAGGCTTGCGACGGCTCGTCCGTGCTCGTCTCGATCACGTTGAGCAGTAGCTGTTGGTGTACCTGCGTCATCACCGGATCCGGCTCCTTCGTGCTCGGGATCCTGTGACCCGGACGTGCCGAGATGGTGTTCTGAGGGCGCCTTGGCCGCATCGGAGATGCATCGACCGTTCGTCGAGACCGCACCACGAAGGACGGCGACGTCGTCCGTGGTGGAGGTTGCCTCGGGCTCATTCATCGCTGTCCAGGTTAGGCGCGCGCTGCCGAATCGGCTGGTTGACGCCGACCGGGATCGATCGGCTGCGGCATGGGACGAAGGAACCATCGGCTGAATTTCGAGCTGGACCATCGCTACTGTGTGCAGCCGGCCTGGGCACGGCCGAGATCAGTTTGGTGGCCTGTTCGCAGGTCCCCGGGGCCACGCGCTCCAACCCTCGACCAGGTCGCGGAGGACGGGCCCCGCCGCCTTCACTCGCTCACGAGGAAGGTCTGTGGCGCGAGATCCGCCGGACATTCCTGCGTGTGGTCCCGTGAGCGTGAACTGCACATGTGGACGGAGTCCCGACTCGATGCGCTCCGTGTAGTGACCTTCGACAGTCGCGAGCACCTGCTCCTCGAGCTGGCCTGCTTCGACCTCCCAGGTCGAATCGCATGCGCCACAACCACATGCGGGGTAGTGGAAGTCGTGCAACAGCCCGGCGTGTACGACGACACTTGGGTAGGGGGTGAACACGAAAGTCAACGTTGCACAGGCCGGGTTGTTCGGTTGGATCCGTACTGCCCGCACCACCCCGGGGACCGGATGGATCAGATCCGCCGCCACTTCGACACTGTCGGTGATCTTGACGTCGTGAGCGGCCCGTAGATGAGCGATGAGGGCATCGGCCACGATGTGGAGCGGCGCGAACCGCTCCGGGTGGGTGTCCACCGAGTAGGTGTCGTCGGGCGGAGACCCCGGCCACCACCGTCGTCCGTACTCGATGACCTGACCGGCGGCATCACGCGACACCGGCGTCTCGATCACCGGACGGACGTAGGAGTTCACCTGCCCATCCTGTCGTAGAGAGCAACGCAGTGGTTCAATCCGTCGTACGCGGTGATGGGGTCCGCGCTCACGTCGGTTGACCGTCGGGGTGGACGGTTCAGACCGCGATCGACGACACCGCTCATGCTCGCGTGTCCGCGAGCGATCGTTTGCGATACAGCGCGATCGAGATGTAAAGAAACTCGTGTACGGATGATGAAAGACGTTGCGTTACATCGTAAAGCGGACATACATGCTGGTATGGCTGGGTGAGGGGCCGTGACCCGAAATCTGACTGGCGCCCTGCTGGGTTGCATGTGGAGTGATCAGTCCGGCCCCTCACAAAGCAATGACGGCCCCGGCCGGTCGGGCATGACCTAATACGAGCCTGGCCCAAGCAGGGGCCCGGTGTATGTCCTGTCTGACCGATCCGGCCGGAGCTGACCCATCGGATCGGAAGGGCAACACCATCATGGCAGAACAGCAGGAACGAGTAGGCGGCATCGATTCACACAAGGACACCATCCACGTCGCTGTCATCAGCGATGTCGGACAACCGGTCGGTGATCAGGAGTTCCCCACCACGACCGGCGGCTACCGCAAAGCCGTGGGATGGCTCATCGAGCACGGACCGCTGTCTGCTGTCGGTGTCGAGGGCACCTCCAGCTACGGCGTCGGCATCACCACCGCGCTCACCCAAGCGGGAATCAAGGTGGTCGAAGTCAACCGCACCCGACCCGCCGACGGCGCAAACGAGGCAAGACCGACCAACTGGATGCCTACCGCGCAGCACGCTCGGTACAGTCCGGTGAAGCTGACACTGATCCCAAGCGAGCCAGCATCGAGCCGCTCCGGGCATTGACCGTCACTCGCCGATCGGCGGTGAAAGCCCAACAAGCGGCTTGGCGGCAGATCGGCTCGTTGCTGATCAACGCCCCGACCCAGCTACGCGACCGGTACCGGGACGTGCCAAGAACGAAACTCGTTGCCGAACTCGTCAACGTACGACCCGACCAAGCCAGCCACACCGATCACATCGACACCCTGTACGCGTTGCGATCCCTGGCTCGACGACACCGCGACCTCACCGACGAGATCAACGGCCTCCAACAACGGATGCTCGCCCTGGCCACCACAGCGAACCCAGCTCTGATGGCCATCAAAGGCGTCGGCCCAGTCGTCGGAGCACAACTACTCATCACCGCCGGCGACAACCCCGCCCGGCTCCGCAGCTCGGCCTCCTTCGCCGCGCTGTGCGGCACCGCGCCCATCCCCGTCAGCTCCGGCCGCACCGACCGCCACCGGCTATCGCGAGGCGGTGACCGCCAAGCCAACACCGCTCTGCACCACATCGTGAAGAATCGGATGACCACCGACGAACGCACCCGCACCTACCGCGACACCCACCTGGCCAAGGGCTGGACGAACAAAGCCATCTACCGGGCACTCAAACGGGCCATAGCCAGACAGATTTACCACGCACTGGCCGGCCACTGCACCGTCCCCGACTACACCGACCTGCGACCAACCCGACACGCCAAGAACATCACCCTCACCAACGCCGCAACCGCCTTGGGCGTCTGGCCGGCCAGGGTCGGCGAACTCGAACTCGGAAGACGTCGCGACGACGACTTCGCAAACCGATACCGCCAATGGCTCACCGCCGCTTGACAACCAATAGGAGCATCACGAGTTGCGTTACAGGTTCACTTCCAACTCACCGACCACGGTGGTCACTTCTGCCTCTCAGACAGCCCGTTCCGGCCACATCACCGGCAGGACAGCCCGTTCCGGCCACATCACCGGCAGACGGTCCCGTGACGAGGGCCCCCGGCGAATGGCGACGTCGGCGTCCCGCAGGAGGATCGTCCGACGGTGACTGATGGGCCAGCGGGCCGCTGGCATCCGTCGGGCTCCTCGTAAGGTGTTGATCGTGCACTTGAGCCCGGTCGACCCCGTCAGCGTTCCCGAGGCGACCGGGGGCTACGTGAACGCGCTCGAGGTCAAGGGTGCTTCGCGCCTGCTGTTCGTGAGCGGGCAAATCCCGCAGACCCGGGACGGTCACGTTCCGGTCGGCATCGAGGATCAATGCCGGCTGGCCTGGGCGAACCTGATGCTCACGCTCAAGGAGGCGGGCATGGGAGTCACCAACCTCGTCCAGATCACGACCTTCCTGCCCGACCGCGAACACGCTGCGGTGAACACTGCCGTACGGCAAGACGTACTCGGCGACCACCGCCCAAGCCTCACCGTGATCATCACCGGTATCTGGGATCCTGCCTGGCTCGTTGAGATCGAGGCAACCGCGGCGTCCTGAGCGTGTTGTTCCGCAGCGCGATCGGTCTGCGGGACCGCTGCGGTGAGGTTGCGCCAGCGTCAAGTGAATCCGGGAAACACTACGGCAGAGAAAGCTTGTTGTGTCAGGATCGAACGTGATGACCGAATTTCAACTCCGGCCCGCACGGCCGCCCGAAGCTTCGGCGATCAGCGACCTGGCGATGCGTAGCAAGGCGCACTGGGGATATGACGACGACTTCCTCAACGCGTGCCGCACGGAATTGACGATTGCGCCTGACTGGTGCGACGGAGTCCGGCTGATCGTGGCCGAGAGCGCCGGCGTGATCATCGGTTTCTACCGGCTTTCGGGCGAGGCGCCCGAAGGCACGCTCGAGGCGCTGTTCGTGGACGAGCCGATGATCGGTAGCGGGCTGGGCCGGCGACTGTTCGCCGACGCGGTCGATCGCGCACGAAGACTCTGCCTGGACACCCTGCTGATCGACGCCGACCCTGGCGCGGAGCCCTTTTACCAGCACATGGGCGCGGAGCGAATCGGCGAATCGGCCAGCGGGTCGATCCCGGATCGGATGCTACCGCGACTGCGTCTCGCGCTGTGACGACGGAAGCCTGAGTACCGACGAAAGCCGCTGAACACGACCGTCCCGACCGGCAATCATGGATCGTGCCAAGTCGCAACGTCGTCCGGCTCGCCGATCGCCTACCGGACGCCGGGTGCTGCCGGGGCCGCGACCTGGCAGGGTGCAGCGATGAGCAGTCGGCTGGTGGTCCTGGGCAGTTGCGGCGCCTGGCCGGAACCGAGTCGAGCGTGCAGCGGCTTCGTCCTGGAGCATGACGGCTTCCGGGTGGTCCTTGACCTGGGCTACGCCACGCTGCCCCGGCTGCTGTCCCTGCTCGGCTCGACCGTGGCCGACGGGCTCGACGCTGTCGTGATCACCCACCAGCACCCCGACCACATGATCGACCTGCACGGGTTGTTCCGAGCCCGCTGGTTCGGCCGGCGCGACGCCCCCGCCCTGCCGCTGTACGCCCCCGACGGGGTCCTGGGCCAGGTCGCCAGCCTGGAGGACGGAGACCTCGACGCGGTGCGCAAGGTGTTCGACTGGCACCCCCTGCCCGCCGACTACCAAGTGGGGCCGTTCGCTCTCACCTCGTTCGCCCTGCCGCACTACGTGCCGAACACCGGTGTGCGGCTGAGCACCCCGGGCCTGACCGTGGCCTACACCGGAGACACCGGTCCTGATGCTGCCCTGGCAGATCTCGGCCGCGACGCCGACCTCTACATCGTGGAGGCCACCGACGCTCACCAGCAGCTCGACGTGCCCCTGACGCCAGCAGGCCGACCGCTGCACCTGACCTCACGTGGGTACGTGCCCGTCCGACGTGTCCGGTTCCGATCCTGAATCGGCACGGAAACTGAGATGACACCGTCGGCCGGCCTCAGGATGATGATGAGCGTGATCTGGCCGGATGTGGAGACCATCAGGACTGCTCGCTGTCGGCTGGAGCCGCTGTCAGCGGCCCATGCCGACGTGATGGTCGACGTGCTCAGCGATCCCGAACTGTACAAGTTCATCGGCGGCACACCCCCGACGCTGGACCAGCTGCGGCGCCGATACCGGGCCCAGTCGGTCGGTCACTCCGCCGATCGGCAGCAGTGGTGGTGCAACTGGATTGTGACCACACTGGAACAGGCACGCCCGGTCGGTTACGTCCAAGCGACAGCCGAAGGGTCCAATGGCGTGCTGGAGGCCGACGTCGCCTGGGTCATTCGACCGGAGGACCAGGGCCGCGGCGTGGCTACCGAGGCTGCAGCCGGAATGATCGAGTGGTTATCCGGCCACGGCGTCATCCGCTACGTCGCTTACATCCATCCAGAACACACCGCTTCCTCTGGTGTCGCGTTCAAGATCGGCATGCACCGAACCGCAGTGACCCAGGACGGCGAAATCCGCTGGGAGTCCAACAGGTGACCCGTCGCCGTATGCGGATCCTCAAGTGACAATCTGGCGATCTTGGTCTCGAACGGCCGCATCGTCGCCGTAGGACGTTCGGTCTACGGAACGCCCCGGATCAGCCGAGTCGAGAACGTTGCGAGCAACCTGTGCATCGCTTCGGCCGCGCGATATCCGCTGCCGATTTCGATGTCATCCAGCCAAGATGGATCCGTGGTGACGGACGACATGCCCAGGCACTGGTACGAGGATTACGAGCGTGGCCGGCCCGGCTACCCGGACCAGGTCGTTGATCTCGCCGAGCTCGCGCCGTCGGCGACGGTGCTGGAGCTCGCTGCCGGGACGGGCAAGCTCACCCGCCAGTTGGTTTCGAGGCTCGCGGACGTGGTGGCCGTCGAGCCGGACGCTGGCATGCGTCGCCTGCTCGTTGCGGGTTATCCAGGCGTCGAGGCGATGGACGGCACCGCGGAACAGATCCCGCGCGCGGACGACTCGGTCGACGCGGCCTTCGTGGCCCAGGCCTTCCATTGGTTCGACAACGAAGCCGCATTGACGGAGATCGCACGCGTCCTGCGACCGGGCGGGGCCCTGGTGGTGATGTGGAACGTGGCGAACGGACCAGCCGTCCCTTCCATCACGGCTGTCGAAGATCTGCTCGCACCCATCTGCCCTTGAAGACTCCGGGTTCCCGCTCGACATGATGAGTGGCGCCTGGGCACCCGGTGCCTGGATCCTACCCTTCGCCGAAAGGGCCTTCGAGCAGATCCGCGAGGCGCGGTTGGCGAATCCTCAGACCCCCGACCCGCAGGGGCTGGTCGCCTTCTTCGGCTCCATGGGCTGGGTCGCGAACCTTCCAGATGAGCAGCGGCAGCCACTAGTTGACGCCATCAGGTCCCACCTCACCGCCCCCGAGTATGTGTTGCCGTGGCAGACACGAGTGCAGTGGACACGGCTCAGGGCAGCGACGTAACTGAGGGCGGTGCGGGTAGCCGCGTCGAACGGCTGGCCGTAGCCGCTCAGCGATCCCTTGTGAGATGCCCCGCTCGGGGCAGTCCAGGCCGCGGATCTTGTCCACGGGCAGTTCCGTTTGGGTCAAGCCCCTGGTGGTGGTGTAGCGGTGCGTGATTCTTCGTGGGGGTTCAGGCTGTGAGGGCTGGCAGGTCTGCCTCCTGGTCGTGATCGGTGGTGGGGACGATGGCGAGGCGTGATTTGGCGAGGATGTCGATGCCGAGGTAGCGGCGTCCTTCGGCCCACTCGTCGGTTTGTTCAGCGAGGACAGCGCCGACGAGGCGAACGATGGCTTCTCGGTTGGGGAAGATCCCGACGGAATCGGTGCGCCGGCGGATCTCGCGGTTCAGCCGTTCGTTCGGGTTGTTCGACCAGATCTGCTGCCACAGCCCTTCGGGGAAGCCGGTGAAGGCCAGGATCTCGTGTTGCGCGGCGGTGAGGTGCTCACACACTTCGGGTAGCCGGTCGGCGACGTAGTCGATGAGGCGGTCGAACTGCGCGGCAACAGCTTTCGCATCAGGCTGGTCATAGACGCTGTGCAGCATTGCTTTCACGGCCGGCCACATGCTTTTCGGGGTGACGGACATCAGATTCGCCGCGTAGTGGGTGCGGCAGCGTTGCCACGCAGCTCCGGGCAGGTTCGCCGCGATCGCGTCCTTCAAGCCCTGGTGCGCGTCGGAGGTCACCAACTTCACCCCGGTCAACTTGCGGGCGACGAGGTCGGCGAAGAACGTGTTCCACGCCGGCCCGGTTTCGCTGGTCGCCACGCGTAGGCCGAGCACTTCGCGGCGCCCGTCGGCGTTCACGCCGGTCGCGACGAGCACGACCGCGTTCACTACCCGGCCGCCCTCACGCACCTTCATCGTCAAAGCATCCGCAGCAACGAACGTGAACGGACCGGCCTCGGCCAGGCTGCGGTGCCGGAACTGCTCGACGTGCTCATCCAGGTCGGCGGCCATCCGCTACACCTGCGATTTCGACAGCGAGTTGATGCCCAGCGTCTTGACGAGTTTGTCCATCCGGCGGGTCGACACCCCAGCGAGGTAGCAGTCCGCGACCACCGTGATCAGCGCTGATTCGGCTCGTTTGCGGCGCTCCAGCAGCCATTCCGGGAAGTACGTTCCGGTGCGCAGCTTCGGCACGGCGACGTCGATGGTGCCCACCCGCGTGTCCAGCTCGCGGGTGCGGTAGCCGTTGCGTTGCGCGGTCCGCCCCGGGGTGGGCCGGCCGTACTCGCCGCCAACAATGTTGTCGGCGTCCGCGGACAACAGTGCGTTGATCGTGGCCTGCAACAGGCTGCGCATCAGATCCGGGCTCGCTTCGGCCAGAGCCTCGCCAAGCAGACCTGCAGGGTCGACAATGTGTGGTGCGGTCATCGTGTGGCTCCGTTCGAGAGTGCTGTGAGAGGTTCACTCGAAGGATCACGCGGTGACCGCATCCATGTCCAGACCCCGGCAGGGATCAGGATCGTGGCCGGCCACCGGCGCTACACCACTATGCGGGACTCAACTCCGCGCCGCGGTGACCGAGACAGCCATGAGAGTCCGGCCAAGCGACCCGAAGAAGGATTCGTCGCGGGCAATCCGCTCTGTCGGGATCGGATGCTTGGGTACCTGCATGGCGCACACGCGGGATGAAGGCTCGATGACCAACCGCACGGCATCAGACCACACGGTCGAGGCCGACAAAGGCCGGCCGTGGTCGAAGCTGGAGTTGCCGATCGGTCTGGGAACCAACACCTTTAGTCGGACCACCGATGAAGCAGGTTCCCGCGACGTCCTGGACGCGTTCATCGAGGGCGGCGGGAGCCTGATCGACACGGCGGACACCTACTCAGACGGTGCGGCCGAGAACATCATCGGTAGCTGGATGCGTGAGCGCCGCAATCGCAACCGGGTGGTGATCGTAGGCAAGGTCGGTAACCACATTGACTTCGTCGACGGCCTGTCCACCGAGAGCATCTCCGGCGGTCTTGAAGCCTCGCTCCGCCGGTTGGGCACCGACGACATCGACATCTGTCGATGCTGAGCCAATACTGACCCCCTGACGCCGGACGAATTTTGACCCCCCTCGGCCAGAGTGAGGGAGTGATCAGAGTGGAAGATTGGGCTGAGATCCGTCGGTTGCATCGGTCGGAGGGGTTGCCGATCAAGGCGATCGCTCGCCGGGTGGGGGTGGCTCGGAACACGGTGCGGGCGGCGTTGGCGGCGGATGACCCGCCTCGGTACGTGCGGCCGCCGGGCGGGTCGAAGGTGGATGTGTTTGTGCCGGCGATCCGCGGGTTGCTGGCGCAGTTTCCGGACATGCCGGCGTCGGTGATCGCGGAGCGGGTGGGGTGGCAGTTCTCGGCGTCGGTGTTGCGGGCGAAGGTCGCGGAGTTGCGGCCGTTGTACCGGCCGGCTGATCCGGCGGACCGCACGACGTACGCGGCCGGTGAGATCGTGCAGTGCGATCTGTGGTTCCCCGGGCGGGTCGTGCCGGTCGCTGCCGGGCAGGTGTTGGTTGATCCGCCGGTGTTGACGATGGTGGCCGCCTATTCGGGGTTCATCATGGCGTTGTTGTTGCCGTCGCGGACGACTGGTGATCTGGTCGCGGGGATGTGGCAGCTGTTGTCCGGGCTGGGCGCTGTTCCCAAGACGTTGGTGTGGGACAACGAGTCCGGGATCGGGCAGCATCGCCGGTTGACGGTGGGTGCGCGGTCCTTCGCCGGAACGTTGGGTACCAGGATCTATCAGGTGCCGCCGCGGGATCCTGAGTCCGAGGGTGTCGTGGAGCGGGCTAACGGGTTCCTGCAGACCTCGTTCATGCCCGGTCGCGCATTCGCTGGTCCTGCGGACTACAACGAGCAGTTGGCGGGCTGGCTACCGCGGGCCAACAGCAGGGTGCTGCGGCGGACCGGTGAGCAACCCGCGGTGCGGGTGGCCGCTGATGTCGCCGCGATGAAGACGCTGCCACCGGTGGCGCCGTCGGTCGGGGTGCGGGAACGGGTCCGCCTGGCCCGGGACTACTACGTGCGGATCGCCGGGAACGACTACTCGGTCGACCCGTCGGTGATCGGCCGGTTCGTCGACGTGCACGCCGACCTGATGAGGATCACGGTCACCTGCGCGGGGATCACCGTGGCCGGCCATGTGCGGCACTGGGGTCACCGGATGAGCATCACCGACCCTGCACACGTCGCGACAGCGAAACAGCTGCGCACCGCGTACCGGGCCCGAACCGTGACGCTACGCGGACCCGCCGATACGGCGGTGACAGTCGTTGCAGTGCGGGCGTTGTCGGACTACGACGCAGTGTTCGGCCTCGGCGTGCATCCAGCCCCGCAACCACCCTCCGACCCGGATCCGGTCCCGGCCCCTGGCACGTCGGCCGCCGCGGCGGCCGGGCTGGATCTGTCGGTGGCCGGATGAGAACCACCGACACCGCTTTTCCCGGTGCAGGCAAGGACACCGCCGGGGAGATCAGCTACCTGGCCAGGGAGCTCAAGACACCGCTGATCGCGCAGACGTTCCAGGCGCTGGGTGATCAGGCCCGCACCGAGGGGTGGTCCCACGAGGAGTACCTCGCTGCGGTGTTGGGCCGGCAGGTCGCTTCCCGAGCCGTGAACGGCACCAGGATGCGGATCAGCGCAGCCCGCTTCCCGCAGCACAAGTCGTTGACGGACTTCACGTTCAACCACATTCCGCAGGCCACCCGTGACGTGATCGCCCACCTGGGAACCACGACCTTCGTGGGCCGCCGGGAGAACGTCGTGCTGCTCGGCCCGCCCGGAACCGGCAAGACACACCCGGCGATCGCGTTGGCGATCAAAGCCGCAGAGGCGACGTTCCCGGTGATGTTCGACTCGGCGACGAACTGGATCACCCGCCTCGCAGACGCGCACGCCCACGGCCGGCTCGCAGCGGAGCTGAAACGGCTGCACCGCTACCGGCTGCTCGTCATCGACGAGGTCGGCTACCTGCCCTTCGACGCGGCATCAGCATCGCTGTTCTTCCAGCTCGTCGCTTCCCGCTACGAGACCGGATCGATCGTGCTGACCTCGAACCTCGCGTTTTCCCGATGGGGCGAAACCCTCGGCGACGACGTCGTCGCAGCAGCCACCATCGACCGCCTCGTGCACCATGCCCACGTCATCGCGCTCGAAGGCGACTCCTACCGCACACGGGCCCACCGAACCGGCCCACCGCCAGCGGCAGCAGCAGTCAAACCGAAGTAGCCAACCCGGGAGGGGTCAACTTTCGATCAGCACCAGGGGGTCAGTTTTGGCTCGGCGTTGACATACCCAGGGAGCTTTCAAGTTTTGCACCGTCGTGCGAGCATTCTGTGTGCAGAGCGAGTACCCCACCCACACCGTCGATGCCTACGCCAACGGCCGTTACGGCCTCCAATCAGGGGGATGAACACCATGACCGAAGCTTCCCCGCTCGCCCTAGACACGCCACCACGCCCGGCCACACGTAGCGACGATCGAGCAGTATGGACGCTAGCCGCCGTGGGCGTGGTGACCGCGTTCTTCTCCCCTCTGATTGGCGCAATCGTGCTTCTGGGAGCGGTAGCCACGGCCTGGCTCACCCCAACGAGCCGTCAAACGCGGCTCATCCTGACCATCGCCGTCGGCCTGCTCAGCCTTGCCGTGCTGGCCGGCTGGGACTTCGGCATGGTCAATCCCGACACACCCGCAGGAAGCCCCGATCTGCTTCCCCCGGATCCCGCGCCAGGGACCTGAGCAGAACTACAGCAGAGGGGCCGGGAGCGCACTTCGCTCCCGGCCCCTTCTCGTTGCAACGCGCCCGCACGGCAGCTCGTACGGGGGTGAACAAGGTCAGATCCTCCGGCGCAGTGAACCGCCCCGGCCTGTCTGGAGGCTCCGACCGAGGTGGTGATCGCGGCGTTCAGCGGGAATCCTTCGCCGGGATCACTGCTGTCTGTTGGTCCAGATGCGCCCAACGGCGGCGGGCCAGGATCGCGTTGATCGTGCCCACGCTGACACCGAATCGGTGTGCGAGGTTCTGCGCCGGGGTGGTGGTGTCGGCCCGGATGGTGCGGGCCTGAGACTCGGGGAAAGCACCTGCATCATGCGGGGCTCTCGATAGACGAACGTCTACTGAGAACCGTGCAGCAGACCCAGCTATCCCCGACGATGGATGACCGATACACCTGGCACGCGTACGTACGGCCGGGTTGATCGTTCGTGGGAAAAACGAATTTGACGGCCGGGACAGTGGGCACCCTTACCGTCACTCGAGCAGCGCGGTGATAGCGGCCCAGAGGATAGCGGTCGAGTTCTGGTCTTGGTGAGCAACTCCGTGCAGGGTGAGTCCATCGACGACGGCGACCAGAACGGCCGCCGCTACGTCCGGGTCGCAACTTTGGGGAAGTTCACCCGCCGTGCGGGCATCCCGGATGATCGAGGCAAGCGTCGCGGTGAACAGGGTGACTGCGCGGCGTTGCCAGTGCGCCAGCTCGGGGTGGGTCGACGCGGCGGCGCTCAGGGCGGTCCACACGATGCATTCGCGCCGCCGCTCATCATCCAGAGGCAGCGCTTGTTCGCACAGCCGAGTCACCACCTCTTGCACCGCACCGGCCAGGTCGGAGTGGATCAGACGGGAGGTGATCGCGTCAACGGTGTGGGCGAACGCGGCCAACAGCAAGGCATTGCGGGTGTCGTAATGGTGCTGCACTGTGCCTCCCGACACCCCGGCCTCGCGAGCCACCGTGCGGACGCTGAGCACGTCGAAGCCGTCCCGGGCGACGACCGTGACCGCTGCATCCGCGATCCGCTCCGCGGTGGCCGCGCCCAGTGAGGTGGTCCGAGACCTGGGGCTTCTGACAACACTCACTCGTACGACTGTACGGTACTGTTGGCCATACAGTCGTAAGACAAAGGAGCGGTCATGATCGTCGCGGTCATCGTTGCGTGCGAGGTCGGATTCTGGGTGCTGCTGAGCGCCGGCCTCCTGGTTAGGTACGGGCTCCGATGGCGGCGGGTCAGCGCTGCACTGCTGGTCTCGGTCCCGCTGGTGGACCTTGTACTACTCGTCGCGACGGCGATCGATCTGCGCGGCGGGGCCACCGCTACTGGGGCGCACGGCTTGGCCGCCGCCTACCTGGGATTCTCCATCGCCTTCGGACACCAGCTGATCACCAACCTGGACCGGTGGGCCGCGCACCGTTTCGCCGACGGACCCGCGCCGGCGCGCCCACCGCGGACCGGGCCGGGCCGGGTCCGGCACGAGTGGTCCCAGTGGCGCAGGGCCGCCATCGCGTGGGCAGTGGCGTGTGCCCTGCTCATGACCGCAGTCCTTGTCGTCGGCGACAGCGCGCGCACCGCGCAACTCATGACGTGGACGTGGTGGCTCACCGCCGCGCTGGTGCTCTGGCTAACCGCCGGCCCCATTCTTGCCCAGATCCACCGGGACGAAAGGCCGCGACAGCACGGCGCGCACTGACCACCATGGGCGCCGGCAGACCGTCTCAGCAGGCGAACGTCTGTTGAGACTGGGCCACTTAGCAGGGCAAACAGTGCGGCAGCCGTTCCAAAGTCGGGTGATGGCGGTGACTGATCCGGCACAATGCGTTCAACCGCGCACAGACCGTGCACTTCGGGGGAAACGGTTGGTCAATGACAATGACAGCGCAGGTCGAAGACGCACCCTCCGGTCAGAGCGCGGACGAAGTCCTGACGCGGCGGCGGTCCCGATGAAGATGCTGCCAGGATCCTCGCAGCGAGCAAGACCGGAGCAGATTGGTGACGTGAAGGGTCGGAGAATCTACACTCTCGTCGCTGCTGGCCTACTAGCTATGACCGGGGTCGGTTGCTCGAGCTCCTCGGCACAGCCCAACTCAGCGACATCGGCTCCAGTGATGGCGCCGGGTCCACTGGCCGATACGCAGGCACCGAACAGGATCTGCGCGCCGGTACCCGACGGAGAGGTTCTCACCGCCAACGCAGCCACTTGGCGCTATAGCGAAGGTGAGCCGTTGACCATCGACAAGGTGACGCTGAATGGCGGTAACGGAGCTGCCGAACTGGTCACTAGCGTGCTTGTCCCATCACCGGTTGCACCCTGACGGGTCCTCAGCGGGCATCGGGGCGGAGCTTGGCTTCCCGCCCAAGATTCCGCCGGAGATTACCCAACGGTGGGACCAACGACTCACGGCCGACGGTGCTAGTTACGTCGCATCACCCACGCCCCTGCAACTGTTCGTAGTGCTGAAGCGATTGGGATCGTCGGCTGAAACCACCTCGGTCAGCGTGGGCTACCACCGAGGATCGGAGCAGTTCAGCATGACGATCCCTGTCGGATACATCCTTGTCACTGATGAAGACGGATGTCAGCTTCCTGACGACGCCACCGGGGGCTAGCAGTCCGTCACGTCGCTCGTTAGGTCCCAGACACAACGGCGAGCCGAGGCCTGCAGGGGTCTCGCCCGTAGTGGTGGTGCTACATCATGTGCCAGGCCACTACACCACGCTCGGGAGTGTTGGCATTGGATTGACGCCCGAGCTAACACGCCCCAGTCACGAAACGTCGACCAGCGCCGCCCCCAGGCACATCGCCGCTCATCAGCACAGGACAAGTGGTCTCGGATAGGGATCCTCATCTGAGACCTTCCGATCTCTCGCAGGTTGGCTGTGTTCGCCATGCGGGGATCGACCAAACCCGCAGAACTTGACGCTCCCCTCACGCCGTCGCCTTGGGCTTGGCACTGGAGTGGCATTCTGCGACCAGAATGAAGCAGCGCTCCCGACTCACCGGCGTCGCCTTCCGGATGCTCGGCTCGCTCAGCGAGGCCGACGACGCCGTTCAGGAAACTTGGCTTCGGCTGCAGCGCGCCGACGCCGAGTCGGTCGAGAACCTTGACGGCTGGCTGACGACCGTGATCTCCCGGATCTGCCTGAACATGCTCCGGGGCCGACGTAGCCACGACCCGCTGGATCCGGCGGGCGAGCCAATCGTGTCACTCGACACCACGGGCGACCCAGAACATCAGGCGTTGCTGGCCGACGCGGTCGGCGTTGCCCTCCAGGTTGTCTTGGCGACATTGTCCCCGGCCCAGCGCTTGGCTTTTGTGCTCCATGACATGTTCTCGGTGCCGTTCGAGGTGATCGCGCCGCTGGTGGAACGCTCACCGCAGGCGACCCGGCAGCTGGCCAGCCGCGCCCGGCGCCAGGTGCACGACGCCGCACAACTGGCAGACCCGGACCCGGCGATCCAGCGGGCCGCGGTGCAGGCGTACCTCGCCGCCGCCCGGCAGGGGGACATCGCCGCACTGGTCGCGGTGCTCGACCCGAGCGTCATACTGCGCGCCCACGGCCGTGATGGCATGACCGAGCTGCGCGGCGCCGACCGCGTCGCCAGGGGCGCGGTCGCGGCACGCGCTTGGGCGTCGATGGTCCGTCCAGCCCTGATCAACGGCGCGGCCGGCGTGGTCGCGTTCGACGGGGACATCCCGTTCGCGGTACTGGCGTTCACCGTTACCGACGGCAGGATCGTCAACGTCGACGTCTTCAACGACCGCGACCGCGTTCAGCGGCTGATCCGAACATGAAGGCGAGCATTCGACCCGGGGGCCGGCGCAGTACAGGTCCAGTTCACTGACCTACCGCCCGGCCGGCGAGCGTTTCTCGATTCTGCGGTCCGCGCGCGCCATCCCGCAGGCGGATCGCTCAGTGGGGCCCGTCAGCTGAACGGCCGCCAGGTCGACGTCGCTCAGTTCCTCGGTCACCGCTCCAGCATGCGGCACGCACATTTCGACCGCCACCGTGACGTCGCGGGCATGGCGTCGCGGTATGGACCCCGACCCGACGACCACAACCGCCAGCGACGACGACGCGGCGTTCATAAATCACGAATGGGACGCCCGGACCCGCGCCCACGACATCGACGGACTGCTGGAGCTGTACACCCCGACGCGCTCCTCGAGACACCGCTGATTCCGCGAATCCTCGGTCAGCGCAGCGGTGTGCTCACCGGCCGAGACCAGATCCGGCCATTCTTCCAACGCGGCACCGACAACCGCCCCAACGACCTCGTGCGCTGGTACCGAACCGGCCGCTACCAACTCGATGGCCAGACTCTGATCTGGGAATACCTTCGCGCGAATCCCGACGGCGACGACCAGGTCGACCTCGCCGAAGTCCTGGATCTACGGGGACCCCAGATCGCGCACCATCGCATCTGCTGAGGGTGGTTCGGGGCGCCGCTTCTGATCCCTGAACCCGGCGACGGATGAGACCTGGTGGTCGCGGCCACCCCGCGTGAAGCCGGACGACCGCGGTTTCAGCCAAGAGGACGTCTCACATACCGATCGGCCAACTGGGCACCGCCACCGATTGGATGTCGCATCGGTTGACCATGAACGAGTACCCGCGCTGCGTCTGCCAGCGAGCACCTCCATGATCAGGGCCTCGGTGTGGCGGCGGCCGGGGCAGGCTCTTGATGGGCGCACGAACCAACATGTACGTCTGACTACGGGTAGGCGATCACCGGATGTGCGAATGCCCCGAGCGGGTCGGTGAGCGCTGTAGGTGACGGCGCCGTCAGCACCGTCGTGCGGCTCGGTGACAGGCAGCGGCATGGTCGATGTGCTGTTGGACGGCAGCTTGCGCAGCTGTCGACGGGTGACCAATTCGCGCCACCACGTGGTCGCTGTTGTCATCAAACGGTTGAGCATGATCACGCCTCTACGTTGATGTTCGGTTTGCCAGAGATGCACGCCACCGCAGCCCCCGAGGTAGCGGAGCGTTGTCGCGACACGCTGAGCAATTGCGGCGAGTCGTGCCAGCTTTCCGCTCCCTGCTCGACACCGACCGGCATTCCGGACAGGTTCACCGTCCAGCCACCGGCCGGCAGCGGCGTCAGGTCCCGCCGACCGAACAACGCGGCACCCCAACCGGCGGCCACCCGGACCTTGCGGCCCCAAGTGGGCACCATCATCAGGTGGTAGCAGCGGTGCAACAACCAGGCGATGATGCCGCGCATCGGGATGCCGTAGATCCGGGCGACCCCTCGGTGCAGTCCGAGGCTGGCCACCGAACCGGCGTCCGGATGCCGGTAGTCGCCTGTCGACCGACTGCGGATGATGGCAAGTATGTTGCGCGCCAGCCGTTTTGCCTGCCGCACCGCGTGTTGAGCGGTCGCCCCGCAGAGCGGCATGGTGGCCCCGTTGTCCCGCACCTTGGCCGCGGCAGCGAGATCCGGTACCGCGGCACCATCACCAGCCGACCAGATCCCCGGCGCGCCCTGCACCTGCAACAACGGGTTGCACTGCAGCCGACCCCTGGCATCGACCGGCACCCCGAGGGTGGCCAGCAGCGGGTTGGCCCGCACGCCCGCGGTCCAGACCACCGTGTCGGCGGCGAACTGCTTCCCATCGGACAGCGTCACCATCCCGTCCTCGAGCGAGGTCACCTGGGCGCTCAGCCGCACGGTGATTCCGGACTTGGCCAGCCGGCGCCGGGTGTATTCGCCGAGCCTCGGCGGCAGCTCCGGCATGATTTCCTCGCCGGCCTCGATCAGTTCCCAGCGCATGTCCCGCGGCTCCAGGTTTGGGTAGCGCTTGATTGCCGCCGTGGCCAGGTTCTGCAATTCGGCCACCGCCTCCACCCCGGAGTAGCCGCCGCCGATCACCACGAAGGAGAGGGCTCGCCGGAAGGTCGGCAGATTGTCGGTGTCGGCAGCCAGCGCGATCCGGGTCAGCACCCGATCCCGCAGATAGCTGGCATCGGCGAGAGTACCGAAGCCAACGGCCCTCTCAGCCAACCCGGGGATCGGCCGGGTCCGCGGCACCGCACCAGGCGCCATCACCAGCTGGTCGTACTCCTCGAGGTAGCCGGTGCCATCAGGCAGCGTCACCAGCACCGTCTTGGCCTGTCGATCGACAGTGGTCACCCGACCGGTCACCACCCTGGCGTGCGGCAGCACTTGCCGCAGTGGGATCGCCAGGTGCCGGGGCTCGACGAGACCGCCGGCCACTTCGGCCAGAAACGGTTGGTAGGTCATCACTCCGGTGGCGTCGATCAGCACCACGTCCGCCTCGTCCGGCAGCAGCTTCTTGCCCAGGGTGCGGGCCACGGTGTAGCCGACGAATCCGCCGCCGACGATCACGATCCGCGGTCGGGTGTGCAAGGTGTGCTCATTCATTTGAGTCATCTCAGGTCTCCTGTCTCGGCGAGCTTCTCGCCGCTTTCCCCCACGTTCGTCCGTCACCGGGGGCGACGCATCGCCCGTCGGCATCGTCGGCACCGTCCCTGTGGATGACGTTTTCGTCACCCCACCGCGGCGCGCCGACACCTCCGGATCGGCCCACCGGTACCTGCGGATGACGGCGCACCGGCTCCAGCGCCCCTAGGGTCGAGACGTGAGTGCAGCGGCGGACGACGTGCAGCGGGTCTACCGCTGGGCCCGCGACCGCCCGTTCGCGACGGACGTGGCGCTGGCGATCGCGCTGGCCGCCACCGCAGGCACCGTCTCGGTCCTCACCGTGACGGCCGACCCGCCGCCCACCGGCTACCTGCTGCTCACCCTGGCCGCCTTCGCCGTCCTGCACCTCGCGGTCTCCGGTCGACGCCGCTGGCCAGTCTCGGCGTTCGTCCTGGCCGTCGCCGGCGAGGCGGCGCTGGCCATCGTCCCGCTGCAGTCCGGCGGCGAGGGCACCGCCTACCCGGTGACGCTGCTGCCGGCCGGTCTGGCCTACCTGATCTGTGCCTACTCGGTGAGCGCCAGAGCGCCATCGCCTTGGCCGCGGATGTCGTTGCTGGTCGGGATGATCGGCACCGCTGCGGTGACGGTGCGGTTCGTCACCGCGCCGACCTTCGCCGACACCGCGCCGGGCGGCCAATGGGGCGGCACCCTGTTCGTGGTCGCTGCCCTGCTGGCGACGGTGCTGTCGATGTGGGCGCTGGGAGCGTTCCGCAGGTGGCGGCTGGCGCAGATCGAGGGATTGGCAGAACGGGCCAGACGGGCAGAGCAGGACCGGGCCGACCAGGTGCGACAGGCGGCGGTGGACGAACGGGCCAGAATCGCCCGGGAGATGCACGATGTGGTCGCACACTCGCTGTCGGTGATGGTCCGGCAGGCGGAGGGCGGCCGGTTCGTCGCAGCCACCGACACTGCCAAGACCGCCGAGGTGATGCGCACCATCGCCGAGATCGGCCGAGAAGCGTTGCAGGACATGCGGTCGCTCATCGGAGTACTGCGCTCCGACAATCCCCAGGAGATGTCGCAGCCGCAACCGACCATCGACGACATCGCCCAGATGGTCGACCGGGTCCGGGAGTCCGGCCTGCCGGTGTCGCTCGACGTCAGCGGCCGGTCGCGCAATCTGGACCGGGCCGCCCATCTGGCCGCCTATCGGTTGGTCCAGGAGTCGCTGACCAACGTGGTGAAACATGCCGGCGCCGGTGCCCGCGCCCAGGTCCGGATCGATTGGGGCGAGCAGGATCTGACCCTTGAGGTAACCGACACCGGCCAGCCGCCGCCACCGACGGTCGGCTCGTCCATCCCCGGTCGCGGCCATGTCGGAATGTCCGAACGGCTGACGCTGCTGGGCGGATCGCTGAGTGCTGGGCCGGCCACCGACGGCGGCTACCGGGTGACCGGCCAGGTTCCGTTGGTGCGCAGCAATTCCGTCACTGTGTCCAGCACACCGCAGCCCACCCCTCAGACCCAGGAGTGACGAACGTGCCGAACCCCGCCGCCGTGCTCCGGGTGGTCCTGGTCGACGACCAGGAACTGGTCCGTACCGGGCTGGCGATGGTGGTGGACAGTCAGGCCGACATGCAAGTGGTCGGTCAGGCCGGAGATGGTGCGGCAGCGCTGGAATTGCTGGCCGCCACCGGCTGTGATGTGGTGTTGATGGACGTCCGGATGCCGCGGATGGACGGAGTGACGGCGACCCGGGAGTTGCTGGCCCGCAACCCGTCCGGTCCCCGGGTGGTGGTGCTGACCACCTTCGATCTGGACGAGCACGCCTTCGCAGCGCTGCAGGCCGGCGCCAGCGGCTTCCTGATCAAGGACGCGCCGGCCGAGGATGTGCTGGATGCGATCCGGGCCGTGCACTCCGGCGACGCGGTGATCGCACCGTCCACCACCCGCCGACTGCTCGAACACGTGGTGCCGACGCTCGACCTGGACACGGCCGACCCGACTGAACTGCCCGACATCGCTCAGCTCACCGACCGGGAGCGTGAGGTGATGCTGCTGATCGCTCGCGGTCTGAGCAACACCGAGATCGGCACCCAGTTGTTCCTGGCCGAGCCGACGATCAAGACGCACGTCGGACGGCTGTTGGCCAAACTCGGTCTGCGGGACCGAGTTCAGGTCGTCATCCGCGCCTACGAGACTGGCCTGGTACGGCGCGGCCGGGACTGACCGGTCCTGCGGCACCACCGCTTCCAGCATTGTGCGTCGAAAACGCGATTCTTGCCATCGCGCTGTCGGCGGCATCGCGGACCGGCCGCTCGGGATCATCGCTCGCCTACCGCAATGCTTGCGAATGCTCGTACTCCCCACAACGGCACGAGATGAGATCACGGTTGCCGGTCGCAACCAGCGGCATTGCTTGGCAGGTCGTCACAAACGTGGGTCGAACGTCTGGTGAACCGATCGGCGGATTCCAGCGGTCGTTGCATCATCCGGTCGTTGCTGATGAGCGTAGATCGTTCAGTCGGTCGGCGGGGGTGGCCCAGCCGAGGGTCTTGCGGGGTCGGTTGTTGAGCTCGTCGGCGACTCGTTGCAGCTCTGCTGCGTCATGCATTTTGAGATCGGTGCCCTCGGCGAAGTACTGGCGGAGCAAACCGTTGGTGTTCTCGTTGGATCCGCGCTGCCACGGCTTACCGGGGTCGCAGAAGTAGATGTCCATGTCAGTGGCGAGCTCCCCACCCTGGTCGCAGGTCAACGACTTGCGCAGCTGCTGCGGCAACGTCTTGATGGTGGTGATCAGGCCGCCGCGGGCCGCTTCGGCGGTGTACCCGTCGGGGAGGTGGATCAGCAACACTCGTGGGTGCCGGAACCTCGAGCTCCCGACGCTGACTAGGGTGCAGGGATGGGGAAGATCCACGAGAGCATCGACGGCCGGCTGCGGGAGTTCATCGAGCGGCAGCGGATGTTCTTCGTCGCCACCGCACCCACCGGCGACGGTCGGGTCAATGTGTCCCCCAAGGGGATCGGGGGCACCTTCAAGATCCTGGACGAGCACACGGTCGCCTACCTCGACATCACCGCCAGTGGCGCCGAGACGATCGCCCACCTCCGGCAGAACGGCCGGATCACGCTGATGTTCTGTGCCCTCGACGGGCCGCCGAACATCGTCCGGCTGCACGGGCACGGCCGGTTCGTCACGCTCTACGACCCCGAGTTCGCCGAACACGCCCAGCACTTCGACGACGTACCCGGCGCGCGGGCCGTCGTGGTGGTCGACGTCGAACGGGTCTCGGACTCCTGTGGTTTCGGTATCCCGTTGATGGAGTACGCGGGTGAACGGGAACTGCTGCCCCAGTACATGGAACGCAAGGGCGTCGAGGGCGTGGCCGACTACCGCCGGAAGAAGAACTCCACCAGCATCGACGGCCTGCCCGCTTTCGACTACGACCCGGCACCCGCACCCCGCTGAAGTTCGCGCGTCGGGTCCAGCCGGGTCGCAGCGCGCAACACCGAGACAGTCGCACCCGGGCGACGCCGCGGATCACCTGCTGCCGGGATCCCGTCGGAAGACGGGCGCCAGCACCCGCAGACCCAGTATCGCCGCGAGCAGCAACAGCAGGTAGCCGATCAGCTCGAACAGACCGATGGTCGGTGTCACCATCGGGCCGCCGTCGATGGACAGCAGCACGACTGACATGATCCCGGTGGTCGCCGCGATGAGGGCCAGCAGCACCTGGTGCACGATCGAGGAGATGAACGCGCGATCGCGTTCGTCCGCCAGCGGCCGCACGGACATGGTGAACCGGCCGTGCTCGGCTGCCGCGACGATCCGCTCCACCCGGCGCGGGAGCCGGCGCAACAGGGGTGTGAGCGCCACCAGCTCCTGCAGCGCGGCGTCCTTGAGGGACCCGGGTTCGAGGCGTGCGGAGGCTAGTTCCGTTGCAGCGGAACGGGTTTCGGTGACCAGATCGAAGTCGGGATCCAGGCCCACCAGCGTCCCCTCGACGGTGGCCAGCGCCCGGAACACTGCAGCGATCTCCACCGGCACGGCCAACCGGTGTGCAGCCACCACCCGGAACAACTGACCGAACATCTGGGCTCCGCCGGCGCCGGCGGCCGCGCTCCCGCCGACCACGTACCGAGCAAGGAACCGTCCCAGGTCCCTCTCCAACGCCTCGGTGTCGATGTCCTCCGGCCGCGGCACCAGTTCCAACAGAGCGTCCGAGACGGCCAGCGGATCCGCTGCGTCGACGCCCCGCAGCAGTCGCTGCAGGGTCTCGCGCAGCGTCCGGTCCAGTCGGCCGACGGAACCCAGATCGAGCAGACCGATCCGACCGTCGTCGAGCACCAGGATGTTGCCGGGGTGCGGGTCGGCGTGGAACAACCCGTCCACCATCACCTGGCCGACGAGGAACCGCAGCACCGTCCTGGCCACGACCGGCCGGTCGATGTCTGCACCGGCGTCGGCGAGTCGGCGACCGTCCAGCCGCTGCATCACCAGCACGCTGCGATCGGACAGGTGGGGCACGACCGTCGGCACGACCACTGACGGTGTCCGGCGGGCGGTCTCCGCAGCTGCCACCGACACCAGGTTGGCAGCCTCCACCCGGAAGTCGAGTTCCTCGCGGAGCGCAGTGGCCATGCCCTCCGCCAGTCGTGCCGCACCGACCGATGCCGCCCACCCGGTCCACGCCTCCAGTCTCCCGGCGAACCGGAAGGCGATGTCCAGGTCTCGTTCCACCGTCGTCGCCACCCCGGGCCGACACACCTTGAGCACCACCCGACTCCCGTCGTGCAAGGTGGCGGCGTGCACCTGCCCGACCGACGCGGCGGCGAGCGGCTCGACCTCCACCGCGGCCACGCACTCCGACACCGGTGCACCCCAGGCCTCGGTGAGCGCCCGCTCGATCTGCGGCCACGGCAGCGGCGCGGCATCGTCCTGGAGCACGGCCAGCCGGTCGGCGATCTCGGCCGGCACCAGGTCCCGCCGGGTGGCGAGCAGCTGCCCGAGCTTCACGAACGTCACCCCGGCATCGTCCAACGCTCCGGCCAGCCGTCGACCGAACTCCGCCCGCCCCTCGGTTGTGCTCAACGCCCGTCTGCGCCCGCCGCGCAGGTACGGCCACAGACCGCGGCGTACGACGATCCGGACGATCTGGAAGTACCGCCGGGAGCGACGGGCCCGGCCACGCAGACCGCGGCCCCACTCACGGGCCGGCGGTACCCGGCCGAACGGCACGAAGGCCTCGGCGACGGTCAGGAACAACATCGACGCGAACAGCACAGCCAGGGCCGACAGCAGCAGGAACCACCAGAGCCGGTTGTCGGAGGCGCCCAGCCCGGTTGCGGCCACCACCCCGCGCAGGATCGGCACGGTGACCGCCACCGCGAAGGCCCCACCGAGCAGCAGCCGGAGGATCCCGAGACGGACGCCGAGCATCCGCTGCACGAGATAGCCGAACAGCACCGCCAGAGCCAGCGTGAACAGCGAAGTGGTCACCCAGTCCACAGTGTTCTCCCCCGGTCGATCCGACGAGCGCGGACGTCCTCCGAGCGTCGCCGGCCGCATCGACGGCGTCGAGTCGCGACGGCCGTCTTCCCGACATCATCGTGCACAGGAACTCGCATGGGTCATCCCGGATCCTGACGGGCCAGGTGATCGTGCACGAGCGGCACCACGGATGCCCCCTCGCCGGACGCCGAGGCAACCCGCTTCATCGACCCGGCGCGGACGTCTCCGGCGGCGAAGACCCCGGGCACGGTGGTCTCCAGGTTCGCCGGTGGCAGACCGTCGACCCACTGCTCCTTCGGTACGTCGCGACCGGTCAGCACGAACCCGTGCCCGTCGCGGTGGACCGCCGGACCTATCCAGTCGCAGCGCGGCTCCGCCCCGAGCAACAGGAACAGACCGCCTGCTGCACAACGGGTTTCGGCACCTGTGTTCAGATCACGCAGCACGATCCACTCGAGCAGCCCGGTCCCACCGCCGTCCACCACTGCCTGACACGGCAGCACCCTGATCACCGGGTTGTACCCGATCTCCCTGATCAGGTAGTCGGACATGGTCGCCGCCAGTTCCGGTCGGCGGATCACGATGGTCACCGAGCGGGCGAACTTCGCCAGGTGGATCGCGGCCTGACCAGCCGAGTTACCGCCACCCACCACGAAGACGTCCCGCCCCTCCATCTCCCGGGACGCACTCACTGCCGCGCCGTAGTGCACGCCGAGGCCGACCAGGTGCTCCAACGGATCGACCCCGAGCCGGCGGTAGGCGACCCCGGAGGAGATCACCACGGCCCTGGCACGCACGTCGCCGCCGGCGGTGACGAGCCGGTGCGGGGCGCCGTCACGGCCAGGCACCAGCTCGTCCACGGTCCACCCGGTGAAGAAGCGGGTGCCGAACCGGATCGACTGGTTCCTGGCCCGCTGCGACAGCCGCATCCCGGAGATCCCCCGGGGAAAGCCGAGATAGTTGCGGATCATCGAGCTGGTGCCGGCCTGACCGCCGATGGCCTCCGCCTCGATGACCACCGTGCTGAGACCCTCCGACGATCCGTAGACCGCCGCGGCCAGACCGGCCGGTCCGGCGCCGACCACCGCGAGATCGACCACCGTGTTGAGATCGATGTCGGAGGGATTGCCATAGATGCGGGTGGACACGTCCTGGACGGAGCTGGCCACGATCGGCGGCAGACCCAGTGCCGCGACCACCGGGAACCGACTGTCGTCCGGCAGCTGGGCGAGCATGGTCCGGCCGATCTCCGAGTCGGGCGGGTAGGTGCGATGGGGCATGCCCATCCGATCCAGGAAATCCCGGACGGCCACGGTCAGCGGGTCGATCCGGGGCGTGACGATCTGGACCGCATCGATCTCCGGCTCGGCCACCGACGACCCCCAGTCGGAGAGCACCTCGGTGATCGCGGAATGAAACTCCTCGTCGCGGGGACCCCGCGGCATCAGCAGGTAGGCGTCGAACTTGCCGCTGGTCATCCCCGCGCGCAGCGCGTCGGCGTCGAGGCGGAACCGTTCCCAGTGGGCGGTGACCAGGCGCCTGGCGGTCGGGACGACGGTCCGCCACTCGTGCAGCGCTGCGAAGGTCGCTGCATCCGGCAGCACCGACTCGGTAACCACCAGCGCCACCGGCGCGCCATCGGCGACCAGCTCGCGCAGCGCCTCCGACGCCTCTGATGCTGAACCGACGCAGCGAACTCGGTAGTCACGCTCGTAGCGCTCGAACTCCGAGCACAACACCTCGGGATGGGCGGGCGCGCAGAGCAGGATGACCGGCTGCGGTCGGGCGGTGGTCATGCAGTCGATCTTCCTCCACCCGACTCTGCCGGACGGCGGCGGCATCGTCGCTCCGGTCTCCACGGCTTCGTTGCGACCCTGCAGCCCGGTGCCGACTTCGGCCGAATCCTGGCCGCCACGGCGGCATCTTCGTCGCCGGCTCGCTTGCCTGTGGAGTGATCGTCGACAAGTTCGAGCCGGCGCCGGGCGCCGGAGGTGGCGCGTCGCACTGACCTCGCGCCAGCATCACCTCGATGGTGGACCAGGGATCAGAATGGCCACCGGCGGCCCCATCGGGCGACGAGCTTCTCGTCGAGCCCGAAGCAGCGTCCGGCCGGTGCGATCGCCAGCAGGATCAGGGGCAGGAGGTCCTCGGCCGGATACTCCCAGAGGTAAAGATTGGTGTTCCACAGCATGATCCAGACCGGGCCGATCAGCAGCAGTCCACCGACGGCGGCCAGCCGGCTGGCGACGCCCAGGACCAGTCCGATTCCGACGGCCAACTCGGCGAGGGTCAGAAAGACGCTCCAGAAACCCCAGTTCGACAGAACCAGGTTTTGATAGAGCGCCCCCAGCGGGCGAATGTCTGTGTGCGACGCCGCACCGGTCAAGATGCTGCGGGCCGAACCCGTGTCGATCAGACTGAACGAAAAGAACCCGAGGTCGTAGCTTGCTTTGTTGAATACCTTCGCCAGGGCGTTCGACAGCCATACCAGGCCGGTGAAAATGCGCAGAACCGTGAACAGGCGAGCGAACACATCGTGGTCGATGGTTCCTGCCGTGGCGGTCTCAGTGGTGGAACCCATGGCGTACCCTTTCCAGCAGCAGGACGGACCTGGGCTCTCGCTAGCGCTGACTGCAGCGCAGGGACGGCAGTCGTAATGCCCACCACCGTATCCCGTCCTGTCGTACAACCTGGTCGGCTCGCGATCTGTTCCTCGCTTCGTGCGAAGTATTCAAATCTGGCACCGCTGGGAACCACCAACCCGCAGCTGCGGGAAGAGACGCTCTGGCCGCGACTACCCCCCGTCCCTGGGAGTAGATCATCTGTCGAGGATCCGCGATCATTGTCGATGGTGGAAAGTTGATGCGCATCAGTCGACTGTCAGCCCCGTCTTCGAGCCGAGTCGGCCGGATGGTGCCGGGGTCGTGGGGCTGATTGAGATCCGCGATGATCTCTACCGGCACGGCCTGACGTTCAGCGGGGTCGGTGACAGGCGTGGCCCGTGCAGGTAGATCTGCACGGGTCCCGTTCTTGAGGTGGAAGGTGAAGTTGTGATCGGCGAGAGGGTTCGCATGCCAGTCGGTAGGTGTTGCCCGCAGCTCGGTAGAAGAGATCTCGATGCGGCCGACTCACTTCGTTCGCTCGATCAGCAAGAGATCAACACTGGTCGAGCTTCATTCGCTCGATCGGCAAGAGATCAACGCTTGTCGAGCGAGGAACAAGTCGAGACCCCATCAGATCCGAGACCGGTGCGACGCGACGGGTTCTCGACCCACTTCGTTCGCTCGATCAGCGCGAGATCGCCGTTGCCTGGCGGTCAGTCGGTGGTGCGCCGACGGTAGGCACGGATGGCCAGCGGCGCGAAGATCGCCACCAGCAGCACCGACCAGCCGATGGTCACCGGCACGGCGTGCCGCAGCGGCCACGCAGATCCCGCCACCGGGATGTCGTTGCCCCACAGCAGTCGCATGGCCTGCACCAGAGCGGAGATCGGGTTCCACTCGGCAATGGTCCGCAGCCACGGGACCATCCGGTCGGTGGGTGCGAAGGTGTTGGCCAGGAACGTGATCGGGAACATCGTGGTGAACATGACGCCGTTCACCGCCTCCACCGAGCGCATGCTGGAACCGACCAGGATGCCCAGCCAGATCATCGAGAATCCGAACAGCACCAGCACGAGGAACCCCAACACCGCCTCGCCGATGCTGGAGTGGATGCGCCAGCCGATCAGCAGACCGGTCATCGCCATCACCAGGATGCCGATGCTGGAGTGGAAGAGTGCCGCGATGCTACGGCCGACCAGTACGGCGTTGGGCGAGATCGGCAGCGACCGGAACCGGTCGATGATGCCCTTCTCCAGGTCGGCGGTGAGGCCGAGGGCCACGATGAACGAGGCGAACGCCATGGTCTGCCCCATGATGCCGGGGAGCAGCCACTCGCGGTAGTTGCCGGTGTTGGTCTGGATCGAGCCGCCGAACACGTAGGCGAACAGCAGCACGAACATCACGGGCTGGATGGTGACGTCCATCAGCATCTCGGGTTGCCGCCGGATGTGACTGAAGTTGCGGCGCACCAGCACCCACGACTGCTGCAGCAGCGTGGTCGGCCGAGCCTGCGGGCGTTCCACCGCTCCGAAACTCTTCACCGTTGTGATCGTCATGTCGTCACCCCTGCATCGTCGGTGGAGGCCGCATCGTCGGCGATGCGGTCTTCGGCGCGGTGCCCGGTGAGGGCCAGGAACACGTCGTCCAGGCTGGGGCGCTGCAACCCGAGATCGTCGATCTCGATGGTGGAGGCGTCGAAGACGCCGGCAATCCTGGTGATGTCGGACAGCCCGGTCGCCGGCGCGGTGAGTCGGCGGGCCGAGGAGTCGACGAACACTTCATTGACGTGCGCCCGCAACAGGTCGGCGGCCGACGCGAGGTCCTCGGCCCTGGACACGGTGATCACCAGCGCTGCCTGCCCCGATGAATCCTTGAGCTGCAACGGCGTGCCGGCGGCGATCACCGCGCCGCGGTCGATCACCACGATCTCGTCGGCGAGCCGATCGGCCTCCTCGAGGTACTGGGTGGTGAGCAGGAGGGTGGTGCCGTCCTTGACCAGCTCCCGCAGCACCTCCCACAACTCGAGCCGGCTGCGCGGGTCGAGGCCGGTGGTGGGCTCGTCGAGGAACAGCACCGGCGGCACCGCGACCAGGCTGGCCGCGAGATCGAGCCGGCGACGCATGCCGCCGGAGTACTCCTTGACGATCTTCCCGGCCGCATCGGTCAGGGAGAAGCGCTCCAACAGCTCGTCTGCGATCCGCTTCACGTCCCGCGTGGTGAGACCGTACAGCTGACCGATCATCCGCAGGTTCTGCCGGCCGGTGAGCAACTCGTCGACGGTGGCCGCCTGACCCGTCGATCCCATCGACCGCCGGACCTGATCGGGCTCTGTGATGACGTCGTGTCCGGCCACCCGGGCCGTCCCGGACGTCGGCCGGGACAGCGTGGTCATCATCCGGACGACCGTGGTCTTGCCGGCGCCGTTCGGGCCGAGCAGTCCGAGCACCGTCCCCTGCGGCACGACGAAGCTGACGTCGTCGACCGCCACCTTGTCGCCGAAATGCTTCACCAGGTTGATCGCCTCGATGGCGGGGGGCTGTGGCATGCGATCACCGTAGCTACGGACACCGACACCGTGCACGGACAATTCGGGGACGACCTCCGCCATCTGAACGTGGGTGTGGCGGGAGATCCTCCGAAGGGGCGACGCGTTCCGGCGGTCGAACGGTCATGGGACGGAGTGCGGCCAGCTCAGACCGGAAGAGCGGCGTACAGGTCGACGGCGGTTCCGTCCGGATCCAGGACGGAGGCGTATCGCTGTCCCCAGAACGCGTCGAACGGGGCCAGGTGCTCCGGATGACCCGCCGCGACGAGGGCTCCGTGGACGTCATCGACCTCGGCCGGTGACGAACACCGGAAGGCCAGAGTCAGCCGGCCACCGGGTGCAGGCGGCGTCCAGCCCGTATTCCACGAGGTGATCCCCGACTGGTCGTCGAACATGATCCGGAAGCCTCCGCCGAGCACGACCTCGACGTGCGGCTGGGTGTCGGCATCGTCGGGTACCGCGAGGCCACACAGTCGGTAGAAGGCCATCGATGCGGCCATGTCCTGGACTGCGACGGACACACCGTCGAGCTGGGGGGAGGGAGTCATGTGCTCACGCTAGGCGTCAGGGTGAGCGTTGCGCTGAACTGGATCACCGCCCGCACAGCGCCCCGATGCCGCGGCGAGCGCCCGCGCGGACGGTGAGCGACGATCCGTGCCGCGGTGGTCGGGTCGACCGGGTCGGTCGGCCTGTGACCGTCTGGACTCAGCCGCTGACCCTGTCGAGCTGCTGCAGCAGCTCGTGGGCCGCCAGCTCGACCTCCTTGTGCCGCCACTCCGACGCCCGGTACACGCAAGCAATCAGCCCACTGCGGTGCACTCGGCGGAAGTCGCCCACCACGAAGGCGTACCGAGCCTTGGTGCCATCGGTCGCGCCGACGGTCAGGCCGAGGTGCCAGCTCGCGTAGTCGTCGAACGAATGATTCTCCAGATACGCGTTCTGGGCTTCGGTCGATGGTTGGACCTCACCCCACTGACTGTCCAGGACGTACTGCCGGGCATCGATCAACTCCCGGATCCGTCGCTCCGCAGCCTTGTTCAAGGTGTATTCAGCCATCTCCGCAGTGTGCTCCGGAACGACTCGGAACGCCCGCCGGATCATCGTCCATCGAGGTGGGACGCAGGCTGAACCCGGCTCGTGGCTGCAGAACGGTTCCGGTGGTGTGCCACGCCCCGGTAGGTGGCAGACCACTGGAACCGTTCTGCAGCAGGGAGGGCGACGGGACTCGCGCGGCTCAGGACAGGACCGGGACGAAGGTCAGGCGGTTGCCGGCCACGGACGCGTTCCGGGAGGTCACGACGGCAGCGAGCAGGTCGTCCGGAGCCAGCGGCCGCGACCAGAGAAACCCCTGCCCAAACAGGCACCCGCGGTCCAGCAGCGCTTGCTGCTGTTCGGTCGTTTCGATGCCCTCGGCGGTGACATCCATCCCCAGGGTGTCCGCCAGGGTCATGATCGCCTCGACGATGCCGCCGACGGCGTGATCGCTGGTGATGTCGGCGACGAACGACCGGTCGATCTTCAGCAGGTCTGCCGGCAGGTCCTTGAGCTGGGCCAGCGACGAGAACCCGGTCCCGAAGTCGTCGATGGCGATCCGCACACCGGCCTCCCGGAGGTGGGCGATCGTGGTGCCGGCCAGACTCGGGTCGGGTACGACGGTGCCTTCGGTGATCTCGAGCCACAGCTGCCCCGGTGACATCCCGGTCTCGTCGAGCACGGAGCGCACGAGCCGCCCGAACTCGGGGTCGGCGAGCTGCCTGGGCGAGACGTTGACTCCGATGCCGATGGTGCGCCATTCCGGGGCGAGCTCACGCCAGCGGGCCATCTGGGCGCAGGCCTGCCGCAGCACCACCTCGCCCAGCAGCAGGATCTGGCCGCTGTCTTCCGCGGCGGCGACGAGGAGGTCCGCCGGTACCTCTCCCCGGGTGGCGGAGGTCCACCGCACCAGGGCCTCCAGCCCCACCATCCGGCTGTTCCTCATGTCCACGATGGGTTGGTACGCACAGGTGAGGTCGCCGTGCGAGAGCGCGTCGGCGAGGTCTGCCTCCAGGCTCAGTCGATCGGCGGCCTCCAGGCGGAGCTCGTCGTCGAACACGGCGATGGAGTTGCGGCCGGTGCGTTTTGCGGCATACATGGCCAGGTCGGCGTCCGCGATCAGATCCTCGGACGCCGGGCCGGTGACCGGCGGGTGCAGCCCGATGCCGACACTCACCGACAACGAGATCGACCGCCCGGCGATCGGCATGGGATGGCCGAGTGCCGCCACCACCTCGCCGGCGATCACCCGGGCCTGCTGACCGGAGGTGACGTCCGGACAGATGAGCAGGAACTCGTCACCGCCCATCCTGGCCACCGTGTCCTGCGGCCTGGCGCAGGCCGCGATCCGGTGGGCCATCTCGACCAGGAACTGGTCGCCGGCAGCATGTCCCAGGGTGTCGTTCACGAACTTGAACTGGTCGAGGTCGACGAACAACACGGCGGCCGCCCTGTCGGCGGTGTCGGTCAGGGCGGCCAACACCCGCAGCGCCTCCGTGCGGTTGCTCAGGCCGGTCAGCGCGTCCTGGGTCGCAGCATCGTGCAGGGCAGCCACGGTCTCGGCGCGGGTGATCGCCACCTCGGCGAGGTTGACCCACCGGGTCATCTGCTTGAGGTCCTCCTCCTCGGGCTCCCGCGCGGTCCGGTAGTAGAGCGCGAAGCTGCCGAGCACCCGCTGGGTGGAGTCGATGATCGGTACCGACCAGCAGGCCCGCAGTCCGACCTCCAGGGCCACATCCCGCCAGCCGTCCCAGAGCGGGTCTGCGGCGATGTCGCTGACGATGACCGTCTTCCCGGTGTATGCCGCGGTCCCGCAGGAACCGACCGACGGGCCGATGCCCACACCCTCCACCGCATCCCGCCACGCCGCGGGCATGGTGGGCGCGGCGCCGTGGCGCAGGTGGACGCCGTCCAACAGCAGGACGGAGCAATGGGTGTCCGGCAGCGCTGCTTCCACCGACCTGGCCAGCACGTCCAGCACGTCCGTGAGCGGCGCGCCCGAGACGATGAGGTCCAGGACAGCGGTGGTCGCCGTGAGCAGAACCTCACCGTTGCGCAGTTGGATGCGGCTGCGGCGCAGCTCCAGCAGCGCCATCGCATGGCCGGCGAGTTCCTCCAGGGTGGCGATGTCCTCCTTCGTGACGACACGGGGTTCCTCGTCCCAAGCACACAGGGCACCCAGCACCATGCCGTCCGGCGCGACCAGTGGGGCGCCGAGGTAGAAGCGCACGCCATCAGGTACTCCCACCCTGGGATGGTCGGCGAAGCGCGGGACGCTCAGTGCGTCGTCGACCGCCATCGTCTGACGGTCGGCCGCCACCGACGCGCAGAACGTCACGTCGTGGGCTTCGCTGTGGCCGGAGGTGTGGGTGGACGCCTTCGTCCAGACCCGCGTGGGCGTCACGATGCTCAAGGACGAATGAGTGACGCCGAGCCGACGGGCCGCGGCGGCCGTCAGCTCGTCGAAGGCAGCCTCCGGCACGGTGTCGAGGATCTCGTACCGGGCCCATGGTTCGGGCACCGGCACTGTCGACGGAGCCATGACAGTGGACACGCGTGCCTCCCGGACCTGACTCATGGCGGCACACAGCTCGCCAGAGGTAAGTACCACGATCCTGGGCGCTCGCGGATGCCCCTCGACCTGCACCACCCGTATGGGTAGCAATACAACTCTCCGTGACCACCGGACGAGATCGGCGGCAGAGTGCGACCGCGCCGATTCCAGGTGTCGCGAGCGGCGCGGTCGCGGATCGATCGGGGTCGACTCAGCCTGTTGCGGGCGGTGCGACCGGTCCGTAGCTGTTGCTGACCTCGGCCATCTCGATCTCGGCGCTGGCCTGGATCAGGGCGAGCAGCTCCTTGTCGAGACCCGGTGAGAACTCCTCGAAACGCTCGGCGGAGATGGTCGACGGGACACCCTCGGGCGCCTGTTCGGACGCATCCAGCATGGTGCCGTCACCGGACGGGGACATGCCCTGGTAGATCCGTCCGGCCTCCGACTGTGCGGCGAGGTCGAAGGTGTACTGCTTGCTGTGCAGGCCGAGGTTGGTGAGCTTCTTGACCTCGGGGAAACGTTCTGCGTTGGTCTTGGGGATCGGCAGCACGGTGTTCCAGTTGACCCCGAGCGACTCCAGCGCCTTCGCGTATCCGTTCTCGTGCGCCTGATCGCGGACGATCAGGTAAGCGATGGTCGAGCGGGCCGTTTTGTTGGCGGTCATCTCGTAGATCCGGCACTTCTGCAACCGGCCGGTGGCCTCCAACATCAGGTTGTAGAGCAGGTCCAGCACCAGGTTGCCGGAGTTGTAGACGTAGCTGCCGCTCCACGGGTTACCGGCGGAGTCGACCGGCAGCGCTCCCTGCGAGGCCACCAGGTAGTGGTGGATGTTCGAGGTGTCGAGCGCGATGCCGAGTGGGGTTGCACCCTTCGCGCCGGGCTTGTCCAGCGGATCGGTCTTCTTGCCCTGGTAGGCCGGGGATCCGTCCAGCAGCCGGGAGATCGTGGTGCCGATCAGCTCGACGTGGCTGATCTCCTCGGTGCCGATGCCCTGGATGAGGTCGCGGTAGGGCTTGCCGGCCGGTCCGCGAAAGTTCATCGACTGGAAGAGGTACTGCATCATCGTGCGCATCTCGCCGAACTGCCCGCCCAGCCCCTCCTGCAGAGCGTTGGCAGCGGCTGGATCCGGCTCGTCGGCGACGATGTCGTTGATGAGGCGTTGGACGTGGAAGTACACGAGGACTCCTGGGATTTCTGTCCGATGTCGGACTGCGGGCCCGTAGCTGCGCGGCGAAGCCGACGCGAGTGCTACGGAGCGCGCACCTGAGGAACGCGGTTTGTTGGGCGTTCATGAAGACGGTCCCCGCACTCTGCTGACGGCAAACCTCGGGCTACGACCGTGGGCGCAGCTGTCGGCCGGCCGCTGCTCTTGCGGGCGTAGTGGCCGCTCGCCGATCGGGGTCCGCACTCCGATCCGCGCATGCCCGGCCGGTTCTACCGTCGATCTTCGACAGTTCGGAACATGCTCGAGGGAAACTGAGGGATGAAGACGATGACCCCCCACCGGCCGGGACGTCGGCCTGCCGAGTCGGCGCCCCGGGTGGCCGTCGGCATCGTGCTGATCGACCGGCGAGGTGCGGGGTGCATCTCGACGTTCAATGCAGCGGAGACGTTCCCGACTGCCTCAGTGGTGAAGCTGCTGATCAGCATCGATCTGCTCACCCGCGACCCGAACGGGTCCGGCTCGACCGAGCGGGTCGAACGGATGCTGGCGACCAGTGACGACGCTGCGGCGAGTGCCCTGTGGAGCAGCGGAGGTGCGGACGCGATCATCACCCGCACCCGGGATCTCATCTGCCTGCCCAGCCTGTCCGCGCCGGCAACTCCGGGTGATGGGGATCGACCCGGATCGATGCCGTCGGGCCGATGACGGAGGGTCTCGCGCTCCGGGTAGCCCGGGCTTCTGACGGAATCGACTCTGCTGCCGGCCTGCTCACTCATGGTACCCAGCAGCCCATCCCGGGCAGAGGGCCGCGACAGCCACCGTCACCGCTTGCTGTCACGCCGCCAGGCACTGAACGAGCGGACCGACGTCGACCCGGGGCGGACCAGCCACGGCCACGGATGTACCTCGACCGGATCCAGTCGACGGGAGATCCGGGACCATCCCGGGACGGGTGTCCAGGTGGCGGCCAACGAACGACCCGCCAGTTCGTCGACGACCACCCCGCGCCGGACCTCGAGCGTCCGCAGCCCGGCCAGCTCCCCGAGCGTCTCGGCCAGGAACACCAACCGCTTGCCGGACAGTCGCAACTTCGCCAACAACGGTTCGTCGAACACGAAGACAGCGGATCTGTCCGGTCGAGCTGCGAGCGCAGGATCCCTGTCCCCCAACGATTCTGCTGTCAGCCAGACCTGCTCACCGACTCCTGGGCCGGCGACCTCAGCCGGGCCGGCGGGTACCGGTCCCCTGCCCAGATCCGGACCGGGCACCGAAGGTCCGGGCTCGGAATCCGGCCACTGCTGGATGGGACAGGCCTGCGACAGCGCGCAGTTCCGACACAGCGCCGGCGACCGCTTCTCGACCTGCCAGCGGCTGAAGCCGTAGGGCTTGCCACTCCCGGTGCCGACAGTCCACTGCCAGCCCAACCGGTTCGCGGCCCGCGACCCGTCGAGCAGGTGTACGAACATCTCCTGCTCACCGTCACGCCAGTCGGCGCCCGCCCGGACGGCCCACTGGGAGGCCAGCCACATCCGGGTCTGGTTCACCAACCACCCGTCCGTGTGCAGCTCGCCGACGACGGTGTCCATGCAGTTCATCTCTGCGGGCCACGGTTCGGCGTGCCAGCGGGCGCCGGAGGGCTGCGCCCTGGTCAGGGCCTGGCCGGAGGCCTGCCCGACCCGCGCATAGAGATGGCGGGCGAACTCCTGCCACAACAACTCGTCGCGGTACTTCGTCCGGTCCCGGGGTGGCGCATCCGCCACCGCCGACCAGACGTCGGTCAGCGGCAGCAGACCGTGCCGGACGTACGGCGACATCCGGCTCGCCCCACGGCGTTCCACCGGCAGCACGACGCTGCGGTCGCGGGCATAGCCGGTGATGTCCAGCGTCGCCAACGCCTGATCGGCGGCTTTTTGACCGCCACGGAACCCGCCGGGCGCGACGCCGTCCGGACCCTCCAGCGTCAGATCGCCGAGATGCTGCGCCACCCAGCCGACGACGTCCTGGGTGGTGGCGCCGTCGGCAAGGGACGGCGGATTCGGCAGCAGCGGCATGCGGGCACGATGCCCAGCCGCATCGACCGGCACACCTGCCGAGCCGCGCGTCGAACACGTCGAGGCGGACCGGCTGGGTCGCCGGCATCGGCGTGTCCAGCGGACTGCTCGTGCGCGACGGCGGCAGCGGCAGGTGTCGCTGCACTGCTCGTGGCCAGTGCGGAGGCGTTCACCGTACTGAAGGTGATCGGGGCCGCGTACCTGGTCCATCTCGGAGTGCGCGCGCTCGCGTCGGCCGGGAAGTACGCACACGATGTCGGTTCCTCGCCCGGAGCAACACCCGTCCGCCCGGAGCGTGCTGCGGCAGTCGTTCCTCGCGAACGTGCTGAACCCCAAGGCGGCGATCTTCTTCGTCGCCGTGCTGCCTCAGTTCCTCGTCCCCGGGACTGCCCGTCGCCCCGCAGGTCGCCGGCGTCTGTCTGATCGGGCTGGGGGCCGCGCTGGCGTTCGTCAAGCCGGCCGCGCGCTCAGCGTCCTGACCCGGAGAACTGCGCCCGCCTGTCCGGTGGTGTCTGCGTTCCGGGTCGGTCTCGCCAATCCCGGGGCTTGCTAGCGCAGGACGGACGCAGTGGGGCAGCCGTACAGATCGCGGCCAGCCATACCCACCCGGTTCAGGTGTTTCACCACGATGCTCCAGGCCGTGTAGATCGGCACCTCGTGGTACTTGACACCCTGGGCGGCGCAATGCTCGCGGATGATCGGCACTGCTTTGCGCAGGTTGGGGCGCGGCATGCTGGGGAACAGGTGGTGCTCGATCTGGAAGTTCAGGCCGCCCATGAAGCCGCTGGCGATCCGACCACCCAGGACGTTGCGCGAGCTGCGGACCTGACGGTCGAAGAAGCTCATCTTCTCGGTGGCCGGGATGACCGGCATGCCGACGTGGCTGACCGCGAAGGATGCGCCGAGGTAGACGCCGATCGTGGCGGTGTGGACGAGGAAGAACAGGGTCGCCATGCCGGCGGGCAGGAAGACGAACAGCGCGGCGGGGAGCGCGATGATGCGAGCCAGCATGAGTCCCAGCTCGACGCGGTGCTTGCCGGTACGAACCTTGCTGATCAGCCAGATGAGACTCTGCACCTGCAGGTTCAACGACTCGACCACGAGGATGGGGAAGAACCACCACCCCTGGCGGGCGTGCATCGCCAATGCGATGCGCGACCGGATCGGCTTCTCAGCGGTGTAGAAGTGCACGATCGACGGCTCGATGTCCGGATCCTTGTCGATCTGGTTCGGGGTCGCGTGATGCTTGGAGTGCTTCTGGTTCCACCAGGACAGGCTGATGCCGGCAACCAGTGTGCTCAGCGCCATGGCGAGTCGGTCGTTCGCCTTGCGGGACTTGAAAACCTGCTTGTGGGCCGCGTCATGGCCCAGGAAGATCACCTGGGTGACGACCACTGCCAGGGCCACGGCGATGCCCAGTTGCGCCCAGTGGGCTCCGATGAAGGAGAAGGCCACCCACACGCCGGCCAGTGCGAGCATCAACAACGCGGTCTTGATGGCGTAGTAGCCGTAACGGCGCTCCAACAGACCTTGCCTCTGAACCTCCTTCAGCACCTGTGCGTACTCGGTGGTGGAGATGGTTGGGCGCGGCGTGCGGGGCGGTCGCTCGGTGGCGGTGGCAGTCATCGTCATGGACGGCGTCCATCCTCGGCCGGGGATCGACCGCGTCGGGTGTACACCGGGAAATTCAGCGACGGTTTGCCACCTGGGAGTATCGCCCGATGCAAGGACAGTACCCAGCGAGTCTGTGAATTATGTGGGTCTGTAGCACCCGTCACCCGACCGAGCGTCGAATCCGATGACATGTCAGACAAGCAAGGACAACACGGGCTCTCGAGACCCCCACACCATCCCCGAACGGCGGTATCTGCACGAGGCTGCGCCGCATACCCCGCGCAACGATCTGCGACACATTCCGTGGTTGTCCTGCATCCGCGCAGACTGCCGTCCGCCAGCTGATGGCATCGCGCAACCGGTCGTGCTAAATTCCCGCACGACTGATCTTGTATTGCAACCAGTTTGGAGCAGCGGGGACGATGCTCGCTCCCCGCGAAGGGCCGCGCCGTCCGAACCTTGGCACACGAGAGGGATGACGACGAATGATCAAGATGCTGCTCACCTCGGCGGGCGTGAAGAACGCTGCCATCCGCGACCGGCTGGATGAGATGCTGTCCGCACCGGTGTCACGGAGCCACGCCCTCGCCATCCCCACCGCCGGGTACGGCCACCCGATGGTCGATCCCACCCGGGCGCACAGCTTCATCAGCGGACGGGGTTCAGAGACCCCGATGACCGAGTTGGGCTGGGCCTCGGTGGGCGTCCTGGAGCTGACCGCGCTACCCAGCATCGACGCCGACCGTTGGAAGACCTGGGTCCGCGAGGCCGACGTCCTGTTGGTCAACGGCGGCGACGCGCTCTACCTGGCGCATTGGATGCGTGAGTCCGGACTGGCAGACCTGCTGCCGTCGCTGACGGACAAGCTCTGGGTCGGACTGAGCGCCGGCAGCATGGTGATGACGCCCCAGATCGGAAGACCCTTCATGCTGTGGCAACCGCCCAGCGGCTCTGACGAGACGCTGGGCCTCGTCGACTTCTCGATCTTCCCGCACCTGGAGAACCCGGACCTGCCGTCCAACACCCTCGAGGGCGCCCGCCGGTGGGCCGCGACGCTCGACGGACCGGCCTACGCGATCGACGACGACACAGCCATCTCGGTGATCGACGGGGAGGTCGACGTCGTGTCGGAGGGGCAGTGGGAGTTCCTCCCGGGGCCGACCCCCATCGAGCCCTGACCGGGGTTTGCGGGACCCGGCAGCGGAGATCCGGACAGGCGAAAGGCCCCGGATCCCTGTGGGTCCGGGGCCTTTCGGCAGTGCTGGTGCTGCGAAGGGCTGTGAGGCCGAAGTGCTCAGGCCGCGCCGACGACGGAGACCTGGAAGGACGCCGACACCTCGGGGTGCAGCTTGACCGACACGGCGTGCTTGCCGGTGGTCTTGATGTGGCCGTCGGTGACGATCGTGCGACGGTCCAGGGTCGGGCCACCGGCCGACTTCACCGCGTCAGCGATGTCCTCGTTGGTGATCGAACCGAACAGCTTCTTGGCATCGACACCGGTGGTGCGGGCGGTGATGGTGACGACCAGCTTCTCGAGCTTCTGCTTGATCTCGTTGGCGTGCTCGACACCGCGGACCTCGCGGGCCTTCTGGGCGCGCTTGATCGTCAGGACCTGCTTCTCAGCGCCCTTGGTGGCGATGATGGCCTTGCCCTGCGGCAGGAGGTAGTTGCGGCCGTAACCGTCCTTCACCTCGACGATCTCGCCGGGTTCGCCGAGGTTCTCGACGTCGGTGGTCAGGATGAGCTTCATGGTGTGTCTCCTCGTCCTAGTCTCGGCCCGCGTCAGCGCGCGGTCGAGGTGTAGGGCAGCAGGGCGACCTCACGGGCGTTCTTCACGGCCGTGGCGATGTCGCGCTGGTGCTGGGTGCAGTTGCCGGTGACGCGACGGGCGCGGATCTTGCCGCGGTCCGAGATGAAACGACGCAGCAGCGTCGTGTCCTTGTAGTCGATGGCCGGTGCCGTTTCCTTGCAGAAGGCACAGACCTTCTTCTTCGGCTTCCGTACGGGGGGCTTGGGCATGTGATGTCTACTCTCGAATGCTGAAAAGTGGTGTGGGGAAAGGAATCTCTGCTACCGGATCAGAACGGGGGTTCGTCCGAGTAACCGCCGCCGCCGCCGGCGGGAGGAGCCGAAGCCCAAGGATCGTCAACGGGTGCGCTGCCGCCGCGGGACTGTCCGCCGCCACCGCTGTTGCCGCCGCCGAAGCCGCCGCCGCCCTGACCGCCGCCGTCCTGGCGCGCCGTCTTGTTGACCTTGGCGGTCGCGTACCGCAGCGAGGGGCCGATCTCGTCGACCTCCAACTCGATGACGGTGCGCTTCTCGCCTTCCTTGGTCTCGAAGCTGCGCTGCTTGAGCCGGCCGGTGACGATCACGCGGGAGCCGCGGGTGAGCGACTCCGTGACGTTCTCGGCAGCCTGCCGCCAGATGTTGCAGCGCAGGAAGAGAGCCTCGCCGTCCTTCCACTCACCGCTGGTGCGGTCGAGCGTCCGGGGGGTCGATGCGACGGTGAAGTTCGCAACGGCCGCACCGGAGGCGGTGAAACGCAGTTCAGGATCGGCGGTCAGGTTGCCGACGACCGTGATGATCGTGTCGCCCGCCATGGCCTACTTCTTGCCCGGTCGGGTGATCTTGGTGCGGAGCACCGACTCGTTCAGGTTGAGCTGACGGTCGAGCTCCTTCACGACGTCGGGAGTGCAGTTGACGTCGATCACGGCGTAGATGCCTTCGGGCTGCTTGCGGATCTCGAAGGAGAGCCGCCGCTTGCCCCACACGTCGACCTTCTCGACGGTGCCGTTTCCCTGACGGATCACGTTCAGGAACGTGTCGATCGACGGAGCGACAGTGCGCTCGTCGAGCGAAGGATCGAGGATGAGCAGAAGCTCATAGTGACGCGGAGCAACAAGAGTGCTCACGTACACCTCCTGTGGACTCATCGGCCACGGTCGTTCCGCGGCAGGAGGTTCATGCAGGGACCTTGGCCTCTTCGAAGATGAGGTCCCGACAACATGAAGCCCACGTCCGGAGCCGATCGAGTCGACCGTCACCTGAGGTGGGCTCGACGAGTCTATCAGCGCTGATGGGTGGGCTCGACCGTGCTCGGCCGTCCCGAACCAAGCGGATCCAGTCGGCGTCCCTTGCCTTCCGCTCGTCCGCAACACGTCATCGTGCCGATCTCTTCGGGCGACGCGGGATGGTGGCGCAACGGGTGATCACCGACGCACGATCACGAGGCGGGCGGGATGACCACGACCTTGCCGTGGATCTGTCCTTCCTCGGCCTCCTGGTGGATCGCGGGCAGCTCGCGCAGCGGCACCCGTCGGGAGATCTCGACGTGCAGGTCGCTGCTGTCGACCAGGGCGACGAGGCGGGCCAGCTCTTCCGCGTCGGGGTGGACGAAGATCGTGACGGCACGGACGTTGCGACCCGGATCGTCCGGCGTCGTCACGGTCGGGGTTGTCGAGACGACCACTCCGCCGTCCCGGACCCGGGTGGCCAGAGCGGCTAACCCGTCCGGGCTGATCGGGGCCAGGTTCAGCAGCACGTCGACGGGCTCCAGGACGGCATCGACGACGGACGTGGCCGTGTGGTCGATGATCTCGTCAGCACCCGCGGCCTTGACCGCCTCCGCGCTGCGCGGACTGGCCGTGGCGATGACGTACGCCCCCGCGAGTTCGGCCAACTGCACGGCATACCCGCCGACCGGGCCACCGGCACCGTTGATCAACACCCGCTGACCGGGCTTCAGCTCGCCGGCCTCGAAGAGGGACTGCGAGGCGGTGAGACCGACCGACGGCAACCCGGCCGCGTCGGCGAGTGGAATGCGCACCGGCGCTCTCACCAGGGCCGCTGCCGGAGCGATGACGTACTGCGCCGCCGCACCGTCGCCGGACATGGGAAGGAACCCGACGACGCCCTCACTCACGGAGAGACCCACCACCCCTGCTCCGATTGCGTCGACCGTGCCGGAGACGTCGTACCCCGGGATGTGCGGGAGCGTGATGGGGATCGGCAGGAAGCCGCCGCGCAGGCCGCCGTCGGCGGGATTGAACGCGGAGCCTGCGACCTGGACCCGTACCTCACCCGAACCGGGCACCGGCAGGTCGACGTCCTCGTATCGCAGGACCGCGGGACCGCCTGTTTCGTGGAACCGAATTGCCTTCATGACCAGACCTCTCGTCAAGTGCTTCAGGTTTGAAGCAACTGCAGGCCGCGATATAGATGCTTCAATTCAGAAGCAAGTGCTTCGAAGCAGAAGTAACCTTCGCTCATGCTCTGCACCATGCTGCCGGTCCGCGCGAAGCGCACTGACCGCCCACGCCGGCACGGCGGGTCACCCCTTCGGCGAGCTGCCCCCCTGGGACCGGCGACGCTTCGCCGATCGCGGAGGAGTCGAGCGCATGTGCGCACGCGCGGGCTCCAGGACGGAGAAGAGAGTTTCCACCTGAGTGCGTGAGATCGGTTGCAGCAGAAGGTCTTTGATGACCCGGACGTGCCCGGGTAGGACCTTGGCGATCACCCCACGTCCGGCATCGCTGATCGTGACCGTCACGCCGCGTTCGTCGTCCGGGGACTGGGCCCTCGTCACCAGACCTGCCTTCTCCAACAAACTCGCCTGATAGGTCAGCCCACTCCGGCTGTAGACGACACCGTCGGCAAGGTCGGTCATCCGCTCACTGCCGGACGGCGAGTCCAGGCCCAACCGAGCCAGCAGTTGGAACTGCACGTAACTCAGGTCGCTGTCCTCACGGAGCTGCTGCTCGACCGCGTGCCGCAGCAGGCCGGCCACCTCGATGAGCGCGAAGTAGGCACCCAGTTCGACGGTGTCGAGAGGGGATGGAGAGTCCGTCACGCCCTCACAGTACTGGTACTTCGCATTCGAATCACTTGCCCATGACCCCCTTGTTCGCAGGACTACTGCTGCACCGCAGTCTTGGTCGGGTCCACGCTGGGGGGGAGCGCGCGCGTGCGGACGATCCTGGCGGCGACGGCACTGAGCTTGGTGTTCGAGTCCTGGGACAGGCGGCGGAGGACCTCGAATGACGTGGCGGAATCGACATCGTGGGCTTTCATGATGATGCCCTGGGCCTGGCCGATGAGGTGCCGTGCGTCGACGGCCTTCCACACGTGCGCGTCGTGCTCGACCCGCAGCGTGACGTCCACCTGGTAGCCGATGACATGAGTGATCTGGCCCTCGGCGTCCTGCACCGCAGACAGAGTCACCTCGTTCCAGAACGGCGTGCCGTCACGTCGGTAGTTGAGCAGGACGGTGCGCGCCTCCCACTCGGCCTGCCGCGCCGCGTGCAACTCAGCCACTGCGGCCGGGTCGGTGTCCGGACCCTGCAGGAACCGGCAATTGCGCCCGAGCACCTCCGATGCGCCGTACCCCGTCAGGTCCAGGAACGCCTTGTTGGTGTAGACCAGCGGAGCGTCCGGTGCCGCGGCATCGGCAATGGTGATGCTCTGAGCAGCGGCGACCGCTCGCATCAGAACCATGGGCAAGGCGTCGGGTGGGATGGTCGACCACCCTGAAGGGTCAGTCACCAGGCAGAGTGTGCACCCTCAGCGGGGGGCTTGACGATCTCGGGGTCGTCCCACGCGCCGACGGTCGTCGCTGGACACCCGGGTCACCAGCGCTGGAACTCGTCGCGGTGACGATCGAGGTACTCGTGACCGCGTCGTAGAACTGGTCGGACGCGGAGTCGAGCTGGGGCCGTGCCGGGTCTGTCACGACCTCGAGGCGCACCGCACCATCACGGTCGAGGTCGAACTCGAGGCTGGTCCAGGGGTGCTGGGCGGCGAAGGGAAGTCGGCGCAACCACGGCCCACTCCGGCGTACTCGGCGAGCGCCGGGCCCGCAGTCGATCAGAGAAGTTCGGACATCTTCCGGCAGCCATGTCGATCCGCGCCTTGACCGTTCGTACTGCAGGTGACGGGCAGCCACCGGGCGGCCCGCGGACGAGGGGCATCACCATGCGAACCATCAGCGTCACCATGAACATCACGCTCGACGGCGTCGTCCAGGGCCTCGGACGGCCGGATGAGGACACCCGCGGCGGGTTCACCCACGGCGGCTGGGGTCCCCGGTACCAGGACGAGGTGATGGCGCGGGAGATGGCCGCGGGAATGGGCGAACCGGGCGACATGCTGTTCGGCCGCCGGACCTGGGAGGACTTCATCAGCGCCTGGGCCCATCGCACCGACGGCAATCCGTTCACGGGGCACATGAACCCGATCACCAAGTACGTCACCTCGTCCACGCTCGCCGATGCCGACGCCTGGCAGAACTCGGTGCTGCTGCCGGGTGACGCCGTCGAGACGGTCGCCGCCCTGAAGGGTGCGCCCGGACGGAACCTGTCGATCATCGGCAGCGCAGCCCTGGTGGGTAGCCTGCACGCGGCCGGTCTCATCGACCGCTACCAGCTGCTGATCCATCCGCTCACTCTCGGGTCCGGGCGGCGACTGTTCGAGGGACCGGCTCCGCTGACCGAGTTCGAGCTGACCGGTAGCGTCGCCACCGGCGCCGGCGTGATCATCGCGACCTATACGCGCCGCTGAGGGGGATCCCGTGCCGCAGTACCTGCTCACTGTCTACCAACCCGACGGCGGTACCCCTGACGTCGCGGCGATGGCGCGCATCGACGCCGACCTGCAGCAGTTGGACCGCGACCTGCGGGCCACCGGATCCTGGGTGTTCAGCGGCGGGCTCCGCACCTCCGACACAGCGCCGCAGGTGGTGCGGCGCGATGGACTCGTCACGGACGGGCCCTACCTCGAGGCCAAGGAACATATTGGCGGGATCCTCGTCGTCAGTGCGCCCGACCTGGCGGGCGCCCTCGAGTGGGCGCGTCGGGCGGCGGCCGCGACCACCCTGCCGATCGAGGTGCAGGCGTTCCAGGACGCCACGCCCCGCTGACCCGGGACAGCCTGCCGCCCATGGACTCTGCCGAGACAGCCGCCGTCTTCCGGTCCGAGTACGGCCGCGCCGTTTCGGTCCTGGTGCGGGTGCTCGGCGATGTGTCCCTCGCCGAGGACGCGGTCGCCCAGGCGTTCGAGAAGGCGGTGCTCCGCTGGCCGAAGGACGGCCGGCCGCCGACCCCGGCCGGCTGGATCATCACCACCGCCCGCCGACACGCGATCGATCAGCTGCGGCGTGAGGCCTCGGGTTCCCGCAAGCAGGCCGAGGCTGCCGTACTGCACACCGATCCCGATCCCGTCGAGGAGGGGGCCGTGCCCGACGACCGGCTCCGGCTGCTGTTCATCTGCTGCCATCCGGCGCTGCCCCGGCCTGCCCAGGTAGCCCTGACGCTGCGACTGCTCGGCGGTTTGACCACCCCGGAGATCGCGCGAGCCTTCCTGATCCCGGAAGCGACCATGGCGCAACGCATCGTCCGCGCCAAGCGGACCATCCGCGACGATCGCATCCCGTACCGGGTCCCGGACGAGAGCGATCTGCCGGACCGGCTCGACGCGGTGCTGGTGGTGCTGTTCCTGGTGTTCAACGAGGGCTACCTGGCGAGCTCCGGTGATGATCTGGTGCGGGCCGACCTCTGCGCCGAGTCCATCCGGCTGACGCGGCAACTCATCGAGTTGCTGCCGGGCGAGCCGGAGGCGCGGTCGTTGGTCCGAGAGTGCCTGCGGCGCAACCGACCCGGCCGTTTCCAGCTGGTTGCGGCGATCAGCGCGGTGCATTCCGATCCGGTGCCCGAGTGGCGTCAGGTGCTGGCTCTGTACGACCAGCTCGCGGTGATCGACCCGAGCCCGGTGGTGGCGCTCAACCGTGCGGTAGCGGTGGCCGAGATCACGGGACCCTCGGCGGCCCTGGCGCTCGTCGAAGGACTCGACCTCACCGGGCACCATCTGTTCCATGCCGTCCGCGGCGACCTGCTCGCCCGACTCGGACGGCCCGGCGAGGCTCAGGACGCGTTCGCCGCAGCCGCCGTGCTCACCGACAACCGGCGCGAACACGAGCACCTGCTCGCCTGTCGGACCGACCTCGACCCTTCCGACGGCACGCATCCCTCCACCACCCGATGATGCGACGGCCCGATCCGGAAAGATGTGATGCAAGCGAGAACATTCCGTGCCCAGGTGATCATCACCGGTCGCCAGCGTCGCAGATCAGTCGCTCTGGTGACACCATGGGTGGATGGATGTTCATCAATGGTGGCCCCAGCTGAGCGAGGACTCTCGGCGCTGGTTGACCGCCAACAACGGCGACGTCGTGCCACCGCCAGTCGTTGCAGACATCGCCCGGGTGGTCGGTGGCATACCTGACAGCGCACCCTGGCTCGCCTCGACCCATGGTGCCGGCCTGATGCTGTCCGATACCGCCGTCGATTGGATCGAGGCCGCCGCCAACGACGAGTACTGAGGTCGGGCCGCCAGGGCTTGCACATCAAACCTCACCCGGGACGACCCGGAAGGTCCATGGCCGCAAGGCGTTCCGGATCGGTCTCCGACAGGATCTCGACGATCCGCCCGTCGACAACGGTGCATGCCATCACACTCAGCGGCCGGCCGTTCGCGGCCCAGGCCACCACGCCCGGCTCACCGTTGACCCGGACCGGAGTGGCCGTCACCTTCGCCCGATGCCCGTGCCGGGCTCTGCCGGCCACCTCGGTCGCACCCAGTCGGACGATGACGCCACGCGCGGTGTGCGCACGCCAGGTCACGTCCGGATCGAGTACCCGCAGCAGCCCTTCGAAGTCTCCGCTCCGCGCTGCCGTCAGGAATGCATCGACCACCGCCCGCTGCTGCTGTCGGTCGCCGGTGGGTCGATGCGTGCCCTGCACCTTCCGACGGGCCCGGCTGGCGAGCATCTTGCTGGCGTCCGTCGACCTGCCGAGGATCTCGCCTATCGCCTCGAACGGCACCGCGAACATGTCGTGCAGGACGAGCGCCAGCCGCTCGGCAGGGCCGAGGGAGTCGAGCACCACGAGTAGGGCCAGCCCGATCGAATCGGCGAGCAGTACCTCGCCCTCAGGCATTTCGTCGTCGTCCTCGGTCACCATCAGTTCGGGGAGTAGGTCCTCGTACGACGCCTCGGCTCTGGCCGTGCGCCGTCGCAGCATGTCCAGGCACACCCGGCTCACCACGGTCGTCAGCCAGCCGGCGAGGTTGTCGATCGTGGTCGCGTCCTGCCGGACGAGCCGCAGCCATGACTCCTGCACCGCGTCCTCGGCGTCCGCCTGCGATCCGAGCATGCGGTAGGCCACCGACACCAGCCGCCCCCGTTGCTGCGTGAACACAGCCGTGACGGCATCCTTCTGATCCGGTCCAGTCATCGTGTTACCTCCTACCGGAGAGTTCCGTCATGGGTGATGACGGACCCGGCAGGGCCGACGTAACCACGAAGGAGAGTTCCGTGAACCTCGCACTGTGGATCATCGCCGGATTGCTGGCGGCCGTGTTCCTCTTTGCGGGCGCCAACAAGGTGGTGATTCCCCACGAGAAGCTGGCTTCTGTTCCCGGTGCAGGGTGGGTCAACGACTTCAGCCCTGGCTTCGTCAAGGCCCTCGGCGCAGTCGAGATCCTCGGCGCCGTCGGGCTTGTCGTACCCGCCGCACTCGGCATCGCCCCGGTACTGGTACCGCTGGCCGCAATCGGACTGGCGACCATCATGGCCGGCGCCGCGATCGTGACGGTTCGCCGTCACGAGCCACTGCATGCTGTGTTGAATGTGGCCTATCTCGCGCTCGCCGCCGTGGTGGTGTGGGGCCGGCTCGGCCCGGAGTCCTTGGGCTGATCGCGACGCCGCTCAGGCGCCCGCTCCAGCGGACTGCTCGGCGCCGTCTCCGAAGACGGTCTCCCGGATCTCCCGGACGGCTTCCTCCACCGCACCGGCGACCACACCCTCTCCGGCGAGCTGGGAGGCGACGATCTCAGGGCGGACGAACGACCACTGGGCCATCGCCGAACGCACCAGGTCGACCAGCACCGCGCCGCCGGCGGCCGCGACCGGGCCGCCGATCACCAGCAGGCCGGGGTCGATGAGGGCCGTCACCGCGCTCACTCCCTGAGCGATGCCCTCCGCCAGCTCGGCCAGGAGCGCTTGCCCACCCGAGTCGGCGGCGAGCACCGCGCTGCGCACCACTTCCTCGGGCGCATTCGAGGAACGAATGCCGTGCCGCTTGGCCAGCGCCCGCAATCCCTGACCGCCGACCAGCTGTTGGAACGCGCCGGCGCCGCCGCGGTCGACCCTGGGGTGTTCCACGCCCGGCACCGGGAGGTACCCGATCTCACCGGCGCCGCCATGTGCCCCCAACCGGACCCGGCCGTCGAGCACCAGGCCGAGGCCGACTCCGCGCCCCAGCCAGAGCAGGGCGTAATCGGTGTGGCCCCGGGCCGCGCCACTGCGGCCCTCGGCGACCGCGGCCAGGTTGACGTCGTTGCCGTACCGGACCTGCATCCCGAACTCGGCCGAGAGTCGTTCCGGCAGACCGGATTCCTCCCAGCCGTGCAGATGACGGGCGTGCCGGAGACGGCCGCTCACGGGGTCGATCACGCCTGGTGTGACAATCATCAGCAGCCGGACGGCCGATGCCGCGAGCCCCGCCGCGGCCAGTGCTCCGTCGATCGCCCGGTGTGCCTCTCCGGACGGGTCGGACGCCCGTCGGGAGGGAACCTCGACCGCATGGGCCGCCACCACAGCGCCGGTGATGTCGGCCAGGGTGGCGACGCTGCCGTGTTGCTCCACGTGCAGCACCAGTACGTGTCCGGCGCTCGGGTCCACCGAGTAGATCCGTGCATTCGGACCGGGGCCGCCCTCGGCGACACCGGTGGTGGTGACGAGGCCACGCTGGGCGAGGCGGGTGAGCAGCGACGACACCGTCGGCTTGGACAGGCTGCTGAGCTGACCGACCCGGCCGCGCGTCATCGGCCCGTGCTCCAGCAGCAGGTCGAGCACCACCCGGTCGTTGATCTCGCGCAGGACCCGCGGCGAATCGGCGCTGCGGCGGGCAGCCACGACGGGCGCCACCAGGGCGGCAGCGGCGTGGTCGGGCGTCATCCGCCCCATTCTGTCCCATGGGTGCCGGCCCCGAGCAGCCGCAGCGCCGCCTGGGACGAGGCCAGGGTGGCGCCGTAGGTGGCCAGTGCAGGCGCGTCCTCGTCGGCGACCCCGACCGCGCCCATCTCGAGCAACACGGCGTCCGGCCGCCGGGCGCGGACACCTGCCGTCAGCTCCCGCATCCAGCGGTGTCGGTGACGATCACGGGTGACCAGCACGACGGTGCCGGCGTCGCGGATCGCTGCGACCGGCAGCTCCGCACCAGCGGTCAGAACGAGCCCGGCGTGGTCGCCGAGCATCGCACCGGGCCCCCAGGGCACCGCGCCTACCGCGATGTTCGGGGTCTCCTCGCAGCGCAGGAACAGCACCGGCTCCACCCACCGCGGCAGCTGTCCGGCCACGGTGACAGCGCGGGTGGCGGTTGCCACGTCGTCCGCGTCCTGCATCGAGCAGGCGGCACCTGCCGCCGCAGTGGTGGCCGACAGTCCACTCACCCGGCGAGCGGCATCGGCCAGCCGGTCCGCGGCCAGCGTTCCGTCGTGGACGGCCCCGACGATGGCGTCCGCGAGGCCGGAGAGCTCCTCGTCGCTGCGGGTGGAGCCGCCGATGCAGAGCAGATCCGCTCCGGCGGTCAGTGCGCGCACGGCGCTGCCGGCCAGCCCGTAGCGTCCGGTTAGCGCTTGCATCTCGAGCGCATCAGTGACGATCACTCCGTCGAAACCCCAGGCCCCACGCAGGATCTCGGTGAGCCAGCGCGCAGAGATCGAGGCCGGTAGCGGATCGACCGCCGGCACCGAGAGGTGTCCGGCCATCACCGTCGCCACCCCGGCGTCGACAGCGGCCCGGAACGGGCGCAGCGGCCCGGCCTCCAGACTGGCGAGATCACCGGCGATCACCGCCGGGTGCAGATGGGTGTCCGCAGAAGTACCGCCGTGACCGGGAAAATGCTTGGCGCAGGCCGCAACTCCGGCGTCCTGCTGCCCGCGGACGAACGCGACGGTGTGTCGGGCGACCAGGTCGGGATCGGCACCGAAGGCCCGGGTGCCGATCACCGGATTGTCCGGGCGGTCGCCCAGATCGGCGCTCGGGGCGAAGTTCAGGGTGACACCCGCCGCGTGCAGCCGGGCGCCGACCCGGTGACCGACCGAGCGCGTGGTCGCCACATCGTCCACCCGCCCGAGAGCGGCATTTCCCGGGTGGGGCGATCCGGTGGACGCGTCCAGCCGGGTGACATCGCCGGCCTCCTCGTCGATGGCGACCACGAGCTCCGCCCGCTCGGCACGCAGGACATCCGTCAGCGCGCGCACCTGCGCGTCGTCCTGCACGTTGCGGCCGAACAGACACACCGCACCCAGTGATTCGGACACCCTGCGCCGCAGCCAGTCCGGGGCTGTGGTGCCGTCGAAGCAGGGCATCAGCACGGTGTCGGCGAGCAGCCGCAAGGTGCCGGTCGTGTCCATCGATCTCATCTGGTGCAGCGTCATCCCTTCACCGCACCCGCGGTGAGACCGGTCGCCACCTTGCGCTGGATGATCGCGAACAGCACCACGATCGGCAGCGCCACCAGGGTGGAGGCCGCCATCAGGGCGCCCCAGTCGACACCCTTGGTGGTGATGAAGGTGTCCAGCCAGACGGTGATGGTCTGGTTCGTGTTCTGCTTGATCAGCACATAGGCGAACAGGTACTCGTTCCACGCCTGGATCACCGCGAACACCGTGGTGGCCACGAGACCCGGCGCGGCCAGCGGCAGGATGATCCGCCGGAAGGCCTGGCCGCGGGTGCAGCCGTCGACCATCGCCGCCTCCTCGAGATCCTTCGGCACCGCGGCGATGAATCCGCGCAGCATCCACACCGTGAACGGCAGGACGAACGACAGGTACGCCAGGATCAGCCCGATCGACTTGTCCGTCAGGTGCGCCTTGTTGAGCATCAGGTACATCGGGATGATCAGACCCTCGATGGGCACCATCTGGATGGTGATCACGAGGATCACCAACGCCTTTCGGCCGGTGAAGTTCATCCGGGCAAGGGCGAGCGCGGCCAGGAAGCCGATCACCAGGGCGATCAGGGCCGTACTCCCCACCACCACCAGGCTGTTGAGCAGGCTGCCCAGGAACCGCGGCTGCTCCAACGCCCGCCGGTAGGAGTCCGTGGTGAACGGGGCCGGGAACCACTGCGGATCGACCCGGCGCAGGTTCACCCCGAGCTTGAACGAGCTGGTGACCATCCAGTAGACGGGGAAGATCATCACCAGCCCGACCAGCACACCGAGCAGGTTCCACCCGGATCCGGCGAGGATCCTGCGGGTGTGCCGGCGGCGCCGCACGGGTGACCGCGGAACGCTGATCGGTGACTGTGTTGTCACGGGGCGGTCCTCCAGCAGTGTCATGACCGGCTCTCCTCGTCGCTGCTGCGCAGCACGTTGCGGACGGCCACCGCCGACAGCACACCGAGCAGCAGCACGCTGATCAGCGCGATGGCCGCTCCGTACCCGAAGTTCTTGTTGGAGAAGGACTCCACGTACGACCAGATGCCGATCGTGTAGTAGCTGTCCTTGTTCGCGCCGATGTCGCGCAGCAGCCAGATCTGGGCGAAGACCCGGTAGTCCCAAATGATCGAGAGGGTGATGACGATCATCAGCGTCGGCCGGATCGCCGGCAGCGTCACGAACCGGAACACCCGCCACGCGCCGGCGCCGTCCAGACGAGCAGCCTCGACGTGGTCCTTCGACACCCCGGTCAACGCGGCGTGCAGGCTGATCACCACGAACGGCAGCGCCCCCCACACCACGATCGCGGTGATCACCATCCACCCCGTCAACGGCTCCTTGAACCAGTTGAACGTCCTGGTCGGCAGTACCCCGACCTTGAACAGCACGTAGTTCAGGACACCGAACCGCTGGTCGATCAACCACCGCCAGATCGGCATCGCGATGATCGGCGGCATCGCCCAGACCGTCACCATCGACAGCATCAGGAAGGTGCGCACCGGCCGGGCGACCTTTGCCAGCAGATGCGCCAGCGCCAGTCCGAGCCCGACGGTCAGACCCACGGCCACCACCACGAACTGGACCGTGCGCGACAACGCTGCCCAGAAGTCCTCGGACGTCAGGATGTCGCCGTACTGCTGCAGACCGACGAAAGTGGCTGTGCGGCCGCCGATCAGCTGGTCGAGGCCGTACTTCTGCATCGAGACGATCAGCAACCGCACCAGCGGGACCGCGAGGACCACCGCCAGTACCAGCAGCAGCGGCGCGACCATCAGCCACGGGGTGAACCCGGATCGCGGGCCGGGACCCCGACCCCCGCGACGACGAGAGGTCGCCGCGGGGGCCGGGGGGAGGGGCGCACTGGTGGTGGTCATCGCGTGGGTCAGCCGTTCAGCAGCTCGGTGATGCGGCTGCTGGCCTCTGCGGTGGCGTCATCGATCGACGAGGAGCCGGTGAGGACCGCGTCGAACATGTTCTGCAGCACCCGGGAGTCCTCGACCTTGGTCCAGTTCTTCGAGTTCGGCACGAACCGGCCGGTGGACGCCGCCTTGACGACCGTCTGCGCACTCGCGTCACCCTTCTTCGGGGTGAAGGTGGTGGCGTTGGCGATGTAGCCCTTGGCCGCCAGCGCACCCTGATACTTCCTGCCGGTCAACAACTTCGTGTACGCCTTCGCCAGATCGGCATTCGGGGTCTTGCCGTTGATCACGATGTCGCTGCCGCCGAGGAACTGCGGCAGCACCGTCCCCGGCTTGCTGCCGGGCACGACGAAGATGCCGACCTTGCCCTCCAGCTTCGGGTTGCCGTTCTCCTTGTCGGTGACGACCCCGGGCTTCCAGGATGCGTCGATGAACATCGCCGCCTGGTCCTGCGCCATCACCAGGGCGTCGTCGGCCTCATCGGTCCCGTCGCCACCGCGGGAGACGGCTCCGACGAAGTCCTTGAGCCGCTGCAGGCCGGCCTTCGATGCGGCGGAATCCAGTGTTCCGGTCCATGTTCCGTCCGCTGCCTGGGTGGCGATCTCACCGCCGGCGTCCCAGACGAACGACATGCCCTCGTACCAGTACTGGCTCGGGAAGTAGAGCCCGGAGAAGGATCCGTCGTCACCGTGATCGGCGAGCAGCTTGACGCCCGCTGCCTGTAAGTCGTCGAGCGAGTCGAACGGCGGTTTCACCCCAGCCTTGTCGACAAGGTCGGTGCGGTAGATGCCGACCCGGACCCCTGCGTAGTAGGGCACCGCGATGAGCTTGCCGTCGTACGTCGCCGACTCCTTGAGGCCGCCCAACCAGGCATCGGAGTTGTCGAAGTCAGTGGCGCTCAGCTCCATCAGCGCGCCGGCCCCGGCGAACTGGGCGACCTGGGTGTTGCCCAGTTCCAGGACGTCGGGAGCGGTCCCGGCCGTGTCGGCCAGACCGGTGGCGACCTTGGTCGTGTACTCGCCCCAGGTCTGCTCCTGCAGGTCGACCGTCACGCCGGGGTGGGCTGCCTCGAACTCGGCGTCGAGGGCCTTGATGTCGATGTCCTTGAGCGTGTCGCCCTGCATCCACACCCGCAGCGTCTGCTGCTCGCCGGTCGGCGCCTCCGCCGAGCCGGCGACGCTGCTGGTGGCCTCGGCCGGCGCCACACTGCCCGTCGAGGAGGGAGCGGTGACGCCGCTGGACTGCCCCTGCGCGGACGGGGACGACGCGGCGGCGGGCGCTGCGGTGGAGCCTGCCCCGCTCGGATCGGGATCGGAGGCGCACCCTGCGGCCACCAGGCCCGCGGCGGTCAGCACGGCGATCAGACGGCGACTTCGGATACCGACTCTCATCCTGTTCTCCCTCGTTGGAGTGATTCCCGGACCGAATAGTTAGGGAAGTTATCCTATCTAATGTCTCGAAAGAGTCGGCGTCAAGAGCTGAACGGAAATCCTCCGGCGGATCGGCCAGGGAGGGCCTTGGGACGTCCGGCCTGGACGCTGGGGGGCTGACCGAGCGTGCTGCCGGCACGCACCGAGTGACAAACCCGGCTCCGTGGAGTTGTCCGCTATCCGGCAATCCACCTGTGCGCTCCGTCTGTGCTGGCTAGCGTTCTGCAGATGAAGACCACTCCGCTGCTCCGGACCGCCGTCACTGCCGCGCTGCTGGTGTTCGCCGTGAGTGGGTGCGGCGGTGAGGTGTCCGGGAGCTCGGTCGGCCCGTCGTACTCACCGCCCGACCCCGCATCGGCGACCGCCCAGTCCCTCGACCTCCAGAAGGCTGTGGCGGTGAGCTCGAGCGGAGCCCTGATCGCGGTGATCCAGGACGGCCAGTTCTGTGTGCGGGATCGAGAGCCGACGGGCGCGAAGGGAACGGCGGCGACCTGCGCCGAGAGCATCGAGCTCTCCGGACGGCAGCCCGCCGTCTTCTCCCCGACCGGCAGCAGGATCGTCGTCTTCGACAGCGCCGCCGAATATGCAGGACGAGGGCGAGCGTGGATCGTCAACAGCGCTTCGGGGACGACAGTCCCGATCACCCTTCCGGCGTCGACGTCCTCGAGCAGTGCCGGCGCAACCGCCGCCGCGACCAGCGGCACCGACTCGACCGGCGCTGGTCGCCAGGACTCGGCGATCACCTATCTGTGGCAGTCGGACGACGCCCTCTACGCGGTCGGGCTCGCGGGCGCGGTGTACCGCGTCACCCCGTCGACCGGCGAGGCCGTCCTTCTGGCCCCCGGCGGCGATCGGTCGACAGGGTCGCCGAGCGCGCCCGCCCTCGGCGGCGGCACCATTGCGATGGTCCTGCGCGGCGTCTCGGGGACCGGCGCTCGACTGGTGACGGTGTCGGTGGTCGACGGCACCGTCCGCGATCCGGCGGTGACGTTCGAGGAAGGCGTCACCCAGCCGATCCTGATGGGGGTCTCGCCCGATGGAGCGAAGGCGCTGCTGAGCACTGCCAACCTGCAGACCGCCGTCCCCGGGGAGACCCGCATCTACGACCTGGCCTCCGGGGAGCACTCCGTCGTCCCCGGCACCGAGAGCACCTTCGCCGCCGGTGGAGCATTCTCCCCGGACGGCTCGCTCGTCGCGCTCGTCGCAAGTGGAAAGCTTGTCGACTTCACGTCGGCGCCCGCAGCCGCTGACGGCAACCGCTTCCATCTCCAGCTGGCGCCGGCGGACGCGAGCACCGCGCCGCGCGACCTGATCGGCGCCGACGACGAGACCCGGAACGTCTACGGCCCGCTGCAGTGGTCGACCGCCGGCGTGATCGCCACCGCCGCGAGCCCGGTACCCACGGCGTCCGCCTGGACCGTCAGCGGTTGACCGGCCCCGGTCTGCAGAAGGCGGGACAGGAAACGACCGTCACTACCGCGAGCATCAGGCTGAAACGACCGTCACGACCGCGAACATCGGGCGTAAACGACCGTGGCGACCGCGAACGTCAGCGGGGGTCGCCGACGGCGGTGAGACCGGGAACGGGAGGCACCTCGTCGACGACCGGCGCCCGGCGGCGTGCGGCCAGGCGCCGGACCAGCGTGGGTAGGGACGGCAGGGTGAAGCGGTCCGGGGCGTCCTCGAGCACGCCGCCGGTCGGGTCGTCGTCACCGGTCTGTCTGACGAGATCTGTTGCAGGACGGATGATCTCGCGGATCACCAGCACGGCCAGCATGATCACCAGCGCGCCGCGGATGATCGCCGCACCGACGAACGGATAGATCGACAGGCCCTTGTTCTCGACCCCGGCGAACTGCAGCATCAGCAGCAACCAGGTGACGGCCTCGGAGAACTGCCAGACGAGCACCGGCCGCCAGCGCGGGAGCGCCAGCGCGACCAGCGGCAGCAGCCAGATCGAGTACTGCGGCGACCAGACCTTGTTGGTCAGCAGGAAGGCCGTCACCACCAGGAACGCGAGCTGGGCGAACCGTGGCCGGCGCTGCGCCGAGAGCGCCAGCCAGCCGATCGCCGCGCAGGCGATGAGGAACAGCACCAGCGACACCGCATTCAGCAGGGTCGGGGTTCCACCCGACTCGGTCGCGTTCCAGATCGTGGAGCCGGACAACTGCTGGACGATGAAGTACCAGCTGTCGTACTCGGGGGGACGGTCAGAGTTCAGCCGGATGAACTCGTACCAGGCGTCCGGATGCAGCAGCATCACCGGCACGTTGACCACCGCCCAGGCGAACACCGCACCGACGAGTGCCTTCACGAATGCGGGCATCCGACCCGACCGCAGACACAGCACGAGCAGCGGCCCCAGCAGCAGGATCGGGTACAGCTTGGCCGCCATCCCGAGGCCCAGCAGGATCCCGGCGATGCCAGGTTTCTTGCGCGACCAGGCGAGCATGCCGCCCGCGGTGAGCCCGACGGCGAGCAGATCCCAGTTGGTGAACGCGTGCACGATCAGCAACGGGGCGAGGCACATGATCGCGGTGTCCCACACCCGCTTCCGGGCCATCCGCGCGGTGCACATCACGGCCCAGAGGTAGAACAGGCTGAGCACGATCGCGCCGATCGAGAAGTAGGACGCGACGTCGAGGCCCTGCGGCACCACCCCGGACCTGCCCAGCTCGAGGTAGCCCTGGTTGGCCCAGCTGATCCCCCACATCAGGACACCGGTGAGCACCGGGTACTCGAGATAGCGCACCGTACCGATCGCGCCGATGTCCGGGACCGTCATCAGCTCCCCGCCCTGGACCTGCCGGTACCCCGTCTTCGCGTCTCCGACGACATCCTGGTCGCTGAGCTGGACGGTGCCGTCCGGACCGACGTACTGCAGCTGGCCGTCCACCGCGCTGACCCGGTCGGCCGGGTAGATCCGGCGCTCGCCCTGACCGTCGAGATCGATGAAGGAGTTCGCGTACGGGAAGTCGGTCGGGCGGTTGAGGCCCCGACTGCCGTACAGCGGGACCACATCGTTGTAGCAACCGGTGAGCCATGGCTTCTCTCCGCCCTGGTCCAGCACCGGCGGATCGCCCTTGGTCTGGATGCACGGCGACTTCGCCAACCAGCCCAACGCCAGCACGAAGATGGCCATCAGCAGACACACCCGCAGCGGGGTGAACAGCACGTTGCGACCGACCTGGGCGTGCCGGCCCAGCGGCCCGCCGATCAGACTCGAGGCCCGGCGGACGGTCGGATCGGTCCACGACGGGACGACCCGTTCGTGTGGTCCGAGCGAGGCACTGGGTGCGAGGTCGTGCCCGCGGTCACGTCGGCGGCCCGAGCGGCCTCCGCCGCGGGTCGTGCCGGACGGCGGTGACGTCGCTGTGGCTACCTGGGACGGGTAGGTCGCGGCGTCGGCGGTGGCTGCTTCGGGCGCGAACGCACGGTCCGGATGGTCGGCCGGGAGCGGGGCGAACGCAGCCTCCGACTCCGTGAACGCCCCGGGCGTCGGCGGCGGAACGGGGGCCACTGCGTCCCCCGACCCAGCCGGATCCACACCCGGCCCCTCGCCGGCACGATCGCTCACCCGGCAGAGCCTACTGATCGCCCGTGGCCGGACGGCTGCCGTCCGAGCGAGTCACTTGGCGGCGCGCCGCCGGGACCGTCGGGGGGCCGACTCGACACCGTCACCGGCGGACGCCCTGCCCATCACGAAGGAGGCGATGAGGTGGTTCCAGGAGCAGGTCCGGCAGACCTCGACCTGGTGCACGGTGAACTCGTCGACAGTGCCGGCCAACCGCTCCAGCTCGTCCGGGGTACGGGCCGATCCGGCCATGTGTTTGATCAGGTCGCCGTAGATCCAGAAAACGTTCGTCAGCGGTTCCTTGCGGCACACCGGACACGGCAGATCGGTGACGATGCCGTGGAACTTGGCTGCTCGCACCAGGTACGGCGAGGCGTCGCAGACTTCGCTGACCGCCGTGCGTCCGGCCATGACCTCGGCGAGGACGGCGCGGCGACGCAACGCGTAGTCCACCAGTCCTCGCTGCGTCTTCATCGAACCAGGCTACGCCCGGCCCCAGTCGCAGCTCCGGCGGTCCCCGCGGTGTCGCACCGGCGATGGCGTGGGGTCGGAATGTCCGATCCTGCGGCGCGTGACGTATCGTCCTGATATATCGTCTCGATACATCAGGCGGTGTCCGATGCTGGGAGGGAAAAGACATGGCGGCAGGCTCAGCGCACCCGCCTCGATCCGACAGCGACGTGCTGGAGTTGGCGGTGCTGGGTCTGCTGGCGGACGGTCCGACCCACGGCTATGCCCTCAAACAGCGGTTGTCCGCGGTGCTCGGCACGTTCCGGGCGTTCTCCTTCGGCTCGCTCTACCCGACGTTGAAGCGGCTGACCGTTGCCGGGCTCGTCGTCGACCAGCACGTACCCGTCGACGTCGACGCCGTCCCGCTGACCTCCAGACGGTCGAGGGTGATCTACGTGATCACCCCCGACGGCAAGGAGCGGCTCACCGACCTGCTCGCCGACGCCGGCCCGCAGACCTGGTCGGACGACGGCTTCGGCGTCCACCTCGCGTTCTTCGCCCGCACCCCGTCGCCGATCAGGGTGCGGATCCTCGAGGGCCGGCGGCGGCGCATCGAGGAGAGGCGGGAATCGCGGCGATCTGCCCTGACCAGGGCCGCCGAACGGCTCGACCGCTACACCGCCGAACTCCATCAGCTCGGGCTGGACGCCGCCGAGCGGGAGGTGCGGTGGCTCGATGAGCTCATCGCCCACGAGCGGGAGCACCATGCCGGCGGGCCACCCTGCACCTATCCCGATCCACCGGGTGCCGACTGACCGCACCGGCGCTGCTGGGTGTTCTCGGACCTCCGGCCACCCCACACTCCCGCCAACACCCCACTCCCACCACCCCACCCAGCCCGCCACACCAGTCCACCCAGCAGACCAGCCCGCCACCCCAGTCCACCCGGTAGACCGCTGCCGGGACGAAGAACAGGAACCCTCGATGTCCTCTGCTGTGCCCGTCCCCGAGTCCGTACCCGAGCGCACCGCCGGTCATGGCACCCACCCGATCCGGGTCGCGATCGTCGGGGTGGGCAACTGCGCCTCCTCACTGATCCAGGGGGTGCAGTACTACCGGGACGCCGAACCGGGCACCACCGTGCCCGGCCTGATGCACGTCCAGTTCGGCCGGTACCACGTCTCCGACCTGCAGTTCGTGCTCGCTTTCGACGTCGATGCGAACAAGGTGGGCGTCGACCTGTCGAAGGCGATAACGGCGAGCGAGAACAACACCATCACCTTCGCGGAGGTGCCGCCACTGGGCGTCACGGTGCAGCGCGGCCACACCCTGGACGGTCTGGGCAAGTACTACCAGCAGATGATCGACGAGTCCGACGCCGAGCCGGTCGACGTGGTCGCCGCCCTGCGGGAGGCGCAGGTCGACGTGCTGGTCTGCTACCTGCCGGTGGGCAGCGAGGACGCCGCGAAGTTCTACGCGCAGTGCGCCATCGACGCGGGGGTGGCGTTCGTGAACGCCCTGCCGGTGTTCATCGCGGGGACCCCGGAATGGGCCGAGAAGTTCCGGGCCGCAGGGGTTCCCATCGTCGGGGACGACATCAAGAGCCAGGTCGGCGCGACCATCACCCACCGGGTGATGGCCAAGCTGTTCGCCGATCGCGGTGTGGTGCTCGACCGCACGTTGCAGCTGAACGTCGGCGGCAACATGGACTTCATGAACATGCTCGAGCGCGAGCGCCTCGAGTCGAAGAAGATCTCCAAGACGCAGGCCGTCACCTCGCAGGTGGGCCACGACCTGGGCGCCCGCAATGTGCACATCGGGCCGAGCGACTACGTCTCCTGGTTGGACGACCGCAAGTGGGCGTACGTCCGCCTGGAGGGTCGAGCCTTCGGTGACGTCCCGCTGAACCTCGAGTACAAGCTGGAGGTCTGGGACTCCCCGAACTCGGCCGGCGTGATCATCGACGCGGTGCGCGCCGCCAAGATCGCCCTCGACCGCGGCCAGGGCGGCCCCGTGCTCTCGGCGTCGTCCTACTTCATGAAGAGCCCGCCGGAGCAGTACGGCGACGACGTCGCCCGGGACAAGGTCGAGGCCTTCATCCGCGGGGAGTGAACGGTGATCGAGCAGCCCGGGAGATCGCCCGCCGGGTGACGAGGATGTGGCCCTCGATCTGCATTTCGGCAGGAACTCCTGCGGAAACATCGATCGAGGGTCACGCTCTCGTCACGCGCCAGTCGCAGGTGTCGGAAAGTGGCCGCCCGCTGCGCATTTCCGCAGAGCGTCCTGCGATTTCTCGGATGGTGCGGCCGCTCTCGTGACCCGACCCAGCGGCTCCGCAATCCGGCGCAGGTACGCCGTCCCGATGCACGGCGCCGTACCGGTTCGGCGCGATTACGTTTCCCCGCGTCCGGTCGGGATTCTTACGCCTTCCCGCCGTGGACAGCCTGCGGTCCGTCGAGCCAGACCGTGCTGATCGTGGCCGTCACGTGCACGTGGGTGGCCACGTAGCGCTCTGGGCCGATCACCTCGAACCTGTGCGGCGTTTCGGCGGGAGCCACCAGGATCATCCCCGCCTCCCCGATCACCACCTGCTCGCCGAGCACGAACCGTGCCCGCCCACCGCGGATGACGAAGATCTCGTCGTAGTGGTGCAGGTGCAGATACGGCCCCGAACCGTCCTCGTCACTGCTGGAGAAGATGAAGGAAACCCCGGTACCGAGCTCGAGACCGTTCACCGAAGCCTGGAACATCTCGAGCGGACCTGCGCCGGTACGGGTGTCGAGAATCGTCATCGGACGACGGTAGACCCGTCGCCGACGCACGCCCGAGAGATTCCTACCGGACCGGGGTTGCGAAGCCGGAGCCCACGGCGCCGCTCGACAACAGCACCCTCGATGCCGCCGACCGTCGAATCGGCAGGATTGCGTGTTCGTGGCCCCCGTTCGGCGTTTTCGCGCCGAACGGGTGCAGTGGGAATCCGCTCACGGGAACCACAGGGACCGCTGGTTCGCTGTAGACAGAGAGTGGACGGCCCGCATCACACGAAGGAGCACTGCCATGGGAATCATCTTCACGCTCATCGCCCTGGTCGGGCTGCTGGCCGCCCTCGGGTACACCGGCTTCCTGTGGCAGTTCGACAAGGTCGCGCAGAAGCGGGCCGGCGGCGAGGTGGTGCGGCAGCGGATCAAGAAGCGGATGCCGCTCGCCTTCGGGTCGACGGCTGCTGCCGCACTCGGTCTGATCATCACCGCGGCCTCCGGCACGGGTGGCGACATCCTGGGCATCATCCTGGCCGGCGGCGCCGGCGTGTGGTCGGCGACCCAGATCGGTCAGGCGAACAAGCAGCTCTGAGGCCGGGGCGCCCCGCAGCGGGGTGAGCTTCCGCACGAGCGGCGCATCGGCCCTGATCACGCGTCGTGCCCGGGGAGCGGTGCGGCCGAACGCGGAGTAGCGTCGTTGACCGTGGACACCTGGGGATTGACGCGCCGTCGGCACGTCGACTTCGGACGGCTCCACAGCGCGATCTGACTTCTCAGCGCTGTGCCTCCGTCCCGCTGACCCGTTCCTGCGTGCGCCTGCCGCGGGGACACCCCCGAAAGGCCCCTCTCCCGTGCGTGCACTGTTTCGTCGCGTCCCCTTCGCTGCCCAGGTGCTGCTGGCCCTGGTGCTCGGCGTGCTCATCGGGCTGCTCGCCCGCTCCATCGGCCCAGTCGCCGACGGCACCCCGAACTGGTTGACCACCACCCTCAAGACCATCGGCTCGACCTTCGTCAGCCTGCTGCGGGTGATCGTGATCCCGCTGATCATCACCGCCGTGATCGCCAGCATCGCGAACCTGCAGAAGGTCGGCAACGCTGCGCGATTGGCGGGCAAGACGCTGCTCTGGTTCGCCGGCACCGCCCTGATCGCGGTGCTTATCGGCATCGGTCTGGGGCTGGTGTTCCGGCCGGGTGACCACACGTCGGTGGCCGCCGACGCGGCGACGAACGTCGGCACCCAGGGCTCGTGGTGGGACTTCCTGCTCGGCCTCGTGCCGTCCAACTTCCTCGGTCTGGAGGCCTCGACGTCCGGCTCCGCGGACTCCGGTTTCGACACCTCGCTGTCGTTCAACGTGTTGCAGCTGTTGGTGATCGCCGTGGCGATCGGCATCGCCGCCCTCAAGGTCGGCCCCACCGCGAAGCCGTTCCTGGACTTCAACGCCGCGTTGCTGGCGATCGTGCAGAAGGTGCTGTGGTGGATCATCCGGCTGGCCCCGATCGGCACCCTCGGCCTGATCGGCAACGCCACCGCCAGCTACGGCTGGAACTCGCTCGCGAGCCTCGGTGTGTTCACCGTCGCCGTCTACGTCGGACTCGCCCTCGTGCTGTTCGTCGTCTACCCGATCCTGTTGCGGGTCAACGGGTTGTCACCGCGTAAGTTCTTCGCGGGCGCCTGGCCGGCGATCCAGCTGGGATTCGTCTCGCGCTCGTCGATCGGCACCCTGCCGGTCACCGAGCGGGTGACGGTCGACAACCTCGGTGTCCCGCGGGAGTACGCAAGTTTCGCGGTGCCGCTGGGCGCCACCACCAAGATGGACGGCTGCGCGGCGATCTATCCGGCGCTGTCGGCGATCTTCGTCGCGCAGTTCTTCAACATCGACCTGTCGTTCGGTGACTACCTTCTGATCGTCCTGGTCTCCGTGGTCGGCTCAGCCGCGACCGCCGGGGTGACCGGTGCCGTGGTGATGCTGACACTCACCCTGTCGACGCTGGGCCTGCCGCTGGCCGGTGTCGGTCTGCTGCTGGCCATCGATCCGATCCTCGACATGGGCCGCACCGCGGTGAACGTCGCCGGTCAGGCGCTGATCCCGACCATCGTGGCGAAGCGGGAGAACCTGCTCGACGAGAAGACCTACGCCTCGGCCAGCACCGTCGACCCGTTCGCCGAGAAGAAGGAATCAGTCACCGTCTGAGTCCGGACGGAGTCTCGACTCGGTCGTTCCTCCCTCGCTCGACCACCGAAGTTCTCCGCCGATCGAGCGAGGAACGAGTCGAGATCCCGTGAGATCCACCCGTCTCGACACGACGAGGTCTCGACGCGCTCGATCGTCGCTTGCTCTCTGTCCTGAGCGAGGAACGAGACGAAGGGGACCGGCTTGGTTGTCGCCGATCGAGCGAGGTACGAGTCGAGATCCCGTCGGGTCACTCCGGCAGTTCGTGCACCTGCGAGCTGCCGGTGACCCGGGCGATGGCGCGCATCTTGTTGGCCGCGTCGAGGGCGGCGACCTTGTACGACTCGGCCAGTGTCGGGTAGTTGAAGACGGCGTCGACCAGATAGTCGACGGTGCCGTCCAGGCCCATCACGGTCTGGCCGATGTGCACCAGCTCGGTGGCGTTGCTGCCGAAGACGTGTACTCCCAACAGCTTTCGGGTCTCGGCGTGCACCAGCAGCTTCAGCATCCCGTACGAGTCGCCGAGGATCGCGCCACGCGCGAGCTCCCGGTAACGGGCGACTCCCACCTCGAACGGCACGTTCTCGGCGGTCAGGTCGTCCTCGCTGCGGCCGACGTAGCTCACCTCGGGGATCGTGTAGATGCCGATCGGCTGCACCTCGACCTCCTGGCTGATCCCGACCGGCTCGCCGAAGGCGTGGTAGGCCGCGCGCCGGCCCTGTTCCATCGAGGTCGCGGCCAGCGCCGGGAAGCCGATCACGTCGCCGACGGCGTAGATGTGCTCGACCGACGTCCGGAAGTGCTCGTCGACGTCGATCCGGCCACGGTCGGCGGCGGTCAGCCCGGCGGCCGCGAGATCGAGCGCGTCCGTCACCCCCTGCCGGCCGGCGGAGTACAGCACCGTGTCCGCCGGGATCTTCTTGCCCGACTCCAGGATCGTCAGCGTCCCACCCTGGTGCCGCTCCACCATCCGCACGCTCTCGGAGAACCGGAACGTCACCGCATGATCACGCAGCTGGTACTGCAGGGCCTCGATGATCTCCCGGTCGCAGAAATCGAGCATCGAGGAGCGCTTCTCCACCACCGTCACCTTCGTCCCGAGCGCGGCGAACATCGAGGCGTACTCGATGCCGATCACCCCGGCACCGACCACCACCATCGAATTGGGTACCGACTGCAGGTTGAGGATCTGGTCGGAGTCGACGATGGTGCTGCCGTCGAAGTCCACGCTCGGCGGCCGGGCCGGCTTGGTGCCCACGGCGATGACGATCTTGTCCGCGGACACCGGGCGGTGCTGACCGGTGCCGTCGTCCACCACCAGCTCGTGCGGTCCGGAGAACTTCGCCATTCCGGGGATCAGCGCAACCTTGTTGCGGGACAACTGGTTCCGGATGACGTCGATCTCCCGGTCGATCACGTGCTGGGTGCGGGCCGACAGGTCGCCGACGGTGATGTCGTCCTTCACCCGGTACGACTGGCCGTACAGCTCGCGCTGCGCCATCCCGGTCAGGTAGAGCACGGCCTCGCGCATCGTCTTGCTGGGAATGGTGCCGGTGTTGATGCACACCCCGCCGACCATGTCTCGCCGCTCGACGACGGCGGCGCGCCTGCCCAGCTTGGCGGCAGCGATGGCTGCCTTCTGACCGGCCGGACCGGACCCGATGACGAGTAGATCGAAGTGTTCCACTCCGGCAGTGTGGCCGATGCCCCCCGCCGCGGGTAGGCCCGGGCGTGAACATCTCATGACGGGGGCGACCGCGACGCCCCCGTCACGACCCGGGAGTCGGCGCTGCTGCGGATCGATCGACCCCGCCTCAGGCCAGGACGAAGTACCGCAGGTACAGGTAGGGCGCCGCGACCACCACCGTCACGGCGGTCACGACGAGTCCCTTGCGGGTGAACTCCCAGAACGAGATCGGGAATCCTGCCCGTGCGGCGATGCCGAGCATCACGACGTTCGCGCTGGCGCCGACGGCGGTCATGTTGCCGCCGAAATCGGCGCCCATCGCCAACGACCACCACAGCGCATCGGAGCGCGAGGGGTCGGCGATGTCCTGGGTGAGGGCGAGCACCAACGGGCTCATCGTCGCAACGTAGGGGATGTTGTCGATCACCCCGGACAGCACGGCCGAGACGAGCAGGATCAACATCACGGCCAGCAACGCATTGCCGCCGGTGGCGTTCGCGGCGAGCTCGGCCAGCTGACCGATCACCCCGGTCTTCACCAGCGCTCCGATCATGATGAACAACCCCGCGAAGAACAACAGCGTCTCCCACTCCACCGCCGCCAGGTACTGATCCGGCCGGGCCCGGGAGATCAGCACCAGCACCCCGGCACCCAGCAGCGCCACCACGGAGGGCTCGACGTGGGTGAGTGAGTGGCTGACGAACCCGGCGAACACCAGCAGCAGCACTGCCCCGCTCTTGATCAGCAATCCCCGATCGCGGATCGCCTCCCGTTCGTTGAGCGTCATCACGCGGGCGACCCGCTCGGGATCGACCTCGAACGACCCCCTGAACAGGCGCGGCAGGATCAGCACGAACACGATCATCTCGATCACCACGATCGGTGCCATGTTGACCAGGAAGTCGTTGAAGCTCAACCCCGATCGACTGCCGATGATGATGTTCGGCGGATCGCCGATCAGGGTGGCTGCTCCACCGATGTTGGACGCGAAGACCTCCGCGAGCAGGAAGGGGACCGGTCTGATGTCGAGCCGATCACACACCAGCAGGGTCACCGGCACGATCAACAGCACCGTCGTGACGTTGTCCAGGAACGCCGAGGCCACCGCCGTGATCAGGACCAGCAGGACCATGATCCTGCGCGGAGAACCCTGGGCGCGCTTTGCGGCCCAGATCGCCACGTACTCGAAGACACCGGTCCGGCGCAGCACACCGACGATGATCATCATCCCCAGCAACAGGAAGATGACGTTCCAGTCGATGCCGGTGTCGGCCGAGTAGAACGCGTCCTCGGCGCCGACCACCCCGATGGCCAGCACGATGCCTGCGCCGCCGAGCGCAGCGGCCATCTTGGGAATCTTCTCGGTCGCGATGAACGCGTAGGCGACCACGAACACGGCGATGGCGATCGCACTCACGAAGACCTCCGCGGGTGGCGGTGGGCGCTCAGCTGTGTTCCAGGGCGAGCTCGAGCAGTCGGGAAGCTGTGACGACACCCAGCAACCGACGACCCTCCATGACGGCAACCATCGGGCAGCGGGATCGGGCCATCACCGCGGCCACTTCGACGAGCGTGTCGTCGGCAGCGACACGGGGCAGCTCGGGTGCCTGTTTCGGCAGCAAAGACAGCACGGATCGGCCGGCCAGTCGCTCGGCAAGATGATCGGACATCGACTCGTCGAGCACCCCGGCGAGCGACGGGTCGTCCTGGATGTAGCTGGGGACCAGGAACTGCACGACCTGGGACGCCGGGAGCAACGCCACCGGCACCCCCGTGTCGTCGATCACCACGAGACCGGGGAGACGGCGCTCGGCCAACAGCCTCGCGGCCTCCAGGGCGCCCGAGTTCTGACCGACGACCGGGAACTCCTCGAACATCTGGGCGGCGCGCATGCACCTACGCTAGGCGACGACAGACTCGACAGCCGCACTCCGGACAGCGTCGACGAGGAGCACCCAGCAGGAGCTCCGGCTCTCGCAACGGCCGGCAGAACAGGGAGACCGTGGACGAGCGCGAGCACCACCACTCGTCAGGACCGGATCGGAGCTGGGCCGACCACCGACACCGGGACGTCTCCGGCGGCTGGCTGAGACCGACCGTGTTCGGCGCGGTCGACGGCCTGGTCACCAACGCCTCGCTGATCGCCGGGGTCGGCGGGGTCGGCGTCTCCGCGCACACCATCGTGTTGACCGGCCTGGCAGGCCTGGTCGCCGGCGCCTTCTCGATGGGCACCGGTGAGTACATCTCGGTGACCAACCAGAACGAGTTGGTGCAGGCCGAGGTCGCGGTCGAGAAGCGGATGCACGAGCAGTTCCCGGACGCCGAACGTGCGGAGCTCGCCGAGCGATTCGTCTCCTACGGGGCCGATCAGCTCACCGCGGACCGGATGTCGGCAGCGGTGTCGTCCGACGCCGACAAGGCCCTGCAATTCCACGCCAGGGAGGAGCTCGGGGTCGATCCGGACGATCTGCCGTCACCGCTGATCGCCGGCAGCGCCAGCCTGGTCGCGTTCTCACTCGGCGCGGTGCTGCCGTTGCTGCCGTACCTGTTCGGCGCCGCCTGGCTCTGGTTGGCCATGCTGATCACGGCCGTCGCGCTGCTGGTCGGCGGCATGGTGGTGGGCCGGCTGACCGGCCGCAACCTGGTCCGGGCCGGCGTCCGGCAACTGCTGCTCGGCGCGCTGGCGGTGATCGTCACCTTCGGGGTGGGGCAGCTGATCGGGACCTCGGTGGCATGACGCATCCCGCTCCGCTGACCGGAGTCCGGATCCTGGATCTCAGTCAGGTGATGGCCGGGCCGTGGGCCACCCAACTGCTGGCTGACCTGGGCGCGGACGTCATCAAGATCGAACCGCCCGGCGGCGGAGACCAGGCGCGCCGCAGCTTCGGCGCCGGCGCCGGCGACAACCCGGCATTCCGCGCGGTCAACCGCAACAAGCGCAGCGTGGTGATCGACCTGCGCACTGCGGACGGGCAGGCCGTGCTGCACCGTATGGCGCGCACCGCGGATGTCGTCATCGAGAACTTCCGACCGGGGGTCGCCGAGCGACTGGGCGTCGACGCAGCCACCCTGCATGCTCTGGATCCGCGGCTCGTGGTGGTGTCGCTGTCCGGTTTCGGGACGTCCGACTCCGAACCGCCTGGCGCCACCGGTACGGCGGCTCGCGAGCAGGAGTCCTCGCTCGCGCGCCGACCCGGCTTTGACCTGATCGCCCAGGCGATGACGGGGCTGATGAGCGTCACCGGTACCGCAGGCGGTGAGCCGGTCAAGGCCGGCGTCCCGATCACCGACCTCACCTCAGGCATGTTCGCCGTGATCGGCCTGCTCGCGGCGCTGCGCAATCGCGAGGTCACCGGCCGCGGCGACCACGTGCGCACCAGTCTGTACCAGGCGGGGCTGGCGCTGCTGGTCTGGGAATCCGCCACCTACTGGGCCACCGGTGAGGAGCCGAGCCCGACCGGATCCGGCCACCGTCTGCTGGCCCCGTACGAAGCGCTACGCACCCGGGACAGCCACGTGGTGGTGGCTGCGAACAACGACAAGCTCTGGAAACAGCTGCTCGCTGTCCTCGAGCTGCCCGAGCTGGCGAGCGATCCGCGGTTCGTCACCAACGCCGACCGACTGGCGCACCGGGCCGAGCTCGCGCACGCACTCGAGGCGCGGTTGATCACCGCCGACACCGACCACTGGGTGACCGTTCTCAGTGCCGCCGGACTGCCCGCGGCGCCGGTGCGCACCGTCGGCGCAGCGCTGGCCGACCCGCACACCCTCGCCCTGCAGATGGTCGGCCAGGTCGAACATCCGGTGGCCGGCACCCAGCAGGTTCTGGGGGTGCCGTTCCGCTCGTCAGCAGCATCACGCTGGCCGGGGACCGCCGCGCCGGCCGTCGGCTGTAACACCCGGGAGGTGTTGCAGGACAGCGGGTTCGACGCGGCCGAGATCGAACGACTGCTGTCCGACGGAGTCGTCGAGGACGCCGCGCCTGGTCGCTGATCGAGCGACGACGGGGGCGAGACCCTGACAGGGTCGACGTCGGTCGCGAAGGCCCGCCGGATCTCAGGCGTTGCCGTCCAGGAAGATCTTCAAGCCGTGCAGGTCGTCCGTGTTGAGGTAGTCGACCCCGGCGGCCTGCAGCTCCGTCCACACAGCCGCACGGGCAGCGCCGGGAACGTCCGGGGTGTTCCAGAACCGCAGCCGGTAGCCGGAACGGTGCGCCTGGGCCACGATCGACCTCAGCTTGGCCTTCTCCGCCGCCGGGAAGGCACCCTGACCCGTCCAGCTGAAGTTGTTCGCCCAGTTGTCGCTGACCAGCGGCATCAACGACTTCGGCAGCTTCGAACCCAGATCCGTGAGCCGACCGTCATAGCCCGCGAACCGGATCTGCTGCCGCTGCATGAGTTCCAGCGGGCGGTTGCCACTGACCACTGCCTGAACAGCGCCCGGCACGGCGTGCCGCCCGAGGGTCGCTGCGAAGACCAAGGGGTAGCGCCGCAACGCTTTCTCGATCGCGAGGTAGGTGCTGGGGCCGTCGCTCTTGATGTCGATCAGCAGCTGCAGTTGCGCCCGCGATCCTGCATACACCCGGCCGTGGTTGGCCAGCACCTGCCGCGCGATCGGCTTCAGGTAGAGCGATTCCAACGTCCGTCCCGGTCGGGTGTCGGCCAGATCATGGCCCACCCGCAGCTCGCCGTCGACGAGGTACACGTCTGCCTCGACACTGCCGAAACCCCGTGCCAGCGCATCCTGCAGCGGATGTAGGTGCTCGTAGTCGTTGTGCGCGTGGGCATTCGGGATGACCGTGACCCTCGGAGCACGATGTCCCACCGGCAGCCGGTAGCCCTGGGAAGCGGCGACGCTGCGCAGGATGTCCGGCCGATCGGTGATGATCCCGTCGACACCCTTGTCGATCAGCGAGTCCATCGTCGCGGGGTCGTCCACCGTCCAGGGGATCACCTTTTGCCCGGCCGCGTGCGCCTCGGCCACCATCGCGGCGGTGACGTACGGCCGGTAGCCGGCGTCACCGATCTTGCCGTCCTGCGGGAACCCGTGCACCGGCGAGATCGCGTCGGCGCCGAACGACTTCGTGGCCGCCACCAGACTGCCGCCGAAGTCGTCGATGTCGATGCCGCCGAGCCACGGCGACCTGCCCGGTTGACCGGTCTGCAGGAAGTCGAAGTTGGTCAGCGCGACGATCGGCAGCTGCGGATAGACCTTGCGCATCAACATGAGTGCGCCCCAGTCGAAACTCTGGATCGTCACCTGACGGGCCAGGCCGGAGGCCCGGATCGCCGCGGCGTCGACGGCGACGAATTGCTTCCGCGGGGCGGTCTCGGTGGGCGCGCCGGCCTCCACCTTGGTCTCGATGTTCAGCTTCACGTCGTACGCCTTGTACCGCTTGACGAGGTCGAAGACCTCCTTCAGCTCCGGCATCCGGGATCCTGGATCGGCCTGCTGGCCGGGGAAGGCGGCGAGTGTCTTCGACCCGCAGTCGAGCTGCCGCACCTGGTCGAAGGTCAGCGTGTTGATGTACTTGCCGACGTACGGGTAGTCCGGGTCGCCGGGGGTGTACGGCGCCGTGTCCACGCACTTGTCGCCGGAGATCCTGCGATCGTGGGTGACGACGGCCCGCCCGTCCTTCGTGATCTGGGTGTCGAGTTCGAGCGTGCTGACGCCGAGCTCCAGCGCTTTCGAGAAGGAGGCGATCGTGCTCTCGACGGCGAGGCCGAGGCCGCCGCGGTGGGCCTGGATGTCGAACGTCTTCGCCGGATGCGGACGCCGCTCGGGCTGTGCCGGCGCCGCGAGAGCGGGCGTCACCGCCAGGGTGGACGCCACCGCGACGGTGAGCAGGGCGGTCGGGAACGAGCTCATGGCTTTCCTCCGGTTGTGGGCGGGTCTGCGGAGGATAATTCCGCACGCCGGCCACCGCCGCGTGTCACCCGGATGAACAATCGGGAATACCCGTCCGTCCACTGTGCGGTCGTCGGCGTCACCGGTGGGTCACACCTCACTCGAATCCTGGGCGGTTCCTCCGGCCCCGTGACCGGCGGTCTCCAGGGAAGCGGTCTCACCGACGGCGAGTGCGCCGATGACGTCCGCAGTGTCCTTCAGAGCGCCGACCCTGAGTTCGGCGGAGCCGACAGCGATGGGCAGAGCGCATCTGTCCAGGGCGGCCCTGACGGGTCCGAGCAGTACGTCGGCGGCGAGGGCAAGCTGCCCGCCGAGCACAATCACCTCGGGGTTGATCAGATTCACCAGGTGGGAGAGCGCGACGCCGAGGTGGTGGCCGGCATCCTCGACGACCCGTCGACAGGCCACGTCCCCTCGGTTCGTACGGGTGACCACGTCCCGCAGGGTGAGGCTGCCATGAGTACGCGCCAGCGACTCGGTGATGGCCCTCGATCCGACGTAGGCCTCCAGACATCCGCGATTGCCGCACCTGCACACTGGACCGTGTTCGTTGATGGTCAGATGGCCGATCTCCCCCGCGGTGCCGGCAACTCCTCGGAACAGCTCGCCGTTGATGATCAGTCCGGCACCCACACCGTGCGAGACCTTCAGGTAGATGCCGGTGCGGACCCCTTGCAATGCACCCAGTTTCAACTCCCCGATGGCCGCCAGATTGGCGGTGTTCTCCACCATCACCGGCGCGCCCAGCAGCGAGCGCATCTCCTTCACCACGTCCACACCGGCCCATCCCGGCAGGATGCTGTCGACGCCGACCTGGCCGCTCTGGGCGTCGATCGGCGCCGGGATCCCCACCACCACGGCGCGGACGTCCGAGCCCGTCATGCCCGCGGTACCGATCAGATCGCCCAGCAGCTGCGCCGCGCGGTCCAGACCCTCGTCGGCCTGATGCATCGGCGGCAACGGCATGCGGCGGCTACTGATCACGTCCCGCGGACCTGTCCCGATGGCCACCCGGACGTCGCGGTCCCCGAAGGCGACACCGGCCAGGAGCTGCTGCACACGCGGGAGACTGACCAGTACAGCCCGTCGGCCGTTGCGAATACTGGGCTCGAGCGAGACGGTCCCGGCGCTGTCAAGGTCTCGCACCAGGTTCGACACCGTGGCCGGACTCAGCCCGGTGGTTCCGGCGATCTCCACCTGCGTCATCGCGCCGTGCACCTGGAGGGCCTGCACCACACGCAGACGATTCGACTCGCGCAGCCCCGCCTGCGACCCGGGAGCCGACACCGATGCGTTCACGAACCAAACATACCTTGCCCCCGCAGATAGGGGATGAACAGGCAAAACCAGCCGTTCCAGCACATTGGACCGCCAATCGGTAGGAGCCTCCCCCTGATGCGTGCCAATTTCACCCGGTTTGGATTCAGGCCTTGACTTCAACTTGTGGAGACAGGTTTGATCTGCGGTAGCCCGTCAGGGGCGTTGATCAAAGGAGCTCACATGTCCATCCGTTTCGTTCGGCTGACCGCAGCCGTCGCCGGCATCGGTCTCGGTCTGGGTGCGCTGGCGGGGTGCGGCAGCGACGCCAGCCCGGCAGCGTCCTCACCCGCTGCACCCACCTCCGCCCCGGCCACCAGCGCCGCGAGCTCGCCCGCCGTCTCGGCCACCGGGTCCGAAGCGAGCTCATCGGCATCCGGTGGCGGCACGCCCGTCAGCGGAAAGAAGATCGCGCTGCTGCTGCCGGAGTCGAAGACCGCGCGCTACGAGGCCTTCGACCGGCCGCTCTTCGAGGCCGCCATCAAGGCCAAGTGCGCCGACTGCGAGGTGCTGTACTCCAACGCCGACCAGGATGCGTCCAAGCAACAGCAGCAGGCCGAGGCGGCACTCACCCAGGGTGCGAACGTGCTCGTCCTCGACCCGGTCGACGGCACGGCGGCGGCCTCGGTCGTCGCCTCCGCGAAGGGGAAGGGCGTACCGGTGGTCGCCTACGACCGCTTCATCGCGGGTACCGACTTCTATGTCTCCTTCGACAACGAGACGGTCGGCAAGCTCCAGGCACAGACCCTCGTCGACCTGATCAAGGCCGGCGGCAAGACGTCCGGCAGCGTGGTGATGGTGAACGGTTCGCCGACCGACCCCAACGCGGCATCGTTCAAGAAGGGTGCGCACAGCGTGCTCGACGGCAGCGGCTTCACCATCGCGGCGGAGTACGACACTCCCGACTGGAGCCCGGACAAGGCCCAGGCGTGGATGGACGGACAGGTCATCAAGGTGAAGAAGGACCTGGTCGGCGTCTACTCGGCGAACGACGGAACCGCGAGTGGCGTCATCGCTGCGTTGAAGGCCGGCGGGGTCAACCCCGTGCCGCCGGTGACCGGTCAGGACGCCGAACTCCCGGGCATCCAGCGGATCCTCACCGGTGATCAGGCCATGACGGTCTACAAGCCGATCAAGCCGGAAGCGGAAGCAGCGGCTGACGCGGCCCTCGCCCTGGCCGGGGGTTCGAAGCCGACTGCCACCACTGACACCGAAGGGGTCCCGTCCACCATCCTGGATCCGATCGCCGTCACGAAGGACACCATCAAGGACACCGTGGTCAAGGACGGTTTCTACACCGCCGCCCAGATCTGCACCGGTGCCGCTGCCGCCGCCTGCACTGCCGCCGGCATCGGCTGAGCTCCTCCCATCACGACCAGAGGAAACCCATGAGCGCCACCATCTCTCCGCCTGGAATTCCCGTCCTGCGACTGCAGGGCGTCTCCAAGAGGTTCGGAGCCGTCCAGGCACTGCAGCACGTCGAGTTCGACGTGTGCCCCGGAGAGGTGGTGGCGCTCGTCGGCGACAACGGCGCCGGCAAGTCGACCCTGGTCAAGACCATCGCGGGGGTGTACAGCCCGGACGAAGGCATCATGGAGTTCGACGGTCGTCCGGTGCAGGTCAGCAGCCCGGTGGCCGCCCAGAGTCTCGGCATTGCCACCGTTTTCCAGGATCTCGCCCTGTGCGACAACCTGGACGTCGTGGGCAATCTGTTCCTCGGGCAGGAGCTGCGCCGTGGAGCCGTCCTCGACGAGGTCCGGATGGAACAGGAGTCCTGGCGCCTGCTGCGTCAACTCAGCGCCAAGATTCCTTCGGTGCGCATTCCTGTCGCCAGCCTGTCCGGCGGCCAACGGCAGACGGTGGCCATCGCCCGGTCGCTGCTCGGCGATCCGAAGGTGGTGCTGCTGGACGAACCGACGGCCGCCCTCGGCGTTGCGCAGACCGCCGAGGTGCTCAACCTCGTCGAACGGCTCCGCGAGAACGGACACGGCGTGATTCTCATCAGTCACAACATGTCCGACGTGATGGCCGTTGCCGATCGGGTGACCGTGCTGCGTCTCGGACGCAACAACGGCACGTTCACCGTCGCCGACACCACCAGCCAGGAAATCATCGCCGCCATCACCGGGGCGACCAACAATGCTGCCTCCGCTCGTGCGGCGCGCACGGAACACAAGGAGCTCGGCGCGTGAGCACACCGACCAACGAGACCCCGCCGACCTCTCCCGGTGTCAACGGGCTCCCTGCCGATCTGCAGGACGAGCGACTGATCGCCAGCCGGGGTCTGGGCGGCTGGGCATCGGTGATGGTGGCAAGGATGCGGACGGGCGACCTCGGGTCGCTGCCGGTCGTCATCGGTCTGGTGGTGATCTGGGCGGTCTTCGCCAGCCTCGACCCGCTGTTCCTGTCCAGCGCGAACCTGGTCAACCTGACCCTGCAGAGCGCCGCCACCGGCACCATCGCCCTCGGCATCGTGCTGGTGCTGTTGCTCGGCGAGATCGACCTGTCCGTCGGATCCGTGAGTGGCGTCTCGGCCGCGATCCTCGCGGTGGTCTACATCCACCAGGAGTGGCCCTGGTACCTCGCCGCCGCAGCGGCGCTGGCGTCCGGACTGGTGGTGGGGCTGATCTACGGCGCGATGTTCATCCGCTTCGGAGTGCCCAGTTTCGTGATCACCCTCGCCGGCCTGCTGGCTTTCATGGGGTTGCAGCTGTTCATCCTGGGCGACGCCGGCTCCATCGCCTTCCCCTACGACTCCGCCCTCGTCGACTTCGCGCAGCAGACCTTCCTCCCCGCGGCGGTCGCGTACGTCCTGGTGGCGGTGGTGGTCGCGCTGTACGTGCTGTCCCGTAATGCCACCAGCAGGCAACGCTCGGCGGCCGGCCTGTCCAGCACGCCGTTGGTCTTGCAGGCAGCCAGAGCAGCGGTGCTGGCTGTCCTGATGCTGATCGCCGTGTACGTGCTCAACCAGGACCGCGGGGTCTCGGTGATGTTCCTGGTGTTCCTCGTCCTGGTCGTCATCGTTGATCTTGCCGTGCGGCGCACCGGATGGGGCCGATCGATCATGGCCGTCGGCGGCAACGTCGAGGCGGCCCGCCGTGCCGGGATCAACGTCAAACGTGTCTATCTCAGCGTCTTCGCAGTCTGCTCGACGCTGGCCGCACTGGGCGGCATCTTCGCCGCGGCCCGGTTGGCCGCGGCCAACCAGTCGACGGGTGCGGTCGACGTGAACCTGAACGCGATCGCTGCCGCCGTCATCGGCGGCACCAGCTTGTTCGGTGGTCGGGGATCGGCCTACTCGGCGCTCCTGGGCATCCTGGTCATCCAGTCCATCACCAATGGGCTCGGCCTGCTGAATCTCGATTCCCCTGTGCAGTACATGGTCACCGGTGGGGTGCTGCTGCTGGCCGTCATCATCGACTCGTTGAGCCGCCGCAGCAGATCAGCGCACGGACGCGCTTAGCGGTCGACGGTGATGGACAACGAAACGCCATCATCTCGCGCAGTACCGAGTCCCACGGGCTGAGCACCGAACCGCGTCCGCCACCTGGCGTTCACCCGGCAGGTGCGGTCACATCCGGCAGCTGTCGGCGGACGCCCGTACGGTGCTCGCATGTCGAGACTCCGCCGTGCCCTGCTCACCGTGGTCACCGGCACGCTGCTCGTGCCCACCGGCGCTGGGGCGGCCGTGCCTGCCTCGGCGGCGTCCCGTCCTGCACCGGCGCCGTCGGCAGCACTCGTCGGGGACCCGGCCGCGTACGTGGACCCGCTGATCGGTTCTGCCAACGGGGGCAACACCTATCCGGGGGCCGTCCGCCCGTTCGGCATGCTGTCGTGGAGCCCGACCACCACCCGCGGCGACCAGACCGACACCGGCGCAGCCAACGGGTATGCCTACGACGCCACCCGGGTCCGCGGCTTCGCCCTGACCCACGTGAACGGCGCCGGCTGCAGCCCGGGCGCTGCGGGGGACATCCCCGTCATGCCGTTCGTCGGCGACATCACCAGCTCCCCGACGGCCGACACCACCGATGCCGTCTACGCCTCCGACTTCCGTCACGAGGACGAGAGCGCCACCCCCGGGCGGTACCGCGTCCGCCTCGCGAACGGCGCGACTGCCGACCTGGCTGCCACCACCCGCGCAGGTATCTCCCGCTTCACCTTCCCGCGGAACGAGCCGGCGTCGTTGTTGTTCCGGGTGTCCAACTCGCTCAACGGCAGCGAGAACGCCGACGTCACCATCGACCCGCAGCGCCGTACGGTCAGCGGATCGGTGCTCACCGGCGCCTTCTGCGGACGCCGGGCCAACGGTGGCGACAAAAACCGCACCACCTACTACCGGCTCCACTTCACCGCGCACTTCGACCGGTCGTTCGCGGCAGTCGGCACCTGGAAGAACGACACCCTTGCCGCCGGCAGCAAGCACACCACTGGCGGTGAGGGCTACCTGACCGGTGATGCCCGGCGCGGCAAGGGATCCGGCGGGTACGTCTCCTTCGACACCCGGCGCGATCGTGACGTCACCGTGAAGGTCGGCGTCTCCTACGTCAGCGCGGCCGGCGCCGAGCAGAACCTGGCCGCCGAGATCCGCCACGACGACACCGTCGAGCGGGTGGCCGCCGACGCGCGCCGCGACTGGTCGGACCAGTTGCGCAGCATCGAGATCGGTGGCGGCACCGACGCGCAGCGGACCACCTTCTACACCGCGCTCTACCACTCCCTGCTGCAGCCCAACGTCACCAGCGACACCGACGGCCGGTACCTGGGCAGCGACCGGCGGGTGCACCGCATCGAGCGCGGCCAACGGGCCCAGTACGGCAACTTCTCCGGGTGGGACCAGTACCGGGCCCAGACCCAGCTGCTGGCCCTGCTGGAACCCCAGGTGGCCGGTGACTTCGCCCAGTCGCTCTACAACCTGGCCAGACAGAACGGCGGCGTGTGGGACCGCTGGGTGCACATCAACGGTCCCACCCACGTGATGACGGGAGACCCGTCGGCCCCCACGCTGGCCGGTTTCCACGCCTTCGGGGTGCGGAACTTCGACGTCCGCGGCGCGTTCGATTCGTTGGTCCGGCAGGCCACCGTCCCGCACCCGGACGGGCTGTCGGACGCCGGCTGTCCCGGTCAGTGCGAGGGCCAGCGTCCCAACCTGGCGAAGTACCTGGAGCTCGGGTATGCCCCGCAGGACGAGTGCCATTGCTGGGGCGGGGCGGCCGAGACCCTCGAGGACTCGGCGGCCGACTTCGGCCTCGCCGACTGGGCCCGCCGGACGGGCCGGTCCGCCGAGTATCGCGCGCTGATGCCGCGAGCCTCCTACTGGCGCAACACCTTCGACCCGGCGGCCGGCGGCATCGGCTACCAGCGGGCGCGCAACGCCGACGGCAGTTGGGTGACGCCCTTCGCCGCGAACTCGGACGTCGGGTTCGCCCAGGGCACCAGCGCCACCTACACCTGGATGGTGCAGCACGACGTGTCCGGATTGGCCGCGGCGATGGGCGGCGACGCGACAGCCGTCAGCCGGTTGGACGGGTTCTTCCACCGACCCGACGGCAGCTGGGCGACCGGCGGCGACCCGCTGCGCTACGACCCGACCAACGAACCCGGCATCCACACGCCCTGGCTGTACAACGCGCTCGGCACCCCGTGGAAGACGCAGGAGACGGTGCGCGCGATGGCCACTCTGGTCTACGGCACCGGCCCGGAAGGGCTGCCGGGCAACGACGATCTCGGCACCATGTCGGCCTGGTACCTGTTCGCGGCCCTCGGCATGTACCCGCAGAGCCCCAGCCGCGCCGAGATGTTGCTGGCCGCACCGATGTTCCCGATCGCGCGGATCCACCGGGACGGCGGCCCCACCATCGAGGTCCGCGCTCCACAGGCGTCGACCACGAACCTCTACGTGCAGGGCGTCCGGGTCGACGGTCGGTCGACGACGCGCTCCTGGTTGCCGGCATCGGTGCTGCTGCGCGGCGGACGGGTCGAGTTCCGGCTCGGATCCACACCGAACACCGCGTGGGGTACCGGATCCGGCGACAGGCCGGTGGACCGGGTGACCACGGGCTGAGTCGCGGCGGACCGCTGCTCAGCCGATGCGCTGCGCCCGCTCGCCCCGGACCGGCTGGTCGGATCTGTGGACCCCACCGTGGTCGCAACAGCAGGGCGCCGAGAACTCTCGCGCCGCTCCCGCTCGCGGCCTCACGTCAGCGCAGTCCGGCTGCGTGGTCAGGGACCGCCCGGAACTGCGCCCGCGGCGGGCGACGGTAGTGCGCCGCCGCCGGCCGCTCCGGCACTTCGATGCTGTCGGGAGCGATCCGGTCGTAGTCCACGCTCGAGAGCAGGTGCGCGATGACGTTCACCCGAGAGCGCTTCTTGTCCTCGCTCTCCACCGTGAACCAGGGAACATCCGGCAGATCGGTGCGCGCGAACATCTCGTCCTTCGCCCGGGAGTAGTCCTCCCACCGGTTGATCGACTCGAGATCCATCGGTGACAGCTTCCACCTCCTCACAGGGTCCGCCGCCCGTGAGCGGAAGCGAGCTTCCTGTTCGCGGTCGGAGACGGAGAACCAGTACTTGCGCAGCAGGATCCCGTCCCCGACGAGCAGTCGCTCGAAGACCGGCGCCTGCTGCAGGAAGCGCTCGTACTCGGCGTCGGTGCAGAAGCCCATCACGCGCTCGACGCCCGCCCGGTTGTACCAGGACCGGTCGAACAGCACGATCTCGCCCGCTGACGGTAGGTGTGCGACGTAGCGCTGGAAGTACCACTGCGACCGTTCGCGCTCGGTCGGCGACGGCAGGGCGACCACCCGACACAGGCGCGGGTTCAGGTGCTCGGTGATCCTCTTGATCGCCGAGCCCTTGCCGGCCGCGTCCCGACCTTCGAAGAGCACCACCAGTCGCCCACCGGTGCGCTGGATCCACTGCTGCATCGTCACCAGTTCCGTCTGGAGCCGACGCAGCTCGCGCTCGTACACCTTCTTGTCGAACCGAGCGGACTTCACCGAGGATTTTCGTTGCTCATTCGACATCAGTACCCCTGCCGTCGTCGGATGAGCGCCAGACTAGACCCCGGGGACTCCCGCTCACCTGCTGCGCTGAACCCGCTGCTCGTCCCAGACCGGCTCGTCGGAGCTGTAGACGGCGCCGTCGGTGCCGAACACCAGATGACGGTCGAAGCTCCGGGCGAACCAGCGGTCGTGGGTCACTGCCAGCACGGTTCCCTCGAAGGCCGTCAAGGCCGCCTCCAGCGCTTCGGCGGAGTGCAGGTCCAGGTTGTCCGTCGGCTCGTCCAGCAACAGCAGGGTCGCGCCCGAGAGCTCCAGGAGCAGCACCTGGAACCGGGCCTGCTGTCCGCCGGAGAGGGTCCGGAAGGTCTGCTCCGACGTGCGCGCGAGCTCGTACCGGTCGAGCACCCGGGCGGCGCCGTCGCGCGGGAGGCCGCTGCGATGCTCGTCGCCGCGGTGCAGGATCTCCAACAGGGTGCGGTCCATGAGCTCGGGATGGTGGTGGGTCTGGGCGAACCAGCCTGGCCGGACGCGGGATCCCAATCGCGCGATCCCGCTGTGCCGCACCGGGTCCGGCCGAACGTCGCCGACCGGCTGGTGCTCGATGTCCGGGTCCGATCCACCGGCCGCCAACAGCCGCAGGAAGTGCGACTTCCCGGATCCGTTGCTGCCCAGGATGGTCACCCGTTCGCCGAAGAAGATCTCCATGTCGAACGGCTTCATCAGATCGGTGAGCTCCAGCTGCTCGCAGACGATCGCGCGCTTGGCCGTCCGGCCGCCGCGCAAGCGCATGGTGACCTGCTGGCGCTGGGGTTGCTCTTCCGGTGGTCCGGCCTTCTCGAACCGCGCCAACCTGGTCTGGGCGGCGTGGTAGCGCGAGGCCATCCCGTCGTTGAAGGTCGCCTTGTTCTTGAGCGTCAGCACCAGGGTCTTGAGCTTCGCGTGCTCCTCGTCCCAGCGCCGACGCATCTCGTCCAGCCGGGCGAACCGGTCGTCGCGCGCCTGGTGGTACGTCGAGAACGGTCCTGGGTGGACCCAGAGCGTGCTGCCTGCGGCACCGGGTTCGAGGCTGGCGATCCGAGTGGCGACCTTGTCCAACAGCTCGCGGTCGTGGCTGACGAACAGGATCGTCTTGTCCGACTCGATCAGCGCCTGCTCCAGCGCCCGCTTGGCCGGCACGTCCAGGTAGTTGTCCGGCTCGTCGAGCAGCAGCACCTCGTCCGGACCGCGCAGCAGGGCCTCCAGCGCGAGCCGCTTCTGCTCGCCACCCGACAGCGAGGAGACGTCCCGGTACTGGGCGCGGTCGAAGGGGAGACCCAGAGCCTGCACGGTGCAGACGTCCCACAGCGTCTCCCATTCGTGGCCGCGGACGTCCGCCCAGTCGGCCAGCGCTTGGGCGTAGGCCATCTGGTCGTCCTCGGCCTCGCTCTCCATGAGGATCAGCTCGGTGCGGTCGATCTCGGCGGCTGCAGCTCGAACCGCCTGCGGCGCAACCGAGATGAGCAGGTCCCTGACCGTGGAGCCGTCCCGGACGGAGCCGATGAACTGGCGCATCACGCCGAGGCCGCCGCTGCGGGTGACGGCACCCTCGTCGGCGACGAGATCGCCGGAGATGATGCGGGTCAGCGTCGTCTTGCCCGCCCCGTTCGGGCCGATGAGCGCGATCCTGGCGCCCTCACCGACTCGCAGCGCGACGTCGCTGAGCAACGGCCGCCCGTCGGGCAGGGTGAAGTCGATACCGACCAGTTCGATGTGTCCCACCCCGCCAGCCTGTCATCCGGGTGGTCTCGGGCGCACCCGAGTAGCTGCTGTGCGACCGAGGCTGCGCTGATCGAGCGACGCGGCCCCCGCCCGACCGGTCGATGATCTGACGGGGTCTCGACTCGCTCCTTCGTCGCTCGCTCGACCACCGGGAACGCCGGACGGGCACTCGATCGTGCCCGGACACACGACCGCCCCCACCGGTGCGGTGGGGGCGGTCGAGGTCAGGCTGTGCTGCTCAGGTCACTTCGTCCTGATGCTGGTGGTCAAGATCCCCGAGCGGTTGCCCGCCGGGTCGACGGCCACCAGGCGGAGCGTGTGGGTCCCGGCGCCGACCGCTACGGTCGACAGCAGGATCCAGCGCCGATCGTTGTCCGAGAGCGCTCCCTTCAGACCACCCTTGGGCTGGATGACCTTGCCGTCGATGGTCGCCTCGACGACCGTTCCCGGCTCCGAGGAACCGCCGAACGCCGGCAGCGTGGTTGCCTGGACGTCACCGGGTAGCGGCGCCTCGAGCGTCGGAGTCGCGGGCTTGGTCGTGTCCAGTCGCAGCTGGACGACCTGGGACTTCACCGTGGTGGTCCGGGCCCCGACCTTGTAGGTCTGGGTCGCGGTGTAGCGGTGGATTCCCTGCGGTGAGGACGGGAAGGTCAACGCCCAGTTCCCGCTCGAGGAGACCGGAACGGTTGCGGACCGCACCCCACGCTCGTCGGTGATGACGATCGTGGCTCCACGCTGACCGACACCCGAGATCCGCAGCGAGGTGGTCGACTTCGAGGCCTTGTCGAGCGTCGGATCGATGACCGGGGTCCGGACCCCTGCCACGCCGTTGGTGCCGGCGAGGGTGATCACGGTCCTGCCCGACGCCGCCGAGAGGTTCTTGGCGCCGTCGATCTGGGTGGCCGTGAACGAGTGCGGACCGGAGGTCAGACCCTTGACCGAGATGGTCCACGTGCCGTTCAGGCTGACGAAGACCACACCGCGGGCCACACCCTTCTCATCCCACAGGGTGATGGTGCCACCGGGCGCTCCGGTACCCCGCACGTTCACGGCTCCGACCGGCACCTGGGCGTTCGGTGACGGGGAGGTGATGCGCGGTGCACCCGGACGGAGCGTGTCGATCACGATCAGGATCGGCGCCGCTGCGTTCTTGGTGAACCCACCGATGCTCCGGGCGCTGGCGCTGACCAGGTGGAATCCGTCCGGCTGCTTGTTGGGCGAGCTGCACGACCAGGTCTTGTTGCTGCGCACCGTGGTCCGGCACCAGACCGTCCCACGCTTGCTGACGGTCACCTGTGCACCCACCTCGTCGCTCGTACCGCCGACCGACGGGGTGTTGTCCTTGGTGCGGTTCAGACGCGGCGGGCTGGTGATCGCCAACCGGATCTCGATCACGAACGTGACCGGCGCCGAGGCCGGGCTGGTGTTACCGGCCTTGTCCGTCTGTGTAGCGGTGATCGTGTGCGAGCCCTCCGCCAACTCGGGCGGGGTGCACGTCCACGTTCCCGACGCGGTCGCTGTGGTCGTGCAGATCACCTTGCCGCCGTCCCGGACGACGATCGTCGCGCCCGGCTCGGCACCGTTGCCGGTGATCCGCGGGGTACGGGTGTTCTGCGGCTTCGACGAGTCGTTGGCCGGTGCGGTGATGCGTGGGGCCGCAGCCGTGGTGTCCACGACGTAGTCCACGACGTTGGACGGCGACGACGGAACTCCGTTGGTCCCGGCCTGGGTGGCCCGGAATTGATGGGGACCATCCGCCAGGTCGGCGGACAGGTTCAGCGTCCACGCTCCGTTCGAGCCGACCGTGGTCGTCCCCAGGATCTTGCCGGAGTCGGCGAGGTCCCGGACCGTGAGCACCGCCCCGGCGACACCGGTTCCGCGGATGACCGGCCTGTTGTTGCTGACCGCGACCGTCGAGGTGGTCGGCGCCGCGATCACCGGGGCGTCCCGGACATCACTGACGACCTCGAACGGACGAGTCGGATCCGGCAGCGGCGAGCGGTTGCCGGCGCGGTCGGTCTGGAAGGCCGCGGCGACGTACTGGGCCGGCGCCAGACCGGAGAAGGTGACGCTCCACCTGCCGTTGACGTCGATCAGCGCCGTCAGCGGACCGAAGGTGGTGATCCCGTTCGTGACGGTGACCGAGATGGTGGAGCCGGCCTCGCCGGTTCCGGTGACCGGCACGTTCGCCCCGGTGACCTGGGCGTTGGCCGCCGGCGTGCTGATGATCGGCCGGTTCGGGTTCACCGTGTCGACCGTGAACGTCACGGTGTTCGAGTTCGGTGAGACGTTCCCGGCCAGGTCGGTCTGGGTCGCGACGATCGTGTGCTCACCCTCGGCCAGATCGGCCGACGGGGTACACGCCCAGGCACCGGCGAGGACGACGGTGACCCGGCAGACCTCGGTGGCGCCTTCCTTGACGATCACCGTGGCACCCGCTTCGGCGCCGGTCCCGGAGATGATCGGGCGGGCGTTCGTCAGGAAGGACCCGTCGACGGGCGTCTGGATGACGACGGCCAGGGGGTTGATCGAGTCGATCGAGAAGGTGCGCGGGAGTGATGCCGGACCGACGTTGCCGGCCGCATCGGTCTGGGTCGCCACGATGGTGTGCGAGCCCTGGTCGAGCGGGATGGTCGGGGTGCACGACCAGGTACCGGCCGTGACGACCGTGACCCGGCAGAGCTCGGTGCCACCCTCGGTGACGATGACCGTCGCGCCTGCTTCAGCGCCACCACCGGTGATGGTCGGGGTGTCGTCCGTGACGACGGCGTTCTGCGCCGGCGTCGTGATGGTCACCGCGACGGGAGCCACGCTGTCGACGACGAAGGTCCGCGGATCAGAAGCCGGACCGACGTTGCCGGCCGCATCGGTCTGGGTCGCCACGATGGTGTGCGAGCCCTGGTCGAGCGGGGTGGTCGGGGTGCACGACCAGGTACCGGCCGTGACGGCGGTGACCCGGCAGAGCTCGGTGCCACCCTCGGTGACGATCACGGTCGCGCCTGCTTCAGCGCCACCACCGGTGATCGTCGGAGTGTCGTCCCTGACAGTGGCGTTCTGCGCCGGGGTCACGATCGTGACGGCCGCCGGATCCAGCGAATCGACGTTGAAGGTGCGATCGGCGGACACCGGGCCGACGTTGCCGGCCGCATCGGTCTGGGTCGCGGTGATGGTGTGCGAGCCCTCGGCCAGCGCGGTGGCCGGGGTGCACGCCCAGCCGGGACCGGTGGTGACGGTGACCCGGCAGATCTCGGTGGCGCCCTCACGGACGATCACCGTCGCACCGTCCTCGGCGCCGCTGCCGGAGATCTCCGGAGTGGGATCGGTGACGGTGCTGTTCTGCGCCGGCAACGCGATGGTCAGGATCGCCGGAGCGGTGATGTCCACCGTGTAGCGGACGGCGTTGGAGGCGGCCGAGGCCGGCCCGGTCGCGGCCTGCTGGGTGGCCGTGAACGTGTGCAGACCCTCGCTGAGCTGCGGGGACGTCAGGGTCCAAGTGCCACCCGTGATGACCGTGGTGGTGCCGAGGGAAGTGGCGCCGTCGAAGACCGTGATGGTGTTGCCGACGACACCGGTACCGGTGATGACGGGCGTGCGGTTGTTGGAGACGGTGTTGTCAGCCGGCGCGGTGATCACCGGAGCCGCGGGAGCCGCGACGGCCACGGTGAAGTTCCTGGTGGGCGTGGCCGGTGAGGTGGCACCGGCGACGGTCTGGGTGGCGGTCGCGGTGTGCGCGCCGTTCGCCAGGACCGGGGACGTGATCGTCCAGTTGCCCGCTCCGTCGGCGGTGGTGGTGATCGGGGCGGCGCCGTCGATCGTGACGTTCACCGTGGCGTTCGGCTCAGCGGTGCCGCTGATCGTCGGGGTTGCCGTGGTGACCGTGGCGTTCTCGGACGGGACCACGATGACCGGGGCGGACGGGATGGCCGCCGGGCAGTCGAGACCGCCGGAGGGGGCGGTGGCCGAGGCGGTCATCTGCAGCAGGTCGACAGAAGCGCCGGTCAGACCGAGGACAGACGCGTCAACCGTCAGGAAGTTCCAGGATCCGGAGGCGGTGGTGCCGTCCGCTGCCGGAGTTGCCAGCACCGGTGCGTTCAGCACGATGGATCCCAGACCGGCGATGTTGACGGGGACCCCGAGGCTCAGGGTCACCGCTGGGTCAGCGCCGATCTTCACCTGCACGACCACCGCGCTCGCGTTGCTGGTGACTGAAGCGGTTCCCGCGATACCGGTGGCGGTGGCGGTGAGGGTGGGGTTGCCCGTCACCGTGACGACCACGGTGTCGTTGAGCAGCTTCAGATCGGTGACGACTCCGACGGCCTTTGACTCGACTGCCTTGTTCAGTCCGGCGTTCGTGGCCGTGTTGACGAGGGAGTTCGTGTTGCGAACGTTGGCGGCGCCCAACGTGAGCACGTTGAGATTGGTGACCAACGCACTGATTCCGACGCTCGCGTTGGCGGTGGTGGTCTGTGAGTCAGACAGCAGCCCACCCTCGACGCAGCTGGTGTCGCCGGCCCAGCGTGCTTGGTTCGTTGAATTCAGAACACCGAGGTCGACCTGCAGCGGCGGCAAGTTGATGTCGGCAGTGGGAACTCCGGTGGTCAGCGCTGTCGGATTGTCCGGCAGCGCAGTCTGACCCCGGACGTTGATCGGCAGTGTCAGCCCGACGACCGTCGCGGCCAGGTTCGCTGACTGCGCCGACGACCGATTGTTCGGCGTCGATGACGCGGAGGACGTCGTGGCATTCGAGCTGGCAAGACCGATATTGGCCAGGTTCAGACCAACCGCGTTGACATCGACGTTGAGGATCTGGCCAGTGCCGGTGGCGCCGTAGACGGTCCCTCCTCCGGGTGGTGCCGCGGAGGCGGTCGAGACCGGCCCGGCGACGGTGCTGACGGTCGCGAGAGCGAACGTCATCAGGAGGGAGACGGCAGCAGCCAGGAAGCGCTTCATGAAGATCCCCAAGCAGAGGTGGGAGTGAGTCTGTTCACCATATGGACTGCGGCCCGTTAGGCCAATAGGGTCAGACGCTTTCATCATCAGAATCTTGGTTCGCTGATACGGGTCAAGATTCACTCTTTAGGACTCATCAGCGAGAGCCTGGTCCGGTCATTACGAAGAGTCGTGACTCGCCGTCGGAGTCGGCGCACGTCCGATGAGGAAGGTCCCCGGGACCACGTACCGCGCACCTGGCGAGCGCTGTCCGTGACCGACTGCGCTTCCCGCAGCCAGCTCGAATCGTGTCCGGACCGTGATGTAACAGCCCCCGCCTCCGGTGAAGAGCCTGGATCTGCCACCGAGCACCGGCGCGCGCCGCGGTGCTTCACCGCACCGTGCCCGGGCACGGACGCACGCCGCCCCCACCGGGTGCGGTGGGGGCGGCGTGGTCGATCACATACCTGTACGGACGCCCCAGGTCGGTGCGACCGGGGGCGGATCCGTCAGCCGCTGGCCGTCTTGGTGCGGAGGGTGGCGGTCGTCGTCCCCGAGCGGTTGCCCGCCGGATCGACTGCGTACAGCTTCAGGGTGTGAGTACCGGGACCCACGGACACCGACGACCTGACGACCCACCGGCGGTCGTTGTCGGTGATCGCGCCCTGGAGCCGGGGGTTCGTCGGCTCGATCAGCCGACCGTCGATCGTGGCCACCACGACCACACCCGGCTCTGCGGATCCGCCGAACGACGGAAGTCGGGTCGCCTGGATCTCACTGCTCAGCGGGGAGACCAGCGCCGGTGCCGGTGGGTTGGCCCGGTCGATCCGAACCTGGATCGGAGCGGACGTGGCGGTCACCGTCCGGGTCTTCCCGCCACCGGTGACGATGGTGGTCTGCGTCGCGGTGTAGCGATGGATCCCGTCAGGAGAGCTCGGGAACACCAGCGACCAGTTGCCGGTCCGACTGCCGGCGGCGGCCTTGGCGACCGTTGCGACACCGGATTTCACGCCACGCTCGTCGGTGACGACCACCTTGGACCCCGGGAACCCGATCCCGGCGAGCCGGACGGTGCCGGTCGCGTAGGAGACCTTGTCGATCCTGCGGTCCAACTCGACCACATAGCCGCCGGAGGTGCTGGCACCGAAGGTGGCGATCACCCTGGACGACATGACAGACCGGTTTCCGGTGCCATCGACCTGGTACGCGGAGAAGGTGTGCGTTCCCGCAGCCAGCTTCGGCGTCGGGATCGACCAGAGTCCGTTCAGGCTCATGAAGACCTGTCCGACCTCACGTCCGTCGACGACCAGGGTGACCTGGCCGCCTGCCGCGCCCGTTCCGGTGACCCAGACGATGCCGGCGGTACCCCGGGAGTTGGGCGACGGCGAGGTGATGCGCGGCGCACCGGCCGGCAGCGTGTCCACGATGACCAGACGGGTGTCGGCCTCGGGGCTCACATTTCCTGCGGTGTCGGTCTGCACTGCGGTCAGCAGCGCGAACCCGTTGGGCTGGACGTTGGCCGCGGGGCACGACCAGTTACCGGCGGCGGTGGCCCTGGTGGCGCACCAGATGCTGGCCTGCTTGCGCACGATGACGTTGGCGTTCGCCTCGCTGGTGCCGGCGATCACGCGTCGGTTCTGCGGGGTCCGGACCAGGCCGGGCGGGTTGGTGATCTTCGGCGCCAGTGCGACGGTGTCGACGACGTAGGTCACGCTGTTCGACGGCGCCGAGGCGAGACCGTTGGACCCGGCCTGGGTGGCGACGAACTTGTGGGTCCCGTCGATCAGGTCCTTCGTCAGCGGGAGCACCCAGGTGCCGTTGGGCAGCACCGTGGTGGTGCCCAGGACGGTGGCGCCGTCCTTGACCGTCAGGGTCGCGCCGGCCACGCCGGTGCCACGGATGGTCGGCCGCGGGTTGTTGTTCGGAACAGTCGAGCTGACCGGCGAGGTGATCACCGGGGCGGTACGGATATCGGTGGCCACGATGAAGTTCCGCACGGGTGAAGCCGGTGACGTCTCGCCGTCGACCGTCTGGACCGCAGTCGCGGTGTGGGGGCCTGCGACGAGCACCGGGGAGACGACGCTCCAGGCACCCGAAGCGCTGGCGGTCGTGGTGACCGTCGCGCCACCGTCGATCGTGACCACGACCGAGGCGCCGGGCCGGGCAGTGCCGCTGATCGTCGGGGTGGTGCCGGTGGTGGCGCCCTCAGCCGGGATGACGATCACCGGTGCTTCCAGGACGGCGGCGGGGCAGTCGAGACCACCGATCGGGGCCCTGGCGGCTGAGGTCAGGGACAGCAGATTGACGGTCGCCCTGGCGAGACCGAGGTTCACGTTCAGGGTGAGGAAGTCCCAGCTGCCTGCAGCACTCGTGCCGTTGGCCGCCGACGTGCCGACGACCGGCGCGTTGACGCGCAAGGTGCCGAGGCCGGGGATCGCGAGCGAGGTCCCGACGGGCACCACGACCGCAGTGGCGGCACCGATCTTGACGCTGACCACCACGGTCGAGGCATTGCTGGTGACGCTCGCGCCACCCGGCTTGCCGGTCGCGGTGGCGGTGAGGGTCGGGTTGCTGGACACCGACACGACGACCTGACCGTTCAGCAGCCGCAGGTTGGTCACCGTGCCGACCGCGGTCGAACGCACGGCCTTGTTGGCTCCGGTGTTGGTGGCGGTGTTCACCAGCGCGTTGGTGTTGCGGACATCAGCAGCAGCCAGCGTGAGGAGGTTGGTGCCGGCCAGCGTGAGCGACGCGTCGCCCGTGGTGGTCTGCGAGTCCGCCAGCACGCCCGGATCGGCGACACAACTGGTGTCCCCGGCCCATCTGGCCAGGTTGCTGGTCTGCAGGGCGTCGACCTGCAGCTGCAGCAGCAGCAGGTTGACTCCGACGCTCGGGAATCCACCGGTGACCGGCCCCGTGTTGTCCGGCGGCGCGATCTGGGTCTTCTTGGAGACCGTGATCGGGAGACCCACGACCGCGGCCGCGATGTTGCTAGAAGTGGCCGACGAACGAGGGATGGCGGTCGACGAGGTGGATGCGTTCGTCGTGGCCACCCCGACGTCCGCGAGGTTCAAGCCGATCGCGGTGGCGTCCAGACCGAGGATCTGGCCGGTGCCGGTGGCGCCGTAGACGACCCCTGGCCCGGGTGGTGCGGCCGAGGCGGCACCCGCCGGACCGGCGACGGTGGTGACTGTCGCGAGGGAGAACGTCATCAGGAGGGAGGCGGCCGCAGCCGTGAAACGTTTCATGAGTGCCCCAAACAGAGGTGGGAGTGAGTTCGCTCACCATATGGACCTTTGGCCCTTAGGCCAACCGGGTCAGATCGGCTGGTCGCGCGAGGGCGGATCGGCGAAATGGGTTACTATTCACTCTTTAGGATCGGCTTATGGCAGCGCAGTCCCATCAGTCCGAAGTGTCGCCACTCACCGTCAGAGGCGAGCGCACGTCCGATGACGATGGTCGCCGAGGGCTGCGCAACGCGCAGCAGGCGACCGCAGTCCGTCACCGCCGCAGATCCGCCTCGCCTGGCCGATCGTTATCAGATCGTTACCGAACGATGGTGGCCGGACCGTTCGTCACGGCGTCATCCGGATCTGCATGCGGGCGTGCGTCCCACTCGACAGCAGCTTTCGCACTTCCGTCAAACGTTCGGGGTCGATCTCGACGAAGCCCAGAGCGGGCGAGGAGTAGCCGAGATCCGAAAGCGGCAGACCGAACGGGTCGAAGGCCGTCGAGCGACCGATGCACCCGCCGCCCATCTGGTCGGCGGCCACCACGTAGCTGGTGTTCTCGATGGCTCTGGCACGGAGCAGGGTGACCCAGTGGTCTTCCTTGCCGGACCCCGTCGCCCAGGCGCTGGCCAGCGCCAACACGTCGACCCCGCGGGCCGACAGCGACCGGAACAGTTCAGGGAATCGCAGGTCGTAGCAGGTGGCCAGACCGATCCGGAGGCCGTCGAGCTCGATGATGGGCGGCTCTGCGTCGCCGGCTACGACCGTTGCCGACTCCTGGTGCGAGAACGCGTCGTAGAGGTGGATCTTGCGGTACGCCGCGACCAGCTCGCCGCCATCGGCCACCGCGAGCACGTTGCATACCCGGCCGTCGTCCGCGGGCACGAAGATGCCGACTGCGATCGCGATGCCCAGCTCGGCCGACGCCTGCCGGAGCGCGGTGACGAACGGGCCGTCCAGCGGCTCGGCGTTGCGGATCAGCGAGTCGGGATCGCCGAACGCATCGGTGATCGCACCCTCGGGGGCCACCACCAGTCGAGCGCCGCCGCGCGCCGCAGCGCGAACCTGCTCGAGGATCGCCGCGAGGTTCGCCCGCGGGTCGCTGGTCGGGGTCAACTGGGCCAGGGCGATCCGCATGGCGTCACTGTAGAACCGCTGAACGCCGTAGCCCCGGTTGCTCGGGGTGGGGCTGGGACACACGGGCTGGTCAGCGCGGGCTGGGCAGCACGGGCTGGGCAGCGGGTTGGGCAGTGCAGGCTGGGCAGCGCGGGCTCAGGCCCGGCGCATCAGTGCTCGGACACGAAGGACGCCGTCAGCGCCTGCCGGGCGATGGCCGCGAGCTGCTCGTCGCTCAGACCGGCGACCAGCTGGGCGAGGCGATGCTCGTGCGCCAGGGGGACGCCGCTGACCCGCGGGTTGTCGGTGTTGAGGGTGACGGGTACCCCGTGCTCGTGCAGGACCTTCACCGGGTGTGCCCGGAAGCTCTCGACGGCACGCGTCTGGACGTTGCTGGTGAAGGCGAGTTCCAGGGTGATGCCGTTCGCCGCGAGGTGGTCCATCAGCCGCGGGTCCTGGACGCTGCGCACCCCATGACCGATCCGCTCGACACCGAGATGACGCACCGCGGCCCACACCGATTCCGGGCCCGCACCCTCGCCTGCGTGCGCCGTCAACCGCAGCCCCTCGTGCCGTGCCTGGGCATAGGCCGCGGTGAACAGCTCCGCGGCGAAACCCGCCTCGTTGCCGGCGATGTCGATGCCGCAGAACAGCTCTCGCCGGGACAGGACCGTGGCCAGCTGGGGGATCGCCGCATCCGGACCCAGGTCCCGCAGCAGGATGCCGATCAGACCGACCTGCAGCTCCACGTCCTGCAGGGCGAGCCGCACGCCCTCGGCGACCGCGTCCACCACCGCCTCCGGGGCCAGCCCGGTGCGGGAGCTGACGAACCACGGGCTGAAACGCAGCTCGAGCACGTCCAGGCCCTCGTCGTGGGCGTCGAGCACCACCTCGCGGGCGGCCCGCACCCAGTCGTCCTCCCGGACCAGGGCGCTCACCGGGGTGTCGACCCTGTCCAGGTAGTCGAGCAGACCGCCCAGGCTGTCGTCCGCCACCAGCAGCTCACGCGGCCGGGGTGCCGTCGCGAGCGGATGACCGTCACGCCGGGCGATCTGCAGGATGGTGCTGGTCCGGATCGAGCCCTCGAGATGGCGGTGCAGCTCGACGAGCGGCAATCGCGCGCTCATGCCGCGGCCCCGGAGATCCGAGCGACGACGAGTCTTCGCGCGACGGCGACGGCGATGCAGGAGTTCACGAGAGGGGTCCGATCGGGAGAAAGAGAGAGACACCAGCAGGAGCGAGGCCTGGCCTACTGGTACAGATCCGATCGGAACGAGTGGTCGCCGAAGATCGCCGCAGGCAGCTCGCTGAGGCGAACCGGGGAGATCATGGGCGCGAGCATAGTGCCCGATCCACCGACGGCGGATAGTCTGCAGGAGCCGGGCGAGCGCTCCAGAGGTATCGGAGCCGTCGCGCACCACTGCACGACACCTCACCCGCGCCCGGAAAAGGGGCGCTAGCGGTCGCTCCGCCGACAAAGGTCGGCGAGCCGCGAGACACATACGGAACTCCACCGTCACTCTCGCTGCAAGGACCCCGCCATGACCCCGCTTCGGGTACCCGCTCATTCCCGCTCGACCGTCTCCGGCGCTGTCCTGGCCGCTCTCCGCGGTGCCGGCATCACCGACGTCTTCGGGGTGATGGGCAACGGCAACGTGCACTTCCTGGACGCCGTGTGCACCTCCGACCTGCGGTTCACCGCCGTCCGGCACGAGGCGGGCGGGGTCGCCGCCGCCGACGCCTACGCCCGGTTCACCGGCAGACCGGGGGTGGCCACCGCCACCTACGGTGCGGGGTTCACCAACACGATCACCCCGCTCGCCGAGGCGGTCCGGGCACGCACCCCGCTGCTGCTCGTCGCCGGCGACGCCCCGAGCACCGGTCTGCGGGGCTGGGACGTCGACCAGGTGGCGATGGCCGCCGCGGCCGGCGCCCGGACCTTCGTCGTGGACGCATCGACCCCGGGGCGCACCACCATTGCTGCACTGCAGTACGCCGTCGACGCACGGACGGCCGTGGTGCTGTCGCTCCCGCACGACGTCGGTGCGAGCCCGACGTCCGAGGATCCCGACGATGTCCCGTCGCTGCAGCTCCGAGTTCCCACCGACATCGATCTACCGGCCCTCGAGGCCGCGGCGGACGTTCTCGCCGGCGCCCGCACACCCCTGGTGCTGGCTGGTCGCGGCGTCCGCGCGGCCGGCGCGATCGTTGCGCTGACCGACCTGGCGGACCGGCTCGACGCCGACACCTGTACGACGGCGCCCGCGCTCGGGACGTTCGCCGGCTCGCCCCGCGATCTCGGGGTGGCCGGGGGCTTCTCCTCGCCGGGCACCCTGCGGCGGATCGCTGCAGCCGACGTCGTACTGGTGGTGGGGGCCGGACTGAACCCGTTCACCACCGCGTACGGGTCGCTGTTCGCACCCGACGCGATCGTCGTCCAGATCGACGACGCACCGGCGGCCACCAGCGCCCGGGTCGACGTGTTCGTCCGTGGTGACGCCTACGAGGCGGTGCGCCAGTTGGACTTCCTCCTCGCTGCTCGGCGCGGGCCGGCTGCGTCTGCCGCCCGGCGACGCACAGCGGACTGGACGCCCGCCGACCCGACGACGGCGACCGGCCTGCCCGGGACGGGCGAGCACGCACGGGGTGACGCCCTCGCGCCCGACGGACGGCTCGATCCCCGGTCGCTGTTCGGCCGGCTCGACGACCTGCTGCCCGCCGACCGGGTCATAATCTCCGACGGCGGCCACTTCATCGGCTGGGCACCGATGTACCTGCGGGTACCGAGCGCCGACAGGTTGGTGCTCGTCGGTACTGCACTGCAGAGCATCGGCCTCGGGCTGCCGAGCGGTGTCGGGGTGGCGGTCGCCGCCGGTCGGGACGAGTTCGTGGTGGTGGTCAGCGGCGACGGTGGCGGGCTGATGGCGCTGGCCGACCTCGAGAGCCTGGCCAGGGTGACCCGCCGGGGGGTGCTGATCGTCGTCAATGATGCGGCCTACGGCGCGGAGATCCACCAGTTCGGTGCTGCCAGTCTCGGACTCGACGAGACGCCGATGCGGATCCCGGAGGTCGACTTCGCGGCGTTCGGCGCAGCGGTGGGCTGTCGGTCCGCCGTCATCCGCACCCTCGACGACTTGGCCGCCCTCAGTGACTTCGTCGACACCGACGCGACCGGACTTCTGGTCCTCGACTGCCGGGTGTCCGAAGACGTCGTCGCCCCCTACATCGCGGAGATGGCCCACGCCGCACAGCGGCTGGCCGAAGCGAACCGGCAGGACCGCGGATCCGACCTCGCCGCCGCAGGCACCGCCGGCTGACGCGCCGGCACCGTATAGCGTCCTGGTGATCCCGCCACCGGAAGGAGCGTGTCGATGCTCGACGAAGCAGTGATCACCGCCATCGCCGATGAACTGCTGGATGCCGAGCGGACTCGTACCACCGTCCCATTGTTGAGCACCCGGTTCGACGGGATGACCATCGAGGATTCCTATGCGGTGCAGGCGCTGTGGGCGTCCCGCCGGGCCGCTGCCGGTCACCGGATCGTCGGCCACAAGATCGGCCTGACGTCCAGGGTGATGCAGGAGGCGACCGGCATCACCGAACCCGACTACGGGGTGATCTTCGACGACATGGTGATCCCCAGTGGATCCGCCGTCGACCACAGCGCCTATTCCAACGTGCGGATCGAGGTGGAGCTGGCGTTCGTGCTGGGGTCCGAACTGCGCGGTCCACACTGCACGCTGACGGACGTGCTGCGCGCCACCGAGTACGTGCAGCCCGCGCTGGAGATCCTGGACTCCCGGATCGAGATGCAGGGCCGCACCATCGTCGACACCATCTCGGACAACGCGGCCATGGGCGCCATGGTGATCGGCGGCTCGCCGATGCCGGTGGACGCCCTCGACCTGCGGTGGGTGAGCGCGCTGCTGTACCGCAACGAGGTGATCGAGGAATCCGGTGTCGCCGGCGCGGTGCAGGGACATCCGGGCATCGGGGTCGCCTGGCTGGCCAACAAGCTGGCCGCGCACGACGCCCATCTGGCCGCGGGGGAGACGATCCTGTCGGGGTCGTTCACCCGACCGATGTGGGTTCATCCCGGTGACGTCATCCACGCCGACTACCAACGACTGGGAGTGCTCTCGTGCCGGTTCCGATGACACTGGGCGCACTCCGGGCCGCGAAAGACGCTGCCCTGACAGGGATGTGGGTGTGCTCCGGCAGCCCGCTGGTGGCCGAGATCTGTGCCGGGAGCGGTCTGGACTGGCTGCTGATCGACGGCGAACACAGCCCGAACTCCCTCCCCACCCTGCTGGCCCAGCTGCAGGCCGTCGCCTCGTCCCCGATCGCCACCGTCGTCCGGCCGCCGATCGGCGACGAGGTGATCGTCAAGCAGTACCTCGACCTCGGGGTCACCGGGCTGCTGGTACCGATGGTCGACACCGCCGAGCAGGCTGCCGCGATGGCCGCAGCCGTCGCCTACCCACCGGCCGGGACGCGTGGCATCGGCAGTGCACTGGCCCGCTCGTCGCGGTGGGGCCGGGATGTCGACTACCTGCACACCGCGCGCGCCGGGATCACGCTGCTGGTGCAGATCGAGTCGTCGATCGCGGTGGACAACGTCACAGACATCGCTTCGACGGACGGGGTGGACGGTATCTTCGTCGGCCCGGCCGACCTTGCCGGGTCAATGGACCTGCTCGGTCAACAGTCCCATCCGGACGTCGTGGCCGCGGTCGAGCACTGCATCCGGGTGGGGCGCGCCGCCGGGAAACTGGTGGGGGTCAACGCCTTCGACCCGGCGCTCGCCCGCCGCTACGCAGCCGCCGGCGCCGACCTCATCTCGGTGGGGGCCGACGTCACCCTGCTGGCCCGCGGCTCGTCGGCGTTGCGCTCGGTGATGGACAGCTGACCCGACGTGGTCTCGACTCGTCCCTCAGGTCGCCTGTCCTGAGCGACGAAGGAGACGAAGGGACCACCCAAGTCCCCGACGATCGAGCGAGAGAGGAACGAACGAGTCGAGATCCCGACGTGTCATGACCGGTCGATCAACAACACCGGTCTCGACTCCTGCGTCGCTCGACCAACGAAGCTCTCGACGGCCGATCGATATGGGCCCACGTTTCGCCGGCGAAGTGGGGAGATCCCGCTCTCTTGCAACCGGTCCCGAGTGCTGCTTCGCTCCACGCCCAGAGCCTGCGAACCCGCGGAGACCGCCGGGCGGGACCCGGCACTCCGCCGTTGCCCACTCCGCTCAGTACAGGCGGTACATCTCTTCTTCGGCGCGGGACGGCTGGCGCGGGAGGGAGCCGGTGGGCTCGCTGGTGAACAGGCAGGACAGGAAGCCGAGGACGGCGGCCATGGCAGGGCACATCGCTTTCACAACTGGGGAATGGGGGTACACAGCCTTGTGCCCGTGGGAGAGATCGCTCGCCGCGCTGCGGCATGTCACTGCGATCCATTCCAGGGTAGGAACCGAACCGCGGATGTGCACTCGAGCCCCGAATGGTGGGACGGTTCACAGCAGGTCACGCTCCGGTCCGGCTCCGGTCGACCGCGACAGCCGCGGTCCATGACTGCTGATGACCGCCGAGCGCCTCACCTGTCCGCGGCTCGTAGTACTCGCCGAACCACAGGTCGGCGAGCTGAGCCGGGGTGGCCTCGCGCCACTCGTCGGCGACGCGCCGCTCCCCGTCCGCCTCCAGGGCCGCGACGAACAGCCAGGTCAGCACCGGCCCGCGCTTGATGGCGACCGTCTACGCGCCGGAACGGATCGACGCACTCGTCGCTCCCTGAGCGGTGCCCGGTACGCCGATCAGTAGCCGCTGAAGTAATCGGTACGTACGCCCGCAGCGTGCAGGCGACGAGCTGCGCCACCGACACCCTCGACCATGCCGGGCGGACCGGAGACGAGCACGTGCCGAGCGGCGATGTCCGGCACCACGGCGGCGAGCAGATCACCGTCCACCCTGCGCGCGCTGATGTTCTCCCACCCTTCCGGGAGGTCGGTGATCGGATCCGGGGACACGATCACCACCCGCGCCGACGAGAACTCGAGCACCTCGCGGTAGCCGATCTCGTCCGGGCCGGAGACGGAGTACACGACCACGACGTCACCGTCGGCGGTCGATCCCCGCTCGGCCAGCTGGCTGGCGAACGGGGTGATGCCGATACCGCCCGCCACCAGCAGCACCGGGACACGGGGATCGGCGGGCAACAGGAAGTCACCGGAGACCGAGGTGGCGGCCACGGCGGAGCCCGTGGGCAGGGCATCCAGTGCCTGCTTGAACGTGCTGGCCTCCGGCGGGATCTTCGTACCGATGGCCACCGATCCGCCGCGGGACGGGGCCGAGGAGATGCTGAACACCCGGCGCAGACCGCGATCGTCGGATCCCTGGTGTGGCAGCGTGATCTCGACGTACTGCCCGGCTCGGAAGTGGACGTCACGGGCGGTGTCGAAGGTGAACTCGACGGTGGACGGTGTCAGTTGCCGGCGGCCGCGCAGCGTCAGCTCGATCCCCTTACGCTGCCCGAAGAAGAACGCCAGCAGATTGCCGATCAGCAGAGCGGACTCGGGCGCCGCGTATATCGCGCCGATGTGCAGCGGAGTGGAGAACACGACTCCCACCACACCGGCCATCAGGAACTGCTGCCACCGCCGCGGTGGTTGGGTCAGCGGCTCGCTCAACATGAAGCCGGCGAAGAACACCATCGGAGACGAGGTGATCGGCCACAGCAGGGCGGTTCCCACCGGGATCCCGGCGATCAGACTGCGCACCACCATGATCCCGCCGGCGACCGCCAGGAACACCGCCGCCATCGGCAGTCGTCGCGTCCGCTGCAGGATTGCCCCGGCGGCCACGAACGCGAACGGCACCAGAGCGGTGGTACCGACCCACCACCCCGAGTAGTAGACGCCGCACAACGTCACGATGAAAGCTCCGGCCGCGGCCGGGTTGAAGATGTGCCGTCCCCGCACGGCCAGCAGGTACTTCGACGCCGAGGCGAACAGCGCCGCCAGTGCGATCGCCAGCACTGCCACCAGCTCGGTCGACGGCGGGAAGATGAAGAAGATCAGGTAGGCAGTGATCAACGAGGATTCCGAATGGGGCACCACGCCGTGGATCCCGGCCATGAACCGGTTCGTGGCGTAGCTCGTGACCAACGGCGTCAACCAGCAGATCGCGATCGCTGCGGGCGTGTAGGCGATCCAGCCGATCAGGCTGAAGAGCATTGACAGGGCAGCCAACCCACCGAGACTCCACAGCACCAGTCGGTACATCGTCATGCGTCCGACGACCGCCGTCGTTCGCTCGAGCAGTCCGGAGATCATCGGCGTGCCTCCGTGCGGATGCGGGTGAGCGCGTCGTTGAATCCCGACGACGTCAGAGATGCGCCGGCCACCACGTCGACCGACACGGACGACAGCGGGCGGGCCACCACCTGCGCGGCGATCGCGACCCTGAACTGCTCCTGGAACTGCCGAGCCGTGGGTGAGAGCGCCTCTGTCCGGGACGTCGCGGCGGTGATCACACCATCGCGCACCCGCAGGGTCACCTCGATCGACTCGTTACCGCCCGGGGTCAGATAGCGCCCGGTGGAGGCGTAGTCACCGTCACGGAACAGCGATCCGGCCGTCCCGACGACGCTCGGGGGCTGCGCGGGGACGGCCGTCTGAACCGCGCGGTGCACGGACGGTGCCGCATCTGCCCGGTCGGCCTGCAGCAGCAGCACCCCACCGGCAGCGGATCCGGCAACGGCCAGTCCGCCCAACCCGGCCAGCAACAGACGTGCTTTCGAAGTGGGCATCGAGCGCCTTCCGATCTTCGTCGGAGCGTCGGCACCGCCGGTCGGCGTGCGGACAGGATCTCGGACTCCTGCCAGCGGTTCTCCACCGATGGACCTGCAGATGGGCGATCGGCTGATCAGTTTCCGCCGACTCCACCCGGACCGGACATCCGGACCAAGGCGCAGCGAACGGACATCAACCCAGCTCGAACCGGTCAGGGAACGATCGACACCATCCGTCCGGGAACCACGACGACCTTCTTCGGGGTCGCCCCCGCCAGCAGCTCGACAATCCTCGGCTCCGCCAACGCTGCTGCCTCGACATCCGCGACGGACGCATCGGCAGCCACCTGGATCTTGGCGCGCACCTTGCCCTTCACCTGGATCGGGTACTCGACCGAATCGTCGACCAGCAACGAGGGATCGGCGTCGGGGAACGGACCCAGGGCCAGAGATTCGCTGTGTCCCAGCCGGTTCCACAGTTCTTCGGCGATGTGCGGGGCCAACGGCGCCGTCATCAGCACCAGGGCCTCCGCGACCTCGCGGCTCGGGGTGGCGCCCGACTTGGTGACATGGTTCGCCAACACGATCAGTTTCGCGATCGCGGTGTTGTAGCCCATCGCCTGGTAGTCGGCGCGGACCCCGTCGATCGTCCGGTGCAGCAGGCGCTTCGTCTCGTCGTCCGTCGGCGCGTCGGACTCGACCACCCGCAGCTCGCCGGTCTGCTCGTCGACGAGCATCCGCCACAGCCGCTGCAGGTACCGCTGTGACCCGACGACGTCGCGCGTCTGCCACGGCCGGGAGATGTCCAGCGGCCCCATCGACATCTCGTACATCCGGAAGACGTCTGCCCCGTAGGTGTCGCACATCTCGTCGGGGGTGACGACGTTGTTCAGGGACTTGCCCATCTTCCCGTACTCGCGGGTCACCCGTTCGCCTCGGTAGGTGAACACGTCGGGCGAGGACTCGACGATCTCCTCCGCAGGCACGTAGACGCCGCGTGCATCGGTGTAGGCGTAGGCCTGGATGTAGCCCTGGTTGAACAACCGGCGGAACGGCTCCTCGCTGCTGACGTGACCCAGGTCGAACAGCACCTTGTGCCAGAACCGCGAGTACAACAGGTGCAGCACAGCATGTTCCACGCCGCCGACGTACAGATCGACGCCGCCCGGGTCGCCCGGCCGTTCGGGGTCCTTGCCCATCCAGTACTGCTCGTTCTCGGGAGCGCAGAACGCGTCGGTGTTCGTCGGGTCGATGTACCGCAGCTCGTACCAGCACGAACCCGCCCATTGCGGCATCACGTTCAGCTCACGTTGGTACGTCTGCTCCCCGTCACCCAGGTCCAGCGTGACGGTGCGCCACTCGGTGGCCTTGCTCAGCGGCGGCAGCGGCTCGGTGTTCGGATCGTCCGGGTCCAGCTTGGCTGGTGAGAAGTCCTCCATCTCGGGCAGCGTCAGCGGCAGTTGGTCATCCGGGATGGAATGCGCGACACCGTCGGCGTCGTAGGCGATGGGGAACGGCTCACCCCAGTACCGCTGCCGGGAGAACAGCCAGTCGCGCAGCTTGTACTGCTGCTGGTTCCGACCGAACCCCTTGTTCTGCAACCATTCGGCGATGACGGCCTTTGCCTCTGCGACACCCAGACCGTTCAGCGAGATCTCGTCGTTCGCGGAGTTGATCGCCGGACCCTCGCCCACGAACACCGCATCGTCCGGGTGATCGGCCGGGGCCTGGATGGTGCGGACGATCGGCAGTCCGAACGCGGTCGCGAACTCGAAGTCGCGGCCGTCGTGGGCGGGAACCGCCATGATCGCGCCGGTGCCGTAGCCCATCAGCACGTAGTCGGCGATGAACACCGGAATCTGCTGTCCCGTCACCGGATTGGTGGCGTGCGCACCCGTGAAGACGCCGGTCTTCTCCCTTCCATCACTCCCACCCGACCCGCCCTGCTGACGGTCCAGATCTGTCTTCCGGGAGGCGGCGAAGCGGTAGTCGGCGATCGCCTCCGCAGGAGTGGCGGCACTGCCGGTCCACCGCGGGTCGGTGTCGGAATCCCAGGCAGCGGCGGCGATCTCGTCGACCAACGGATGCTCCGGTGCCAGCACCATGTAGGTCGCGCCGAACAACGTGTCCGGGCGGGTCGTGTAGACCTCGATCGAAGCCTGTCCGTCAGCACCGCCGTCACCGATCGGGAAGGCCACCTGTGCGCCGGAGGAACGTCCGATCCAATGGCGTTGCATGCTCTTGATGGATTCCGGCCAGTCCAGCCGGTCCAGGTCGTCGATCAGCCGATCGGCATAGGCGGTGATGCGCATCATCCACTGACGCATGCTGCGCTTGAACACCGGGAAGTTGCCGATCGCGCTGCGTCCGTCGGCGGTGACCTCCTCGTTCGACAGCACCGTTCCCAGACCTGGGCACCAGTTGACCGGCGCCTCGGCGATGTAGACCAGCCGGTGTCCGTCCACGACCCCGGCCCGCTCGATCCTGGACAGGGTGGCCCAGTCACGACCGTCCGGAACCGCGCGGGTGCCGGCTTCGAACTCCTGCACCAGCTCGGCGATCGGCCGCGCCCGGTTCTGCTCGGTGTCGAAGAACGCCTCGAACAGCTGCGTGAAGATCCACTGTGTCCAGCGGACGAACGCCGGATCGGTGGTCGCGATGCTGCGCCGGTCGTCGTGCCCGAAACCCAACCGCCGCAACTGTTCCCGGTAGCGGTCGATGTTCTGCGCGGTCGTCACTGCCGGGTGGGTTCCGGTGCGGATCGCGTACTGCTCGGCGGGCAGGCCGAAGGAGTCGAACCCGATCGTGTGCAGGACGTTGTGTCCCGTCATCCGCAGGAAGCGGCCCCAGACGTCGGTGCCGATGTAGCCCAACGGATGCCCGACGTGCAGCCCGGCGCCCGACGGGTACGGGAACATGTCCATCACGAACGTCTTGTCCGGTCGCACCTGTCGGCCGGGGATCGACAGCTCGCCCACCGGATTCGGCGTGTGGAAGGTGCCCTGCTGCTGCCAGACGTCCTGCCACCTGGCTTCGATCTCGCCGGCCAGCTGCGCCGTGTAGCGGTAGGGCGGCACGTCTTCATGAGTGCCGGCCCCGTGGGTGCCGGTGTTCGTGTCGTCAGTGGCTGCGGTGTCGGTGCTCATCGGATCTCCTCGTCGATTCCCGGGTGTCTGTGCTCGCGGTGTGGGCCGGACAGCAAAAATCCCTCCGGAGGGCCCTGGTCGGGCTCACAGAGGGATCGCCGCGCTGGGTGACCTGGTGGTCGTTCAGCGCGGCCCGGGAAGAAGCAGGGTGCGTGCCATGCGCTCAGACTACCCCGGGCGTCGGACCTGCTACGACCGGTTCTCGTGGCGGGCCATCAGCGCAGCAGCGCCGAGAATGCGGCCAGCGCGCCGAGCCAACCCGCGATCAGGAATGCGTCGACGATCAGCGGGGCAGTCGTCGATGCCTCGGGTCCGTCCGCCACCATCACCCGGTCGGGCCCGGCCGGGTCGACCAGCACATCGAGGGCCGAACCGGGAACGGGCGGGAAGGGCAGCCGGTAGCGGGCCCACGCCTGACTTCCCGTGCCGTCCGGCAGCACGAAAGCGATCCGGGGGCAGTACGAGAAGTACACACCGACCCGAGTCCTCCGCCGGCGGGTGCGGACGCCGGTCACCTGGCCCGGCAGGCGGACTACCCGTTCCCGGAACCCGCTCCACCAGGCACCTTCAGGCAATCCCCCAACGAGCGACACCACGCCCATCAGCACCATCAGGCCGGGGGCGATCAGCAGTACGGCGTCCATCGGTCGGTCGTCCCCCTGGGTGATCCTCGGGTGCGGAGCGTATCGAGGTCCGGCACAGGACGGAGTGGGATTCGACCAGGTGACTTCGGTCGCTCGCACCGATCTGCTCGGGGCCCGGCTGCGAATCGCCCGCGTGCCGACCACCCCTTTCGTCCCGTCGGACTTCGACCACCTCAGCGGCCGCCGACCAGGGCCCGTCATGACCGCCGCCTCCCTGTTGCTGCCCGGGGTCCGGGCCGTCCGACGCCAGGTGCAGCCGTTCGCGGACTGGTGGCAGGAATCGAACGCCCGCGCGCTGGACGCCGTGGCCGACGGCGCGAAGTTGTGGGTGGCCCTGGGCGATTCGATGACGCTGGGATCCGGTGCGAGCGCACCGCTGGGCGGCTTCGTCGGCCAGATCCTGGCGCGCCACCCGGGCTGGGTGTGCGTCAACCTCGCCATCTACGGCGGCCGGATCGCCGATCTGCGGGAACGTGCGCTGCCCGCGCTGGCGGCGCTGCCGACCCCGGACATCGTGACGCTGCTGATCGGCAGCAACGACCTGATGAAGCCCGCCCTGCGCACGGCTGCGGCCGATGGCCTGACGCACCTGCTCCGGGAGGTTCCGGAAGGAACCGTCGTCGGGAACCAGCCCGGCACCTACGGGGCCGCCCAGGCGTTGAACGCCGCCATCGATGCCGCGGTGGCGAGCGGTCGGGTGCGACTGGCCGACCTGCGCGATCCGCGGGCCCGCGCGTGGGGAAGATCGACGCTCGCCGCCGACCACTTCCACCCCAACGACGCCGGCTACCGCGGGATCGCCGAGATCTTCGACGAAGCGATGTTCGCCTGACGGGCCCTTCCGACCGGCTCTTCAGAACCACGGCCTGCGGACGCGGATCGAACGCTTCTGGTCACCGAGCAAGGGTCGTGTCTGTTGCTCGGAGCGAGAAACGTTCGCTCGACGGCCCGGGATGCAAGCGCCGACGGTCAGAGGGTGACGGCCGTCCGCCAGACCGTCGGCCCGCAGCTCTCGCCGTTCGGATAGCTGACCCGGGGGATGACGGGCCTGGTCTCCCGGTAGACCTCGCTGCCGCTCGCGTCGGTGGCCGACACGGTGACCGCCGTGACAGCTGCGGACAGCAGCTCGCTGTCGACCATGAGGGAGCTGCCGGCAGCGGGGACCACCGCGCTCGAGCAGGCGGTCTCGGTGACACAGACCCTGACCTCGACGGCATCGCGCTCGACCAGCACCGCCGGGTTCCGGATGACCACCCCCGGCACTCCACCGACGAGTGAGCAGTCCTCCGCGCACCCGGCCAGCGCGGCAGTTGACGCACAGATGGCCACCATCACCAGGCGCTGCAGTCGCATGGTTCCTCCCCGGTCCGAGTCTGCACCCCGGAGACGGAATCCGCCCCGGATACGTTGCGTCAGCCTGCGGACTCCCGCTCCAGGTGCGCGTAGTCGGGCAGGTCGATGTTCTCCGCCGGCGGGGAGAACAGCTTGGCCCCCAGTGCCCGCGCGAGGCGGGTCCCGGCCAGCCCGACGCCGCCGCGGAACAGCGCCACTGCGGCGCGGGACTTCGGGTGCGCCAACCGCGGGGTCCCCGGCGGGAGGTCCTGCGCCTGGTCGACGTACGGCCGCAGGATCCGTTCGTATCCCGCGAACGCATCCCGGTGGTGGACGTGCGCCGCGAGCTCCCCGGCCAGGACGTAGGCGCCGACCAGGGCGAGGCTGGTGCCCATGCCGCTCACCGGGGAGGCGCAGCAGGTCGCGTCTCCGATCATGGCCACGGGCGCAGGGTGACGCTGCGACCGGCCGGCGCCGTGTACCAGCGCCACCAGTCGTCGTCCGACTTCGTGCGTGGGATGGTCAGCCAGCTGGTGGTCAGACCCAGCGAACGGATGGTCGGCTCGTCGCCGAACACCAGCGCGCGGGTACTGGAGCCGATCCCGTCTGCGGCGACCCCCAGGTCGAAGTCCTCGTCGCCCGCACATTCGAACGACACGGTGACCAGGTCGTCGTCCTGGCGCAGCCCGGTGATGCTGTCGCCCCAGCGGTGGTCGGCGCCGACGGACTCGCTGCGATCGACCAGCAGCCGGGCCAGATCACCGCGCAGGATTTCGAGCTCGGCGGTCGCGCCGTCGGAGTCGGAGGTGCCGGCGGGGAACTCGGCGATCAACGAGCCGTCGTCGCGGACGAACCGCGTTCCCTGCTCACCGGTGGTGGCCTCCCGGATGGCCTGCTTTAGACCCATCCGCCGGGCGACCTCGCGCCCGGCACCTCGCACGTCGATGTTCTGGCCACCCCGGCGCAGCTCGGCCGCTCTTTCCAGGACGGGACTTCGAACCCGAAGCGGCGCAACCAGAATGCCAGGGCGGGACCAGCGATGCTCGCACCGGAGATCAGGACTCGTTGTGCTGTGCTGGGCATCGCGGCTCTCCTGGGTTCGGACCTACCGTCCGCCGGTACCCATCCCCGGAGCGATGATGAGCTCTGCCGGCGTCGTCCTCGGACCCGCGGTGGAGTCCCGGATGACCAACTCGGTCGGCAGGACCGTGCGTTCGGCGGGCAACACCTCGTCGGTCGAACCACGCTCGAGCAGGGCGATCACCGCAGCGGCGGCCAGTCGCCCCTTCTCCGGGACGTCCTGACGGACGGTGGTGAGGGCCGGGCGGACCCGGGAAGCGAACGGGGTGTCGTCGAAGCCGACCACCGAGAGTTGTTCCGGTACAGCGATTCCGCGGTCCTGAGCGGCAAACAGCACGTTGGCGGCCATCACGTCGGAGAAGCACAGCACTGCGGTGATCAAAGGGTCCGCTCGCAGCAGGGCGACCAGCGCGGCGTCGCCGCCGTCGACGGAATCGCGGGTGCGGAAGGCCGTTGTCGAGACCCCCGCGGCGTTCAGTGCGTCCAGCCATCCGATCATCCTCTCGCGGGCGCCGTAGCCCTCCGTCCCGAGTGGTGTCGATTGGGTGATGCCGTGGGGCTCGTGGACGGTGAAGGTCACGATCCCGACGTGCCGGTGACCGAGATCCACCAGATGCTGGGCCGCGGCGCGCGCCCCATCGCGGTCGGCGACGTTGACGGAGGCGATGCCGTCGACCGGGAACTGGTCGACCAGCACCGTCGGCAGCCCGCGCTTCTGCAGCCAGGACAGCGCGGGTGAGTCGGGGTCGCAGTGGTAGACCAGCGCGGCGTCCATCGCGACGTCGCGCGCCGGAACCCGGCCCTCGAGCTCCACGGCCGGCACGAGGGTGAGGGCGAGACCGGTCGGGGCGAGCTCGCCGGCGATGGCCCCGAAGAACCGGGACGCGACCTCGTCGGTGAAGGCGGTGACCGCCGAGTCCGTGAGCACGATTCCGACTGCGCCGGTACTTCCCCTGGCCAATGCCCGGGCCGCCGGATCCGGCCCGGCGTAGCCCAGCTCGTCGGCCGCGGCCAGGATCGTCGCGCGCAGGGTGGCCGAGAGTTGGTCGGGGCGCGAGAAGGCGTTGGAGACGGTCATCCGCGAGACGCCGACCTTGTCGGCGATCGTCTGCAGGGTGACCCGAGCCATGGTGTGCACTCCCATCCTGTCGCCACCCGGGAGGATCCCGATGATCGACGGTATCGCGAGCGGAGGCATCACCGATGCCGGAGACACTCAGCCGTGGATGGCGAGCTGCTGGTTCGGACGTGGTTCGATCGCTCCGGCTGTGCGCACGAGCAGGCGGGCGACAGCGCGGCGGACACGGTGGTCCCGGACCGTGACCGGCGCGGCGGAGCGGGCTCCACGTGCGGCAGCGAAGCGGGCGACGTCCCAGCGGGCGGTGTCGGATCGGGTGGTTTCGGGTCGAGCGGTGTCGAGACGAACGCTGTCGAAGAGCTCCCGTTGCGCGGAGGCCGAGAGGATCGGGGCGGTGGGCTGGAAGTGCATGAGGGTGCCTCCTTTCACAGCGACCGGTACTGCTGACCAGCACCTCTTCATCACTGTACCGCTACAGTAGGCGTCCCGGCTATACCGGTCAAGCGCCTTCTGAAGAGTTCTGCGGACCATTCTCAGCGGAGCGCGACGCGGCGGATCGCCCGCCGCATCATGGCCCGGGTGATCACGTCGTGGGCGAAGGCGACCGGGACGAAGTAGATCCGACCACGCAGTCCCTTGAACCAGACCGCCGTCGTGACCCGCAGCAGCAGCCGATCGGCGTCGAAGGCGATACCGGCGCGGAAGTCCAGGTGGGCGTCCTCGGTGACGATGACGGCTTCACCGTCTATAACCGTGTCGACCGCGAACACGTCGTCCGCGGCCGGCGGGATCCCGATCAGCCGCACCAGCACCTGGCGCACCGCGAACAGCACCTTCACGAACAGCGGAGCCGATCGCGCCGAGAACACCGCTGCGGCCCATGCCTCGGCTCCGATCGAGGGGTCGGTGGGGACAGCAACCACGGTGACGGTTGCCCAGTCCGCTGGGCGCGGCCCGTCGAGGGCGCGGGAGACGAACGCAGGCTTCGCGGTCAGTGGCTCGGTCACAGGCGGCATGGCGCTCTCCATACGGTGGCGTACGTTCGGTTGCCATACGGTAGCGTATGGACATGCCCGATGTCAGCCCCGTCCGACGACGCCTGGGCCGGCAGGACTGGATCGACGCCGCCCTGCAGGCGCTCACCGACCGCGGCCCGGAGGCGGTGGCCATCGAACCGCTTGCCAGTGCACTCGGCGCCACCAAGGGATCCGGTTACTGGCACTTCGCCAACCGCGCCGCCCTCGTCGAGGCCACCATGGACGAGTGGCTCCGGCTCCGCACCGACGAGATCATCAGCCGGGTGGAACAGGACGGTGGTTCCGCCCGTGACCGGCTCAGTCGACTACTGGCGGTCGTGAGCACCGGCGTCGAGCGTGCCATCGGCGAGTCCTCGATCATGTCCAGCGTCGATCCTGTTGTCCGGCAACGGATGCAGGTCGCTGTCGGACGACGGATCGACTACCTGACAGCGCTCCTGGAACAGAGCGGACTGGCCCGCGGGGCCGCCCGGTCCCGAGCGGTGCTGGCGTACGCCACCTTCTCCGGGCACGCCGTGCTCGCGGTGACGGTTCCCGAAGTGCTGCCGAATTCGCCGCAGGCCCGACGCCGTGCACACCGCGAGATGCTGGAGATGGTGCTCGGGCCGACGCCGGTTTGACCTGGACGATCCACGGGGCGACGGAACCGGATGATCGAACGGGTCAAGGCATTCGATAGACGCGCACGCCGGCCGGTTTTCCGTAGTTGTCAGCCTGGTAGTCGGCGGAGTAGGCGGCGAACCAGCCGTCGCCGTGTCCCACCAGCTCGCCGAGGCCGACGGCCACGAGTTCCCCGCTCCGCGGGGACAGCACCAAGGTCCACGGTGTCTGTTGGACATCCGCGTCGACCAGCAGCCACGCATCACGCTTCGCGGCCGCGGCTGTCACCGCCTGGACGGTGAGCTCCTGCATCCACAGTTCCCGACCGTCGCTCCTGGCCCGGGCAACGAGGCGATTGTCGGCGGTGTCGGTGCCCTTCGTGGTGAGCACCGCGTCCTGGGTCACGGCCCGCAGCGCCTCGCCCTCCGTCGCGTGGTCCCAGACCGTGCGGCCGGTCGACAGATCGAGCAGCTGTGGTGTGCCCTGCTCCACGATCGACGCGGTGCTCACGTCCTGCTGCTCCGCGTCGAGTCTGCTGCACCGCACCTGCTTGCCGTCCGCGGAGGGATACGTCCCCAGGACGAAGTCCCGGTTCCACGCGTCCGTCCGGTCGGGGACACGGACCGCCGTGATGCGGGGCCTGCAGCCGTTGTCCTCCGGGTCGCCGTCGTCGGTGAAGAACACGCCGAGACCGAGGGCGACCAGCAGCTGACTGCCCCCGAACTCCTCACCTGCTCGACCGACGCCCAAGGGGCTCCCCGTCGCGAGTTCGAAGGCGTCCCGGCGTTCGCTGTCGGCGCCCGTCGGATAGCTCGTCACCCAGAGCTCCTCCGGCGCTGCGACATCCAGGCCGTCGAGGGGGTCCTCCACGCGCGCGCTGGCGTACGACTTCTGGTGCCATTGCTCACGTCCGGTCTTCGGATCACGTGCGGTGATGGTGCATTCGCCGAGCGCGCCCGTCTGCTTCGGCGCGCACTCCGAGGTGATCATCGTGCCGCCCACGAAGCTGACGAAGGCACTGGTGGTGTTCTTCCACAGGATCCGCCCGGTGGCCACGTCGATGCCGGTGATGAGCAGTCTGTTCGGGAACACGTCGATCCCGAACGCGTCCCTGCTCACCACGGCGACCGAGCCGAGCACCCGGACCTCCAGGGTCGGGATGTCGGTGTACCGCTCGACGATCTTCCACAGCTCGTCGCCGTCGGCATCGAGGGCCACCAGCCGTCCTACCGCGTTGATCAGCGTGATGTCGCCGGCGCGTTCGACCTGCATTCCTTGCGTGGAGCCCCGGCCCGGGTCGAGCGCGAACTCGAGCAGTTCGGTGGCCTCGGGTCCCGGCGGGCTCCGGGTCGGCGGGGGTGGATCCGGCAGCGGAGTCCGCGTCGTGGTGACGCCGGTGGGCACGGACGTCAGCGATCGCGAGTTCTCGGCGCTCGGTGACGTCGTGCAGGCCCCGGCGACGAGCAGGGCCGCCAGGGCGAGGAGCGCCGGCGTGCGGCGGATGAGCGAGGGCACGGCTCCGAGTATCGGTGCCAGGTCCGGTCGGCGCGGGCGATCGGACACACCAGCGCCGGTCAGCGCGCCCCGACCGGCTCCGGCATGGGGTCCCGGTCAGCCGACCCTGCGGTGCACCAGCAGCGGCAACACCAGGGACGCCCCGGCGCGACGCAGGACGGCAGCGGCGATCGTCACCGGCCACAGCGACGAGGTGGCATCGACCACGAGCAGGACCGCGCGTCCCGCGACCTCGGCAGGTGCGGGCACGGAGATCGCGTCCTTCCAGACGGCTGCCTCCTCGGCAGAGGTGAGTCCGGCCGTCGAACGAGCTGGGGCGACCGCGGCGTCGTCGACGGCGAGCTGTCCGCGTTCCATCCGGCCGATCGTGGCGATCTGCTCGGCCAGGCCGTCCGTCAGCACCGCGTGACCGGCAACCGGCAACGCCACCACCACCTCCGGGCGGGCCGGCCAGTCCCGACGCCAACTGCTGAGTACCCCGACCATGCCGGTGACGAGTTCTTCCGGAGGTGCGCCGTCCGCGGCGAACACCGCCCGGATCACCTCACGCCATTCCGGCGCGTCGGCGTGCACCAACGCCCGTCCTTCGGCGGCCATCTCGCCCGCAGCGATCCGGCCCTTCGATCCGAAAGCCCCACCGGGCCACATCTTCCGCGGCTCGACGACATGTGATCGGGTGCGCAGCGCACCCGCGACCCCGGCGGTCACGCTCTTGTCGGGCTCACGAGGGAGATCGTCCGGCAGCTCGCCGGTGCACACGCTGCAGCGTCCGCAGGGTGCGGCGGTCGGATCGTCGAGCGATTCCTGCAGCAGCTGCATCAGACAGCGTCGGCCTCGGGAGTAGTCGCGCATGATGTCGGCCTCACGTCGGCGGACGGCGATCACGCCCTCGTAGTGCTCGGCGTCGTAGGTCCACGCCCGGCCGGTCTGCACCCAGCCGCTCTCGGTGCGATCGACCACGCCGTCGACGGCCAACTGCTTGAGCATCAGTTCGACCTTCGTCCGGCGCAGACCCGATTCGGCCTCCAGCGCCGGGACGCTGGCCGGCTCTGCGGGCGCGATCGGGGTGACGGCGAGCAACCGCTGCACCTCGCGCTGGTCCGGGATGGAGGCGGTGACGAAGTAGTCCCAGATGGCGGCGTCCTCGTGGGCGCTGAGCAGCACCACCACCGCCCGGTCGATGGCTCGGCCGGCACGCCCGACCTGCTGGTAGTACGACACCGGCGACGGCGGCGATCCGACGTGCACACAGAAGCCGAGGTCCGGTTTGTCGTAGCCCATGCCGAGGGCAGAGGTCGCGATGAGAGCCTTCAACTCGTTGCGCCGCAACGCTTCTTCCAGCTGCTCGCGTTCCTCACCGGGCAACTGGCCGGTGTAGGCGGCAACCGGGTACGCAGCCCCGTGCTGGGCGGTGATCGCCTCCGCGAGCCGTTCGGCATCGGCCACCGTCAGTGCGTAGACGATGCCGGAACCAGGCAGGTTCGGCAGCTGCTCGACCACCCAGCCGTAGCGCTGGATGGGGGTGAGCCCGTCGATGACAGCGAGCTGCAGCGATGTCCGCGCCAGCGGCCCGCGCAGCACCAGGGTCTGGTCGCCGAGCTGGGCGGCGACGTCGGTCGTCACCCGCTCGTTCGCGGTGGCGGTGGTCGCCAGCACCGGGGTCTGCGGGCTGAGCCCGCGGACGGTGTCGGAAACCCTGCGGTAGTCGGGCCGGAAGTCGTGGCCCCAGTCCGAGACGGCGTGCGCCTCGTCGATCACCAGCATGCCGAGATTCCCGACGAGCGAATCGAGTACCCGGCGACCGAAGCGCGGGTTCGCCAACCGCTCGGGGGAGACCAGCACGACGTCCAGATCACCGCCGATCAGGGCGCTCTCGATGGCTTCCCAGTCGCCGTTGTTCGACGAGTTGAGGGTGGCCGCGCGGAGCCCGGCGCGCTCTGCCGCGACCACCTGGTCGCGCATCAGCGACAGCAGCGGTGAGATGACGAGCGTCGGACCCCCACCGGCGGCGCGGATCAGCGCGGCGGCGGACCACTAGAACCCCCCGGTTCCCCCCCCCGGCGCCAGCCCCACCACCCCCCCCCCCCACCCCCCACCCCCCCCCCCCCCCCCCCCCCCCCCCCCCCCCCC
>JBBJML010000007.1:0-142137 GCA_037720195.1 Nakamurella sp. | reverse complement strand
GTGCGGTGCTGATCGGTGCGGTGCTGATCGGTGCGGTGCTGATCGGTGCGGTGCTGATCGGTGCGGTGCTCACTGCGACGACTTCTGGTCGGCTACCGATGCGCGAGCAGCAGCCGCGAACGGATCACCCGCCGAGACCTTCCTGCCTCGGGTGACCTTCTTGCTGGAGGAGATCCCGTGCCGTCCCGGCTTCTTCGTGGCGACCGTCGGCCGATCCCCTCGGGTCCAGGTGGCTGCGTGCTGCCGGGCATCGCGTGGTTGGCGGGCGTCGTTCTGCGGTTGCGCCGGCTGCGCACCGAAGATGACTCGCTGGGAGGTAGCCGGGTCAGGCAGGAACGGGTTCGGCATTGAGGAGCGGTGCATCACGCCGTAGCCCGTCATCATCGGGTTGACCTCCACACCGCACGACTGGAACTTCCCGAGCGACTCCTTGCGTTTGTCGAGCAGGGCCCGATAGGCGCGCAGCCGCAACCCTTTCCGTGTGCGAGCCTCCACGAGCCAGAAGACCCCGCCGACGATCGCCGCGGTGATGCCCAGCGCGTACGAGCCGATGAACACCCAGGCGATTGCGGTTGGCAGGAAAGCGATCGCCACAGCGAAGATGGTGACCAGCACCTTGCGCAGCGGCAGATCGAATCCGGACACCACAACTCGCCGCGTCTGACCCGCATCGCGAGTCAGCGCGGTGAGTGTGTAGACCTGGGGAACTTCAGGCTCCGAGTTCACGATGGATGTCGCCGGCTCACTTGCCGAACGCAGCCTGCCATGCCTTGATCACGGCGTTGGCGACCGAGTCGAAGACACCCAGCAGCATCGGGAACAGCAGGCCGGGGGCCGCCAGGATGCAGCCGACGATGCCAGTCCAGGCGATCGCGCCGGCACCCTGTCCGCCGCCGCCTCGCCGCTTGTCCCAGAAGAACTTGGCGACCGCGAAGACGACGAGCAGCACGCCGAGGGCGAGCATCAGCTTCGCCACTCCGCCCAGTGCGGTCGACATGGGCGTCCAGATGGTGCTCCAACCCTGCTTCAGGTTGATCGTGGTGGTGTCTGCCGCCAGGAATGCTTGGGTCACGGGGGTTCTTCTCCTTGGTGGTCAGCGCTGGATGTCAGTGCTGAGGTGCCGGTTTCGGGTAGCCGGGAAGCTCTCCTGACCTAGACATATGCGGGAGGGTCTCGCTCGAGCGGCCGGTGCGGTATCGCCGCAGGTCAGGAGACTCGCAGCAGTTCCGGTTGGAGCCCGCCGGACACGAGATGATGCAGCCGCTGCACGGCCCGGTCCCGGTCGAGTGCGTACCGCGCGACCGAGGAGAGGGACTCGCGCAGATCGACTGCCCAGACGCGGACGAACGGGTCACGATCGGCGGCGGTGACCTCCACGAGCGGACCGCGGGCCCGGGAGGCGACCTCCACCCGGATCGGGGTCGGCTGGTCCTCGCTGAGCAGCTCGCGTGCCTGTGCGACGGTGAGGTGCGGGTTCGATGCGGAGGCGCCGCGGACTCCGGGATCCTCGTGCCGCACGAAGTTCCAAAGGTCATCGCTGTCGACGGTCATCGCGGCCGTGAGTTCCTGGTCCTCGCGAGTGGTCGCAGGGTCGATCGAAGCGTCGGTCGCAGGGTCGGGGTCGACACCAGCGCCGATGCCGGGGTCGCCGGGCAGGCTGATGTTTGCTTCGCTGTGCTGCTGGAAGGCGAAGCGTCCCCCGCTCGACGTCCCGGATGGCTCGCGCCGTTGTCTGCTCATGGCTGGTTGTCCTTGTTGCTTAGGTGTTACGGGGAACGGTTGCTTCACGAACCGCGTCGCTCCAGGCGGACTGGGCCAACGCGCGGTCGGTGTTGTCGGGGATGCTGTGGATGGCCTGCGCCACCCGGTCACGCTCCTCGAACGGCAGGTCGCCGAACGGGGCGAACAGCGGATCGGCGGCATCCTCGGAGATCTCGCCGTTCAGCCAGGCGTTCGACACGGCCCACGGGCCGCCGAGTGACTTGACCTGCTTGCGGATGGCCGTGGAGACGCTCTCGCTGAGGTGCTTCGGCTGGGCGGGCGCGCAGTGGTAGACGTGGGCGACCGCGTTCCAGACGCCGTGGTCCTTGATGTTGTCCTCGTCGACCTCGCGGGTGTCCAGGCCGAGCCGGCGGCGGCGCTCCACCTCGAAGTCGTTCGCGGCGCTGATGGACGTGCCGAACATGGCGTCGTTGCGGGAGTCCTCGTCGAGACCGTCGACGGCGACCTCGCGGACCTGTCCGTGATGGAAGCCCTTCACGGCGCGACGACCGGCCGGCTGCGACATGCGGATCTGCTCGGCGAGCGCGTCCTTCTCGGCTGGCTTCATCTCGCGGCCCTCGTCCTGGAGGAAGCGGTCCTGCGCTTCGCGGTACAGCTTGTAGCCCTGCAAGGTGGCGCCACTGCGAGTTCCGGCGCACATCGCTGCGGCCTGGTTGCGGACAGCGGTGTGCACGTAGCTCGGCTCGCCCCACAGGGTGTCGCTCTGCTTGCTGAGCTCGTTGAAGGCGTTGTCGAACAGTGCCTCCTGATCCAGACCCCACCGCTTGGACCAGTGGTCGGCGGACTTGCTGAGGTTGCGGTGCAGTCGGGTGATCTGACGCTGTTCCGGCGGCAGCAGGTCGATGTCGGACTCGGTGAGGGTGCGCGAGGAGAACTGGCCGCCGCTCGGGATGCCGGCGTGAACTCGGGACTGGGATGGCTGCATGCTAGGCCCATGCGCGGGAGGCTTCTCATGGCCGTCCCAGGACAGGTCACTGGGTAGGTCACGGGGACGGTCTCAGTGGCCGCCACAGCGCCCGTCAGGGGCTCAGTGGCATGCCGGGGCCGGGTGGACGGTTGAGCCCGCCGGGTGCCGCTCGAGACTTTCGTCTAGCCCCCCTTGATCCTAGCTATCTAGGGGGACTAGAGATGCGGTCCTGAAGCGGACCGCAGTGATCAAGAAGATCAAGGCCGCGGGAAGTTCGGAAAGGGATGGTGGCGGTGATGGAGCGGTTCACGGTGACAGCCGAACGTGGCGCAACCCAGGGAGTGTGGGTGTTCCAGTGCGTCGAGCACCCGGGAGCCATCTCGCAGGGTCGACGGCTGGGTGAGTGGGAGTCGCTGATGGGGGAGACGGTGGCGTTCGTGGCGGGCACCCCGGTGGGTTCATTCGAGCTGGCGCTGGAGGTGAAGCTGGCTGACGGGATTCGGGATCTCATGCGAGAGGCTCGGACGGCCATCGATTCCCTAGTCGCTGCGCAGATCCAGACGGCTGAGGCGTCACGGCGAGCTGCTCGTGCCCTGGTTGATGACGCGCACCTGACTGGCGCTGAAGCCGCGGTGGTGCTGGGAATCAGCCCGCAGCGCGTCTCCCAACTGGTGCATTCGTAGGCAGCGACCTCACGAGCCGCCCAGAGCGTGCCTGGCAGCGTTTGCCTTCGCGTAGCCGGAGACCTGGCCGTCGCCGTCCGGGTCGCCCATCCATTCGTTCCCGAGACCGGTGTTCTGCATCTCCCGCTGCGGCGAGCCGTGGGTCTTGCGCGGCGCGGGGTCATCGCCACTGACGTCCAGATCAGGGGCGAACTGGGCGACCTGCGACGCAGTCGGGGCCGGCTGATCTGTGCGGGTCACCCCGCGGGCGAGCAGCGCGGTGCGGTAGTCGTCGGTCGTCGCAAAGTAGCTCTTGAACACGGCCGGCTTCTGACCCTCCAGGGCAGCCAGGCCGCAGCCCTTGGATGCCTTCTCGTCGGCCTGCAAGTGCGCCGGGACGTGGGGGACCGCGGTCTCGTCGCGGAAGATCTGCGCGCGGGCTGCCTTCGTGGCCGACGTGCCGCACAGCACCCGATGACCGATCTTGTCCTTCAGCGACGGCGGCAGACCCGTGGCAGCGTTCGCCACCTGCGTCGAGACGATCATCCGGATCCCGACGAATCTCATCTCCGCGATAATTTTGCTGATGAAGCTGAAGATCATCACCTTCATCAGGTTCGAGTTGACGATTTCCAGGACGATCGGGTTGTCCTTCGGCACCCCGCTGGGCACCTTGTCGGTGGTGGTCAGTGCGCTGGCCTCGTCGACGATCACGGTGATCGGCTGGACCGCGTGCTTCGCCGGCAGGTCGAGGTAGTTGTTGGCGCCGATGCTGGCGAACATCTTGGCGCGCTTCTGCCCCTCCGCGTAGACCATCGCCAGGGCCGTCACCGTGTGCGCGAGAGAGTCGCATCCCCAGCCGCCCGGACGCACGAAATCCTTGCACCACAGGTGGTCGACCATCTTGTCCGAGGTGTTGCAGACCACCAATCCGTCACCTGCTGCGAGCCGATCAGCGATGATCGCCGAGGTGGTCACGGTCTTTCCCGAGCCGGGCATGCCTCCCAGGAGGACGTGCCCGGACTGCGCCAGATTGAGCACCGACTCCGGGTTCGGGGTGTCCCCGTTGCGGGCCAGGGACCGGCCGAAACCGATCTCGTGCGGGCGGGCACCCAGCGACTTCATCGGGAACGGAATCGCAGGAGGGAACGTGGGCGGCGACGCCGGGACGATCGATGCGGTGAGGGTGTTCGGGTCGGTGATGACGTACCAGCCGGGCCGGCCGACGATGGCGACCGCGACCTCGTCGAGCTTCTCGTCGTGCTTGCTGGGGACGTACTTGGTGGTGAGCTCCAGGTCGAAGCCGCCGTCCTTGCGCAGCCGGCACTGCACCTCCCACGACTTCGCACCCAGAACACCGGCGACAGCTCCGCGGCACCGGATCGTGGCGTCGTCCATCTTCGTCAAGGTGGCCTTGCCGAGGAACGGGTCGAACGCCGACATGACGTAGCCGGGGTGCGCGTCGGCGAGCTTCGAGGCGATCTTGTCGCCGTCGGACGGCTTCGTGCCGCGAGCCAGCCGGATGTCGAAGGAGTGGGCGCCCGCCTGCGCGGACACCTCGATGATCGCTGCCTGCCGGGTCACGAACGCGACACCGGCCGCCGGATCGATCGATTCGATCTCCCACCCGTCACCATGCGCTTCGGAGACCTTCACCAGCAGAGCCTTCTGGTGCCGGTCCGGGTTGAAGCCGGGCGGGAGCTTGATTGTGATCCGTTCGGTCGCCATGCCCGACAACATGCGCAGGAGGGCATGGGGCACTCACAGACAACCGGACCCCGCGTCCCACTACGAGGGCAGAACGTGAGCCTTCGCGCGCTCGAACTCGTCGTCGGTCAAAGCTCCGGCGCGGTGAAGGTCGTGCAGAAGCGCGAGCTGCTCCGGGACCGTGGACCTCGAGATCCCGCGGCCGACCTGTGCCTGCACCGGCATTACCGACAGCTTCAGGGCCGGAGGGGCGAGGTCGGTGTTGAGCCACACCTGGTGGAAGTTGCTGCCCCTGATCTCGACCAGATTCTCGACCGACGCCTTGGTCGTGAAGTGGTTCAGCGCGGCGGCGATCGCCATGCCTTCGAGGGAACCCATCAACCCCTCACCACCGCCGATGAAGCCACCGCCGGTCACGACGAGTCCAGCTCCCAACACGGTGACCGCCTCGAGCTGGCTGTAGGGAGTCTCCAGGAGAACATCAGCGGTCAAAGTGTCTGCGATCACGAGTCGGTCGGGTGCGAAGATCAGCCGGCCTGAGTCGCCGGGGGTGAAGATCCCCAGGTTGAACCCGGTGATAAGCACGAAATCGGCGTCAACGAATGAAGATGACTCCAGGATTCGCAGCTGGGCCCTGCGCGCTTCCAGCCTCACGCGCGGGGAGTCTGAATCCTCTGGCCATCGCTCGCGGAACGCCTTTGCCCCATCGGGATCACCCGTCTCGAACCGGGTCCATGCCGCAACCCATCCTGCGCTGTCGTACGAGAATGTGTCGCCCTTCTTGAAACTGCCGGTTGGCCCAACGACGTACTTGAAAGTGCCACCGAGGGCACTCGATTTCCGTCCGATGGTCAGCTTCTTGCCGGTCTGAAGGACACCCGTCCAGTGATCTTCCCAGTGGACCTGCTTCGGAACCTCGGGCGCCCACGCCATCGGAACTCCTTACCGGACCATCTGCGGCCCCTCGTGCCCTGACCAGGATCTAAGCACCGAGGGGATTGGGGGAGACACGCGCGGTCATGCGACTGCGTGCTCCCGGAGCTCGTCGTCGGTGACCACCCAGGACGTCGGCACCGGACCCAGTTCGGCCAGCAACGCGTCCCGGGCTTAGTGACGAACAGATCCTCCTCAGCGGGGACGCCCACCTCATCGGCTCGGGCCGTAGCCGCGGTCAGTTCCTCGAACAATCGGTCGAATGCGTTCATGACCGTCACATGCGCGGCGAGCTGGTCGGGTCCGGGGTGGCCCGGCCGGTCCTGCAATCAGCCTTCGCCGTGCGGGTGTCCTGCCACGATGCGGGACACCGAGAGTAGGAGGACACGTGGCCTGATGTCCCTGACGCTGCAGGCCACGGACAACGAAGATCAGCGGAACGCGCTGACCCCCGGGTCATCGATGGTCAGGCGCAGTGGCTCTTCAGCCGCGGACGGTGTGCCGCGTTGGACGCCGCGATCGCTATGCACGCCGGCGTTTCGGCAACGGTCATCGTCTCCGTCTGGCATGCAGTTGTCCCTGCCTACTGCCAATTTGAGGACAGCTATGTCGACATCGTCGGCTGGCATGCACGCGGTCGCGACGGTGCTGCACGCGGATGCGACCGGCAAGGTACGCCGCAACATGCCGGACCCCGTGCCGGCGATCCTCCTCGCTCGGCTGGCCGTTGATCGCAAGGCGCAAGGCGGCGGAATCGGAAGCAGGTTGCTGCGGGACGCGATCCTTCGAACCATCGCAGCCTCAGAGCTCATCGGCGCACGGGTTCTCCTGGTGCACGCGCTGGACGACGAAGCGCGACAGCTCTACCTGCACCACGATTTCGTCTCCTCGCCCACGGACGAGATGCATCTGCTCCTGCTGCTGAAGGACGCGCGGGCAGCCGCTGGACTGCACTGAGCGCAAGCACTGCTGAGATCAGGCGCGGCCCACCAGGCGAGCGGCGTCCGGTCATTCGTAGGAGTCCTCACCCCTCTGCACCGCAGACGACCCCCACCCTGCATCGCGAGCGACGGCTGACACCCCCGCAAACCGACTCAGAACGGTTCGGTCTCTTCGCAGGTCATGCAGCGCGAGGTAGCTGTACGGCTCTCGCCGTGGGTCGTGTCGATGTGCTCGCCGTTGCCCAGACGGGTCCACGCACCCTTCACGCCACGGATGAAACCCCATTTGGTGAAGTCGGGGTCATCGCCCTTGTGCAGGCAGCCGACGAGGTGCGCCTTGTTGCTGGGTGCCACCTGGATCTCGACGTCGGAGAGTGCCTGCTGGCGCCGTTGCGCCACCCGCTCCCGGCCGGGGCCGTGATCGGCGCAGTTCTCCATGTCGCAGATTTCGCAGTACATCAGCGTTCCCCTCCGCGTTGTCCGGCGTCGCACCGACACTACGTCGCGGGCCAACACCAGCGGCCGCCCCCGGACGAAGCAGTTCGGCCGCGAACAGTGAGGCTCGATCCGGGACGCGAACGGGCCGTCCGCACCCGGGGGAGTTGGACGCCGCCGCGCATGTACCGGTCATGACGATCGCGAGCGAGACCTCCCGCTTCATCAGCACCATCCGTTCGGCCATCCACTCGGCCACCGCGGAGCCGTTCCAGTCGTTCTACGACGACACCTGCGAGCGGGCCTACCTGGCCGAGAAACTGATCCTCGAAGTGGGGATGCAGATGGTCCAACGGCAGACCGCCCCGGAGCTCGCCGAGACCATCCGCGACCTCGCTGCGGGCCGCGAAGCCATCAGCAAGGCCCAGTTCCCGCGCGACGTTTCGCCGCTCGCGGACCGGATGCGCACCGTCGCCCGCCGCATCGACGTACGTGCTCGCCTGGCCTCCGGAGCAGCCGCGGTCGGAACAGCACCGGCTGCCGCGGCCTGATCCCACATCCCCACCTGGTGAGCTCGCGTTCGCCGCTGACCCAACCCATCGGAGCCACCTCGTCATGACCCCTGCCAGCACCGCCACCGAGACCCGTACCCCCGCAACCACTACCGTCAGCCCGGTGCTGATCCCGAAAGTGCGGACCGACGGAGGCCGGCTCAGGACCGGCGACCACGTCGAGCTCCGACTCGACCGCAGCGACAAGCCCATCGGCTTCACTCGCATCGACCTGGGTGACGGGGTGAAGCGGGCTCGCATAGGCACCGCCGGCACCATGAGTCCGGACGGGAAGCTGCTGGCTCTCGTTGTCCACGTCAGGATCTGAGGGCAGGTCGACCCCTGCGTCTAGGGACGCCCCTTCGACCGGTCGATGGCGATGAGTACGTCCTCGCGCGATGCCGTCTGGCCAGCAAGCTCCCGCGTGACCCGGAGCTCCTGCTCCAACCAGACGGTGTACGAGCTGATCCTCTGCCCGAGCATGAACAGCTTGATCTCCACGTCCTCCGGTGTCGTGGACGAGGCCCGAGCAACAATCCCAACCAGCGAGCAGAACTGCTCGTAGTGATCGGGACGGAGTACCTCGAACTGCGGATACCAAGTCGTGCCGTCCGTCAGCGCCAACAACGCCACCCGCACCCGGTCGTCGAGAATGATGCTCTCGATCCCGGCCCCGGAATCGGGGTTGGACGTGAACGCCAAGAACTTGGTGAAGAACGCTGGTCCCCAGTTCTTGACGGCCCCGCGCAGTGCGCGAAAGCCGTTTGCGGCATCGCCAGCGAACGAGTGTTGTTGCGCCTCGATCAATCGCTGGACCACCTCGGAACGGTGTGGTTCGAGCCCACCCACGATTCGTTCGATCGACCGCCGGTTCGGAGCAGAGCCCCAAGCCAACACACTCCAGAAGAGGCGGAGGACGTTCTCCTCGTTGGGCTCGTCCCGAGACCTTGAGGCGAGTTCGCGCAGGTCGGCCCGGCTGAGGATGGTCCCCTCAGGGGGAAGCTCTTCCGCATTCGAAAGCAGCGTCCGTGTCTTGTCCCAGCCGTGGATCTTGACCTCGTCGGACCCGGTCTGAGGTGCGGTCGCGTTCACGATGTAGTCGGCAATCCGGTGCACCACTTCGTCCGGCGTCATGATCGGTCGTTCCCGAACTGCTCGCTGAGTCCGTGCGCGAGGAGACCGAGCTGCTGCCGCGACTCGAACTGCCACCAGTTGGCGACGACGACCGCAGACGCAACCAGTGCCCCGCCGACCAGGAACACCGCGCCGGCTATGAGTAGCCCCGTACCGCCCAGGATCGCGGGGGAGAACAGACCCAGCAGGATCCCCAGCGCACCGATGACGATGAGCGCGACGGATGTGCCGACCAGGGTGCCACGCTGGCTGAACTGCACGAGACGGAAGTCCTCCTGCTGAGGTGCAGGTGGCTGCGGCGGCACGGGCGGTGGTGCGCCTTCGTGTTCCTGGAACTGCGGGTCTGTCGGACCCATCGCGTGCGTCATGTTGTCCCCCTGGTTCACATCTCCTCGGCCGGTGTCAGGCCACCCGAGCAGTCAACCTGCCCGCCGGCTCCGACGGCGGCAGGCTCAGCGGGTCGGCCCGAAAATCACGCGAACGGGTCCTCGTCGTCCGTCAGGATCGGTCCGCTCCGCGCGGGCACCGTCGGACGCCGGGCGTGACGTGCCGTGGGGGCCTCCGCGGGTGTGGTGGGGGCGGGGTCGGCGAACGGGTCGTCCGGGTCGTCGGCAGATGGGGTCGTGGGAGCGGTCGGAACCGTCGGGGGACTGTCCATGACCGCCGGGGCGACCGGCGTTGCGTCCCACAGGGTCTCGGCGAAGGGATCTGGGTGCTCGGCCAGCTGGAGGGATCGCACCCCGACGAACCGCTCGATCGACTGCACCTGCTGGCCGGACATCCCGCCGTCCGGGTCGCACCTCACCAGCAGGAACTCGATCCCATTGCTCGCCAACAGGTTCTCCGCTGCCGCACCCCGATCCTCACCGTCCGACTCCGGCTCGGCGAACTCGTCGTCGGCCCATACGATCCGGCGGACCTCGGGGTGCTGTTCCAGCCAGGACAGCAGAGCCCCGGTCTTCCACCACAGGTCAGATACCGGGGGCAAGGCGCGGGGCTGCGGGTCCAGTACCGGTGCCGGTCGACCGTCGTGCTCGGCCAGGCCCGGAAACGCGGTAAGGGCATCGCCGGTCCAAGCGGACAGCCACCCGATGGGGGTCTCGAGTGCGACCAGTCGGTCGATCATCTGCTGCGAGATCAGGGCAGACCCGGACCGGCCACCGTCGACCATTTCCCAGTCGTCCCATCCCTCATCGGGCAGGCCCAGCGGTGACAGCGTCCCGTCGACGTCCAGGAACACCATCACGCCAGTGGTGTCCGGAGCGGCGTCAACCGGAGCGGCGTCAACCGGAGCGGCGTCAGGCTGATCCCAGGCCAAGCCGTCGGACACCTGCTCATCGAACTGCGGCTGCTTGTCGAACGACGCCTCGTCCGGGAAGGTCGGCCCGCCGAGAGTCGGCTGATCGCCGGTCCCTGTTGCCGCGGTCTCGGGGCCGTCGGCGTCGGTGTCTTCGAGGTACAGGTCGTCCAGCTCGAGGTCGTCGAGATCGAAGGACATCTCCGCGACGTCGACCACGGTGTCGGATCCGGTGTCGGTGCCGATCACCCTCGGCCGGTCCGGGGCGCCGAAGGACTCAGAGCCCTCGATGATCTCGCCGGCGACGTCGGAGGAGTCGAGCTGCTTCGGCATGAACGGTCCGATGTCCAGCAGCTGGTCGGGTCCGATCGGCTCACGGTGGGGCAGCAGGTGCGCTCCGTACTGATCCTGGGTTCCGAACCAGAACTGGGCGGCCTTGCCCCCGTCGACGACGGACTCCCACACACCCCGACCCTTGGGCACGACTTCGCCGAGTGTCGGCACGTTCTCCGGGTCGCGCAGAGCCGACATCCGGTCCCCTGGAGTGGCTTTGCCGAGCAGGATCCGAGCAAGGTTCACTTTCAAATCGCGGAGGTCATCATCGAGAATGGAGGTGATGAGCTTCTGTGTCATGAGCACCAGGTGGACGTCGGCGCTGCGTGCTTCGGCCGCGATCCGGCCGGACAGGAACCCGATCCTCTTGCGCGCGTTGTAGAGCTCGACCTTCTCCAGTCGTTCCCGCTCGCGTTCCGGGTCGTCCTCCGGCTGCCGTCCGGGCTTCGTGCCGGCCATGATGACACCCAGGAACTCGTCGATGAACAGCACGATCCGTCTGGGGCGCAGCTCCTCCGGCAGATCCTTCGTGGAACCTGCGCCGTGTCGGCCGTTCAGCTCCGCTCGGCGTCTCACCTCGGCGTAGAGCGCCTCCATCGTGGCGGCAGCCTCGCGGACGGTGACTGCGAATGCGATCGTGTGCGGCTTGGCGAAGCTGAAGTCAGCGCCCTGCTTCTGGATGTCGATCATGGCAATGTCTGCGCCGGAGGCAAGTGCGCCGTACAGAAGTGCTTGTCCCGCTACGGAATTATGTGTCGGCACGAATCCGTCCGTCAGGTACAGGTGATCGGGGCTGTCGACCATGAGGCATCGAACTGGTTCGGGCTCGGACTTCTCGATCTTGGTGACGTACAGCCAGTCGCGGCGGACGGATGACCGAGGGTCGATCTTGCGGGCCTTGCGGGGCAGCCGGAACACGGGCGCCATCGTGGTCAGCTTGATGCGGTAGCGAGTGCCAGTCGTGGTACGGATCTTCTCGCCGGTGACAGGATCGCGTTGCACCATTACCGCTGGGCCGCTACGGATGCTGGCCCGAATCCCCAGTGATCGGATCAGTTCCAGAGTGTCGTGAGCCAGCCGCCGGTGAGTGACGCAAAACTCGATGCCTCCGTCGTCAGCGATGCTTCCGTCCGTGTCGAGCAGGCCCTGCAACAAGGCCAGCCGCTGCTCGTAGGAGGAACGTAGATAACGCGCGGGGATGTGCTTGTTGCCCAGCACTCCGGCCTCTCGCAACAGAGCGGGCAAACCGCTCGTGAGGATGACCATCGACTGATGTTCGCTGAGCACCGGCCGGAGGCCAGCAGCCCGCAGTTGCTCGATCATGTGGGCCTGGTCGCTGAGCCCTGTCTCTATGTCCGTGCACGACTCCACCGCCCCGGAGGTGATGTTCCCGCTGCGGGTTGTTCCGTCGCCTAGCCACGCGCCCAGGACGTAGGGGTCGAGCGGAACCTTCGCGTGCGGAAGCTGGATCGCGGCAGCCAGCCTGATCGCGTAGTTGGCGGCGTCATGAGAGCGCTCCTGATAGAACGGGTTCTCGAACATCTCACGGGTAGTCAGCACGGATTCCAGAGGTGCGTCGGATGCGCGCAGATTGTGCTCCGCATCGTCGGCCAGCAACGTGATGACCTCGTCCGCCGGATACAGGTCGACGGTCATGAGTGATGTGCCGGGCTGCCGGTCAGGTTGGCAGTACTTAAGGAACTGCTGCACCAGCGCCCGCTGCTCCCGCGTCGACGAACGGTCGAGGACGGCCTGGTCTCCCAGCAGGGCCTCCGTGAGGGCTCGGCTGGTGAGCCACTCGCCAGCACCCGCCAGCCGGACCGCGTCTGCATCGCTAAGCACTCGGCCATCAAGCCGGCGAGGACGCTCACGGATGTGATCGACAACCTGCGAGGTTCGGTATAGGGCAGCCTTCTTCTCCGTCGGAACCTGACCACGAACAGCGAGCGATCTGGGGGCCACTCGGTCAATAGCCGTGCGACTGCACCCGAGCAAAGCCGCCAGATCGTCGATGCCGGCGAGGAGCCCCGGTGGCAGAGCGTCCCGGACAGACCTCAGAGAATTTGCGCGGGCTACTCGGATCTGCTGGTGTCGGGTTCTTTCGGCGACTCTCGGAGCGCTGAATCGGGCGCGGTCAAAACCAGTGGCGACCTTCCACATGTGCTCGCCGCTCGACTCGACGATCTGGCCATCGGACAGATGGAGCCGGTAGACGGGATCGTGCGTGATGGGGGACAGGTCTACGACTCGCTGGACAGAGCCATCGGAGGCGAAGAGCTCATCGCCAGTCTCGAGCTCTCCGATCGTTGCCCAGCCGTTCGGGAACCGGACGGAACACGGGACGGGGATCATGGAGCGCAGAGGCTGCGCTTTCCCGCCTCCGGAGCTACCTGCCACCATCACATGTGGGTTGTCTGCGAAGTCCAGTTCGAGGGCTTCGCCGTCGATGCCGGTGGCGAACGGAATGCCCTGGCCCACATGGTTGAAGTCGTAGTCGACGCGTGTCGGCATCGGATCCTCCGTGCATGCGAGCAGGCGCATGGACGCTGCTCCGTTCACGCCCGGTCGGACGTCCAGGAACGCGTTGCCGGTGGCGACACCGAGAACCTTCAGGCCCGCGCGGACCTTCAGCAGATCCATGCCGGGTGGCAGCAGGAAGTCCAGCACCTCGACCTTGTCGTTGTTCGGCAGCACGTCGGCCTTCTTCAGCTCGGCGAGCAGACCGTTGTTGCCGGTGATCTTCGCTTCGACGAAACCCTGGTCCCAGTCGAGCTTCTTGAGTCGCAGCGCATCCTTGCGGGCATCGGCGAGCTGGGCCTTCGCGGGCTGCTGGCCGACGAAGATGGTGCAGCCGAACTCGTGCGGTGCGATCCTCAGCCACGGGGCCGAAAGGGCACCCTTGATGCGACTGACCTGCCCGCGGACGTCGGACAGTGTCACCCCGCCGTAAAGCCGGACGGTGATCTCCCAGATGTGCGACCTGGCAGTCGGCTTCGTCAGGATGCGAGCGGACGCCACCTCCGGCCGGGCCAGCCGGGCCGCATCGAACGCGGCGTTGATCCGGCCGCCGAGGATCCACTGGGATGCCTCCTCGAACGGCAGGTCAGCGGGCGACACCGGGACCGGACCGTCGGACCAGATGATGCCGAACGCCTGCGGGTGGCGGGTACCTGCTGGCTGACCGGGGGCCGGCCAGCCGTACACGGACACGAACGGTGCCGCCCGCAGCGCCGTCGCCAGCTTCGACTCCATGCCGCGGAAATCGGCGGGATCCATGCCGATCCGGGTGGTGAAGCCGATGCGGTTGAGGGTCACCGGGGCCATGCCTCGGGCGCCGCCGATCTGGAGTTCCTTGCGGGTGGGCAGCTGGAGCGTCGGCGGGTTCGCACCCATCTTCATCACCTGCGTCCAGATGCCGACCCACTGGTCCTCCAGCGCGAGTCCCTGCATGAACTCCGCGGACAGGCCGCCGGGTGCGTAGTTCGTCGACGATTCGTCCAGCGCCCCGACGAACAAGGCGTTGTGGGCTCGATGGTCGATGAGGACCGGGCATCCGAAGCTGCCGGTGAGATCCTTGACGAGCGGCCGGATCTGCTCCAGGGTCGGACCGACGGGGAACGCCCACGTCGTACCCCACGCCGCGGTGGGCGACACGGGGCCACCTGCACCGGCTCACCTTCCTGGTGCGGGGTCACCGGCTCCTGCTCGGGGGTGTCCGTGGTGAACAGCGGCTGCATCGACAGCAGTACCGGGCGGCCGTACCCGAGGGACTCCGTCGTCCACGCGAACGCGCAGCGGGCGAACAGCTCCGCGAGGTCTGTGTCCAGGCCGGGATCGGTCAGGTCGGGGAGGTCCGTCGCCGGCCAGGTGACGACCTGGAAGTTGATCGGGTGCCGCGAGCCCGGAACAGGCTGCCCGGTGCGGTCGATGTCGGGCATCTCGAGGATGCAGACCTTCGTGCCGGCGCCGACGGCCGGGGCGATCTTCGGTGCGATCGACCAGAACGCCTGCGAGCCGAGGGATGACGGGGCAGCGAACTCATCGATGGTGGCCTGTCCGACCTCCCGATGGTCCAGCAGTCGTGGCGGTGGGTCGATCTTGATCTGCGTCCACCGCTGGTCCCACAGCGCACCGAACTCCGTCAGCATCCGCCAGCGGGCCAGCGCGGCCGTCTTCAGCGGGTGGGCGATGACGATGACGAACACGGTCGCAGCAGCAGCGCCGATACCGAGTGGTCGGATCGTCAGGTGCCATTCCCCGCGCACCGGCACGAACGTCATCACGGCCCAGGCGGCCGCAGCCGCAGCGATGAGCCCGGCGCCGATCGTCAGGAACCCGCGCAGGGCGAACATCTTCGGGATCGCGGTGATCCTGGTGCCGGGGCAGCCGGGCCCTTCGACCGTGTTGGCCCGGCGGGCGGCGGTGACCGTCATGGTGACGATGAAGGCGGCACCGGCGTTGATCTCGGCGCCGTACGGAATGCCCGACACCGGCAGGCACCAGGCGGCGGTAGCCAGCACGGCAGCTGCGGCGAACACCATCAGCGGCGGCCATCCCGGCAACCACGACGTGTTCGGCACGACCAGCCGCAACTTCAGCATCCGCCAGAACCGGTTGCGACGCAGGTTCTTCTCCTCGCCCGGGTGTGCGGGGGTCGGGAAGCCTGAGCTGTCCTTCTTGCCGGTCATGATCGCGGGCGGCTCCACCCAGGCGGCCACGATCAGCGCGAGCCACAGCACCGCGACACCCGGGTAGTGCAGGTAGGCGATGCCGGCGCCGCCGAGCAGTCCAGCCAGCGCGATCAGGGTGCCGTGCGAGGACTGCTGCGCCCTGCTTGCTGCTCCACGCCTGGGTGCCGCCATCAGAAGTCCCAGCCCTGACTCTGATCCGGCAGCTGTCGCTGATCCGGCAGGCGCACCTGGCCGGGAAACTGCCCGTGCACTGCTGCGGCGGCGTCGGGCGTCAGGGTTTCCGGAATCAGGGACTCGAGGTCCGGTCCGGCGCCGTACACGCGCGGGGTCGGTGTGGAGCCGATCGGCATGCCGTGAGCGTCATGGGTCGGCCCGTCCGGAACGAACCCTGCCGGTGTGAACGCGGGCGCAGGATCAGCGGCAGCTCGGCCCTGGGCGGTTCGGGACGGTGCGGGGGAGCCGTTCACCAGGTCGCTCAGTGCAGTGACGATGGCGGGATCGGCCGCGGCCTTGCCGGCGAGCTTGCGCGACAGCGAGGCGATGCGGGCCGCCGACACCGGCCGGCAGCGGTCCATGCGCAGCAGCAGGGTCGACACGGTGCCCTTCGCCGACGACGGCCAGATCGCCACCAGCGGGGTCAGCATCTGGTGCTGGGCGCCGCGCTGGGTCAGGAACCGGCCGATCGTGTCGTGCGCCATGCCTGGCGTCTTCGTTGCTGCGTGCTCGAACGTGCTCCAGCCGCGGCGGGTGCGGCCACCGATCGTCCAGTACCGCCCGGGCTTCCAGACCTTCGAGTCGATGAGCAGCACCCGGCGGCCGGCGACGACGACATGGTCGATGTTCGCGGTGAACCCGGGGATCGGGATGCGCACGTCATGCAGGACCGCCACCGGGTACTTCACGGCTAGCTCGTCGAGCAGCTCGGCGGTGCGGACCTCGCCCTTCTGGCCGAGTCGGGCGACCGTCTCGTTCGCCGCCCAGGAGGCGTTGGTGAGACCCCCGCCGGCAGTGCCGATCACGAGGCCCGCGAGTTCCCGGCGATGTGTGCTCATGACCTGCAACATGCGCAGGAACGGGTCGTCAGGAGGACTGCTGTCGCCCACGGTGATGCTCCTGCCGGCGCGTGCCGGGAGACAGGTGAGCACCGCGCATGTGGCTGACATGAGCAGCGAAGATCCCAAGGCCAACAGCAAGAGCGACTCGGTGCCGCACATGGTCGTGCCTGACGACCGGGACGACGACACCTACTACTTCCGGTCCAAGGAGGCAGCCGAGGCGTTCCTGGACACGTTGTGGGTCAACCCCTTCCTGATGAAGCCGCCACCGCCGACGACGACCTACCGGCAGATGAAGTTCCAGACCTGGCCCATCCCCTTCGAGGAGCTCTGATGGCCGATCTGATTGCCGAGATCCGCGAAGAGCACACCGACTTCATCGGCAGCTGCAACGCCTGCGACAAGCCGTGGCCGTGCGCCTCGATGCAGCTGGCCGACGAGCTGGAGCGACTCCGCGCAGCCCTCACCGAACCGCGCGACGACACCCACTCCGCCGGCTACCGGGATTCCGGCGCTGATCGCCGGGGTGTTCAATTGGCTGATTGCGCCATGCCATCACTCCCGTCGCCCGAAGAGATCGAAGCGGGCCGTACCCCCGCCGGCGGGTTCACCCGAGCGCAAGCCGCGGCATGGGGGGTGCCGTGGCCGTTACCGAAGGGCTGGAAGAAGGATCTCGAGCGGGCCTGGCGAGACGCCCATGCGGAACCGTTGACCGAAACCTGAGCAGGTTCTGATTGTCGCGACACGCCAGATGCGGCGATGAGGTCCGCTGGGGTCGGGGCCGGTGTGGACAACTGATCCGGCCAGCATCCCGATCCGGCGATACTCGGACGATGAGCACCATCTACGCGGTGACAGCGCAGGAGTCCGGTGGCCGCTGGCTGGTGCAGGTGCCCCTGCTCGGTCAGGAGGCGATCGCCCCGGATCGGGAGTCGGTCATGGCGCTGGCCGCAGACCTCATCGTGCAGCGGACCGGCTTGGACCGTGCCGACCTCGAGCTCGACGTCGAGTGGCTGACCTGAAACAAGAGCCCTGCTCGTCAGGTCCAGACTTGTTGGACGATGAACCCGACCACCAGCAGACCCACGATGATCATCAAGATGTTGGCTCCGCTGCCGGACAGCCAGGAGGAGATGTCGTCCGACGCTGCCTGACGCTTCGACGGTTCGGTCGGTTCTTCGTTCTTGCTCATGCCCCACAACATGCGCAGGAGCGGGTCAGGTCTCGGTTGGTGATTCTCAGGGTCGGCCCCAGAGCTTGTCGTCCCTGCTGCCGCCTGCCCGCAGAGGAGCGAAGCCGCCCCGCATCAGATCTCATCCAGCACTCGACGCCGCTGCGCCATCATCTCGTCTCGGGTGATGATTCCACGAGCGAACAGCCTGTCGATCTTCGCCAGCCGCGGTGCCGCAGTGTCGTCCTCAACGGGGAGTTCAAGTGATTCCGGCTCGCTGCGGGCGCCGGACTGGCCCTGCTCGTCGGGCGTGCGATCGGAGTTGAGGTCGTGTAGCTCCGCAGGGAACGCCCCCATGTCTCGGAATGACACCACCCAGCGAGGGGGAAGTGGCAGGAGCTGGAAACCTCCGCCGGGTGTGGGTAGCCCACCGGTGACGACCGCGTTGCCGTGGACCTCAACCCCGGAAATCCCTCCGATGCGGCGCAGCAACGTCGTGGCTGGCTTGTTGAGCGTCACGGAGCGATCCTTGCGACCCCTCCACTCGCCATCCCATCTCGCGTCAGTCCAGAGAACGAGCGAATCCTGTTCGTTCTGCAACAGGTAGGTGTCCTCCGGACCGGAAAGTGCTGTGCGCACCGAGGTCCACCACGGGGTGTCGATCGGTCCGCTGCCGACGCGCAAGTGAGACAGGGCGCCCAGATCGAATAGCGCTGCCTCGTCCTCCTCGAAGCTGAGGTACAGCGCGAGGCGGGACGAAGGAATGGCGTAGTCGCCTCGCGCTACCGCAGCAGCGAATTTCCGGCCGGTGCCGGCGGTCCTCACACGCTCGAACATCGTTGCTCCCCTGGCGCTCGCAGGTCCAATCAGCGGTTTGATCCGCTGGTTGATGCCGGAGCAGAGTGTCTCACTCGGAGCCCGGGCGGACCACAGTTTGGTTCATCCTGGGTGCGAAGCTGCTGAGCTCGGGCAAGTCGGCGGTCGATCTGCCGCAGGCTTGGATGCGGGTGCGGGTGCGGGTCGAATCTCCGCTGACAAACCAGCGCCCTGTTGTTATCTGCGACGCAAGGCGCTGAGCCAGCCGAGAGATTCCTTCTTCGAAACGCCGAGTCGTTCTTCGATGAGCGCCCAGGGCACCTGACGTCGGAACGCAGCGCACTGCGACGAGAGGTTGCTGCCAGCCGCTTCCACAGCCTCGATGCCCTCGACGATCAGATGCTTATCAACGCCCACCGCCTCCGCAAGCCACATCAATCCGGGAACGCAGCGCAAGTGGTTGTACGCGAACTTCGCGCCCTGGCCCGGCTTCGAGCGGCCGTAGGCCCCGGGGGAGTCGTACTCGCCCCAGAACCCGTGCAGGTGCTCTCGCTGCGATCGGTACCAGACCGTGCGGACTCGACCGGAGGAGTGCTTTGCCTCGTACGCATCCGTCAGCGGCTGCGCCTCCCTGAAGCGCATGACCATCTTGGCCAGCTCGGTGGCCGACAGACTGGGATCGCTCGGGCTGGTGGTCTTCGCCATCAGGCAGCGTCTCTGGTCGGTGGCGGTGCGTCGTTCGACATGGCCTCGATCAGCGGGATCAACTGCCGGAGCTCGGCCGCGATCTGGCTCATTGTCGCGTCGGCGGGAAGTTGGTACTTCGCACCGAACATGAACGAGTGGTTGCCGCGCGCGGCTGCCATGCCCCACCCCTTGCCGAGCCAGCGTGGGCCTCCTGCCGCGACCATCGCTCGATGGCCTTCCCTGTCGACTGGATCCTTCGGTTGGGCCGGCGTCTGTTGCCAGGCTCGCTGATCATCGCGATGCAGCACATGTTGCTCGAAGACTCGTTGCAGCAGCTGCCAATCGAACTCGGCGGAGGTGTCGACGTCCTGCCGTACACCCAGCAGGACCGACGGTCCGCGGAACCGGTTTCGGTACGCCCGGTGCGGATCCGGTTTCCACTCGTAGGCGGACATCCCCTCCTGGAATTCAGCGGAGACGAGATGCCCTTCGATCGGCCGGTTGGCCCAGACGCGCACGGCCCAGTTGCCTCCGCCGGTCGACTGCATCAGGTCATGGGTGATGCCGGGTTGGTTCTCGAGTTGCCGTGAGACCCACGCGATGCGGGCCCGAAGCGCGAGCTCCATCCCTGCGGGGTCGTCGGGCACGTCGTTCCAGACGGTGGCTTCGGTGACGACCGGTACCAACTGCTGGAGCTGGTCGAGCCAGGCATTGGCCGTCGCTCGGACCCACGGGTGGACGCTGCGGGCGTACGAGGCGAGCACGGACTCCCACGTCAACGACTGCCACTGCGCCGCACCGTGCAGTCGTACTGGAAGCGATTCCAAGTGCAGCACCCGGTAGGCGGCCAGACCCTTGAACGACTCTGCGTATCGCTGGAGCTGATCGGCCCCGAGGTCGGACAGCATCTTCACCTCGATGGCGGCGACCCCCGCGCCCTCGTGCATCAGCAGCAAGTCGAGGCGGTCGGACTTGCCGCGGCCGGACGGGGTGGCGACTTCGCGGCGCACCCCGTCGACGAGGGTGCCGAGCAGATCGGAGATCGGTTCGGGGTCGGTGGAGATGAGCGCGGCCAGCAGATCGCTCCACCGGTTCTCGTTGGCGGCCGGCACGACGAAGGACAGGTCGGGTTGCTTCACGTCGTCATCGTCGCTGTTTTTGCTCCCCCTGGCTGTGGTTTGACCACCGTAACCAGCTTCTGCTGATGCCGTTCAGCCCGACTCCGTGCATTGGGTTGCGAAACACCCCGAGACGTATCTCGGCTGGATGTGGCCGCTCGCCTCCGAGCTGTAGCAGGGGGTCTGTGTGAGACTGCGAGCCAGAGATCACCGCTGAACCTGGGGACATTGCCTTGACGAGTGCGAACAACGCTGCGTTCATCTGGTCGGTCGCCGACCTGCTGCGGGGGCCTTACAAGCCCGCCGAGTATGGGCCGGTGATCCTGCCATTCACGGTGCTGCGCCGCCTGGACTGCGTGCTAGAGCCGACCAAGGACGCGGTCTTGGCCAAGGCGAGCGAGTTCGAATCGTCGGGCATCCCACTGCACGTCGGCCTGCCGTCGGTGTCCGGCCACTCGTTCTACAACACCTCGGCGTACACGCTGGCGTCGCTGGTCGGTGACCCGGACGGGATCCGGGCCAACCTGCACGACTACGTCAACGGGTTCTCCGCCAACGTGCGGGACATCTTCGAGCAGTTCGAGTTCGACGCGAAGCTCGCGAAGCTGGATGAGTACGCGTTGCTGTACCTGGTGACGAAGCGGTTCACCGAGATCGACCTGCACCCGGATGCGGTGTCGAACATCCAGATGGGCCTCATGTTCGAGGAGCTCATCCGGAAGTTCGCGGAGTCCTCCAACGAGACCGCTGGTGAGCACTTCACCCCACGCGAAGTGATCCGATTGATGGTGGACTTGCTGTTCGTCGCCGATGAGCACGCGCTCGGCTCCGGTGGGGTCGTGCGAACCATCTACGACCCGACCGCGGGCACCGGGGGGATGCTGTCCGTCGCTGCTGACCGGCTCCGCGAGCTGAATCCGAAGGCGACCCTCGCCGAGTTCGGGCAGGAGGTGAACCCGGCCTCGTACGCCATCTGCAAGGCGGACATGGTCATCAAGGGCCAGGACGTGGACAACATCATTCGCGGCGACACTCTCACCGCTGACGGGCACTCCACTCGCACGTTCGACTACGGCCTGTCGAACCCGCCGTTTGGCGTCGAGTGGAAGAAGCAGCAGGCCGCGGTGACCAGCGAGCACCGGGTGCAAGGGCATGCCGGCCGGTTCGGACCTGGATTGCCGCGAGTGTCGGACGGGTCACTGCTGTTCCTGATGCACCTGATCGCCAAGATGCGTCCCGCAGCACAGGGCGGTGCCCGGATCGGGATCGTGCTGAACGGTTCGCCGTTGTTCACCGGCGGTGCTGGCTCGGGGGAGTCGGAGATCCGACGCTGGATCATCGAGAAGGACTTGCTGGACGCGATCATCGGGCTGCCAACCGACATGTTCTACAACACCGGCATCTCCACCTACCTCTGGATCCTCGACAACCGCAAACCTGCCGAGCGCAAGGGCAAGGTGCAGTTGATCGACGGCACAGCCATGTTCCGGAAGATGAAGAAGTCGTTGGGCTCCAAGCGCAAGGAACTCGGACCGACCGACATCGAGCACATCGTAAAGCTGTACGGCGAGTTCGCCGGCGGCGACGGGCCCGACCAGGACGCCGGCGCCAGCGACGCAGACAGCGAGGTGGCGAAGGTCTTCAACGGCCGCGACTTCGGCTACTACACGATCACCGTCGAGCGTCCGCTGCGGATGAGCTGGCAGCTGGCGCGGGAACGTGTAGATGCGGCGCTCGCGCACAAGGCGTTCGCCACCTGGAACCAGGAAGGTTTGGAGAGACTTCGCTCGGCACTTGCCGGTTCCGAAGCCACACCGGTCTGGGTGACCCGTAAGGAGTGCGAGAAGGCGGTCTCTTCGTTGCTCATCCGTGCCGGACACATCCTCCAAGGTCCACCGCTGAAGGCCATCATCGACAACCTCGGCGTCCGCGACCCCGAAGCCGCACCTGTCCGGGGCCCGAAGGGCAAAGTCGAACCAGACCCCGAGCTCCGCGACACGGAGAACGTGCCCCTCACCGACGACATCACCTCATACTTCGACCGCGAAGTCCTCCCGCACGTCCCGGACGCCTGGGTCGACCACGACAAGACCAAGATTGGCTACGAGATCCCCTTCACCCGCCACTTCTATCGGTACGTGGCGCCTCGGCCGCTCGCGGAAATCGATGCTGAGCTCAACACCCTGATGGCCGAGATCGTTGGGTTGTTGAAGGTGGTGGAATCATGAGCGCCCGTGTGCCGCTGAAGTACCGAGCGCAGGTAAACCCGTCTGTCCCTCTGCATGTCAGGAATCAGCCTAATCTCGAAGCGTCTTTCACCCCGATGGAGTCCGTCGGCGAAACCGGATCGTTGGACCTGGCCGCATCACGTCTTGTTGGAGAAGTGACCCAGGGTTACTCGTACTACGGCGACGGCGATGTTCTGCTGGCCAAGGTCACCCCGTGTTTCGAAAACGGCAAAGCAGCCTTGGTCGGTGGTTCGCTCAACGGGATCGGGTTCGGAAGCACTGAGCTCACCGTTGTGCGGCCTGTCAATGCCAGTGGCAGGTACTTGTACTACACGACCCAGTCAGCAGAGTTCCAGCAAGCTGGCAAGGCTTCGATGACCGGAGCGGGCGGACTGAAACGAGTCCCCGACGCGTTCGTTCGGTTGTTTCCGCTGCCTGTCGATGGTGCTACAACTCAGCAGCAGATTGCCGATTTCCTTGACCGTGAGACCGCGGAGATCGACACGCTCATCGACAAGCAGACCCTCCTCATCGAGCTGCTCGACGAACGCCGAAAGTCCGTCATCACCCAGGCCGTGACGAAAGGACTCGACCCTAGGGTGCCGATGAAGGACTCAGGGGTGCCCTGGGTTGGGGAAGTGCCGGCGCACTGGAAGGTGACACGCCTGAAGTTTCAGTCCAGCTTGCAGACCGGGCTGACGCTCGGACGCGTCCCGACGGGTGATGTCCAAGAAGTCCCGTACCTCCGGGTGGCCAACGTCCAGTCCGATCGCATTGATGTCTCCGACGTGAAGACCGTAATCGTTCCCATTGCGGAAGTGGACAGGTACCGCCTACGCAAGGGTGATGTTCTCCTGACTGAAGGTGGTGATCGGGACAAGCTCGGCCGGGGCGCGGTTTGGGATGGCCGGATCGATCCTTGCCTGCATCAGAACCACGTCTTCGCTGTCCGGGTAGGTCCGGATCTGGTCTCCACTTATCTAACCTACGTCTTGGAAGCGTCTCCTGGACGCATCTACTTCGACCTGACTGCCAAACAGTCTACGAACCTGGCCTCGACTAATAGCACCACTCTGGGGCGCTTCACTTTTGGACTTCCAGACGTTGCAGAGCAAGGAGCAATACTGGACTTCCTGGGTTCGGCAGAGACACAGTTCGCTGCGCTTCGTTCTCAGGCCGCTCGCTCGGTGAGTCTCCTACGAGAGCGCCGGTCAGCGCTGATCACCGCCGCGGTGACTGGTCAGATCGACGTGGAGGCGATGTCGTGAGCGTCCGGGCGCAGACGATCCAGATCTTCTTGCCTCTGGGTGATCCTGCGGGAATCCGAATAGCTGGTCTGACCACCCGGACCGTCCGACTCGTTGAGGTGCCGCGAGCCCTGCTGCCCACATTTCTGTCGATGCCTGACTCCGATCAGGGTGGGGTGTACTACCTGTTTGGCGAGGACGATGCGCCGAAGTGCTACATCGGCCAGGCCGGGAACCTGGGCAAGCGGCTTGGCCAGCACACCAAGGATGAGAGCAAGGACTTCTGGACGACTGCGCTGGTGGCGGTGTCGTTGACCGGCGAGTGGACGACGACCCACTTCGCTCATCTGGAGTGGCTCTCGACCAAGCAGGCCAAGGACAGCAACCGCTACGCGCTGGTCAACGGCAACGCTGGTTCCAAGCCGTCGACTACGGCACCGCTGGAGGCCGACTGCGATGAGTTGTTCGAGACCATCTCGGTGCTGCTCTCCACGCTCGGGTTCCCAGTGCTCGAACCTGCACGGGCCGTCAACACCATAGGGGAAGGCAACTCGGGTCTCGTCGACCTCTTCTTCCGCGAGGCAAGTTGCCAAGCCAGTGGCTATCTGACTTCAGACGGTCTCCTGGTGCGGGCAGGGTCTCGTGGGCGAACGATGTTTCTGCAGAGCGCCCCGCCAAGCCTGCATCAGCAGCGCGCAACGCTGATCGAGGAAGGTGTGATCAGTGTCGCCGGCGTCGAGATTGTGTTCGTCCGCGACCACGTGTTCAACAGCCCGTCGGCGGCCGGATCCGCTCTTGTCGGCGGGACCAACAACGGCCGAGCTTCGTGGAAGGACGCCCAGGGTCGGAGCTTGAAGGACCAAGAGGCGCTGGCCATCGAGGCCTCCGAGGCGACATTCGGACACGACGAGGAGATGGTCTGATCGTGGCGCAGCACAACGAGTCGGCGTTCGAGAAGGAGCTGTGCGCTCACCTGGCTGCCAACGGGTGGCTGCACTCGTCGTCGGATGCTGGGTACGACCGGGCACGGGCACTCTTCCCGGAGGACGTGCTGGGCTGGCTGGCGGACACCCAGCAGGAGGAGTTGGCGAAGGTCGTGAAGCCCTCCGATGCGCCAGCGGCGCAGGCGAAGTCGCGGGAGCAGCTGCTGGAACGCGTGGTGAAGGTGCTGAGCTTGCCGCTGGATGCGCAGGGTGGGGTGCTGAGGGTTCTGCGGAAGGGCTTCAAGCATCAATCGGCGTCGTTCGACATGTGCCAGTTCCGGCCAGCGGATGAGCTGAATCCGACCACCTTGGAGCGGTACGGCAAAGTGCGGTTGCGGGTGATGCAACAGGTCCACTACTCGTCCAAGAACCAGAACTCGATCGACCTGGTGTTCTTCGTCAACGGAATCCCAGTGGCGACGACGGAGCTGAAGACGGACTTCACCCAGTCGGTGCACCACGCGATCGCGCAGTACGTGAAGGACCGCAGGCCGGCGGGGGAGTCGCTGCTGACTCTCGGGTCGGGGGCGTTGGTGCACTTCGCGGTGTCGAACACCGAGGTGTGGATGAGCACTGATCTGCGGCCGGCGCATCCTCGCTTCCGGCCGCTGAACAAGGGCAACGACGGGCACGCCGGCAACCCACCGAACCCGCACGGGTCGCCGGCCTCCTATTTCTGGGAGCAGATCCTCGACCGGGACGTGTGGTTGGGCATCCTGGGTCGGTTCATGTTGATCACCACGCGAATCGATTCGGACCCGAAGACCGGGGCGCCGAAGAAGAGCCACGGGGTGCTGTTCCCCAGGTATCACCAGTGGGATGCAGTCACGAAGATGGTCGAGACGGCCCGCACCGAAGGCCCCGGGGCCAAGTATCTGATCCAGCATTCCGCCGGATCTGGCAAGACCAACTCGATCGCTTGGACTGCGCAGCAGCTGTCGACTTTGCATGGCGTCGATGGGAAGAAGGTCTTCGATTCGGTCATCATCGTGACTGACCGGAACGTACTGGACGCGCAGTTGAAGGACGCGATGTTCCAGATCGAGTCCCAGCCCGGAGTGGTTGTCGCAGTGGGGGACACCGCCGGGGAATCGAAGTCGAAGCAACTGGCCGCGGCGCTGACGTCCAGCGCGTCGATCATCGTGGTCACCATGCAGACGTTCCCGTTCGCCATCGATGCGATCACAGGTCTGGCGCCCCTGAAGGGCAAGTCGTTCGCCGTGATCGCCGATGAGGCGCACTCGTCGCAGACCGGAAACACGGCGAACAAGCTGAAGGAAATCCTGTCGCCGGCGGAGCTCGCGGACGTGGCTGACGGTGCCGAGTACTCCAGCGACGACCTGCTCGCAGCGATGATGGCCGGCAAGTCGGCGGGGAAGAACATCTCGTACTTCGCTTTCACCGCAACGCCGAAGGCCAAGACTCTGGAGCTGTTCGGCCGCACCAACGATGACGGGATGCCAGCGCCGTTCCACCTGTACTCGATGCAGCAGGCCATCGAGGAGGAGTACATCCGCGACGTCCTCCAGAACTACCTGCCGTACAAGACAGCGTGGAAGCTCGCCCATGACGGCACCGACTACGATTCCGACACCCCGATCGACCAGGTCAAGGCGGCCAAGAGCCTGATCCAGTGGGTGAAGCTGCACCCGCACGCGATCGGCCAGAAGGTCGGCATCATCACCGAGCACTTCCGGGACAACGTTGCGCACCTACTCGACGGTCACGCCAAGGCCATGGTTGTCACCGGATCACGCAAGGAAGCGGTTCGCTACAAGGTCGCCTTCGACCGGTACCTGAAGGACCACGGCTACACCGACCTCGCAGCCCTGGTGGCATTCTCCGGCGAGGTGCACGACGATCATCCGGGTCTGGGCGCCGTCGGCGGGACGTTCACCGAGACGTCCATGAATCCCGGCTTGAAGGGCCGAAGCCTGGCCGGCGCGTTCGACACCGACGAGTTCCAGGTGATGCTGGTCGCCAACAAGTTCCAGACCGGGTTCGATCAGCCACTGCTCGTCGCGATGTACGTCGACAAGAAGCTCTCAGGCGTCACCGCGGTGCAGACCCTCTCTCGGCTGAACCGGATCTACCCCGGCAAGGACCGCACCTTCGTGCTGGATTTCGTGAACGATCCGCAGGCCGTCCTGGATGCGTTCCAGCCGTACTACACAGAGGCAACCCTGGGGACGGTCTCGGACCAGAACGTCGTTCACGATCTGGCTGCCAAACTCGACGGTGCCCAGCTCTACACCGGGGCAGAGCTCGACGGGTGCGCTGCTGCGTACCTGCGCGGTGAAGGCAACAACGCCCTCACCCGCTGGATCACGCCCGCTCGGGACAAGTTCCTGCACCGCATCGAGGACGCGAAGACCAACGAGGACAAGGTCGAGTTCGAGTCGCTGCGGATGTTCCGTTCCGACCTGACCGCCTACATCCGGGCCTACGACTTCCTGTCCCAGATATTCGACTACAGCTCCGAAGTCGGCCTGGAGAAGCGAGCCATCTTCTACCGGCTGCTGGCCCCCACCATCCGGGAAGCAGCACTCGGGATGGAGATCGATCTGTCAGCGGTCGAGCTGAAGTTCTTCAAGACCTACGGCCAGGACAGCACAACCCTGGTGCTCGACGGCAAGGGCGAACCGCTGCAAGGCATGACAGCCGCCGGCAGTGCACAGCAACAGGATCCCAAGCTGGCTAGACTCCGCGAGATCGTCGAGCAGCTCAACACCCTCTTCGACGACGTCGACTTCACCGACTCCGATCGAGTCATCATGTTCAACCACATCCGCGACAAGATGGCCGAGAACGAGAACCTGCAAGGCCAGGCCAGGGCCAACACTTCGAGCCAGTTCGCCGACAGCCCCGACGTGAAGAAGGCGTTCTCTCAAGCGGTTATGGGAGCGGTGAAGAACCATTCTGCGATGGGCAAGAAGCTGCTCAACGACGATGAAGCGGGCAAGCGGTTCCTCAAGCTGCTGCTGCCTGAGCTCTATGATCTGCTCAACGACGTCGCCTGATCGCGATCAGGAACCTACTCTCGGTGCCTGCTCCTTCCAGTTCGACTGCCGCTGGGCGGGGCCAACGCCGGTCATCGGCACTGGCTGGAAGGACGCTCGTCAGGACTGGAACACGGCCACGATCAACGCGGCCGACTTTTCGTCACTCGTGAGGACCATGCCGTAGAGCAAACCGGGATCCGGCGCCCAGCCGTGGGCCGGGACGATGTCGGCTGAGTCCCCGTTCTGGTTGTAATCGGCGTGTTCGGTTCGACCCGGGCGGTCCGCAGTTGCGGATTGCCATGCCTGACGTAGAAGTGGCCGAGAAAATCGTCCGGATCGTTGCCGTCCTCGACCCACTTCTTCTGCGCCTCCTCTCCCTTCAACAGCTCCACCTTGTCGTAGGTGGCAGTTCCAGTGGACGGGTCCCACCCAGTGACCAGTGCGTAGGTAACTCCAGGCGCCGGGCTGTCCTTGAAGATCTCGCGCACGGTCGGATCCATTCCGGGGATCGAAGTACCCGCAGGTGCGCTGGTCCCTGGACTTGTCTGCGGCGTGGGGCTGACGGCGTTCCTGCTGAATGCGGCCGTGGCGAGGCTCCGGGCTATGTCCTTTGACATCTTCGTGGCGGTCGCTTGCTCCGACGCTTCGACGTACACGAACACGATCCCTGGGTAGTCCCCTGGCCAATCGAATGCGGCCGATGCCAACCCTTGCTCCTCACCGGAGCGGGGGGAGGTTCAGGTAGCCCGTTGTGGGACCGAGGTCAATCTTCGTCGACCTGAAGCGCCCCAGGTTCCCTGCCGCATCCTTGTGAGTTGGAAGGATGAGCAGCATGCCGAAGAAGATCGATCCGGAGCTCCGTGCCCGCGCGGTGCGCCTGGTGACCGAGCATCGCGGGCAGTACCCGTCGCTGACGGCCGCGTCAGCGGCCGTGGCGAAGCAGTTGGGCGTCGGACAGGAATCCGTTCGCAGGTGGGTGATCCAGGCCGACGTCGATGACGGTGGCCGCGACGGAGTCACCACGAAGGAGCTCGAGGAGATCCGAAAGCTCAAAGCCGAGAACCGGCAGCTGCGTGAGGACGTGGCGATCCTGAAAGCGGCGACAACTTTCTTCGCGGGGGAACTCGACCCCCGCAACCGCTGATGATGGGGTTCATCGACACCTTGCGCAGCGAGGGTCACGCGGTCGAGTCGATCTGCCGGGTCCTGCGCGAGCAGGGCTGCAAGGTCGCCGCGCGAACTTACCGGGCTTGGCGGGCCTGCCGACCGGCAGCCAGGGTCATCAGCGACGCGTACGTCGTGGACGCGGTCCGTTCCGCGGCCTGGACAGTTGATGCTCAGGGCCGACGGAAACTGGTCCCGGAGGGCCTGTACGGGCGGCGGAAGATGACCGCTCTGCTGCGCCGCACGGTCGGTGCTGATGTCAGTGCCGGGGCGGTGGATCGGGCGATGAAAGTGTTGGGCCTCAGCGGGATTCGTCGGGACAAGGGTGTCCGTACGACGATCCCGGCGAAGGACGGCAAGCGGGCCGGTGACCTGTTGGACCGGGACTTCACCGCGCCGGCACCGAACCGGGTGTGGGTCACCGACTTCACCTACGTGCGGACCTGGTCCGGGTGGGTGTACGTGGCTTTCATCGTGGACGTCTTCGCCCAACGGATCGTGGCCTGGCACGCCGCGACCTCGAAGGAAACCGAGCTGGTCATGATCCCGCTGCGGATGGCGCTGTGGGAACGCGGCCGGCAGGGTCACCCCGCTACCCGGGGCGAGCTGGTGCATCACTCGGATGCCGGGTCGCAATATACGTCGGTGCTGCTGACCGATCATCTGGCGCTGGAGGGTATATCGCCGTCCATCGGCTCGGTCGGCGACGCCTACGACAACGCTCTGATGGAGTCGATCAACGGCCTGTACAAGGCCGAGTGCGTCCGGACGACTGTGTTCCACACCGGCCCTTACAAGGGCATCGCGGACGTGGAGTACGCGACCGCGGGCTGGGTCGACTGGTACAACAATCGGCGCCTGCATGGCACCCTGGGAAACGTTCCGCCCGCCGAGTACGAGCAAGCCCACTACGCGGCCCTCAACCGAGAGCCGCAACCCGTACGAGGGCGGCAGGGAACCGGGGGCGCTTCACCGTCGGTGCGGATCAACACCTTCCGGCCGGGCCGAGGACCAAAGGGCAGCTGCACCAACGCTTGCCGGATCACAGTGAGGTGATCGGCTGCGGTGTTCGCACCGGCGTTCCCGGCCCGCAACACCCCGGCGGCTGCTTCACCGGTCCCGCCGGGTCCGTGGTCGATGAACGCGAGCAACGGATGGAACCCGAAACCCTTCTTGTGGGTCGGCGCCGCGTGTTCCTTCTCGGAGTGCGCGGTCACCAACGTTGCATCCAGATCGATGATCACCGGCCGCTCCGCGGACACCTCGTGGATCGGGGACCCCTCACCCCGCAGTGACCACACCTGTTGCCGCACCACAGCTGTGGCCGCGCCGATCGCAGCAAGAACGTTGTCCGCGTCCGCTGCGAGCCGATCGATGGTGCGCGACACCGTCGGATCCGATGCCACCAACCCGAACAGGCCCGGCTCGGCCCGCAACACCGCAATGTCGGCCAGACAGTCACCGCCGATCGCCAACGCGACAGCCAGATCCACCACGACTTTCCCCGGGTCGTGCACCGCCAACCGCGGCCGCCACGGCGCCAGCGCCCGCGACATCACCTCATCCAAACCGATCCGGGCCGCCGTCGCGGTCAACAACACCGAACCGGCATGGGACACCACACCCGACGCGGACTGATCAACGCGGACCCGCGGATACAACGAGGTAGAGTTCGACACCAGAAAGGTGCTCCTGATCTTCAGCACGGACAGTCCCTAGACAAGACCATCCTTGCAGGTCAGAGCACCTTTCTGCATCACCGACACACATCCTCAGGGCCCCCGTGATGAAAGCGCGAGGCTAGGGTCGTCACGCGGACAGAGGAGCGAGTTCCTGGCGGAGACCGGCACCCGCCCCACGGCACCGACACCGTCTCCGGTGATCTGCTTAGCCCTCGGACGGACAGTAGAATGGGAGATCTCAGTCGCACTGCTCGTTGGCTCGCGGTTCGCCGCTGTCGATGAGTTGCTTGACGGTCGACTCAGACATCTGGGCCGCCACGGTGCAGGCTTCCGAGCGGGACTTGAACGGACCTTGGAACACGGCGTAAATCGGGTTCCCGTTCACCTCCTGCACGAGGCTGCTGCACGCTCGATCAGTGCGCAGGTACTTGCTTCCCGGGCTACCGCTCAGGAACCTCTGGACGTCGCTGGCGTAGCTGTCCGGTGAGACAGCCGAACCGACGATCACCACGAACTCCCCGTCGCAGGCGACCGTCGTGATGGGAGTCCCCAGACCGAGATCGCCTTCATCAGTTGGTGCAGGGCCTGCCGAACTCTCGGTGTCGAAGGGCTTCGGCGCATGGCGTCGGTCCTTCGTCGGGGCAGCGAGGGCTTCGGCTTGCGTTGTGCCGTCGACGCATCCAGCTGTGAACTGAGCACGGGCGTCCGCGGGAACCTCGGATAGGTGAGCTTCGTACTGGCAGCTCGTTTGAAGGTCGCCATCCTGACGGGCCGAGATGTCGGAGTGGTGCTCCCGGCCAGTTTGGTAGCCGACGCGGTACCAGGAGCGATCGGACGGTCCGTCTTCAGAAACGGCGGCACGGTCGTCGACTCCTTCGAGGGTGCCGGTGTAACAGCCGTCGATCCAGTCTTGGGATCGCGCACCGCCCACAATGGACCGATCGTCCAGGCCGCATCGGGTGGCGATGACCCTGCCTGCGTCCTTGCTCGTAGCTGGTACGAAGGAGTCGAGATCTTCTCGCGCCGCCTGGTAGCCCTGGCGGTACGCGACGCTCTGGGACTCGCTGCCAGCAACCGGGGTACTTGGCGTCGTTAGCGGGGTGGTCATCGCCGGGGCAGTCGCAGTCGTTCGCTGGGTAGTGGCCGCCGAAGAAGTGGGGGTCGTCGACCGGGTGGCCTGGTAGGCCATCACACGCGCGAACGCCGAACCCAACTTGGCCGCAGCAGGAGTTACATCCTCGCCCTTCACGTTGCCGACGACGGTCACGAAGTTCGCGGCGATTGCAGGTTCCGTGTCGAATCGTAGGGTTCGACCTGAGATGTCCGCGGTGATGTATCCCGTGGTGACTCCAAGGTCCACTGGCTGAAGTCCTCGTACCTCGCTCGACGGCTTAAAGTCCTCGTCGGCCGGTTGGGTGTTGATGAACACGAGGCCCAGCTCACCGGATGCATCGATAGGGTCCGCAGACGCTCCGCAACCGATGATCCCTCTGCCGTTCTGCACCTCGGTCACCCAGTCACCGCCTTGAATCGGGTAGTTCTCCCGCAACCAGCCACCCAGATCAAATGAGCCAGGGCAGATGGGGTCTCCCATCCAGTCCGGAGCGACCGAGTGGTCGAATCTGGCGCTGGGGGGTGTGGATGCCGACGAACTGATCTCGTCGCCCGTGATCGCAGCAGCCGCAGTCGAGGGGCTGGCCGACGACGCGGACGTCGTGTCGGTACTTGTGCATCCGACACTCAGGAACAGCCCGATCGTGATCGTGCAGAGCGTCCTCGCCCAGCGGATCGATGCGCTGCTCATCGTGGGTGGCCGATGTCGGAAGCGTTCACGGTAATTCCCCCTGGCGTTGTGGTGTTGAGCTGATGCTTTCATCCGACGCGCGGTTGCCTTGGCAGTTGCCCGAACTCAAAGTCGCATACAGGATGCGGGAGGTCACCTCGCAACGGCGGACGGGCCCCGGCGGAGTCGTCCTGCAACGGCTGGCCCAGCCTGGGACGAGCCGTAAGCCGGCCATGCAGACGTAGACGGTGAACTCAGGTGCCCCAGTCGATGTCGCTGAGGTCGTCATCAATGCCTTTGTCGCGGTCAGCCCCGTCGGTGGCAGCTGTGCCCAGACCACGGAAGTTGGTGGCCTGCCGGTGCCGGCGGATCGATCCGGCGTCCGGCATCCGTGGTGCTTCGGTCAGCCCGGCGCGTCGCAACAGCGCGCTGGAGAAGTCCGGTGGCTCCGGGTGACGCAGCCAGGACGGCACCCCGTACAGGTGGCGGGCGTTGTCGATGAGTGCGCGGGACACTGTCGGGTCCGGTGGGTCGAACTCGAGACTGAACGGGTCGAGCAGACCGACCTGCTCCCAACGATCTGCGGGCGGGCCGGTCGGGCGGACTGCTTCTAGCGACGTGAAGCCGGCGGATGCCTGATGCAGTGCGGGGAACCACCATTCCCACCGGGCGACGGCCATCCGGTCGGGGACTCCGCGGCGGACGGCGCCGGGCAGCTCGTAGGCGGAGCGGCCGACGGTGGCGCGGATGGTGCGCCAGTTGTCCTTGCGGACTGCGGTTGTCCGTTCGGGTCCGGCTGTGTCCAGAAAGAGCACAGAAAGGCCGGTGTTGCGGTCATCGGCGGTGTCATGCAGGAGTCGCGCCCAGCGCCTGATCTTGAGATTGAAGTCCGGGTTGGTCGATCCCACGATCTCGACGGCGATGCGGTGCCCGTCAGGTCGGACGATCATCATGTCGGCGGAGCGGCGTTCGCTGGTGTCGATGTCGTTGCGGGAGATCAGGTCGATCCGGGAGAGCGCTTCACCCAGGACGAGAGGGACGTCGCAGTGTTCGGCGATCCGCAGACCGAGCTCGGTGGCCATCAGGTTGTGCCGGTCGTGCTGGGAGCCGCGGGTGTACGGCAGGCCGGCGCACACCTGCATCCATTCGGTGAACGACAGGTTATCCGCGAGGTGCTGGAACGAGGTGCCGGCGATCGGTCGGTACAGGTGGTTCAGTGAGGCCCGGCTGGTGACGGGCAGCTCCGACAGGAACGTGCCGCGCTCCACCAGTTCCGCCTCGAACGCTGGGACCATCGTCGCCGGGTTCATCATGCTGGGCACTCCGGTGATCGCCGCGAGTTGTTCGGCGGTCGCGGTACGCCACAACCAGATCGCCCCGAGTGCGGCCAGGTGATGCTCGCGCCGGCTGTCGGTGACCGCCTCGATCGCGTCGGCCACCGACTGTGTCGGTCGCAGGCTCCGGGTTCGTTTGCGGGAGATGCCGGCCAGCCGGATGGCGAGCTTGCGGGACAGCCATGATGCCTGCGCACCGTCTACCCACAGTCCCTGCCAGAACGGGTCGGTCCGCTGCGAGGAGGACAGCTTCGGGTTCGGGCAGCGGGAAGGCAGCTGCGCCAACGGGATCGTGTCGCTGTCGAGGTTCAGGTTCGCCGGGGTCCGGCCGACGGTCTCGTTCTCGTGCACGCTCATCGTGGTGCCTGCCCCTTGCTCATGGAGCAGCTGCTCATCAGACGTTCGATGATCGCGCGGTCGGGTGTTGCGGCACCCGCGGTGAGGTATCCCTGGGCGTGTGCGAATCCTGCGATGTCGGCCTCGAAGTTCGTCATCCGGACCGGGACGGCCGGTTGCCGCACACCGGCGACGTAGGTGCGCACGATCGCCGTGTAGAGCTCCAGGCCGGTGACGTCGGCGTTGGACCACGCGGATCCGTCAGCAGCCATGTCGAGCACTGCATCGGTGGCGGCAGGAGCGGACGACTGCGCAAACCAGAGCACGGTCGCGTAGTCCATGATCGACGTCTTGAGCTCCAGCGGCAGTTGCGCCAGACGCTGCGTCGCCAGGAACGGACGCACCCCGTAGGAGCGGCCCTGATCGTGCAGCCAACCCAACGTGGAGGCGGAGGCGCCGGCCATCTGGGACAGCTCGTCGGAGTAGATCGACACCCACCGCTGCTGCTCCTGCCAGCCGGTGCACGCGCGCTTGATCGTCTCCACCATCGAGTAGGTGAGGATGCCGGTCAGGAACACGGCGATCCGCTCGTCGAGCTGGTGGCCGCGACCAGAGACGCCGGTGTTGATGACGACCGACTTGTGGCCGGTGATGATCTGCTGCCAGGTGACCTTTGGTCGGATGGGTGACCACCACGACTCCGCGGACAACAGGTCGCCGATCTTGTTGCGGGCCGCCTGCGTCTGGGCGCGGCGGGAGGATTCGGTGCCGGAGGAGTACAGCTTGGTGAGCTCGTCGTCGGCGACCACCAGATCCTGAGCAGCACTCTCGCCGGCCTTCTCTGCGCGGGCGGCTGCCTCACTGATCGCTGCTGCGAGATCCCGACCGCGGGTGTCGCCCTGGCCGCCGAGCAGGATGTGGCAGTAGAAGATCGGGGACCGGCCGTGCGGCAGTGATGCCGCCAGCGCGATCGTGTCGGTGACGACCAGTGCACCCGAGAGCGTCATCTGGAGCACCTCGAACGATGCTCCCTGAATGGAGCCGTCAGCGAAGGCGTAGACCATCATGTTGGCGAACAGCCGGGCCCGTTCCGCGAGAGTGCCGGGCAGGTCGAACACATCGATGGCGAAGGACTCCGGGTCGGCCACGTCGATGACCAGGGTCCGGTCCCCGAGCGCATCGGACCACTGCCGGTACTTCGCCGCACCTTCACCTTTGGACTCGAAGGCGATGAGGGTGTTGCTGCGGCCCGGGTAGCCGACCCGACCGGACGGGGCGACCCGCTCCAGGCACGCCCAGCCGAACAGTGACCGCACGACGACGGACTTGCCCGAGCCGGGCTTGCCGATTGCGACCGTGCCGGCGGTGAAGTCGTTGACGGACAGGTGGGTGCGGGCGTTGTCCTCACCGGACGTGCCGATCCACGGTCCGATGTCCGGGTTCAGCATGGCGGCCGAAGCTGCCCGACGCTCGGTGACGGATGAGCCGGATGCGGCGCCGGCGTGCGGGGCGATCATCCCGACGAGCAGCGCAGGTCCGACGAGGAACGCATCGCGGGTCAGCGGGTAGTCGCCGGGCTTGTCGTCATCGTCGTCCGCAGACGGCTTGCGCTTCAGGCCGGGGATCGCCGGCAGGGAGTGGGTGCGCCGCGGTCCGTGGAACTTGCCGCGGCGCGCATCGCGCACAACCGTGCGGGTCCTGGTGGGGATGAGCCCGACCAGCAGAACCAGCGCGAGCACCACGCCGATCCCGACAGCAATCAGGGACTGCGACAGCGGCCGATCCAGGAAGTACGCGGCGGTGCCGACAGCCAGGCCGATCAGCACCGGCGGCAGCATCGCCAGCCACGGGCGCAGGATCCGGGTCTTGGTGTCCAGGTCGAAACCAGGCAGCGCGGCCGCCACCTGACGCATCCGCTGCTTCACCTCCGCGCGGTCCTCACCGCCGCACAGGAACGTGGCGACCATCGAGTTCGTGTCCGTCGTGTGGTGCTGAAAGGAAGAGCCGTTCACCCCCAGCCGGCGGGCATGCCAGGCGAGGGTCCGCTTGCGTTCCCGGCGACCAGGGCGGCGGACGTTCGCAGCGAGCCAGGACGCGGAATCCTCGGCCCCGGTGCGCAGAGCCGACTCGATCCGGCGGGCCGTTTCGGCGGGGTCGGCGCCCTTCTGGGTGTCCCGACTGACGGCAGCCTTCACGTCGACGCGCATGGTGCCGATGACGCGGGTGCCCGACAGGTCAGGAAGCTCATCGACCGGGTCGCAACGGGCAGCAACCGACTGCGCGAGCGAGAAGGCGGCCCTGTCGGCTCCCGGCTTGTCGGGCGTGATCAGGTAGCCGCTGACCCCGGTGGCCTCGGCGACTGAGAGCAGCGTCATGTGGTGGAAGTCGCGGCCGGCCGCAGCGAAGGTCTGGGCGCGGGTGACGACGTTCTGGACCTCCGGCATGGACGCTCCCGAGCGACTGAACTTCCACTGACGGGTTCCTCGACGCAGCTGCATACCCGGCAACATGCGCAGGAGACGCCAGTGAGACAGCGGGGAGACAGCAATCCGGACGACCCGGCGGGGCCCGGAAGTTCGATGGCGGTAAAAATCCGACAAGAACGCACATTTCCGCGCGTCGATCCTGTTCGGTTTCCCGCGATGGGGGCCCCGGAATCCTGCCGTCGCTCACTCGACCTCTTCCACCCACCACTGTGCAGACCAATTATTTGGGGATGTGGGGTGGCCGGAAGGTCGTCTCGTGCCCCTACGCGGGGAGCGGTGGTGGTTGGGTTCGCAGCCGACGTCGAGGGTGCCGCTTCGCTGACCGTGTCGTCGTGACTGCTCGGAGAGATCTGTGCGGAAGCCAGGTGGCAACCAAGCAGCCGGCAGGGGCAGGAAGGTGAGGACTGTGCCGCCGGCGGGCAGGTGTTGGTGTCCGGCTCTGGTGGTGAGGGTGCTGCTGATGATGCTGGTGTGCCGAAGGCGTGTGGGGGATCGGGTGGTGCTGTCACTGGATGCATGCGCGGGAGCTGATTCTTCCGGTCACCGAATACATGTGCGGGAGCCATCAGCTGCGCACACCGAACGACCAACCGGGCAGCCAGTGGAAGACCGACGGGACGAGATCAGCGCAGCGGACAGGGGAGGGACTCGAGTCAGACAGAGGTGGGTGCCGGAGGGTGGCGGGCACCGGAAACGGCATCGTGGCGGAGGACGAGTCGGGGAACGGGGCGCAGCCCGAGACGGGAGCGAGAAGGCAGTGTCGGCAAGGCTGACAGCGTGGTGAGCCAGGGCAAACCCACAGCCGGGCAACAGGAACGAACAGGAACGCGAGCCGAAGAGCACAACAACGAACAGGGGACCAGGAAGACCCCCGACAAGGAAAGCGAGAAGCGCCGCGCAGCGGCCAGAAAGAAGACCGGAGACGGACACCGAGACGAACACGGAAAGCCCGCAACGAGGAACGCCACGAACAACGAGAAGGAGCACTACCTGGGCGAAGGCCCGCTAGGGCCTGAGCCCCTCTTTACTATCCGGCCGTCCCGACTCGACCCCCGGCCAGCGTCGCGCAGCGGCGGGTCTGGCCTAGCGGCGGGCGTTGCGCACCTGGCGGCGCGCGGGTGGAGCGATCGCTGGGTGTGGCCGACGCGGAGTGGACCGCACCTCCGTCATGTCCCCGGGTTGTAGTCCGTGTCGGATGTGGTCTGATGCTGACCATGACCGCTGCCGGACTGCCGAGGCTGTCACCCATGATGTCGACGTTGGAGCTCAACGGAGCCAAGGCCAGGTACGGCGTGAGCTACCTCGAGTCGATTTGCAGCGCGGCGGGGGTGCCGATCACGGAGTCGCGGCCTGACGCCGATGTTCGAGCCATCGACTGTCAGGTGGAGTTTCCGGAGGGGAACGTCTACGTGCAGGTGAAGTGCTCAGCCCAGCGAATCAGCCCAAAGGCCGAGACGATCCGCTGGGCCCTCGATGAGCGATGGATCGAGAAGTGGGCGAGATTTGCGGACCCCGTCTACTTCCTCATCGTGCACATCCGGCGAAGCCCGGTCTGGATCGACCACCAAGCAGCATCGACCGTCCACTACGCGCAAGCGCTATGGGAACGCGTCGATGCGTCGCGGCTCGACAAAGCCATCCGGGTGCCGGTGGCAAACCAGTTCACGGCGGCGACTCTCCCCCTTTGGCACGCCGATTTGTTGGCCGGTCACGGAGTGCGCTCTGCGGGGCAGCTGACATGACCGCGCGCACGGATTTGGTGGGGCTGCTCGACAGATCCGGGTGGGTCCGAATATCGGAGGGCCCGGCTGGCGACCTCTGGGTGATGAACGCGAGCGGCCAGCGTGTGGGCGTTCCCCATGACCTCGATCGAGATTCCCCCGAGTGGCCAGGGGTCATCAAGCGGATCGCGCTCGCCATGGCACAAGACATTGCGGCGCTGGAGTTCCGTCTCGCACATCAGCACCTGGACGAGACACGCCTCAGCGCATCCCACAGCGATCTGATCGGTGACTCGATTCTGCTGTCCGCCGGCCAGCGTCTCGTGGACTCCGCCAGCCGAATGTTGAGGGCGGCCGCGACCACCGCGAGGTCCCCCAGAGCGTCCATCGGGAAATACTCATCGGAGGGCGACAGGGTATTCGGACTGGCTCGAATGGGACACACCCAGCGAGGTTCGTACGTCGTGCCCGTGCTGATGCCGATACCTGATCCAGAGCCAGACGCCATCCTGTTCGGGACTTCCCTGGTGGATGACACGCCGGCCGAACCTGCGATGCGCCCGGAGCCCATCGAACGTCGGACGATGCGAACATTTGCCGAAGCTCTGACGGCTGTGGACCGTCTCGTAGTGCAGCCCGCAGTGCAGCCTCGGGCGTCCGTAGCTGGCGCGCTCGTGGTGGCTGGCGTCAGCAAGCAGTTCCTCGATGCGTTGCACGCAATAGTGGTTGAAGATTCGGTCCAGACCTTCACTGCGCGATTCAACTGGGCTGAGTCACGTCCCTCCTCGGCGACTTCTCCAGTGTCTATCCCGAACGACGCGGCACGCCTGATCTCCGACGCTTCGATGCACCTGTCCCGAGAGACTGTGGAGCCGACCCAGCAACTCACAGGTCCGATCGTCGAGTGGCATCGAGATCACGGAGCATCCGACGGATGGGTCGGCATGCAGACGCTGAGGCACGGACACCTCATGGTGATCAGGGTCCATCTGGACACCAGAGAGCTGGATCGAGCTCTCCGCTACATCGAGGGGAAGCAAACAGCTGTCGTGCTGGGCGTTCCTCGGGGCGGCCGAGGCAAGACTGTGCAGATCCAGAACCCCGACACGTTCACCTCGCTCGACGAGATGATGCTGCCCCTGTCTGATCAGGCAACGTGATGAGCCACGTCTCCGAGCGACAGCACAACCCGCCAGCCGGATCGGCGCCGGCACCTACGCTCCGGGCATGCCCAACGACATCGCACTCGCACTGAGCGCCGTCTCGGTGGCCCGGTCCGGATCTCGACTGCTCCTGTCCCGGTGCTCCGACGCCGACGGTGAGCTGTTCCGCAACAACGAACTCGTACAGGAGGAATGGCCGATCTTCCCGGCTGAGGGTGCGCCCTTGAACGGCGACGTCGTCATCGACGTGGACGACTCCGGCCGGATCGTCTCGATCTGGCGGGTGACGGACGATCCTGCGGCAGCACCGCGGTACACCTACCTGGCCACCGGCGTCGTCACGCTGGAAGCCGCGCAGACGAAGGCCGGCGTGTGGAGCTGGCCCATCATCACCGAACGCGCGGCCACCGGGATGCTCCAGGCGATCGATGACCTGGACGAGAACGTCCGCGGCTGATGTGAAATCCCGATCCTCGAGATGGCTGTTCGTGGATCCCGAGCCCGTTGTCCGCGCGAGGTCGCTCAGAGACAGTCGTGAGACCTCTCAGGCTGGCGCTACCGGCCTATCATTCGACCAGGTGACCTGGGTGTGGCCGGATTGCAATTAGGTACACCTTGCGGTCATCATCGAGTCGATCCGGGGAGGTCGTAGGTGATATCAGGGGTGCCGGCCCGTGCCATGGAACGGCCAGCCGCGCAGTTGCACACAATCGGCGAACGGCTGGCAGTACGCCCTGACTGTTCCCGGCATGCCGCTGTTCTGGTTTGCGATCGTGCGGCGGGAGGGCAGCAACATGCCGGATGAGTACCGGCGGCAGAAGCTCACACTGTTCGGCCCGACGAGCACCCATCGAAGGATGAGCTTCGACACGGCAGAGGGGGAGCTCCCGGCGGGACCGGTCGAGGCAACGTTCATGCACGACGGCTGGTTCATGCTGGGGGACGGCAAGTACATCTTCGTGGACAACTGGGCCACGATCCCGTTGCGGACGAAGTTCAAGCTGAGGACGTACTGGGCGCCGTTGCTGGCACTGGTCGCTGTCGCGGGGTTCTGGCTCCTGGGTAGGTCATCACTCGAAGACGAAGCGAAGACCGCCTGTGAGTCCAGCCTCGCCAGGGGGGTTCCCTATGCGACAGACCCCATGACCTACCGGTGGCAGGAGATGGCCAAAGCGCCGGGAGACTCGGACAGGTATCAAGGGACCGGGTCGTTCACCTACTTCAGCAGAGCTCTCGGCATGGCCACCACGACCGGTTTCTCGTGCACCTCGGAAGATCTGCACGACGGAACCCGGCGTACGTCCTACACCCTCGGCTAGGCGCTACCGCAAGAGTCCGTCGAGTTCCTCATGGGGCTGTTGACAGGTGAGTCTCGAGCATCTCGGCCACTGCGACGATGCGGGCCGTCGGGTTGACCTTCAGCCAGCCGGCGAGCGCCGGGTCGAGGATCTTGGTGTCGGCCAGCACCGAGTCGGTGAGGGACTGCCCGACGAAGTGCGACTCCTCGAACGGCGAGTCGGCGTACAGCATGTAGCCGATCACCTGGCCGGGCTCGTCATCAGCAGACACGGCAGCAGCAGACACGGCGGCAGCAGCATCGCGCGCGGCGAGCTCGGCACGCAGCCGGGCGATCTCGGCGTCCTTCGCAGCCAGCTCGTCCAGCAGCACTTCTTCCTGCTCCGGATGACAGTTCGGGCACGAGACCTCGTGGGCGTCGATCCCGTTCTCGGCGTGGAACTCCGGGTCGTCGTCGGCGCAGCACCGGCAGCAGCGGAGAAGGACGTCAGACCGTGCCCCCTCAGACAGTGCGCCCTCAGACATCGGTCCGGCTGATCTCGTAGGTGCGGAACTCGCGAAGGGCAGCGCGCAGCGAGGCGGCATCCTCCTCGGAGTCCGACTCCTCCCACTTCAGGCCCGTGTAGACCACGGCGGACCGCAGGCGCATGTGCTCGAAGTCGGGGAACGGTGTCCGGTCGATGAGGGTCCAGAAGTAGCCGATCATCACGACGTGCTTGTCGCCGTCCGCGTCGATGAGAACGCCGTCCTTCACCGCCAGCACCCGGAAGGTGATGGTGTGCAGCACTCCGCCGGTCGTGTGGGTGCGGGAGACGACGTCGCCGGCCTGGATCTCCTCGAAGAAGATCGACCGCGGCGCCTGGATGAACTGCGATGCGCTGGGGTGCTCGACGGGGAACGGCATCTGGTTCTGCTTCATGCCTGGGACATGCGTGGTGTCGGCGACCGGCCCGATGCCACTGACTTCGGATGTGCGAGTGGCCTACTGCGATTGGCGGATCAGACGCGGGACGTCCGAGTCGGTCACTCGGGTTCTCCGCGCAGCTCTCGCAGTTCAGCTTCCAGTCCTGCGACGTGCGCCTCCAACTCCGTGACGCGATCCTCGGCCGCCTGCCGCAGCTGGTGCGGAGACTTCGATCCGTGACCCCACTTGGCGGTGATCTCGACGCGCCGACCCTCGGGTGTGAACGCCGTCTGCTCGAGGTAGTTCACCGCGTCATAGGCAACCAGAGCGGTGTGCGCCCACACAGCGAGATGCTCGGCTGCCTCCCTGCCCATCCCGACGGTGATGACGCCGTCCTTCCAGCCGGTCAGCCCGTAGTCGGCAGTGGCCGGGTCAGCGGTGTCCGGTGCCGGGATCGTGTCGAAGTCGATCGGCAGACCGCGGTCCACGTCGTTGATGATGAGCGTCAAGCCGCCCGGATCGCTGCGGACCTTGCTGGTCGGCCACATCGCTGCGAGCGCGCGCATCAGGGAGCCGGCGATGTCCAGCGGGAGGCCGTTCGTCGCGGACACCGTGATCTCGGAGGTCATGACTGCTCCCTCGTCGGTCCTGGGGCCCATCGGAGGTTGACGCGGTCCATGTGGGCGTCCGTCTTCCGCTTACTCCTCGGGGCTCGGCACCGTTGGCCAGCCGGGGCGCCGCACCTCGGGCACACCACCTCCAGGACCCCCTTCATGAGCCACCACCGAGATCGCGCCGCCGGTTGGAGATCACGCTGATCTGCATCTTCATGTCAGGGACATGCGCGGTGCCGGCAGACATCCCGGCGAGGCTCACTGATCAGCCCGGCAGCCAGATCAGCCGGCGCCGGACTCCGACCTGTTCGCGGCGGACACATCTCGGGCTCGCTGGCCCCGGACCCGGGTGGCCTCCGCCCGTTGGCCGTCCTCGAACCCGGCGGCGTACAGCTCGGCGGCGAGCTTGTGCAGCGACCAGCACTGCGACTCGTCCAGGAGCTCGCTGTTGTCGTACCGGGCGGCGTCGCGGATCAGCCCGTCGATGACCCGGTCGACCTCCTCGATCTGCTGCGCCGGCAGGATGCGCGCGGTCACTGATCCGACCCCGAATCGGCATCCGGAAGGTCTCTGGGTGCCTGCCACTTCGTGAGGTGGGTGGCTCCGGTGGTGGCCGCGACGATCGACGGAACGATGAGCAGCACGTTCGAGCCGCGATAGGTGATGAGCCAGTACGAGATGGCCCCGAACACCAGCCCCACCAGCATCAGTGCCAGGCCGGCGAAGTCAATGCGTCGGCGTGGACTCAGATCAGTGGTGGCCCGCGGACGGTCGGCTCGGGCGCTCGCGTCCCTGGCGATCTCTTCGTCGAAGAATCCGCCCGTCATTCGGCTGCTCATCAGATCGTCCTCTGCTCTTCGCGAAGATCGTCGGGGAGGCCGTACACCGTGGCGCCGAACGGGCGCTCGACCCGGCGGCCCTGCGCGTGGATGCGTCCGGCGGTGCTGTCGCGCCACACGCCGTCGGCGTACTGGACTTCGCGCAGTGGATGCGGGACGCGCTGCGTCCGGCGGATCTCCGCGACCGCGGGATCCATGGCTGCCCGGTCGGCGTCGTACAGGTCGGACAAGTGGTAGATGCTGGTCGGGGACGGATCGGGGCGCTCAGCGGACTTCATCGCAGCCCACCTCCACGGTCTCGGTCAGGTAGCAGACCGCGCATTCCCACACCTGGCACATGCAGTAGGTCCAGCCGCAGTCGTGCTCGCTGGTGACCTGGCTGCGGATCCATTCGTGTTCGGTGCCGTCCTCGTGCAGCAGGTCCGCGGTGCGCTGAGCACGGGATTCCCGGACGAGAGCGACGACGAAGATGATGAGTCCTGCGACCGTTGCGCCGATCACGGCAACACCCAGCAGGGCTGCGGGTTCCATCACACGCCTCGGCAGGTGTCGCACAGGCCGGCGTAGTTGGCGTTCCGGTCGGCCAGGCCGAGGGTCGGAAGGCCCGCGTCGCGGATCCAGTCGCGGGGGATAGCGAACAAGCCGTCGTGGACGTACAGGTCGCCGGACTTCCAGATCCAGGTGCGACCGTGTGGCGATCGACGATGTCGGGGTGCTCAGCGGCCTCCAGGGCGCGCAACTCGGCCCGGGTGCGGCTCCAGCTGCGAAGAGCGGCTGCAACAGCCGGAGATGCGGTCTGGGCGGTGCTGGTGGCGTTGCTGGTGGTCATCATGGAGCCTCTCGTTGTCGATGACCAGGACATGCGCGGTGCCGCAGACAATCCCGGATCGAGCACGGCCGGAACCGGGGAGTCAGGTGTCAGAGGGCGGCGCTGCGGGCGTGGCTCTCCTGTGCAACAGCGAACCGGCGGTCCCAGTCGCGCTCGAAGTCCATCCGCTCGGCGAAGGTCTTCGGTCTCCCCGATGTCGAGGTCGGGATGTGGCTCTGGGCCGCGGTCGTCCGGTGCCGGAGATCGGCGAGTTCTGCGATCAGCGCGGCGATTTGCGTTGCGGCAGCGGCCAGTTGCGCGTTCGCCTGGGACAGCAGCTCGTGCGCCGGGGTCAGCAACTGAAGCTTCCGCAGTGCCTGCTTCCGGGTCATGCTCGCGCTGCCCACCCGGTCGCGGACGATGCCGTCAGTCCCGGTCGTCCAGATGTCGAGGTCTTGATCCATCCACCGCTCATGGATCGGCGAGAAGGCGCTCATCTCGGCAGCTCCCCGCTCTGGTTCGAGGCTGGCTGGTGTTCGGCCGGCTGGTGTGCAGCAACGTGTTCCATCAGGTTGTCCAGTTGCACGAGGTCATCGATCCCGGGCGGCCGGTGCCCGCAGACGCAATGCCAGTGCCCACGCCAGTCCGACGTGACCTCGTGGTTCCAGGGCTCGACACGCTGGTCCCGGTGTCGACGACGTCGGCTGAAGATCACGACTGGTCCGGCAGGGGAGTCTGCGGGGGTGCCTGCTCGCCGACCAGCTTGATGAGCCGGGCCCATTCGTCCTGACCGAACCGGGAGTTGTCGTTGTCGTCGTCCTCGTAGGTCGGCAGCAGCAGGACGTGCATCGACGTGCAGGTCACCTTCCAGCTCGCCGAGGTGGGTCGACTGCCGATGTCGTGGAACTCCAGGTCGTTGCGGGAGAGCACGTAGTCGGATTCGAACGTCAGGTACAGGTCGCCGTCGCAATCGGGCAGTGGGCAGGTCAGCTCGGGGTTGTCCATGACGTGAACATGCGCGGTGTCGCCGGCCGGCCCGGTCAGGGGATCGACTGCGGGTCCGCGTCGAGTCGGATCAACGGCTGGTCGCCGGGAACGTACAGCGGATGCCGCGGGTGGCCGTCCTTCGTGGTGCCGAGGCAGAACACGGGGATGCCGGTCCCGGCGAAGTGGGTCAGGTAGCCGAGTGCCGACAGCTGGGCGAGCGGATCTGCGCCCCATGCGGCCATGACGATCTTCGAGGCCGAGGTCACTTCGTCGATGTGCCGCAGGTTCTCCGGCCCGAACGGGTCCGCCGCCCGGCGCCAGACCCGCGGGTCGGTCGCGCGGAACGCCCCGATGTTGACGACGGTGATGCCGCTGTAGCCCTCACGTCTGGCAAAGGCCATGCAGCGCCGGATTGTCGGGTCATCGACGTCGGAGTCTGCGATGGACGGGTTCAGCATCATGAACGGCATCCGCTGCTCCCGGGCGTCGGCCGCTGGAGACCACCACCGATCGAGTCGGTACCGGAAAAGGCCGTCGGGGGAGATGACCACCGAGCGGCTGATCGTGCTGGGAGAGCTCATGCCGTGCACGGTGTTCCGCATGTCGGTCTCGGGACGGCTGGGCGAGCGATGTCCATCATCAGATGATCGCAGCTCCTTGGGCGCCGGCTACTCGGGGAACCCATCAGGGTGCTGGCGTCTCGGCCAGCGGGAAGAAGCTCACCGGCCGGTTGAACAGCGCACGATTGTTGGCGGCTTCCCAGATGTGCCGGGTGTCCGCCATCGCTGCGGCGCCGATGTGGACCTGCACCGCGGGGTTGTCGAAGATGTGGAACGTGCCCGGATCGCCGGATCGTGCGAAATCTGTCCGATGGGATTCGAGCTCGGCCAGTTCCGCCGCAGTGAACTCGGCCCCGACCTGCTCGGCGAACTGCGCCACGGTCAGGTTGCCGAACACGACGTTCATCGCTGCCCGCCCGGTGCGTCCGGCTCCAGTTCGATCTCGCTGCGCAGCACGGCGTCTGCCAGCTCACCCGGACTCAGCATGCGGACCCGGCCGTTGTCGGCCACGACCCAGGACCGGGTGCCCATCAGAACAGGTGAGTTGCCGCGGCGGAAGCCGAACAGCCACCCGTGCTGATGCCGGGTCGCCTGGTACCGAACGTTGTTCGCGGCAGGTGAGCCGGCCAGCTCGAGGTGCCGGCGTGCATCCACCTCCCTGATCGGTGCTGGTGCAGGAATCGGTGCCGGTGCAGCAGGGGAGCTCTCACGCTGTTCATCCATGCAGACACCATGCGCGGCACTGGATCGCTGCCCCATCCAGCACAGGCTGATGCTCAGTCGACGAGCGAGGCGAAGATCTCCCGGCACGTCTGCTTGACGTGCTCGCACAGCGTCATGAACTCGCTCAGCGACATCGACAGCGACCGGGCCAGTTCGCCCCTGCGGGTGATCGTCTTGTCGCCCGAGGACAGGTGATCCATGATGTGGTCGACCGCCTCGTGCAGCTCCAGCGGGTACTGCTCACGCACGGCGCTCATCATCTGGTTGATCATCGAGCGGTCCTCGTTGTGGGCGATCAGCTGGCCGTGCACCGGGGCGATGTCGAGGGTCAGGTTTTCCGAGACGAGCTCGTTGATCTCCGCCGTGTAGTCCGCCGGCGTCGTCCAGGCACCGGAGGTCACCGCGGCCCGCTGCCCTTCCTCACGGACGCACGCGATGTTGAAGGCGGCCACCATCTGCTGGTCCGTCCGCAGCCGCAGACCCGGGTTCGCTGCGGCGTGATCACGCACCGCCACAGCCAGTTCGGCGGCCTCGGCCAGCATCGTCGGTGCATGCCACGGGTCCAGGTCCGACAGTCGGGCCATCTCGGATTCGCAGCAGGTGCGCTCCACTCCGATGCTCTGGGCCGGTTCGGCGTTCGCTTCGCCGACCCGCTTGCGTCGACCGGCGAGCTTCAGTGCCCCGGCCGGACCCAGTCGAGCGGCGAAGGTGTCGTGGGCGCTGCGGATCAGCTGCTCGTCCCCGACGAGGTCGGCGGTGCGGGCCATCCGCGGCGACGCGGGAGTGAAGCCGCGGCCGATGATCAGATCGTCGTTGGTGCGCATCGACACCTCGTGCGCTGATGGCATCCGGCCCAACTCGACAGCCATCCGGTTCGCGGTGTTGCGCATCTGCATTTGCTTGCGGCGCGCAGCTGACCGGCCGGTCGGCACGAACTCCTGCTCGAAAGTGAGCGCGAGAATCGGTGCGGTGTACTGGATCGCGTAGCCGTTGAAGCCTTCGGTGAAGGTGACGGTCTCGGATTCACTGCCGGTGCGGATGGTCTCGATGAGCTTCCACAGCGACGTCATCGCCATCTCGCGCAGCTCCTGCGGGAACAGTCCGCCGGGTTTGAAGTTGCCGAAGGAACCGCACGCCGACTTCACGATCGCGTTCAGCACAGCCGGCTCCTCGTTGAGGAACCCGCCGAGCATCGAGCGGTAGGCCCGCATGTCGGTCAGCGAGGTGTTCAACATCTGCACCAGCCGGACCGCGCGGTCATCGGCGGCCTTGTGGACGAGCTTCTTCATGACGATGAACCCCCCGGCTCCACAGCGAACGGCCACCCCGACCATGCGGGCCGCACCCGGTCGCACTCGACAGTGCCGAGCCAGGCGATGAAGCGTCGTCCGTGGGTCCGATTGTCCAGCAGCCATCCGACAGTGGCGCTCTTCGCTCCGTGATCAGCGGCGATACCCAGCTCACGCGAAAGGCGGGTCAGCTGCTTGCGCACGGTGGCCTCACCGATGCCGGGCGTGTTCGTCAGCACCTGACGCAGGGTGAGCTTGCGCAGAGGTGCTCCTTCGAGGGTCGCGGCCTGCGCGAAGACGTCCAACGGCCGGATCATTCCGTCGCTGAGCGAGACGAGCCATTCGGCGCGGCTGCGTCGTGCCCGCTCGAGTGCGGTGTGTGCGGAGGCGATCGAGATCGCGCGCGGCGGTGCCTGCTTCAGCGGTGCTGTCTTCATGCGGATCCCCCTGCGGATCAAGGTGCAACATCGCTGTTGCGTGGTCGTGTGTCCCGCGCCTGCTTGACCAGTGCGGGCGTGGTGAGTGCCTTGGCGGCTCTCCGAACTGACAGGTCGTCGTAGGGGTAGCGCTCCCGGTAGGCGGCGACGAGCTCTTCCAAGCTCTGCGCGTTCACCTGCCGATGCACTGCCCTCACTTTCGGCCCGATCCGCGGGTCATCGATGGAGATGCGGATCTCCTGCTCTGCGTCACGCCGGAGCGCGCGACGAATGAACATCTGTGGGTCGGCGCCGGTCACTCCGCCGTCGGTGATGAGCCTGTCGACCAGGCGGTACAGCACCGGATCCTTCGAGCCGGACGGTCGGATCTCGTCGTGGCTGCGGCCGACGATGAGGGCGTCGGAGACTCGCTCCAGGCCGATGCGGTCCAGTACCGGGGAGGCGATGGCGGTGTCGCCGGCGAGTTCCTTGCAGACGTACCCGTGGGCGTCGCGGACAGCCGCTTCGACGTACGGCTTCAGGTCGCCGATGATCTCCCACCTGGCGGACAGCCCGTCGCGCTCCAGCTTCCGCAGGGCGCTGCGCAACTGGCGGCCGGTGCTGATTGGTTCGCCGATCTCCAGGTGCTGGCCGTCGACGGGGGACAGCACGATCGGCAGGTGGGCCGGCTGTCCGGGCTGTCCGGGCTGGCCGGCTCCGACGTGGACCGTGCCGACGTGGACCGTGCTGATGCGGATGGTGCCGGCGATGTCGACCCCGAGGCCCGTCGCCCTCCACGACCGGTCCGTGCTGCTGGGTCCGGCAGTGGATGTGGCGCCGGATGCCTCAGCGGTCCGCAGCACGAGCGGGCCGCCTTCGTGCTGCGCGAGCACCGGCAGCAGCACCTGGCCGCCGACTCCGCGGGACTTGCGTCCGACGTCGATGATCGGGGCGCTCCAGACCCAGAGCGGCAGCACGGTGAGCGATCCGGCAACGGGCAGTTCCTGGGTAAGCAGCTGCGCCGCAGCCTGGCCCCAGGCGACACGCTCGAGCTTGCTGCACAGCGCGTCGAGCCAGTGATGCCGCTCCCCGGCAAGGAAACGGACCTTACCGAACCTGGCCGCGGATGACGGTGTCCGCACCGGCAGCCCGGCGGTCATCTGCGCCGCCCGAACATCCGGAATCCGCCGCGCTTGCCCTGCGTGGTGGCCCGCAGTGCGTGGTTGAACTCGGAGAGCCCGAGGATCTGGAACAGCAGCCCGTCGATGATCTCGGACATGCCAGGATCTGCGTGGATGAAGCCGCCGACGTTGCCGCGGTTCTGGAGGTCCGGGTCTTCGTCGCGGTGGTGGAATGTGGAGACCAGCGGGCTGAATGCCTGCTCCAGTGCCTGCTGGTTGTAGCCGGTCTGGGCGCGGTTGACCATCAGGTGCAGCCGGTCCCGGGGAATGCCGGAGTCCCGGAAGTTCATCAGGGCGCCGCGGATGTTGTCGACGCTCGTGGGGGATGTCTCGGTGATCGCCAGTCCCCAGCCGGCATTGCGCAGCAGCGGCACGATGATCTGCTGCGTCATGGTCTCTGCGTCGTCGGCGCCGATGTACTGCGAGTCGATGACGACGAGGTCGGAGTGTCGGCGGACGAAGTCGATGACCGTCGCGTAGAGCGCCGGAGTGATCGTCTTCAGGTCGACCTGCCCCTTCACGGGTGCCAGGACGGTGCCGAACCTGATGGGCGGCAGCATCTTCGCCCGGCCGGTGTTCAGCAAATCCGGGGATGCGACGGCTGCGGTCGGGTTGCCGGCCATCGAGGCGTCGTAGATCGAGGGGAGGTTCTCCCCGACGCGCAGGAACGTGCGGGCATCACCCTGGGCGCGGTTGCCGTCGACGAGCACGACCCGCAGGCCGGGGGACATCTCGGCCGCCCTCTGGGCGATGTTCAGCGACATCGTGGACTTGCCGACTCCGCCCTTGGCGGCGAACACGACGATCACCGGGCACAGGTCGGCGCGACCGTGGGTGACGGCGTAGGAATCCCCGCGGTCCTGGCCGGCCGGGACCGAGAAGATGTCCGAGGACGACGCCGACGAACCCGAGCTGGTGTGCGGGTCGGGCTGCGATTCGATCCAGGGCTGGCCCTGTGGCGCCTGATCGGGCCGCTGAGCCGCCACCGGGGCTGAAGGCTCCTGGGCTGCCGACATGGGCTCCTGGACGATCTCAGGGCTTCTGAGCGCCTCACGGACCCGAGCTGGTTCCGGGTCGGTCGCCTCGCTCCACGCCCCCTGCGAGCGGGGACCACCAGCCGGCCCCGAGTGCTGCTGCCCCGGGTACTGCGGGACCGGGTGCTGCCGGTGCGGTGTTGTCCACGGATCAGGCTGCGGCAGCGAAGGCGCCGGAGCGGGTGCCGGGGCAGGTGCTGGCGCCGGTGCGACGTACTGCGGCTGAGGCTGGGTGACGTGCACGGGTGCCGGCTGCGGTGCGGGTCGCTGCTGCTGCTGCGATGCGGGCTGCTCGACCGGGTCTCCCCACGGATCCAGCTGCTGGGCAGGAGCCGGGGGAGCGGGTTGCTGCGGAGTTGGTGTGTGCGCGGGTTCCGGGACGTCGATCTCGTCGCCGAACCAGTCGTCGGAGTCGTCGAGGCCGGGGCTGCCGAAGTCGGCGGCGGACTGCGAGTGCAGCGCCGTCTCGGCGATCGAGACCGAACCGTCGGCGGCGACCAGCACGTTGCCCAGTGACTCCGATGCGATGCCTGCGGTGTCGAGGATCTCCGACAGTCGGGCCGGCAGGTTCACCACGGCGACGTCCGGGATCTGGTGGGCGGTCACCCCGGGAGCGACCAGCAGCACGATCGGGTGGTCCTTCAGCGCCCGATGCGCAGCCAACCGGGTCAGGTACGGCGGCAGCGAGGTCGACTCGGTCTGCCTGACGATGGCGACCGCCGGGTCCGTGGCTCGCACTGCGCCGGACACCAACCGGGCGGATGAGGGCAGGTCAGTGCCGCTGATCGTGCGGAAGCCGGCTGCCGCGAGAGGTGAGACCAGGTCGGGCAGTTCGATGAGGCCGAGGGGTGGCTGTGAGGAACTCATGCCGGGGGTATGCGGCTGGTTTCGTTCAGGCGGAACGGAGTGGGTGCTGGTTATGCGATCGCCGGGGTGGGAAGGTGCTCCCTGACGGGCCGAGCCGGGGGAACGTGTTTCGAGTGAGCGCGTCGAGGCGGCCAGATGTGGGGCTGATTGCGAAATGACACATGCTCAACGGCGATCAAAGGCGACCGTTGCGAGGTGGCTCAAGACGCTGACCGAACCGCTGATCTCCTTGGCGGACCGGACAGCTGCGGAGGATGCCTTCCGTGCGACGCTGACCCAAGACCCCGTGACCGGGGCGAGCATCATCGGCGGTCTGCTGTTCGACCTGCTCGCCGAGACCCCGGCCACCGACCGGGTCCGCGAGGTCGGATTCACACATGCCCTCTACCGGATAGCGGGTACCCCGGCCGCGATCGCGTTCTCGAACGCCGAACTCGACGCCGACTCGGATGGGGAGCTCGACGCTGATGACGGGGGAGCGGAGGACTGCCGGCCGCCGGGGGCGAAGAAGTTCACCGGGCAGATTCCGGTCGGGTTCCTCGCCGACATCCAGGCCGATCCCGACGACGACGGAGTGGACGGTTTCGCGGCCCTGGAGATCTTCGTCGAGGATCTTCCGGACCCAGCGATCGCGGCGATCATCGCGGCTGTCGCGCAGCCCGGCCGGCTGGCCCTGCAGCTCACCGATCCGCGTCATGTCCCGCCGTTGATCGACTCGATGAACCGGCCGCTGTCGGACTTCGATCTGGGCTGCGGATGGCAGAGCTCAGCGGTGCTGCTGCTGACGTCCGGAAGCGCCGTCTGGGATCGCGGAACCGGCTACCGGGATCGGGTGCTGGATCGCTTCGTCGAGGCCGCGGATTCGGCAGTGCGGTGGGCCCTGTGGAACCGGCGCCGACACCTCCCCGACTGGACGCAGGATCCGCTACCGGAGCGATCAGCTGCGGCCTGGGAGCTCATCGCCCACCAGCAGGGGCCGGAGGCCGTTTTCGAGCGTCACTGGGGCTCTGGTCAAGGTCGCTGAGCGTGGCCGGTCAACCTGGTCAAGGTGCCGGTCAACTCGGTCCGACAACATAACCCCTGATGAGAGGGGGTAAAACCCCCTCTACTACTACCTTTTGACCAAGTTGACCAGATAGATAGATAGATATAGGGGGGAGGGGGATGACACACAGTTCCTCCTCTGTCCCCTTCTCTCACCTATAGGTGTCTTTCATTTCTCTCTCTATGTATGGTTCCCCGCCGGTCAAGCCGGTCAACTCCCGATTTTCGGCCAATTTCGGCGTGTTTTCGCAGGTCAGAGGGGGTGTGCATGTTGACCGGCCGGCTGGTCAACTCTGGTCTGAGCTGGACAACTGACCGGTCTGTTGACCGGGGGCTTGACACGCTCGATAGGAACAGAAAGACAAGCATTCCTCCCTGCGGGCACTCACTCGTCGCTAGCAGTCTTCCTGGCGGATTCGGGCCGAAATCGCGTGATCACCACCGCGAGGCCGCTCGAAAGCCATCGAGCCCCGAAATCAGCTCCCAAGACCCCGCCGGCACCCCCTCCGGACCGTCCTGGACCCCGATTTCACCGATTCCGGCCAACTTGACACGCTCGATAGGATCAGCGGGAGCGCTCTCTCTCTTCCTCGACACTCGGGCATCACGAGCTCCCGGCTGACCTTCAGATCGACCTCCCGGGAAGCACGTCGGTGGTAGTTCTGCCGGCATCGAGTTGAAGAACCCACGCAGCCACCGCGCCGCCACCACACCGCCTCGATTCCAGCGTCGAGCACCCACTCTGCATGCCCGTCACGCCGACTTCAGCACTGCTTCGAGTGCCTCATCCAGGCCGCCCCGACAGCCGATCCGGGGACCGTTTCGAGGCCCGGATCCGGACCCGATCTGCGAGCCGGATCGCCACCGCAACTCCCTCTCCGCAAGGCCCCGCCGGCACCCATCGGAACACCCGCTTCGGCAGGACGATCAGCACCCGGCAAACCCTCTCGAACCGGCATCCGGAACGAGCCGCGCAACGGCCGGCCGGCAGTGCCTCAACTCCACACCCGGCACCCGCATACGGACCAACACGGCCCTGCTCGGCGACTGCATCCGCGGGCCCGCCAGTGACCGGATGAGCGACAGGATCAGTGACCGGGTGGATGGCTGATTGGATGGCCGAGCCGACGACTCGACAGGAACCCACACCAAGCCGGCACAGTGACTGCCGCCCGTCATCCGGACACCTGCCGGCTGCCGGCCGGAAGTTCCTGCGCATGTTGCCGGAACAGATGAGCCCAGTTCCCGCGCATCGCCAGGACACGAGAGAAGGACACCACCAGTGGACGTAATCCGCAGGCAGCTGCTGACCGAAGTAGGTGAGCCGCTGGCCGTCTCTCCGTCACCGATCGAGACCGCTCTGCGCTACGGGGGTTGGCTCGCCTACTCCGGCCTCACACCGGATGAGACGATGGCGAACCCGATGTCCTCGGTGCCGCTGCCGGTCTATCCGCAGGAGTGGGATCTGGGGTTGCGGCGCTGGCCGGGAGTGAACGCCGGGGCGATGTGGCATCCGCTGATGTGGCTGCCCAACCGACTCGCCGGCCGCTACTCACTGCCCGACGGCAACGGCGGCTACATCATCGAATCCGATGACCTGTACGCCATCCGCCTCGCGTACGAGCTGACCGCCTCCGGCCTCTACGACGAGAACACCGCCGGCTGGCTGGACGTGCTGGCGATGGTGAACATCGACGTCGACGATCCGACCGATCTCGCCCGCGTGCAGAGCTGGCTCGACGGCGCCGCCGATGCCGCACTCGACGAGCTGAGCGTGCAGGAGATCCTGGATTCCCTCGACGAGTACAAGGGCGATCCCGACTGGGCGATGAGCCTGGCCGCGGAGAACCTCGGGCCACTGCGGATCATCGCGTGGGCCTCCTCCTCGCAGCAGCTGATCCTGCACCTGGAAGACCTGAAGGAAGACCTGCACGCCGGCGACCCGGCACCCGACATGACCTCGATGCGCAGGTCCGTCGTGGAGTTCACCCACCTCGCGGCCATGTCGCTGCGCCTGGTCCCCGGCGGCGGCGCAGAACCCGGCGCCGAAGGGCAGTGGTGGCTCGCGCAGGGCGATCAGATCGAGCAGTTCACCGGCACCGTGCAGGAGCTGATGGCCGGCCCGGTCGAATCGATGATCTCCCGACTGGAAGCCATCCGGGAGCACTTCATGCCCCAGATGGAACGCTTCGCCGAGATCCCCGCCTGACCCCAGACCCGCCGCCGGCACCACGCAGATCATCCTCGACGGCCGCGCACGAGTGGGGCCGGGCAACCCGGTGGAAGGCGATCGATCATGACCGAGCAGTCGGCCGGTCCGCCGGCGTACGACCTGGGGGATCCGTTCGATCCGGAGCGCGGTGCTGAAGCACGGGCTGAAACCGAGCTCGGTGGAGAAGCGGGTGCCGAATCGCTGACCGACCTGCTGGCCGTCATGGCGGCCGACCAGTACCGAGACGGCGATCGGTGGGCTCTGTACCGGCAGGACACCTGGTGGACCACGAGCCGCGGCGTCCTCGCACCCATCGAAATCCTGACGCACGGGCACCGGCTCAACATCGCCCGAATGCTGCTGCGCACCGCGGCGGGCCAGTACGCGGCCTATCAAGAGGATCTGCTCCTGCGGTACCAGAAGCACGAGTTGACCGATCTCACGCCCGATGCGCTCGAGGACCAGCCAGCGATACTGGCCGACCCACGGAACCTGACCGACCCGCTGAACCCGCCGTGGCACGCAACCGACCAGGACGCCCTGGTCTGGATGTGCGCGACGGTGCTGTACCGCCGCATCGTGCGTGGACTACCGGATCCAGCGCGACCCGCCTCCGGATCCCACCCCTGAGTCCCAGTTCTGAGCCCCGATCTGACCAGCAGCACCAATCTGCTGCCTTGCGGGGATCTCTACGGCACCACGCATGTCTGATCCGACAGCGGGACAACAGGTCCGGCGCCTCTCGGAAGGACACGGCCATGAGCCAGTACCACGCCATCGTCAACTTGGACGCTGCGCTGTGCCTGAGCGGGCACCGACTCGGCACAGGCATCAAGCTCATGGAGCAGGCATCCGCGGGACTCGGTGGCCCGACGACCGCTCTGGCGCTGCTGCTCGGCCCGGCGGAGCAGCACAGCTGGAACGGCGACCGGATCGCGGTCATCGGCGACTACGCACAGCCGGGCGAACTGGCGCAGGACGTCCCGTTCTGCGAGGAGCCCGTCGCGGCCTACGACCTCGGCGAAGAGGATGCGTTCAGCGCCATCGCAGCGGACATGGTGACCAGCACGTTCGGCATCACCTACTCCGACACCGACGGCTGGGCATCGACGACCGTCCCGGACAGCACCCGGCAGGTTGCCCGCAGCACCCGCGACGACGGCTTCTTCGTCGTCAACACCGACACCGGCGAGTACCTGGACCCGGCGGCCTTCGAGTGCGGACGCAACTTCCCGGCCATCGCACTGAGCGGCGACAGCGTGATGACTGCGCTGATGATCCTGCTGGCCGTCTCGAACGAGCGCGGAGGAGTGTGGATCGAGCCGGGCCACCCGAGCAAGCACCTCATCGGCACCTGGGGTGGCAGCCGCATCACGATCGACGCCCTCGACGTCGCCGGGATGACTGACATCTCCGCGCAGATCCTCGAGCTGATGGTCTTCCGGCGGCCGCTGGCAGCCGCCTGACATCCAGCACCGAAACCCGCAGGGGAACGAGGCCGGAAGTAGGAACGTCGCACCGGTCGGTACCGCAGGTCTGGACCCGTGCCGGATGCGCCGACGAAGAAATTTCGATGTGCGTGTCGTGGTAATCGGGTTGCCTGCCGGCGTTACCGTCATGGAGTCGGGCAAGTAGTCCGGCCACCGCAGCGCCGTGTCGAATCAGCACTGAACAGATGCAGCACCGAGCAGATCGAAGGGAGTGCGACTTCAGATGAACACCATCTTGTCGAGCAGGACCAGCAGCAGGACCAATACCTCCGCGTCATCGAAAGCCGTGCTCTCGGGCTCTGCTGTCTCAGGCCCTGCCGTGAAGAGCGTCGCGCTGTCGAATCGGCGCCCCTCTGTCCCCGCAGTCGTGATCTGTGCCGAATACCCGACCACCCACGGACAGCCCCAGCAGGCCAAGCATTTCTGGCTGCCGACGGAGCTCCCGCGGAGTTGCACCTGATCTGATGACCACCTGCTGATGCAGGACATCCAGGAGCCGCCCCGAGGGATCACCTCGCAGGGCGGCTTCTGTCGTTCCGGGCCAGGTGAGCGCCAGTCCCGGGGACAGGACGAGAACCACGCATGTGAGCTGGGTGGCGGGAATCCGCTGCGAGACAACTGAAGACGAATGGGTGTAGCTCAACTGGAAGAGCAGCGGTCTCCAAAACCGCCGGTTGCAGGTTCGACTCCTGCCACCCGTGCCATCTCGGATCGACTCCTTGTGAGCCGATTCGGGGGACCAGATCAGTACGCCTGAACTGGTAAACACATTGAAACCTGAACAGTGGATGAGATACCCGCCCGGACTGCGCCTACCCGCAGTGGTCCGGAGCGGATGAGACGTGCTGCATGCCAACGGATCACACGATCCGGCAGCGCGTCGTCCCGTCATTCCGGCCGGTGCGGGCCGATCACCGGAATGACGATGTGCTGCTAGCTCAGCTGGTAGAGCAGCCGACTCTTAATCGGCCGGTCCGGGGTTCGAGTCCCTGGCAGCACACCTTCGAGTTCCGCTCGGTTCGGGTCGCGAACCGGATCGGTCGGAGCTCAAGTGACCGCTGAAAGGAGCATCGGCGTGACGGGTAGCCCCGCCACGTCGGAACGGGCCCAGGGGTGGTCCGCAAATCGTCTGCGGTGGTGCAGAGGAAGCACACCGTCCGTCAGATGGAGACGCGGGACTCGAGACCCCGCCCGCAGCGATTCCCTGGTCGATTCACCAGCAACAAGCCCTCGTAGCTCAACTGGCAGAGCACCGATCTGAAGCATCGGAGGCTCCTGGTTCAAGCCCAGGCGACGGCACGAGGAACAGACCCGTAGCTCGATCCAGAGCGCCGACGGGGTGGACCGAACGCGAGTTCCGTCCCCGACCCGCAGGCGACCCCGGTGCGAATCCGGGCGGACTGGTCCCTCTCGGGAGTGTGGCGTCTGTTGGAACAGGGCGCATCTGGCCGAACCCAGAAGACATCGTCCATCGGGGGTTCGATTCCCTCCGCTCCCACGCTCCATCTGGTCGCGTAGCTCAACTGGCAGAGCATCTTCCTGTCGAGAAGAAGGCCGCGGGTTCAACCCCCGTCGCGACCGCTCCAACTGCACCTTCCCTGTACCTGGGTCTGATGTCGGCTGACCCCTCTACCGTGGGCCCGGTGCACACCGGAATCGAACGCCGAGTCCCACCGCTGCCCCGCACCAGCGACGGCGCCATCGCGGTGGCCGGCGACGAGCTGTTCAGGCACTACGGCTTGGACCCCAGGTTCCACCGGCTCAACCCGGACGGCTCCTGCACCGCACGCCGGCCGGCGTTCTGCCCCGACGGGCATCGACTCGGACCTCAGCGAGCACTCGTCGGCGGCCACGTCACCTACGTATCCTGGGAGTGCCTGGCATGCGATGCCGGCTGGTTCGTCGGCACCCGCGCACCACTGGGTCACGGCAGATTGACCTGCTGGGAAGGCTTCGGCACCGACATCCCCGAGCATCTTCGGGCCGGCCGCCGGTAGGTCCAGCACCTCGATCGGTCGCGAACAGCGGCACCTTGCGTCCATGGCCCAACGGATACGGCATCTGATTACGGATCAGAAGACTGGGGGTTCGAATCCCTCTGGACGCACCAGCTCTATCTCACCGACGTAGCTCAGCGGCAGAGCCCCAGCCCCATAAGCTGGCCCAGCCCTGGTTCGAGTCCAGGCGTCGGTACTCACCGTGCGGGTTCGACTCCCGCCCCAACAGATGTCGGATGCAACCGCGAGCTGCGCGGCCGATCTCTGCTGCACCGATGGTCGGGCGGGCGCGCGGGTGAAGCTCATGTGGACGAGCATCAGTCTTCCAAACTGAAAGCAGCCAGTTCGAGGCTGGTCACCCGCTCTGGTCGGCAACATGTTCTGCACCAACAGAACAGCGCCGATGCACGACAACGGCGAGATCCCTGATCGGCCTGTGCGACAGATCAGGGTGCGGCAATCCGACGTGAACGGCCCAGCCCCAGCAACCGGTGCGCACCGGAAGCTGGTGGTGCTCGCCTGGCGGGCCGAACAGGATGACACCTCGGACAGACGAGGAACCGGCGGGAGGTTCGAGAACGCCGCGGAGGCCGTACCGCGACAACAACGACGGCTTGACCGGGATGTGGAGCAGCTTGGTAGCTCGCCTCGTTCGGGACGAGGAGGTCGCTGGTTCAAATCCAGCCACCCCGACTGCGTCATTCGACTGGATCGTCTGACCGGCCAGCCAGATGCTGTTGGCCCGCAGCAGATTTCCCTGCATCGCCGTGTGTCGGTTCGGCCGGATCGCACGCGAGGCGCAGGGTGACCGCTGAACAGGAGCATGCCGCCCGGCCGGGTGGTGAAAGGGCAGGGGTGTCCTCGAGTTCCGATCGGTAGCTCAGACGGTATGAGCAGCGGCCCAAAGCCGCAGGTCACGGGTTCGAATCCCGTCCGGTCCGGAACAACCCACACATTCTCCTGTAGCTCAACTGGCAGAGCTCCCGACTGTTAATCGGGCGGTTGGTGGTTCGAGTCCTCCCGGGAGAGCAATGGACACACCGGCCGGCAGCTGGTGATCGTGTCCAGGAATGGAGGGTGCCGCGGGTTGGTTCGCAAGTCGTTTCGAAATCGATGGGTGGTCTGAAAGCCACGGGGTTCAACTCCTCCACTTTCCGCGCAGTCAGTCAGCTGGTCCGGCACCGGGAAACCGTTGCAGCGCAGTCAGTCAGCACGCACGTCATTCAGCACGGCCTGTTAGCTCAGCGGCAGAGCTGCGGTTCAACATACCGCCGTGCGGGGGTTCGAGTCCCTCACAGGCTACGAGCGGACGAGGCCCAAATCAGGGTCGCCGTCGGCACTCGGGGATGTAGCTCAATTGGCGGAGCGTCGCCTTTGCATGGCGAAAGTTGCGGGTTCGATTCCTGCCATCTCCACCACGGTCGGTTCGCCGGCCAGTGATCTTCGGCCAGGAGTGGTCGTGCGGGTTCTGCCTCGAAAGGGCGTGACCGCTAGATGCATCGTGTACGCCTCGGACCTGACGGAAGCGGTGGGCGTGGACAGAGCGCAGCCGCAGTGTCGATGAACACGGCGGCTGGGTCGTCGGTTCGAAACCGGCCGCGAGCATCACACTCACCGGGATGTGGCCCAGCTTGGCAGGGCGTCCGCTTTGGGAGCGGAAGATCGGGAGTTCGAATCTCCCCATCCCGACCGACCGGCACCGCAGGGTTCGCCCCTTGTGCTGCCGGCAGTTCGCCGCGGTAGCTCAGCTGGAAGAGCGCACCTCCGGTACAGGTGAGGCCGCCGGTTCGATTCCGGCTCGTGGCTCGCAGTGCCGTCATGTCCGCCGACCAGTTCGCCGGGCCGGCCGGCCGGGGCCGAATGCCTCCGTGGTGTAACCGGACAGCACCGCCGGCTTCTAACCGGTCGATACGGGTTCGAATCCTGTCGGAGGCACGCAGTTCAGCTACTCGATCGACCTGATGTTCCCGCTCATTCCGGGGTGGTGTGCTGGCTCGCCAACGACACTCTGACTGTCGCCTACGCAGGTTCGAATCCTGCCCTCGGAGCTCCACCAGAGAGACCATTGCCAGCTGATGCAATCGGTAGCACGCCCGGTTTTGGTCCGGGTAGATCCGGGTTCGAATCCTGGGCTGGCAGCGCATCATCACCGCTCCACAGCAGTGCCGCTTCACCATGCCGCCGTAGCTCCAATTGGTAGAGCGCTCGTCTTGTAAACGAACGGTTCCCGGTTCGAGTCCGGGTGGCGGCTCTCATCAGCACAGCTTCACGGCACGAGCACAGCAGTACCGATGGCCTGCTAGCTCAACTGGCAGAGCGCGCGACTTTTAATCGCACGGTTCGGGGTTCGAGTCCCCGGCGGGCCACGCTGCATCACCCGATGGAGGACTGAGCTGTGGGCCCATCGGGCAGCTGCCCCGGTGTTACTGTCCGGACCGAACTTGGAGTCGAACCTGGGGAGGATCCGTCGTGGCATGGAGGACCGAGGGAGCCGGCACACCCGCTCGTCCCGCGAAGCTCATTGCTGGACCGATTCATACCGGCAAGACCATGATCCTTGGCAGCCGAACGGTCGACGGGAGCGAGCACTTTTACGTGGAGCGCAACTCTCGGCTCCGGAAGGACACGAAGGTGTTCCCCGCGACGGACGAGGGGTGGAAGTCCGCGTGGTCGACTTTCGCCGACCAGGACCCGGCCGGGTCAGCTGTGTACCTCAGGATGGAAGAACAAGAGCGGCAACGGGACAGACAGCGCGAGTCGAACAAGCAGCTGGCCCTAGCTGCCCGACAGGCCAGGCTTGAAGCAGACAGGTCTGGCCAGCGTGAGCCCCATCTGACATCCATCGCCGACTGCTACGTGGTTTCTTCCTACGGCGAGACAGCGATGCGAAACGGCGCGATCTGCTCGCTCGAGTTCCTGGCGACCAAAATGACCATCAGGGCTCACGGTGCGGGTGCCGCGTTCGTACAGATCGCCTACGCCGACATCCTGAACCTGTACGTCGATGGCCCAGGTGCGCGGACGACAGGTGGCGGGTTTATCGGTGGAGGCTTTGGCATCAAGGACGCGGTCGAGGGAATGCTGATCGCATCGTTCCTGAACAAGCTGACCACCCAGACGACGGTCCTGTCGTTCATCGAGGTGCAGGATGCGGAGAGACACTTCGTCTGGCAGAACGTTCGCCAGACACCCGCGCAGCTCGACCTGCAACTGAAGCCGGTTCTTGCGAAGATTCGGGCGATCCAAGCGACATCGGTCAGAAACGCAGTGCCGACGCCTCCTCCGGCTGCACCCCTCGCGCCGGCGGAGATCGCTGCTTCGCCAATCACAGACCAACTGACCCAGCTCGCGCAGCTCCACACGGCCGGCGCTCTGACGGACGACGAGTAACACCGCGGCGAAGGCCCGAGTCCTCGGTCTCTGACCAAGCGCCGTTTTACGCTCCGGTGGCGGAATGGCAGACGCGGCCCGGCTCAAACCCGGGTGACTTGACGGTCGTGGGAGTTCGACTCTCCCTCGGAGCACCCCTCTGTCCGAGTGGCCGAGTGGCAAGGCAGCAGCCTGCAAAGCTGCACACGCCGGTTCGACTCCGGTCTCGGACTCTGCGGCGACCGACTAGGTCGTCCACCACGGTCGCATCCCGCGGCCGGCACCGGTCCCCATCAGCTAGTCCGGTTCAGGCTGCGTCGTTCTCAGCGACGTCACGCGGGTTCGAATCCCGCTGGGGCACGCACGACTGCACGGCCACATGGCGTGGTTGCTCTGCTGGCAGGGGCCGCCGGATTTTCACTCCGGATCAGCGACGCGGGTTCGAGTCCCGTCCACGTCACCATCTCCGGCGCCGGGGAGCTTCACGCGCCGCCTTGATTTGCTCTGTATGTGCGCCGACGCCGGCAGACTCAGCCGTTCAGGGCCGCGATAAGCGTGTTCGCCCGACCAGAAACATCGACTGTTCTGAGCCCTGTTGTCGGCGCGGAACGGTACAATCATTTCATGGCCCGCAAGTATCGCATGTACCCGGAAGCCGTTGCGCTATCTGTGTTGTCGATACACTGCGAGCAGTCGCGGTTCGTGTGGAACCTAGCTCTGGAACAGTGGAACGAGTGGCATCCAGGACGCCGCAGCCATGCACCCAACTATGTATTACAAGCGGCGCAGCTGACAGAGGCGCGCGAGGCATCGCAATGGCTTGCGGCCGGTTCGACGGTGGTTCAGCAGGGCGCCCTGCGCGATTTCGATCAGGCCAAGCGGAACTTCTACGCACGGAGCCACCGGCGCCCACGCTGGCGGTCAGCCAAGGCCGGCAGGCAGGGTTTCCTGATCCGTGACGCGAAGGTCCGGCCCGATCCGAACCCCAGGTACGCGCAGACCCTGGTTCCCAAGGCTGGGTGGGTTCGGTTCCGGTTGTCGCGTGCGGTGCCGACGACGTTGACCTCCGCCCGGGTCACACTGGATGCTGCCGGGTACTGGCACATCGCCTTCACCGCTTCCGCTGAGACCACAGTGGATCTCGGTCGCCCCAAGGCCCCGGTCGTCGGGGTCGATCGGGGTGTGGTCGTTCCCGCAGCACTGTCCGACGGTCGCCTACTCTGCAAGGACTTCCATCACCCACCGGTCGGCCCGGACGCTGCGGTCAAGAAGGCCAGAAGGGAACGCAAGCTGGTGCGGGAGCAGCGCCGCCGGCTGCGGCTACAGCAGCAGCTGGCCCGGCAGAAAGCCGCTCGTAGGGCTGAGGGCCGCACCGGCCCGTCCCACCGCGAGACCCGCACGAAGCTGGCGCTGAACCGGATCATGGCTCGGGAAGCCCACCGTCGCCGCGACTGGGTCGAGCAGACCTCGCACCTGCTAGTTCAGTCAGCACACCTGGTCGCGTTGGAACGGCTGGACGTCAAAGCTATGACCCGCACAGCGAGGGGCACCATTGCACATCCCGGCACCAACGTGCGAGCCAAGGCGGGACTGAATCGGGGCATCCTGGCCTCCGGCTGGGGTCAGCTCGCAGCCCGAACCCGCACGAAGGCTGAGCAGTCCACTTGGTGCCGGTACGTCGAGGTGCCTGCGTACTACACGTCCCTGACCTGCCCCGCCTGCGGGTATGTCGACATCGGTAACCGCGAGAGCCAAGCGGTGTTCTGCTGTCGAGAATGTGGGCACGCCCAACACGCCGACGTCGTCGGTGCCGTGAACGTCCGTCAGCGAGGGATTGAACTCGCTGCCGCCGCAGGAAGTGCGGTGGCCGCCCGTCGAGACCTGAAATCAGGGTCGAGGAAACGGGAACCTGATCCTCGAGCGCGCACAACCGCGCCAGCCGCCTAATCCGCGGTTAACGAGGCAAGGAATCCCGGCCCTTCAGGACCGGGAGGCTTCAAAAGGCGGAGGTGCGAGGTTCAAATCCTCGGTTGCGCACTGGGTCTCGGCGATCAGCCGGTGGCCTGCATGGTGTCCGAACGCGAAATGGCAAGCGGCCAGATTGTGATTCTGGTGCAAGCGGGATCGTTACCCGTCGGACACCCCAAGGAGAGCGAACCGGACAGGGCGAGCCGGGCCTCGTTGCTAGCGAGTGCGGTCCCGTGAGGGGCTGGGTTTCGAGTACTCCGTTCTCCGCGCCGAAGTGCTGGGTCATCATGCCCGGCAAGAAGGTCGGCTGATCGAGCGTGCCATCGCGCATGCCGGCGGCCGCAACTGTCACCCGGCGAAGAAGGGGTGACGCCACGCCCTCGTAGCCCAACGGAAGAGGCAGTCGGCTCAGACCCGGCTCAGTGGAGGTTCGAATCCTCCCGAGGGCACCAGCAGCACCGCTCCACCAGCAGCACCGCTCCACCAGCAGCACCGCTCCACCAGCAGCACCGCTCCACCAGTACGAGCACGTCCCTGTGGCGCAGCGGAGAGCGCGCCCGATTCCGCATCGGGAGGTCGGGGGTTCGATTCCCTCCAGGGACACCATGCCGAGGAACATCCCCGGCAGATGTCGCACACCAGCAGCAGCAGCAGCAGCTCACCGAGGAGGCGAGCACCGTGACGTCCTACGAACTGCCCGCCATCGCGGGTGAACTGCGCAACCCGGCCGAAGACCCCCTGGCGGCATGCATAGGCCATCCGGACCCCGAGTCGTTCTTCCCGCACCCGGCGCAGGATCCCGGGCCGGCGAAGGCGATCTGCGCTGCCTGCCCGATCATGGCCGACTGCCTGAACTGGGCGACCGCCACCCGGCAGTCCGGCATCTGGGGCGCCGAGATGCTCGACCGCGGCAAGCCCGACTGGGCGAACACGAAGTGGCGCAATCCGTACCGGCTCCGGTCGGCGGGCTGACAGCGGGGCCGCCCCCACCACCACGCACATCAACAACCGAGAGGAGGTGCCCCGATGACCGACACCCTGCTGTGCAACGCCTCGTACCAGGTGCTGTCCCGAATCGACTGGCAGCGGGCTGTTGTCCTGCTCGTCACCGGTGAGGCCGACATCATCGAGGAGCACCCGACCGCGGTCGTGCATTCGCAGCACCTGGACATCCCGATGCCGCGCATCATCCGGCTGCGGGAGTACCGGCACGTTCCGCACCTGCCCGGCCGGGAGCGTCAGCCCACGTTCGCGCAGATCAAGCTGCGGGACGGCCGGACGTGCGCCTACTGCGGGAAGTTCGGCGACACGATCGACCACATCGTGCCGCAGTCCCGCGGCGGAGCAGGCACCTGGGACAACCTGATCACCGCCTGCCGGCCCTGCAACAACCGCAAGGCCGACCGCACACCCGTCGAGGCTGGGATGCGTCTGCGGTGGACTCCTCGGCCGCTGATCCCCGACGAGTCCGATCAGCAGAGTGTGTGGGCCGCACTGGCGAAGACCGGGTGACCAGCATGAGCAGCTTCGAGCTCGTGCTGGTCCCCGGCTCCCGGATCGCGCACCGCCGCGTTGACGGCGCCACTTACGGACGCGGCTCCCGCTGCGGGACCATCGTTCCCGGCGCTGTTGGGGTGAGCCCCGCGGTCCTGGATCGGGGTGTCGCCCTGTGCGCCAGGTGCGAACAGGACTGACAGCACTACCGATCTCATCCACTGTTCAGATCCGAAACCCGACACGGCACGAAGGAAGGACGCGACATGGAGCAGATCACCGAGAAGCTGTTCAACTGGGCGAGCGTGCTGGATCCGAAGACTCGAGCTCAGGCGTGTGAGAGCGCCCAGATGCCCTTCATCGCGCCGCATCTGGCGCTGATGCCGGACGCCCATCTCGGGCTCGGTGCGACAGTCGGATCGTGCATTCCCACTGTCGGTGCGATCATGCCGGCCGCTGTCGGTGTGGACATCGGCTGCGGGATGAACGCCGTACGCACCCAGTTCACCCGGGCCGACGTCGAGATCACCGGGAAGGATCTGCGCGACCTGCACCGAGCGATCTCCGATGCGGTGCCGCTGTCGGCCGGCAACTACAACGCGCAGGTCTCCGCCGGGGCTGCCAAGCGCATCTCGCGGCTGGAGGTGCTGCCCGGAATCGAGCAGGCGCAGGCCGTCGCACCGAACTGGCGGCACCAGCTGGGCTCGCTGGGATCCGGGAACCACTTCATCGAGGTCTCACTCGACGAGGAGGACCGGGTGTGGCTGTTCCTGCATTCCGGATCCCGCGGTGTCGGAAACAAGCTGGCCCAGAAGCACATCAAGATCGCCGAGCGATGGTCTGCGGAAGGCACGATTCCCGTCCCGAACCGCGACCTGTCGTACCTGACGGAAGGCACCCCGGAGTTCGACGCCTACATCGAAGCGCTGCGCTGGTCGCAGGAGTTCGCGCTCCTCAACCGGCAGGAGATGATGGACCGGGTGACCGCCTGCCTCGCGGAGTTCATGCGGGAGCCGATCAAGTCCTCGGAATCGGTGACGTGTCACCACAACTACACCGAGCTGGAGACCCACTTCGGGCAGCAGGTGTGGCTGTCCCGCAAGGGCGCGATCAACGCCGAGGAGGGCCGGCCCGGCCTGATTCCCGGCTCGATGGGGGATCGCTCGTTCGTCGTGGCCGGCCTGGGCAATGAGATGTCTCTGCGGTCAGCTCCGCACGGCGCCGGCCGGGCCCATTCCCGATCGAAGGCGAAGACGCTGTTCACCCGCGAGGATCTGAACGAGCGGATGGCGGGTGTCGCCTGGGGTGAGTCCGACGCGTTCCTGGATGAGCACCCGTTGGCGTACAAGCGCATCGACCAGGTCATGATCGACGCCGCGGACCTGGTGCGGATCACGCACGAGCTGCGGCAGATCGTGAACGTGAAGGGCAACTGACCCAGAGCCGGCCGGACTCCCACTGCGGGGGCCGGCCGGCTGCCGCGCATGTACGGGTTGCGTGAGCGACCAGCTGCACGCTCCGGGGCCGCAGTGCTTCCCGGGTCGCAGCCAGTGCAACGGTGGCCGGTCATGCTCCTGCTCCTCATCCCGCTCGTCGTCGTGGCGTTCATCCTGGAGTTCCGGCTCCGCGACATCACCTCATATCGCGGTGTGGTCCGTCGGGGCCGACTGGTCATCCTGTGGGCGGTCGCCATGGCGTTCTCGGTGCTCGGGGCGCTGGACGTCGCCGGCAGGTCCGGCTGGCCGACCGGTATCGCAGTGGGTCTACTCGTACTGGCGGTGATGTTCGTGGTGTCCACCCGGGGGCGGCGGAGTACCCGTCGAGATCGCCGACATGCTGACTCGATCCGTGAGCAGCAGCTGCGTTCGCAGCAGGCCCGTCCGCAGGCAGCACCGGTGCAGACCATCGAATCGTCGCGGTCGCAGTGGGTTCCGCTGCCCTGGACGCGCGACTTCGAGCCCGAGCAGGAGCCGCTGATGGACCAGCTGGCTGACCCCCTCGAACTCGACGCATGGGAGCCGGAGCCGGAGTACAGCGGGGCGCGCGGCTGGCAGGGCGAGACGATGTACCCGACCCTGCGTGAGTCGGAGCGGGCACGCACCGGACTACATCGCCGGCGACGAGCCGTACTGAGCCAGCTGATCCCGGTCCCGTCGGGCCGTACCGGTCGGCCACGCATGTCCTGATCAACAGCAAGTGCCAAGGAGGCGCCGCAGTGGAGAGCAAGAGCTGGTCCGGCTGGTAGATGTCCACCCGCGAGGGGTGGGCCCCACCCGGAGGCCACCATGTCCCGTTCCCGCAACACCGATCCCTACTACGTCCGCGCGTACTCCGCCGAGAGCTACGAGCGCCACGACCACACGGCAGGCGACTGCGACCTGCCCGACTCCTACGCCGAGTACCGGCGTCTGCGGGAGGCGGCTCCCAGCAGGTACCGGGTCACCAGGTGCTCCCGGTACGTCCCGGCTCGCGTCCTGTCCAGCAGCATCAGCCACAAGTGGGGGCTGCGGCTCTGGAACGGTCGGCAGCGCACGCAGCTCCGCCGGGCCATGTCCGACCTGCGCGGCGCCCGTATCGACGGCGCACCGGATGGCGACTCCCGCGACCACTTCGACGACCTCATCGATGGGGCCGAGCCGCGCGTCCCGGACACCCGCGGCCGCCACGGAGTCGAGTGGTGGCTCGACTGACCCCGCGCACCAGCCCCGTCTGAACAGCCCCGCGACCCAGCACTCGAGAGCACCAGGAGCACGCATTGCCGAAGCCAGCCTTGCTGATCGACGTGGACGGGCCACTGAACCCGTTCCGCGCCACCCCGACCCTGCGTCCGGCCGGCTACCGCACCCACCGGTACCGGGCGAACGAGGCGATCACCTACCGGGTGTGGCTGAACCCCGCCCACGGTCCCGCACTGGCAGCACTGTCCGAGCAGTTCGAGCTGATGTGGGCCACCACCTGGCAGCAGGAGGCCAACACCTGGATCGGACCGAAGATCGGTTTGCCGCAACTGCCGGTCATCACCTTCGGCGCGGAGCCGGCGAGACCGGTGCCCGCACTCGATGACGGCCGCGACATCCACCGGAAGTCCGAGACGATCGCCGCTGCGATGTCGGGACGCAGGTTCGTCTGGATCGACGACGAGATCACCGACGTCGACGCCGACTACCTGTCCAGGCGGCACTACCCGTCCTTCTCGCTGTACCGGATCGATCCGGCAGTCGGGCTGCTTGACGCGGACTTCGCTGCGATCGGCGACCTGGCCGGCGGCGGACCGAAGATGTCCTGCGGCCCGGACCATGCGGCCATGCGGCGGAAGCTGCACGTCGAGAAGACGGCACGCCGTGCGGCACGAAGCAGGCCGCACTGAAGCAGACAACCGAGGAGCTCTGACCTGAGCCCGTCAGGGGAGCTGTTCCCGCACCGCGCATGTCCAGGTCAGCGAGCCCCGATCGTCGGGGTCATCGAAGCTGCCTGGAGAGCCGACCTGTGAGCACCCAACCGTGAGTACCGCAAGGGATGACGGCGCGCGCCGCATGCTGGAGATGCTCAGCGGCCATGCGGACGGGGAGCTGTTCCCGCGGGCCGACGACCGGGTCCGACTGATCGAGGCTGCCCATCCGGATGTCGTGTTCGACCGGCACCTGGATGGCGGCATCATCGGCTGGGGTGTGAACCCCACGCTGGCGACCGGCCGGATCGACGGCGACCCGTTCGCCTTCATGGTCCGCCACAACTACGCGACGCTGTGGGTGTGGCCCGACGAGGTCGGCGGGGAGAAGCTCGAGGCACCATGCCGGGAGGTGCCGCCGACGATGGTGTCGGGTGCGGCCCTGCTCGGGATGTTGCAGCCCAACTGCGACCTGGACGACGGCGATGCCGCAGGTGTGTTCGACGCACTGCTCGATGAGCTGGTGCCGGCGGATCCGTACGGCGCTGAGGATGAACCGCCGGTGTCCTGCTTGGAGCTGTGGGAGATCGTGCGGGAGGAAGTGCCGGAACTCGAGCTGATCGACTTGGGCTCCGGTCTGGAGCTCAGCCCTCAGCTGTTCTTCCGGATGCCATCGAAGGCGACCGTGAAGGTGTCGTGGAGTCCGGCCACCCGGGACGGAAATCTCGAGGTGCGCATGTTCCCACCGGACTCGTTCGCGCTCAGCAGGTCTCACCATGTCCTGGAAGGTCACGAGGAGCTGGATCAGTCGGCTCTGGAGGTCGCGGTCCTCGACGATTCCGGCGACGCGGCCCTGATGATCGCCGAGGCGATGTTCGCTGCGATGCGCCGACTCGATCCGGTCGCGCCGTACATGAGCAGAACCATCGGGCTGGAGGAGTCGGAACGGGAGCGGTGGCAGCTGTCAGCGGTCCGGATCCAGCGGGAACTGGCGCGGCTGTTCACCCTCGCCCCGATCAGTCTGCCGACGGAGAAGGGCTGGGTTGCGCTGAGCACGATCGATCCGTCGAACGTTGCGCGCGGCGGCATCACCTGACCTGCTCCACGGCCGTAGGGGTGTTCCTGCCGGCCGGTATCCGGCACCGAGACCATGTGCTGATCCCGGTGCCGGACTTTCCCCCCGACCCCGGTCGACCAGGCGCGAGCCCGAGCCGACCGGAAGCGTGATGCGTCGTGGGCGAGATGTCAGCTGACAACACGTAGATGACGGCCGCCGGTGCCGCAGCTGGTGCTCGTGGAGCCGGTCGTTCGGTCACGGCATCCAGGAGCTGAGTTGATGGCTCGAACGGCGCTGTGTTCGGACACCAGCAGGGATCTGACCAGCCTGCGGGCCCGCGAGATGACCTGGGCGGCGGCGTTGACTCCGCAGCCGATGTGGGCGGCGACCTCGGCGGTCGTGTAGCCGTAGGCGTCGGAAAGCACGAGAGCTTCCCGGCTCCGGTCGGACAACCGGATGAGGGCGTGACGGAGCGCGTCGTGCTGCACGACCCGGTCGGCGACGTCCCCGCCGCTGGAAGCGATGTCGACGGCCAGGTCGATGGGCATGTGGAAATGGGCTGCGCGAACGGTGTCGAGCGCACACCGGCGGACAGTGGTGGCCAGCAGCGCCGGGAAGTCGGCGACCGTCCCTCCTGCTGCCGCGTACCGGTAGACCTTCAGGAACGCCTCGGATGCGGCATCCTGGGCCGCGTCATGGTTGCGGACGATGTTGTAGGCGACGCCCACTGCCAGGAGGTGGTAGCGGCGGTGCAGCTCGCCGTACTGGCGGTGCAGTTCGGCGCACATGCCGATGGGTCGGATACTTGGCGCCGGCTCAACTGCTGGTTGGTGGTGGTGCTGGTACTGATGCTGGGTGGTGCTCACACTGATCCCCCGACCAATGTTGGTGCCGGCGGATCCGGCGTACTTGTCAGATACTACAGAGACACATGCCCCTTCGTGCTAGTCTCGCTGGAGATAAAGTTCGGTAGCCTGCGGCCTGACCAGCGCAGGGGTAGGAAATCTTCATCCTTTCGGGTGGATGCATTGGGGGAGTGAGCATGACCGGGGACCAGAACGCGCCGCGTCCGCTGTCCGATACGTTCTCGGCGCGGCTGAAGCGACTGTTCGAGACCGTCCCCAAGACCCCCGGTGGCCGCGACAAGTGGTCCAACGCCTCGGTGGCCGAGGCCGTCACGCAGCTGGGAGTCTCCACCACCCACAGCCACATCTCGCACATGCGGCTCGGAGTTCGGAACAACCCGTCAGCGGCACTCGTGAAGGCGCTGGCCGACGTGTTCCGGGTGCCGGTCACCTACTTTTACGAGGACCGGGACGGCGGCGACGTCAGCTCCGAACTCGTTGCCGCACTGGGTGATGCTGGAGTCCGCGGTGTCGCCCTCCGGGCGCAGGGAATCTCCGAGCAGGGCATGAGCAAGTTGCTCGAGATGGCGGACATGATCCGCGAGCTCGAGAAGCTGCCCCCAGCAGATCTGTAGTCCCCACACCCCACCGAGCCCTACACCTCCACGTTTGGTAGGAAACCCGCCGTGACACCTTCTCCCCGACGACGCAGAGCAGTCCGCACCGTCCGCACCGAGCGCGCTGCCATGAGGTTGCTGAGCGCGCTGATCCCCAATCCCTGGTCGGTCGAGCAGTTCGTCGCCAACATCGCCGAGTACCGGGGCCGGCCGATCATGCTGGCCGAGAAGGATCTCGGCGGCGGGACCGAACCCAGCGGCGTCACCATCGCGTCGGAGGAGCGCGACTACATCTTCGTGCAGGCCGGCGAGACCGGTGCTCGGCGGGATCTGATTCTGATGCACGAAGCCGCCCACATCGTCCTCGGCCACGTCGACGAGCTCGCACGCGCCAGCTCCGGAGACACTCCCGTCGTTATGTGGCGTCACATGTACCTGACCCAGCAGGAGCGGCACGCTGAACTGGTCGCGACGCTGATGCTCCTGCAACTGATGTCCCGCAGCAACATCGACGACACCGACATCGCCCGGATCGCGAGCGTGCTCTCATGATCATCACCGCCGGCTGGCTGATCGTCGTCCTGGCCGCCATCACCGCTACGGTCCGTTTCCGGCTCGCTCTGCTTCGTCACCGCCCAGGGGACTGGGCACTCGTCTGGGCGGCGGCGGCCATGTGCGTTGCGTTCCTGTTCCGCGTCCTGGACCAGCAAATCCGGTCGATGATTCCCATCCCGAGCTTGCCATACCTGATGTTTCATCTCGGGCTGATGGTGGTCGGTGCTTCGGCAACGGTCATCACCGTGACGTCCCGCAACACCGTGACCAGCCGCAGCGCGATCAATACCCGGATCGCCGTCGCTGTCGTCGCACTGGCCACCTTCACGGGCCTGTTCTGGGCGGCGCCGAAGGTGCCAACCGCGTACAGCATCAACTTCATGAATCAAGGCACGACCCTGGCAGTCCTCGCGGTCGTGTTCGCGCTCTACGCGTCGGCCTGTGCCGCGGACATCGGCTGGCTTTGCTGGCGTGCGGCGCCATCAGCTCCGAACCACTGGGCGCGAGCCGGCCTGTTGTCCATCACGGCCGGCTGCCTCGTCGCGATCATCGCCGGCCTCTGGTCCAGTACATCCGGGGTCCTCAACGCGATCAGCCCGGATCTGATCTTGCCCGACGGTGGTGTCCTCAACATTCTGGCAGCTGCGCTGATCATGTTCGGCTTGATCGCGTCGCCAACGATCGGCCTGGTGGTCCGGTACGCGCATGCCCGGGCCGCCGCTCGCCGGTTGCATCCCCTCTGGGTGACGCTCACCGAGTACCAGCCCGGAGTCGTCCTGCCCGCGAACCTACCGTTCGGTCCCGTGGCTCGAGCCGAGATCACCGCCATGCGTTACCGGGTGGAGATCTCCGACGCGCTGCTCAACGTCGAACTCCTGGACGGCGCCAGCACCGAGATCACTCGGTCCGCCAACCCCATGCATGAAGCTGGGTCCGTGCTCTCGGACCTGAACAACTGGCGACCCCGCGACGGTGCGTCCAACGATCTGAACGACTGGACGCGTAAAACCGGCACCGCGCTGGATATCGATGCGATCGCTGACGGTTTCGCCGCGGCGTCTGGGAAGTCAGGATCATGAGCAGAACCGCCTCGCGCTACGCGGTCCGGGATCGGAACCGGCTGCTCGATCCAGCAGCCGACGCCCACCAGATTTACCGGGACATGGCGCTGATCGACTTCCCGTCGGACATGAAGCTCGGCCTGCACCTGGCGTTCTACCGCAGCTTCATCATCCCGGGCATCGCCGAGCTGCTGGCCCGCACCGGCGAGATCCAGGCGCACACGGACAAGCGAACGATGGACACCGGCTTGCTGATGTACGAGCTGATCTACGGCGGCACGGAGTCCGAACGCGGCAGGCAGGTCATCGCGATGCTGAACCGGATGCATCACCGCTACGACATCCCGGCCGACCAGTACCAGTACATCCTCGCCACGTTTGTCGTGCAGCCGACTAGATGGATCGAGCAGGCCGGCTGGCGACCGATCGAGCCGGTGGAGCGCGAAGCCTCAGCTCAGTTCTACGGCCGGGTCGGCAAGCTCATGGCAATCCGAGACATCCCGGACACGTTCGCGGACTTCGACTCTTTCCTCGTCGACTACGAGCGGCAGCACGCCGGCCGGAGCGATGCTGCTTTGCAGCTGATGGCGGCTTCGCAGATGACGTTCGCCAACCGGCTGCCGACACGGCTACAGGGTCTGTCCGACCCGCTGGTCGCTGCGATGACCGACGAACCAACCGTGTTGGAGGCGCTGGGACTGTCCCGCGCGCCCCGGTGGCTTCGCGCGGCAGTCCACGGGGGACTCGGTGCCCGCAAGATCATCACCCGCCACCGGCCGCCGCTGACCGAGTCAGCATTCACCCCCGGCCATCACGGCCGAGATCAGTACCCGGGCGGCTACCAGCTGGAAGAGCTGGGCGTTCAACCCTCCTGAATCGGGGATTTCGAACCTCCCGCGCATGTGTCCCTGCGACGGGGTCATTCAGCCCTCGTCATCGCGTGCTCAGTTCCTCGCCGGTCGGCAGGGACAGCACCAGACCGAAGGGACCATCCCAGATGGACAAGACCAAGGGCCGCACGTTCGCCCAGCGAGCGACCGTCGCCATCCTCGGTGGAGCAATCGCTCTGTCGACAGCCTTGACGCTGGCGCCCAGTGCCGGCGCAGCAGCCAACCCGACGCAGGCCGCAGCCAGTGCCCCGGCACCCGCGGTGAGAGGGACTCTGACCCTCATCGGCATGCCGTTCATCTACGAGTCCGGATCCACTGTCCGATTCAGTGGGCGGGTCAGCACCAAGGGCCCGCGCGTGCTCTACATCCAGCGCTACGACACCCCGAACAAGCGGTGGGTGAACGTCAACGCCAGCCGCATCAGCGATGCCCGCGGCTTCTACTCGGTGCCGGTGAGGGTCACACAGACCACCACCTACCGTTCGTTCGCTCCTGCTGCGCCCGGTCTCGCTGCGATCGGCTCGGCCAAGAGCGTCCGAGTCAATGTCGAGAAGACCGGCGGAGCACTGACTCCTTCCCTCGTGGTCACGACCGACAAGACCAACGTGGCGAAGGTGACCTTCAAGGACGCCAAGGGCAAGCCGATCGCGAACGCCAGCATCAGCGTCTACAAGTTCGGCATCTTCTACGGCCAGTGGGGTACGACCCCGGCCGGCAATGTGCGGACCAACAAGGCGGGGCAGGCGTCCTTCACCCACTCGGCCAGCAACACGTACTTCGCAGTGTTCTTCGGCGAAGGCCAGCAGCAGTACTCCGACAGCAACATCTTCAACTGACCTGATCGCAGGTTCTCGGCAGTCAGCCCCGGACAAGTTCCCCGCGAACTTTCCGGGGCTGCCGTCATTCCAGCGAGTATTACTTGCGGTAGTACAACCTCTGGGTCATACTTGACCCATGAAGACTTCGATCTCCGTCCCTGACCCGCTGTGGAACTCCGCGCTCGACGCATCCACCAGCACCAGCCCCTCCGGCATCGTCCAGGAGGCATTGGAGCTGCTCGTGGAGAGCAAGGCCACCAGTGGCTACCGGGGCGTCCCGGACCTGCCGGCCGACCTGGCCCAGGAACTGGAGAACACCCGCGCCCGCCACACCGAAGAGGTGCGCTCCGAGTACGCACTCGGCTACTGCGACGGCGTCGAGCTCGTCACGAAGCTGACCTGGCGCCAGATCTCCTACCTCGCCGACCCCTCGATGGGTGTCCTCGCCGCCGGCCGCGCACTGACCAGGCTGCTGTCGGACCAGGACCAGAAGAAGGCGTCGGAGGACTGGAAGCCCGTCATCAGCGAGGACGTGCTCGTCGAGTACCTCGGCGAGTACGCGGACTGGCGGGGCATCGTGCCCTGGCACCCGAGTCCCGAACGAGTCGAAGGCATCGACGCCGCAGTCCGTGGTCACTACGCCGCGGTGAAGGCCGGCCGGTGATGGCGGGTCGCATCGACATGAGCGCGCACGTCGAACTGGCGCTGCTGGCCGCGGAACGCACCCCGATCGGCAGACCCGTCCTGCTGCAACCGATCCCGAAGTCGGCGTGGGGTCTGAACCTGCGTCGCGTCTTCACTCCGACCGAGTGGGACCGACTGCGCAAGCCCGTCATGGCGGCCGCCGGCAACTGCTGCGAATACTGCGGCGGCATCGGGCAGTTCCACCCCGTCGAATGCCACGAGTGGTGGGCCTTCGACGAGAGCACCGGCACGGTGTCGTTGCGCCGACTCATCACGCTGTGCCCCGACTGCCATGCCATGCAGCACTTCGGCTTCCACCGCGACCTCATCGGACCGCCGGAGCTGGAGGACTACCTGATCGGCATGAACGGCTGGACCCGACCGGTCGCCGAGGCGAGCTGGCGGACCGCGATCCGCGACTGGGAGCGGCGCACGGCCCGGACCGACTGGGTGCTCGACACGAGCGTCATCGGTGTGCAGATCATCGAAGGAGGGTGGCGAGCATGCTGATCTACCGTGCCATGTGGGTCGACACGATGGGCGACACGGTGAACCGTTGCCGCAGAGAGGTCATCGCCTGGCTGGAGGACAAGTCCGCCGGCGCCATGGTGATCGGACCGGAGGACACCGAGATGGACGCCTCGTTCCTCAGCCGGTTCAAGCAGCAGACAAAGATGTCGTTCCTGAGCCAGCACACTGACGGCCAGGCGCTACGGATCCGGGTCATCGAGGAGACCGACCTGGGTGCCCGGTTCACCACGACCGTGCGCAGTTGGCCGATCGACGCCGACGACCCCACCTCGAAATGGTGGATATGGGTCGACGTCGACGGACTGGGCTCCACCGTGGAACGCATCGACGTCGCTGCGCCACAGCTCATCCGCCGGCTGCATCCCCGCTACGGGGAGATCTCCGAGGTGGTCCCGGTACGTCGGTGCCGATCGCGGCGCCGACCTGGTGAAGGAGCTCCTACGTCCCGCCCGCTCATCCGTCATGGCGGTCGTCGCGGACCTTCCGGACGGCACCCCACCGGCCGGCGATCTCGCGACCAAGCTGGCGACGTCAGCCCGCAAGCTCGTCGGCATCGCCCGGATCGTCACCGCCGACCAGGCCGCACTGGACGTCATCGCCGAGCATCTGGGCTCCGGCTACCGGGTCTCCGAAGGTCAACTGCGAGTGTTCCTCACCCACCTGAACCCCGACGATCCGACCGATCGCTTCCGTCACCGGTTCCTGGTCCCGCACCGCTTCCGCAGTCGCCCGGCCAACGCCACCCGCGAGATATCCCAGATCGCCTCACAGCACTCATCGGTGCACCGACCCCCGAGTACCTGGGAACGTGCGGCCGAGTCGCTCCAGGGCGACGACAGCGGCGGCTCCGGGTTCACCGAGGCGGAGGTCGAGAAGCTGATGGACGAGAACTCCGACCTGTCGCAGCAGATCTCCGAGATGGCGGACGCCCGCTTCGACGACGCCCTCCAGATCGGGCAACTCCAGGCCGACCTTGCAGCGATGCAGAGCCGACTCGCAGCCGCCGAGCAGAAGCTGCGGGAGAACCAGCTGCACGCAGATGTGGTTGAGGAGACTCAGGAGCAGCCGGCGACCGAGGTCAACGGTGCGCAGGAAGCAGTCGACGCAGCCCGGCAGTTCTACGGCGACGTCCTGTCGATCCCCGAGGACGCCTGTCGCGACTTCGACGACATGGACACCTCACCGGAAGGCAGTGCGTGGGCGCTGACCGCCTGGCAGGGACTGCGAGCCCTGGGGGAGTACGCCCGGGCGCTCCGGGACGGGTTCTCTGGCGACTTCTACCTGTGGTGCTCCAAGGGCGGCAGCGCCTACGGCTGGACGGCGAACCCGAAGAAGCTCGCCATGGTCGAGTCCGATGCGGTGCGGACCCGCGACAAGTTCCGCAGCACACGGTTGTTCCCGGTCGACACGAAGGTCGACGAGTCGGGCCGCATCTTCATGCAGGCGCACCTGAAGATTGCCGAGGGCGGCGGGATGATGGCTCCCCGCATCTACTTCCACCTGGACCCGCAGGAGTCGCGCGTGCATGTCGGCTTCTACGGCCCGCACAAGCACACCCCGAACACGAAGACCTGACCAAGGTCCGGGGCCAGCGCCGCCACCACGCACATCGAGGAGGTCAGCTATTCGCTCCGGAGACAGGATCACCTCGATGCCCACCACCCCAGCCACCGCCGACCAGACCGCACCGACGACGACACCGATCGATCTCTTCGCCATCCAGCGCACTGTCGGCTACGCCCGCAAGGCACTGCGGGGATCGAACCGGGAAGGCTGGTGGAGCGAAAACGGCTGCGTCCTGGACCACGACGACGTGACGGTCGCCTACGGGATGAGCGACACCGACGCCGAGCTGATCGTGCAGGCGCCGCAGCTCATCGACGAACTGGCCACGGCCGTCGAGCAACTGGTGGCAGCCAACCAGGAACTGCGCGTCGAATGGGCACTGGCGAAGCTGATGAGCGACACCGACGGGCAGCAGCGAGGGGAACTTCACCAGCAGGCGATCGCCGCCGTCGCGCAGATCATGGCCGACGGCCCGGTCAGCGCAGAGTTGGTCGTCGACGCACTGGAGCGTCTCGCAGCTGTCTGACGTGGGAGCGGCCTGACCGTCTGCGCCTCAGGATCTCTCAGCCGCAGCTGTCGGAGTGCACGCTCAGGTTGCGCCAGTCCCCGGACTCCTCGCGCCGCACGAGCGACTCCGCTGCCTCCGCGGCCGACAGGTTCCGCGCCGCGGTGACGTGACGGCCGGATGAGTCGATCCCACTGATGGCGTGCGGGCTGGAGCGCCCGAACCGGTCGACGGTGCTGTCGAGGTAGTAGCTCGAACCGGCGGACGTCTCGCCGACCGCGACGTGGCCGGACACGTTGTTGCAGGCCGGATCCTTGCGGGCCCCGTCGGCGGCACTCATGAACCGATTGCCGATGGCGCTCACCTGGCGCACCGTGGCCCTCAGCTTCTCCCGCTCGTCCTCGGAGAGCTTGGGCCCCTTGGTGTCCGTGCCGTCGAGCAACTCGTGCAGCACCCTCTCGGCCTGCCGCAACTTGACCGTCCGGGCACTCAGGTCCGCCTCACGAGCGACCGCGGCTGCCCGCTCCTCGTCGGTGAAGTCGTTGGTGATCGTCTCGCTGATCGAGCTGCTGACGGCCGGCGGACGCACCTGTGCCCCTGGATCGCGCTGCTCCTGACCCGCATCCATTACCTGGTCGGCGGTCGGAGTCTCGAGCTCGACGTCGGCTTCGGAGGTGGTGCGGCCGGCGAACTGCCCGCCGGTGGGGACTCCTGCGTGTACGCGCTGGGTGGTCATCGTGGTCATCTCCTGGTGCTGGGTTCGGTGTTTGGTCGGCTGGAGCTCAGCCGTAGGTCTTCATGTGGTCTTCGAGCAGTTCCTGGGCGGCTCGTCGCCTCTGGTCGCGCGCGTCGTCGCGCTGCCGGTAGACCTGGATTGCCCGCACATAGGCGCCGTGGGTGTGCGGGTTGGTGGCCGCCTTGGATGCCTTCTCCAGTGCGTCGTGATCCCGCCGGCGCTCGCCGTGGAAGGTGACGCTGCCGTAGTAGGTCACGTCCCAGTGGTCGCTCATCGTGTCGGAACCGTCGCGCTGGTACGCCTGATGCACCCGGTCCAGGACGCTCCGCAGGTCGTTGGCCTCCTGGGTGGGGCCTTCCCGCACGTATCCGCGGTCGTCGTGGAAGGCCGTCAGGTCGCGCTCAGGGATGTTCTCGACGTGCACGTCCACGGACTGCCCGCCCGCGAAGGTCGAGCTGGTCACCCGGATCTTGATGCTCGGCGGGATTGCCCGGAGTGACTGGGCTGCCTTGAAGTCGGCGCGCACAGCCTTGGCGATCTCGGCGGCGCTGCGGGACTGCGGGCTGTACTTCGAGCCGATGAACGGGTCACCCTGAGTGCGGGATCCGCTGCCGGCCAGCATGCCCATCAGTCGCTGCTGCTCCGCCGGGTCGAAGTCACGGATGTCGCCGGTCGGCGCGGTGAAGATGTCCTCGTCCGGCAACGGCTCCGGGTAGCGGACGATCTGACCGCGGTCGGTGTGCTCCACGACCAGCATGCTCGCCGGGCCCGAGACACCGGGGCCGGCACTGGGATCGCAGTCGAGGCTGACCTCTGCCTCCGAACGGGCGGACGCAGCGAACTGCCCACCGGTGGGGATGCCGGCGTGCACTCGGGTGTGGGTGTTCATGACTGCTCCATGCGCGGGAAGGGTGACCGCAACTACCGGGAGGTGCCGGAGTGGGTGGAGCCGCCGCAGCGTGCGAGCAGGTCGTTGAGCGTCCCGGCGCCCAACTCCTCGCCCGGGTTCACGAGTACTCCTCGCCGCGTTTGACGAGTCGGTCCTGCTCGGTCCTGGTCACACCGCAGGTCTTGCACTCCTCGTAGGGCTTTCCCCACCTGCTGGAGCCAGTGACCCAGCCGTGGGGTTGTCGAGCGGAACCCGCGCAGCCGGCTCGTCGGCGGGCCTGGCGACCTTCGGGAGTCTCGGGATCCAGGCTCGGACTTCCTTCTCCCCGCAGCTGCGCCCCGTGGGCTTCGAGTGCCACGAGCCCTTCGGCACGCACGAGCGGGGAGAACTGGCCGCCGGACGGAACACCGGCTCGCACACGATTGGTGGTCATGCCTGACCCATGCGCGGGAGACCGGTGGGCACCTCGCGGCCGAACCCGCCATCGAACGCGCGTCGATGCGTTGTCATGGCAGGTGTGAACACCACCCTCAGATGCGCCCGCCGCGAGAACGTGAGGGTCGGCCGATGATCGGCAACCGCAACGTCAACGTGGTGATCTTCCTGGTCATCACCGTGCTGTCGGCTGTGCGGGTGCTCCAGGTGCTGTCGGTGTCCCATTCGGCGTGGTCGCTGCTGGTCATCATCCCGGTCGCCTGCCAGTTCCTCGCGTGCGGCTACGGCCTGAAAGCGGCACTGCGGCAGGACTTCCAGACGATGGGTGTCGCCGGCTGGTGGACGTGGGTGAGCGTCCTGGGGATCTACAGCGGCAACCTGATCCTTGACCTGCGGGCCGAGCGCGGCAACGAGATCGCCATGGACATGATGTGGATGGGGATCGCGTTGTTCTTCATCCTGTTTGACGGCAGCAGCGGAGGGAACCGCAAGCGGGCACTGGAGCTACTGGGCGACAAGAGCCGCGCCCTGCGGGACCGGATAGTGTCCACGATGACCGATCGCACCCAGCCGGACATCTGAGATACCTCACGCGGCCGGTGGGTTTCAGTGGCAGGTGGCTCAGGGGCGTCGGGTTCGGCGGTCGAAGTGTTGGGTTCCGGAACGGGGCGCGCCGGTTGTTGAGTCAGTTACCGGCCCGGCGACATGCACCGCTCTTGCTGCCGTAGTCGTTGGCCTGCACCTTCTCGGTGCTCTCCTTGATCACGTCCACATAGTCAGACAACCCGCCCTGCAACGCGTCGGCGTCCTGGAAGTTGTACGACGACGAGTCGAAGTATTCACCGAGGACACCCAAGAACGAGCTGGCTGCCGTCGCCATTTCGATGCTGATCGCGGACAGCTTGTCGGCTTCTTCCAATGCCTCGACGCAAACGGCGGGCACCGTTGTTTCCGTGCTGGTCACGGTGGTTGTGTCGGTCTTTGTCTTCATCACCGTCTTCGTGACCGTCTTCGCCGGGGCGGTGGTCACCGTTGTGGCGGTTGCCGTGACCGTGCTGGTGGTACTGGTCGGCGTACTGCACCCGGTGAGAACGAGCGCTGCCGCAACAACAATCAGGATGGTGCGCTTCATCAGCCGGCCCTCTTCCAGTCGCCGGCACAGCCGGAGAGCTTGATCGTGTACGCCTCGGAGGTGAACCGGGCGATGGATCCGAGATCGTTGTCCAGGATCTCGCCGCTGGCATCGTCGGCCTCCCAGTACAACCGATCGGTCGCGTCCTTGCACTGGTACGTCCCGGGCTCGATGTCCTTCCCAACGAGGTAGTCCCCGTTGGGCACCGAGGTTCCCGCGGGCTCGGCCGTGACGGTCACCTGAACAGTCTGTGGGACGGTCTTCACCTCGGTCTTGACGACGGTGGTCGGGACAGGCTTTGCGACTGTCTTGGTGGCCGTCTCGGTCAACGTCTCCGAGACAGTCTCCGTGTTGGTGACCTGCTCGGTCACCTGTTTGGTCACCGATGCCGTGACCGTGCCCATGCTGGTCACGGTCTGCGTGGTCGGTGTTGCGGTGGTGCTCCCACACGCGGCGGTGAACAGGACTGCCGCGGCAGCCAACCCACCCATGATCTTCTTCATGGTGCTGAGATCCTCTCCCCTGGAGGACGCCGACCCCCGGCGTCCCGCTACTGCCCCAGTCGAAATCAATCACCCCGGCCGACTCGTCACCCCTACCGGCGGATGCCGTTAATAGGGAGACTGTTCTGCAACTCGTCTGTCACGCGGATTCGCGACTGAATACCTGACGATGACAATCACACTTTCGGTCACCCCGAAGGTTGCGGTGTTCGTCGCGTCAGCCCCCGACGATGCCAGGGCAGTCTGACACAGGCTCTGGCCCTCGAAACCGCGATGCCGGAGGTGCGCCGCTTGTCCGGATTCATCCGGCTGCTCGGCAACCATCCCCCTTCTTCGACCGGGACCAGTCGACGGTGATGATCCGGTCGCCGGGTTCCGCGGTCTCCCGCGCCAAGCTCCGGTCGCTGGTGACGAGCAGCAGGTAGTCGCTGTCGCCCTCGTACACCTCGAACATCGTCATGGAGACGGACGCTTCTTCGCGCGTGCCGGCGTCGAGCTCAACTGCGGCGCGATCAACATCGGCGAGGGTGGTGATCAGCGGCTGCCGTTGGCCAGGAACCGTGATGACCGGGCGGGCGGCCAGTGGCAACGCATCGCGGCGAGCCCGGACCTTGCGGGCTCCCTCGGTGAGCCAGGCGTTGCTCATCGCGCACCCACCGAACAGACGCAGGAGGCTTCTGACTCGCAGGTCGGCCCGTGGGCGTCGGGGAGCGGCTGGACGACGTCAGCGCGTGCGGCCACGTCCAGCTCGGTCTGCTCCTCGTTGAGGGCGTCGATGACCCAGATGGGCACCCGGTAGCCCTCGGTCACGAGGTCGCGGAGAACCTGCGCGGCTTCACCAGGTGTCTCGGCGATCAGGGTCACGCCGTCGTGGGGCAACCCGATCGGCTCGGTGGTCATCTCGTCGATCATGCGGGAGATCACCACCTGCCTGGCCATCCAGGCTTCCATGAGCTGCGCCGAGATTGCCCTGGACAGCGGCACTTCTGGCGGGAAGGGCTCGGTGAAGATGTACCGGCTGCCGGCGACATGGATGGTGACCCCGTCGTCGGAGTCGTAGATGTAGACGTCGCAGTGGTAGTCGTCGGTGGACCATCGGCAGAGGCTCATGCCCAGGACATGCGTGGTGCTACCGGCGTCTCCGCAACATCCGGGCGATGACTACGACGTCGTCGATGATCAGGACGAGCAGCACGAAGATCAGAATGTTCAGGGCCAGTTGCATCGGGGCTCCGTTTGCTCGGACGATGCCGTCGCAGGTGATGTGCGCGGGGTAGCGGACCGGTCCCGCGCATGTCTCGGGCATGAGCTCCCCTTCCCGTGTTCGTGCCGGCATTCCCACCGGTGGCCAGTTCGCTGCCTCCGCACACCACGAGTCCGACATCAGTCTCGGATCCGACGCGGCAGGTCTGTCGGCTGCCGAGCTGTACGCGCTGTCCCTCCAGAGTCAGAGCGAGCCGGACATCGATGCGAAGCTCGCCGTCCTGTACGGGCAGGAGATGCGAGCCCGGGCGCGGCGGGGGCGGGTGCTGGACGACATACACATCGCTGCCGGTGATCGCCAGAAGTTCGGCTATGGCATGGGCTGGCGGATGAGCAATGACGAAGCACTCCAGCAGGCCCAGGAAGTTGCCCAGCAGAGCGATCCCCGTACCGCACAGGCGCAGCGGGCCCTGGACGCGCTCGCCGTCGCGGACGCCGAGATCGAGCGCGTCACGGCCGAGCAGCTGCCCCTCGACAGCGAGTTCGACCGCCGCGGCGGATGGAACCGCGCGTTCGTCGTCACCAACGCCGACGGCCACGTCCACTCGTCGATGGGATGCAGCACCTGCAACCGCGGAGTCCAGGCCACCAGCTTCGCCTGGCTGACCGACTACTCGGGCGCCGAGGAGGAGAAGATCGTCTCCGACGCCGGCTGGCGAGCCTGCACCCAGTGCTACCCGTCCGCACCCGTCGGCGATCACCTCACCTCCCGCATCAAGGCGCCAGGAGACGACGAACGCGAAAAGGCCAGCCAGGATAGGGCCGACAAGAAGGCCCAGGCTGCCGCCGACCGGATCGCGAAGGGGCTGACGCCTGACGGTTCCCCGTTCATCGTCCGCTGGGTCGAACACGGCGCCGTCAGCTGGCACCGTGGTCCCGACGGCAAGCAGGTCTACGGCGAGCACGACCGCGACAGCCACGAGGCGTTCAAGACCGAGCGGTCAGCCGTCATGTGGTACGTCGACCAGCACTTCTACCGGCCGCCGACAGCCGATCAGAGAGTCGGGCTCGACCAGGTCGTCGAAGCGGTCGCCGCCAAGCACGGCAAAAGCACCGAGGACGTCCGCGCCGAGCTCGCGGTGAAGATCGAGGCCAAGCGCAAGCGTGAGGGACTGTGACGGCAGAGTCTGAGGCGGCAGAGTCTGTGACCGGCATGGCTGAACCGCCGGCACCGCATACCTCCGGCATGAGCGCTTCCAATCGAACCATCCCGCGCCCGGCCGGCACCCGGGTCCAGCGGATCCTCGTGACCGGCTCCAGATACCTCACCGACCGGGGCATCGTGGAGGAGCTGCTGAACCTCGCCCTGGTGCGCTGCGGTTCCTACGAGGACACCGTGCTCGTCCACGGCGGCGCCGGCGGTGCGGACCTGCTGGCTGCCGAGGCGTGGCAGACCTGGGGTCTGCGGCAGGAAGCTCATCGGGCCGATTGGAACCGCTACGGCCGGTCAGCGGGACCGAGACGGAACATCCAAATGGTGGCCCTCGGGGCCGACCTGTGCGTTGCGTTCTTCGACGAGCAGCCCAACCGCGGCACCACCCACTGCTCCGACATCGCCGAGCGTGCAGGGATTCCGGTCATCCGGGTCCAGACGAGCGCTGACAGCCCGGCCCGGTTCAAGCTGCCCCGCACATGAGGTCGGTGTGAAAGTACCCACCCGCACCCCGGCAGGCATCCCGACCGGCGGCCAGTTCGCAGCCCAACAGCACGCGGAGGCCGACCTGGCACTGGACGCGACCTCCGGCCCGGTCTACGACGACAGCCCGTTTCCCGACACGATCGACGTCGACGGGGAGACCTTCCACCTGAGCCGCGACGGTGTGTATCCGGGGGAGCCGTACCAGATCATGTTGCGCGCCAACCGATCCCTGTCCGACGAGGAGATCAAACGCATGGCGCAGCTCGTCGGCTACACGTACCGCTCGACCGTGGCCGGCGAATCCATCGGCGACCCGGACCGGACATCCCCGGAGGCGTTCGTCGTCTCGGCAGACACCACGAAGTCGCAACGCGACGATGCCGGCCAGGCGATGGAGGAGTTCGAGGAGCAGCTGCCGGAGCTCCTCCAGCAGGGCTCCCCGGTCCGCAAGACCGACCGGGCGGGCGTCGGCACGAAGGGCACCAGGCTGATCGACGGCTTGGCCGAACCACGTCTACGCATCGGCATCTACTACGACGACGTCTTCGTGCCCGGCAGCTGACGGTCAGCAGGAGCGCCACCGGAGCCGGCGGCGGCTTCCCGCACATGGAGTCGACATGAGCACCCAGAGCAGAGTTCAGTCCGGAGTCCCGACCGGTGGCCAGTTCGCGGCTGACCGCCGCAGCGAGGCTGACATCCAGCTTCAGGACGTGCGGGTCAGGGCGGGCGAGATGACCGACGAGGCGGAACTGCGGACCGCCCAGATGGTGGCGAAGCTCGTGCTGGAGCGCTTTCCCGACGCGGCATGGCTGGACCTGGAGACCTCCGACCAGAGCGACAGCAGCATGTGGGCGGACTCTGTGCTCGACGCGAACGGCGAGGTGTTGTCCACCGACGATCAGGCCGGCGACGAAGAGTTCGCGGACGAGTTGAACGAGTACACCTTCGCCCTGCCGGAATCCGGTGCGTGGCGAAAGTTCAACAACGACAACGACACTCGCGAGTTCCGTGGTCGCAAGTACGGCAGGTTCTCAATGGATGTCCGGGCCGCTGCCGCGCAGACCTTCCCGCCGGCAGGGCAGCAGGATGCAGTGCCGGGAGGAGATGCGCTGACCGGAACCTATGCCGCCAGCCTTGCCGCGCAACGTGAACAGCTCACAGCCGATCAGGCAGCGGCGTCCCGCGCAGAGGATCGTGCCCAGAGCCGGGCAGCGAAACTCGCGGCCGCCACCATCCTGAGTGAGTATCCGAACGCCGCGACGATGGTGCTGCACATGCGTGACGACTGGACGTTCGCGGCCACCGACCTCCGCGATCAGGGCGACGAGCAGATCGCCGTCGAGGACGACATCTTCGCCGAGCCGGAGGTGCTCAACAAGGTCTCCAACACGCTGCTGTGCCACCTGAGTCACGACGGCGCGTGGACCGAGTTCACCTCGGAGAACGAGTATGGAGAGGTGCTACTCGACCTCCGGAAGATGGCCGACACGCAGATCCAGTAGCGGATCGGTAGTCGCCGGCCAGGTGTTTCGGCTCCGAGCGGCCTCCCGCGCATGGACTCGGCATGAGCATCCAGAGCAGAGTCCAGCCCGGCATTCCCGCCGGCGGTCAGTTCGCCGCGTCCACCCGGTCGGAATCGGAGGTCGACCTCGCACCCACCAGCCCGACATCCGAGGCTGCCTCGACCGGCCAGGCCCCGATCGTGCCGCCCCGGTCCGATCCTGCATTCCGGGCCGAGGACGACCTGCTCGGCTTGGAGCGGCGAGCTCGGCACGACCTGTCGAAGCCCATCACCGCGCGGTCCCTGAAGCTCGCCTCCATGGCCGTCCTGCGCCAGTACCCGAACGCCGGCCATCTGGAGTTGACGGTCTCAGACGAGGAGGACGGCGAAGTCTGGGTCTCGGGCCTGATCGATGTCGACGGCGCCCCGATCCAAGACCCGAAGACAGGCTTGGTGCCGGATGACGTCCGGGAGGTTGCTGACGAGTACATCGAGAACCTCGACGAGGACAGCTCCAGCGACTGGTTCACTACCAGGCCGGATACCTGGGACGTGATCCATCTCGACGTACGAGGCGCTGCCGCACAACAGATCCCGTCGAGCCTGCCCGTGCCGGCTCCTAAGCGTCCTGCGGCGGAACTCGACGACGAGATCCCACGGCCACAGCGGAGCACTGCGGCCGTCGACCGGGTCATGAAGAACTGGGTCGACATTCCGACGGAGGACACCGATCCCGCTGAGGTGCAGGAGATGCGCGAGGCCGCGCTGTCGGATGCTCTGGCGGACCTGCGGCACTGGGCGGACTCGAACGGCGTCGACATGTTCGAGGCGATGGATCGCTCCTACCGCTACTACCTCGCGGACAAGGAAGACCAGTGAGCACTGCACGGGAGCGCGCCGGTGTGCCGACCGGTGGCCGCTTCGCCCCTACATCACGCGCTGAGGCACCGGATCCTCTCGCGCCGGATCGTGCCCAGCAGTGCCTGTCCGCAGCGGAGGTCGAGATCCTGGCCAGCCGCATCGAATGCACGTTCAGAGGTGATCAGCAGGCGTACGAGCTGGCCGAGGATCTGCGTTCGTTGTCCCGGAACTACCTCCCGCGCATGGGTCGGTCATGAGTAGCCACAGCGTGTCCGAGCCGGCGTCCCCACCGGTGGCCAGTTCGCGGGGTCCGCGCACCCCGAATCCGACATCAGCATCGCCAGCCTGGACCCGTCGGAACGAACAGGGCCCCTGAGCCCGGAACTCACGCAGATCCACCAGATGTTCAGCAGCTTCCCCGGCACCCGGATCACCGGCCTGAAGGAGTCCTCCGGCGGTGATGTCGCCAACTTCGATCTCGAGACATCCGACGGCCGGCGCTACGCAGTGAGGGTCAGCCCGACCCACTTCAGCTTCCGTGGTGATGGGCCGGCGAGCCTCGAGCGGAACCACTTCGTGATGCGGATCGCCGGCGCAGAACGCACCCTGTCCGACTCGGTCTACGAGCTGCACAACCGATATCCGGAGCTCGTCAGGGAGGCGGTCGCTGCCGACATCTGGGTCCAGCACGGGCTCGGCGAGGAATGGACCGACTCGCAGCTGACGATCACCCCGGACGGGAACTCAGCGACGGTTTCGTTCCCGATTCAGGCAGGCGAGGGTTCGGCAGTTGTTGCCGAGATGGAGCGATCCAAGGTCGGCGGCGACGTCACCAGAGAGCTGCGCCTTTCGGAAGATGATGCTGCGCCGCGCGAACTTCGGACCGTGGTCGAGTTCGGGTTGACCGAGCTGATCAACCGCACGAAGCCACAGGGCGTCGAGATCATGCGGACGTACCTCGACCACTGCTGGCATCTCGTCAGGGCGCAGCCCGCCTACACCGGCCAGTGGCCGGAGTTCGACGACGACGCAGATCGCTACGACTGGAGCGATGAGACGTGACCGCCAGCCGAGTGTCAGCGGGCGTACCGACCGGCGGCCAGTTCGCCGCGTCCGTGCACGTCGAATCCGAGGTGTCCCTCGCAGCGCAGGAAGCAGCCCCGGAACCTTCTCCGGCGGATACACCACAGGTCCGGCCCGACCGCAAGGTGCTGCTGTCGATGTTCGCCAGCGGTGAGCGACCCCTGTCCGTCTTCGGTCCCGATCGTCGCAACGCAGCCGCCCACATCGCCGGGATCCTCCGCGGCATCCAGCCGGCACCGAGCAGCTGGCCCGTCGACGATGCCCGATCCGAAGCATTCCGCCACGGTGTCGCGTTCCTGCGCGATGCCTACTACGAATACAACGACATCCAGGGAGACATCACATGAGCATCGAAGCCGCACGCCGCCCAGCCGGAACTCCTGTCGGAGGCCAGTTCTCGACGATGACGCGATCCGAAGCGGAGGTGCAGTTGAGCACCGACGCGCTCACGGCCGGCCCCGTCAAGATCAGCGAGTCGGTCGACGACATGGGTGCCCGCCGGGTCGAGATCCGTGATGCAGCAACCGGATGCGTGACCGACGGTCCGGACGGTGCTGCCGGATTCCAGACCTACCGTCCGGACGGCCCCTGCAAGAGCGAGACCCACTACCGGGCAGGTGTCCTGGGCACTGCGATCGGCTACCACCCGGACGGCACGACCCCGTCGATGATCACGCTGCGGAACGAGGACGGCTCCCTGCGTGGTGACGGGCTGAACGGCGGCCCCGCGGCCGATCGGAACTTCCGCCCGGACGGATCGGTCCTGTCCGAGCGGCACTTCCACAAGATGCGGACCGGCGACCTCGCGGACGGCACCCCGGCCGAGCAGCAGTTCCACCCGGACGGCTCGGTCCGGCTGAGTCTGGCGAGTGGTCAGCCGGGCGTCGAGTACCCGGAAGGCAAGACCGTGGCGCACGCCGACCCTCGGGACGGTTCTCTGGTCGCCACCGAGGGGACCGGCGACGGCAAGCGGACCATCACCCGCGGACAGCCGGCTGACCCGGGAACGTACGCCGGAGCCATCGACGGCACTCCGGCGCTCGTCCTGCGTGACGGGCTGGGCCTGGAGCCCGCAGTGCGGTACCTGCGGGCCGACGGGACGACCTCCTCGACGACCAGCTACCCGAAGGGTGACGGCGTCATGGGCGTCACCACCGACTACGACCGCAACGGCGACGTGGTCAGCGTCTTCGCCTGCGAGGGCTGCGGCCACAAGAGCACCCCGTGCCCCTGCCACTACGGCGTGGACGACATCACCGTCGGCTGAGCTGGTCCCACCGCTGCACCGAGAACCCCTGGCCCGCAACCTGTGCGCCAGGGGTTCTTGCGTTCCCGCACATGAACAGGGCATGAGCGATAAGAAGCGGATCCAGTCCGGCACTCCCACCGGCGGGCAGTTCGCAGCCCACCAGCAGGAGGAATCCCCGATCACCATCGACTCATCCGTCCTGGACACCAGCGAACCCCGGCTGGCCGGCCCCGACGACTGGGTCTCGGTGCTGGATCCCGGCAACGAGATGAACCCGCCGATCTGGGAGGGCATCGCCAGTGACGCCCCGAGCGAGCTGGTGCCCGGCATGTACGCGGCGGTCGACGAGAACGGTGACCCGGTGTCCGTCGACGCCACCTGATCGCGAGGCTTCCAGTATGCGCCCTACTCTCGCGGCACCAACACGGTGAGTGGCGACAGGTGACCTGTCCAGCCGTGACAGAGACACGTTTGGATGCAACGTCAGTATCGGGCAGCGGCCACTCGCGCCGCCGCCTTATGCTCCGCGTCATGCGTCCGCCGCGGCATGTCGCCACTCTCGTTGTCTTGGTCGTCGGCGTGCTGATGGCCTCATGCAGCGCAGCGGTCCAGCAGACCAGCGGTCCGTCGACATCTGGACCCTCGACAGATGGATCGGCAGCAACCCGGAGTAGCGCACCGCAGACGATCAGCACGACTTCTTCAGTGGACACAGGTGACGTCACCGACGCAGCGTCAATCCCGCCTGCCGAGAACACCGGCGATGGGCCGGAGACTGAACTCCTCCCCTCCGAGGACCCGCCGCCTGCGACGGAGAAGGTGACGTACTCCGATGGTTACGGGGTGAACCTGACCGGCGGATGGGTTGCGGGTGGGCCGACCTTGGCCATCCACATCCAGTGGACCCAGGATTCCGACGGCAATCTGACCGGCACCTACGACGAGACCAGCCTCTCCGCCGACCAGACGTCCGTGAAGCCCATGCACGCGACGGTCACAGGCTTCGTCAGCGGTGGCCAGATCACGTTGCGTGTGGCACTGGATCTGGGCGGCAGTCTGACAATGACGGGCACGATCACCGATGACGCGCTGAAGCTGTCCTACCCGAGGTCAGACGGCAAGCTCACGACGAATCAGCTGATCCCTGGCGGCACCGATGACTACAACACGATGGTGGAGACGGTTCAGGACGCAGCCGCAAGCGGTGCCCAGGATGCAGCAGAGTCGCAGGCCGCCCAGCAGAGCGCCAACGCCCATGCCGCCGGGGAGCGTCGGTTGCAGTTGGCCGTCGACACAGCCGCGAACACCCTGGCGTACGACGTCGGCAACGCCTCCTACGACACCGGCAGTGTGGACAACGACCTAAGCAACCTCAGCGGCTCCCTCGACACGCTCACCTCCGACGCCGCCGAGCTCCAGACGAACCTCGACACGCTGACCTCCGACCTGTCGGCCGACGGCAAGGGCAGCGACTCCGTCTGCTTCGACGCGATCAACCTGGACTTCTACCTGGAGAGTCTGGTCACCGACCGTCAGAACATTCTCGACGCGGAAAGTGGCGGCAGCTCACAGGGTTTGAAGGACCGGATAGCCACGATCAAGGCAGACCGGACTGCTCTCGAGGACGCAGTCTCTGCGGCGAACGGCTACACCTCGAACAATGCACCGAGCGACGTCGACGTCGATGCGGCTCTGGCCACGGTGGACAGGAAGCTACAGGCATGGGTCAGCGCGTACGCAGCCGCCAAGGAGCAGAGCAAGACGGTGCTGGCGAAGGCGAAGTCCGACGTCGCCGCCGCCAAGGCCAAGTCCGGTTGCTGACCCCTCGGCCGCGGGTGGTACGACCCTGCGCTGGGTCTCGGTAGGCCCCCGCGCATGTAGTCGGCATGAGCACCCCGACGCGAGTTCAGGCAGGCGTTCCGACCGGCGGCCAGTTCGCCCAGACGCAGCGACCGGAAGCGAAGGTGAGCCTGTCGCCGCTGATGGACTACGACCCCTGGGACTCCTCGAGTCCGGTGGATCCGTACTACGAGTGGACCGCCGCTGGCATCGACCGCGGCGAGGCCGACCAGTGGCAGAAGCTCCAGGTGCCGCTCAGCCAGGCGAAGCAGTGGAAGGCCATCCCGTCCGATCCCGACACGGCGAAGTCGTTCATTGACGCGAACTTCACCCCGCAGACCGCGAAGCAGTGGATCCTGCACAAGATCGACCCGGCCGAGGCCAACCAGTGGATCCATCACGGCGCCCCGAAGCCGTATGTCGCCGCGCAGTTCCGCGGAGAGGGCTTCACCCCGGAAACCGCTGCGGGGTTCCTCTCCGAGAAGTACACCGCCTCGTCTGCCGCCCGCTGGCGTGATGCCGGACTGAACGGTGACGACGCCCAGGAGTGGGCCGATGACGGCATGGAGATGGCCCTCGAATGGCACGAGACCCACGACAGCAAGAGTGCGAACGCGTGGGTGGAGGTCGGCATCACACGGGCCCGCGTGGCCGAGCGATGGGAGGCGCTCCAGCAGTCACCCAGCGACGTCGAGCGGTGGTTGCAGGTTGGCATGTATCGGCCAGATCTCGCGGAACCGTGGATCAGTCACGGTTTCGACTCGGGGGAGACATTCCAGTGGACCGCGCAGCAGTTCGATGCGGACCAGGCGGCCGGCTGCCGGGCCAGCGGTATGACCCCACGGCAGGCCATCGAGTTCGCGTTGGCCGGCATGGCGTCCTGATCAGACAGCCGGGCGCGCTCTGCTCAGAGGATGTGCGCCGACAGCATCTGGTTGATCTGCTTGACCGGTGCTCCGCCGGTGAACTCGAACCGCACCTTGCCCAACCCGGAGAACCACAACTCCAGCTCAGCGTCGAGGTCGAAATGCCCGGCCGTCTCGATCGAGAACGCCTGGACCTTCGAGTACGGCAGCGTGGAGTAGTCCCGCTTCCGGCCGGTGAGCCCCTGCACGTTCACCGCGATGATCCGCCGATTCGTGAAGATCACCATGTCTCGCACCGTCTTGAACGCGTGGTAGACGCCTTCGCCGTCGACGAGCAGCTCGGCCACCATCTCGGTCCCGTCCTGCGGGTTCACCTGACGGAGCTTGACGAAACTGCCGTTCTGAAAATCGATCATGGGATCACCCTTCACGGACCCGGCCGGGCCCCAGCGGAGTCTGCTCCGGACCTGCTGCCGTTGCATCTGAGTGATCTTGAGTGATCATCCGGATGCGTCCCCTTGCGGGGTTCGTGTTCCGGCCTCACCGCGGACGGCCTCGACCGAAGTCGATGGTCTTACGTCCACTCGCTCGTCCTGCACTGGATGCAGAACGAGCCCGACGTCTTCGCCACCACTGGCGAAACTGCTGACGTGCGGGGCCGCAGCACTGACTGTGCTGCAACTGGCATGACCCGGCCAGTCGCGGAGGTTGTCGGCCGCGTTGTCGTCGCGGTCGACAGGTTCCTGGGTCGCTGGGCAGATCAACTGCTTCGCGAGCCGGGTGGGTGCGATCAAGCGGCAGCGTTCCTGCGCATCTCGCGCGCCGTCGATTCCCGGGCAGCCGTGATGGATCTGGCTGGAGGGGAACCAGCGGTCAGCGACCGTCAGGGTGGCTGTCGTCGCCTGGGTCTTGTAGGCCAGTTGCGGCCTGATCGAACCCAGAGCGGCGTCGGACACGGACCGGCGGAACGCCCGCCTGCCCATGCTGCGCTTCATCGCGGCGAGGTCGAGATCTTCGATGATGATCTCGCCGAATATTCCCGCCAGCATCGAGGTGAGCTGGTGGGATGTTTCCTGTCGGATGTTGACGGCTCTGCGGTCCATCGCGGTCAGCTTGGCTTTCGCTGACCGGTAGCCCTTGGAGCCGGGGATCCGGCGGGAAAGTTGACGGCCGGCGGCCTTGCGGGCGATGAGACTCGCCCGCAGCGGCGCCGGGTTCGGGACCACGATGCGGCCGGTTTCCCCGGTCACTGTGTCCACGGTGGAGATGGTGGCGTAGAACCGCAGACCCAGGTCCACGCCGGCGCGCACGGTCGGCAATGCCACCTGCCGGATCGGTGCGGTCCGGACGGCGTAGTTGATGGCCACGAACAGCCGACCCCACTGCTGCGACAGGGTCATCGACAGGATCTTCGCGTTCCCGGCAGCGATTTTCCGCTGGACCCGTCGGGTGTTCTCCTTCGTCCGCAGCGACCCGATCACCGGGACTGTGATGTGGTGGCGGTCGGTGTCCAGCCGCATGGTCCCGGTGGTGAACCGCACCGAGTCGCGGATTCGGGCCTTGGCCTTGAACCGGGGGAACCCGACTGCGCGGCCCTTGCGGAGCCCGGCCCTGGAGGTGCGCCAGTTGGCCAGCGCGGTGGCGAGGTCGGCGATGCCGCTGGCGTACGCCTCCTTCGAGTTCGTCGCCCACCAGGGTGCGACCGTGCCTTTCACGCAGTTGAAGTGCTTGCGCAGCGCCGCGAGTGACCAGTCGACGCTGGCGTGGGAGGGATCGGCGGTCCTGGCGTCCATGTCGGCCTTGACCTGTCCGAGGGCCCAGTTGTAGGCGAACCTGCGGGCACCGAAATGCGACCGCACCAGGCCGGCTCGTTCCGGGTCGGTGGGCCATGCGACCTCGAACTTCGCGGCAGTGACCGACCAGCCCGACGCGACCGGAACCTCAGTGCCGCTGGTGTTGTCGAGCAGGCTGAACAGCAGGCTCACCGACTCCACCGCGGCCCGGTGTGGTTCGAAGTCATGACCGACGTCCACCCGGCGCGACAGTTTCACCACGCCAGGTGTCGGCTGCGTCTTCGCCGGCAGCTGTGTGCCGCCGGTCAACTCCGCAACTCGGGCGGCACCGGAGACGGTGGGGCACTCCACGATCACGGCAACCCACCTGCATCAGGTTCTGCATCAGCGGTGGCAACAGAAACGTCGTCCTGAGCCGGCTTGGCCGAAGCAGCTATCGCTGCGGCCGCTCGGTTCTGCGCAGCACGCTTGCCGTACAACCGGGCACACATCGACGTCAGCAGCTCCGTCATGTCCCGCACCAGGTCGTCATCGACCTCGTCGGGATCCATCACCAGCAGCCGGCGATGTTGCGCGGACAGAGCTGCCGCCACATACTCCGCACCGAACCTGGCGAACCGGTCCCGGTGCTCCACGACGATCGTCGTCACCGCGGGGTCGGCCAGCAGCGCCAGGAACTTCCGACGGTGACCGTTCAGCGCAGACCCGACCTCGGTGACCACCTTGGACACCGGCAGTCCCTGCCCAGTCGCCCAAGTGCTCACCCGGGCGACCTGCCGGTCCAGATCAGAGCGCTGATCAGCCGAGGACACCCGCGCGTACACCACCGCCTGCTCGACAGCGGGCACAGCAACTTCGCCTTCGTCGATGAGGATCAGGCCACCGACCTTGCGGGCCTTCACCGGCAACTTCCCGTCCCGGAACCACCGGTAGGCGGTCACCCGGGCAATGCCCTGGGACTCGGCCCATTCAGCAAGGTTCATACGACCACCATAGCGCACTAAAGAGAGTCATAGGCTGCCTTCTCGGCAACTGCTGTCAACCCCGCAGACGATTACGGATCGGTACGCACCTGACGGTACGACCAGGACCGGTACCTGATGGCGGGTCGGGAGTCCACCGGCGCCGCCTCGCCGCGCATGGAGCCACCGCGACCTGTTCCGCCCCTTGACCGCAGTCCCGACACTGGAGGTTCCCCGATGAACGACGCCGACCTGCTCGCCCAACGACTGCGGATCGCACTGACCTTCGTGTTCGGCGGCTCGATCTTCTGGTCCGCATCACAGGGGCTGGTCCTGATGGATGCCGGTGTGCCGATCCCGGCACTCATCCTGTTCGCCTGCTCGCTGCTCGCGCTGGCCGGCCTGGTGCTCATGTGGTCCAGGCGAGGCCGCACCACCGGTCGCGGGCTCCGATCGAACCCGCCACCGGATCCGACCGACGACGGTAGGAATGCATCGACGTCGTCACCTCGATGACGGACGACGAAAGGGGCCACCCCGGTGGAGCAAGTACGAATCCTGTTGTGCGGCAGTGAGACCTTCGACGACCGGGCGGTGATCTCCGACATGCTGGGTCGCATGTGGCAGCGGTACGGAACGCCGGACGATGCGATCCTCGTGCACGGCTCAGCGCCGGGCCCAGACCTGATCGCCGCGGAGATCTGGTCGGAGTGGGGTCTGCCGGTGGAAGCTCACCCCGCGCAGTGGGCGGAGCGTGGGGCCACAGCGGGCGCCGACTCGAACCTCGAGATGGTGAATGCAGGCGCGGACATGTGCGTGATCTTCGAGGCCGAGGGCGAGTCCCGCCGGGCGGAGCACTGCGCCGGCACCGCTTCGGAGGCCGGAATCCCCGTCAGCCGCGTGAAGATCAACGCCGGATGAGGATCAGCGCCGGATGACGGTTCAGCTGGTGGGCGGAGCGAACTGCGCCGGGCCGTCATAGGAGCCGACCATCGGCTTCCAGTCGGGGTCCGCATCGGAGATGACCAACCAGCCGGGTGTCGCGTCGGCGAACTTCTGGGCGCGCTCCTGTGTCCCGAACGCGATCCGTTTGATCGGGTCGCCGTCGAAGCGGGTGAACCATCGGGTGTTGGCCATGCGGTGGACGGTACCGGCGGGCTGCGACAGGACCGGGCAGGCCGCACGGGAGTCGATCCCAGCACCGTCCCGGATGTCCCGATGTCCCGATGTCTCGATCACTCGGGACAGGGGTCTCGAGCTTGGACCGCTCGCCGGTTCCTGCACCGCCGTCGGTCGCCCGTCGTAGGATCCGGAGAAGTCCTGACCCGGGGAGGCGCAGGACACGCTGCCGGCACTGATCGCAGACCCTGCGTCGATGCCGGCTCCAGGGGAGGCAACACCACATGAGACGACCCGTCCTGCTCACCGTCGGCGCACTCGCTGCATCGATCGCGCTCAGCGGCTGCGGCACCACGTCCGGTTCCGCTGTGCCGCCCGCGACGGTCACCGTCATCAGCACCCAGGCAGCCACCGGAACTCCGGCGCCGGCGAAGGACCGCACCATCACCGTGACCAGCAAGGCCGCGACCACGAACAAGAGCACCGTCACCAGCAAGGTGACCAGCACCGTGATGAGCACCGTGACGAAGGACCGCACCGTGACCGTGACGGCCGCCGCGGCGCCCCCGGCTGAGACGTCGACGCAGGCACCCACTCAGGAGAGCGCCCCCGGGACATCGCTGGCCGGCACCGCCAAGCCGAAGCTGTCCGCCGGCACCCCCGGTGAGGTGTCCGTCGTCGCACAGGCCGCGTTCACGGAAGGTGGACTCGGAGACGGCTCCGGGATGGTCCCCGTGATCCTCCGCAACAACACGGACGAGACAGTGTTCGACCTGAAGATGACGGCAACCGCATCGAACGACGGCAAGCTCGTAGGAGCCGGCTCGGATCAGGGCGTGAGCCCGTCCGTTGTCCGGCCGGGTGAGATCGCGATGGGCTACGTGTACTTCAGCGGCGGCGAGACGAACTCCAAGTCGAAGGTGGAGATCAGCGTGGAGTCCTCCAGCAACGCGGGGTACTACATCGACATCCCGGTCACCACCATCAACGCCGTCGGAACCGACCTGGTCGGTCAGGTGAGCAACCCGAGCTCGGAGAAGATCGGCGGCCCCATCAGGATCGCGACCGGCTGCTTCGATGGCGACGGAAACCTGCTGTTCGTCGACACGATCAACTTCGCCGACAAGGACGAGCTGGCGCCGGGATCCAAGTCGGGCTTCTCCGTCAGTCTGTACGACAAGAGCTGCCCTACTTTCCTGGTCGGAGCCTCCGGCAACACCTTCTGAGCTGAGCAGCTCCAACAGAGCCGCCGAGATGCTCGGTGCGTCTCGGCGGCTCTGTCGTACCCCAGCCTGAACCCGTCCGACCTGACCCAGACGCTCCGGGGCGACACTGGGCACCGCGCATGTACCCGGCATGCAGATCTCGCGTGCTCGAGCCGTCCCCAGTCCCGTCCCGCCCCACGCCGGACCAGCGGGGGACTGAGCCGTGGCGATCACGAAACGGGTACTCGCGCAGCGTGCCGTGAAGGAAGCGGCCGAGCAGAAGGCCGAGCAGGACACCGCGTTCCTGGAGTCCTTCGGACTGAAGGTCGGCGACCTCATCCGGGTCGAAGGCGACCGCTCGGTGTTCAAGGTGTTCGGTGTCGGTCCCGACCAGTCGGTGACGTGCGTCGATCAGGGCCAGAGCAAGTTCCGGTCCTTCCGCGCCGAATGGGTGTTCCCGGCCTTCCGCACCAACCGTGCCGGTCGTCTGGTGAAGCTATCGGTGCCGGCGGAGATCAAGGGTCTGCGGGATGCCTGGCGGGCCGAACGCGGTGTGGGTGGACCGCGATGAGTGCGCACCCTGGAACGGATCAGCCGCATACCTCTGACATGGGAGAACACAACGCGCAGCAGGTCATCACCCTGCCGATCGCCTGGGACCGTGACCGCCTCGTCATCGAGAATCCGGCAACCGTGAAGCGCATCGCGCGGGAGCGACTCTCGCCCTCGACTGCGAAGTCGATGGAAGGCTGCCCGGCACGCTGGGCAGTCGAGAAGATGATCTCCGGTGCGGAAGATCCGTTCGCCCCCGCGCCGCTGGGCACGCACGCGCACGCCGTGATGGAGAACCTGTTCGCTCTGCCTTCCGAGGCCCGGACCCCTTCCACCGCAGCGGATCTGACGATCTCGCAGCTGGCGAAGTTCGCTGCCCCTCGCGCCGACACCTCCCGTGGCAGATGGCCCGGAATCGAGCCGCCCCGTGCCCCGGAATGGGTGCGCCTGATCACCGAGTGCTGGTCCGGTCTGTTCACCATCGAAGATCCGACGACCATCGAGCCGTTCGGCATGGAGGTCAAGCTCGACAGCGTCGAGGTCGAAGGTGTGCCGTTCGCGGGCTTCATCGACCGGGTCGACAACGTCATCTCGCGCTCCGGTGAGCACCGGCTGCGGGTCGTGGACTACAAGGGGCTGGACGTTGCGACCCCACTGCCGACCCCGACCGGCTGGACGACGATGGGCGACATTCAGGTGGGGGAGCAGATCCTGGGAACGCTCGGTGATCCGACGACGGTCATCGGTAAGTCGCAGGTCTACAACCGGCCCTGCTACGAGGTCGTGCTGTCCGACGGCGCCCGCATCGTCTGCGACAACGTGCATCTGTGGCAGATCGGTCATCAGGTCGACGGACAGCGCGTGTCGGACAGGACCGTCAACGCCGACGAGCTGCGCCGCCTGTTCTGGGAGATGACCAGCAACCCGGAGGCCGGTTCGCTGGTCATCGACAACTGCGACCCGGTGGAGCTGCCCGAAGCCGATCTGCCCATCGACCCGTGGAAGTTCGGACGGAGCCTGGCGCTGTCCGGGACGAGCGGGATCACCGCGGACACCGTTCAGCGGTACCTGCGGGCCTCTGCTGGTCAGCGACTGGCGGTGATCGATGGAGTCATGGACACCGACGGGGAGTGGGATTCCAAGACGCACACGGCATCACTGCTCAGTCGGCACGGCGACGTCATCGACGTGATGGTCGAGCTGGTCCGGTCCCTGGGCGGCACCGCGTCATCCGGCGACCTGCCCGGTGGATTCGCGATGTTGTTCTCCGCCAACTGGATCTGGCCGCTGCATGGTGTCGATGCGGAGGTCGATGGGCCTGCTGATGAGGATTCGATCCCCGGAACCGACGTCCACTTCCGGCGCATCGTGCAGGTCCGACCGGTCGCATCCGTTGCGACGCAGTGCATCATGGTCGACGCCCCGAACTCGCTGTACCTGTGCGGCCGGGAACTGGTGCCGACGCACAACACCGGGAAGCCGAAGTGGGCTCCTCGCGGGCAGGCCCATCCGCACGATGATCAGTTGCGGCTCTACGTCGTGGCGCTGGCGAAGAAGCTGGATCTGCCGACATCGCATTTCACCGCGTCGGTCTACTACACGAAGACGAAGTTCTCGAAGGAGCGTAAGGTCGCTGCCCCGAGAGCGAAGCTCGCCGAGGTGTCGCGCCGGTTCGTGAAGTCGTGGGAGCAGCTCAACACGTACACCGAGGAGGCAGCCTTCCCGTGCGTCACGTCGCCGCTGTGCGGATGGTGCCCGCTGGTGTCTACCTGCCCGGCTGCTGCGGCTGCGGGACTGGTGGCTCGCCTGGAAGGTCTGCCGACTGCGGAGCAACTGCCGGTGCGGGTCATCTCCGAGCTGGATTCGGTCAGCTTCCTCGCCTCGATGGAGAAGCTGAGGGCCGGACCTGCTGAGGTCGATCCGTTCGCCGACGACGAGCACCTCAATGCCCTCGCCGACGCCTACGCCGGAGTGCCGGCAGCCCCGAAGGTCGTGATCGACGACGACGTGATCGACGTGGAGACCGACCCCGAGTTGGCTGCGGCCGACCCGGACGCCGCTGTGCTCCCGGAGAACCTGGACGACGTGGAACGCGACGTCAACGAGGTCGTCATCGACTTCCCCGGGATCGCCGACATCACCGCGCATGTCCTGCATGAGACCCGTACCCCCGACAGAGAAGGAACCGATACCATGACGAACGCACTGCTCCGCGAGGACAAGCCCTTCGAGGAGACGGCCGGCCCGGCCTCCGACCTCAACCCGAACTCCTATGCCGCGACCGCCGTGTTCGGCCTCGTGTCGATGGCGGTGAAGGTGCTGGAGAGCAACGGCCTGCCGCTGTCCCGCAGCCTGGTGACCGAGATGTCGCAGGCATTCGCGTCGATCGTGGCGACCGTGCAGACCGAGTTCACCGGCCGCACCTCGTTCCACGACGGCATGCACACCCGCCTGCGTGGCGCTCTGCACGCGGCCATCGAGTCGAGCCCGATGCCGGCGACCGGCGACCCGGACGACCTGACGGTCTGGTTCGAGTCGCTCACGAAGCGGACCCGGGCCATCGCCACCGCAGCCATCTCGCTGTGGGACCAGGGTGCCGCCGAGATGCCCGAGCTGACCGCACTCATCGCGGCCACCTCGAAGCTCCGTGCTGCCTGATCGCAGCGCCAGTGGTGCAGCGGACCCCGGCAAGGCACGCGATGCCTTACCTGGGTCCGCTGCCGTTCACCGTGTCGCCGGCGATCTGCTGGGCCAACTCGTAGGCACAGCGAATCGCTCGACGGTGTTGACCAGGTGGCTCTCGGCGCAGGAGGAGGAAGCCGCCGCAGAGGATCGCATCATCAGCGCGATCCTGTTGCCTCTCAGGCTGTCAACGAGCCTGGGTCTGCGCCTGGGGATGCTTGAGCCGGAGGAGCGCCGCATCATCCACGCCCACCTGCGGGAAGCCACCAAGTCTTGGCTTGCGCTCCCGCTGCCTCCCGTCCCCGCCATCGTGCGAGGCGGCTGCGTACCGAAGACGCTGAGGCTCGTGCTCGTGGAGCGGTCCGTCGCAGACATCCAGGCCGGGGACAGCGAAACAGCAGCTCAGACGATTGTGGATGCGGCAGCGGTGCTGTCCGAGGTTGGCGTTGCCAGTCTGGTGCGCCCGCCGTACTCCGGGCGGCTGTCCCATGAGCTCGCCCGGCACGGGGTGGTCATTGGCTCCGACGGCGAAGGCCCGGCCCGGCTGTTGGCTCCTCGACGCAAGGTGCACCCGACCGGATTTGACTGGACTGAAGACGGAACGCGTTCTGCGTTTCCATCGGTCGAGTTCTCGCTCATCGACGGCGGACGGTCAGGAGTTGTCCAGGTGAAAACCAGCCGCCCGGAGGGCTTACCGAAGCTGGAGGATCTGCCGTTGTGGATCTCGCTGGCGATTCTCTGAGACGGGCCGACCCGACATGATGGTCAGATCGGGGTCGGGGTGCCCGCTCGCCGCACGACGTCCGAGATCAGGTCGGTGGCGCTCGCCTCCAGCGCATCAGCGATCTGCATGAAGTTCTCCACCGTGATCGCCCGCTCGCCGGTCATGTACCTCGACAGCGTCCGCAGGGGAATCCCCGTTCGATCGGCCAGGTCGCGGTAGCTCACCTTGCGCGCAGCCGCCTCACCCCGCAGTGCGGCGGCGATTGCCTCCGGGTATCGGTCCACCAGCTGAGGGTAGGTGGCACGCCCGGTTCCAGGGTGCGCCGACGCCCTGTGGCAGCTCGGGATTCGGACCGGGACCGCGCATGTATCCACCAGTGGGTCGGCAACGGGTCGACCGGAACGAAGGGTTCGCTCAGATGGACAACACCGCACGCACCATGATCATCGCCGCCGCGCATGCCGTGGCCGGTCCGATCGCTGCCGACGCCGATCCGGCTGTCGCAGTGAAGGAGCAGCGCGCCCGGGTCATCGAGGCGATCACCGATCTGGCGATCCTCGCCGACGATGACGAGTCGTGGGCGAACAAGGCGATCAACTCCGTCGTCGGGGAGAACGTGAAGCGGTTCAGCGGCGTCGTCGTCTCCGTCGACAAGGAGAAGGCCACGACCCGCGGGATCGTCTCGCTCAAGACGAAGGTCCACCCGGAGTACGCGCCGGACGGCATCGAGCAGGTCCGCACGGAGCGCACCGACGACCCGGTCGGGCTCGCGATGGCGAAGCGGTTGCGGTCGCTCGTGGGCCACAAGGTGCTGCTGCGCGTCGAGATGGAGCAGTTCGTGAACAAGGCTGGCTCAGCTCGCAAGAGTCGCGTTGTCCGGCACGTCCAGGATCTCGGGATCGACGAGGAAGCCGAGTCGGCCTGACCGACCCGGTGAGGCAAGGGAGCCGCGCTGAACTGGTGCGGCTCCCTTGCTCGTCCTGACCCCTTGCTCGCCCTGACCCGGAGGTGGTGGCAGATGCAGTCACGCAGATTCACCGACCGCCCGGACCGACTCATCCAGCAGCTGTGCGAGTCGTGCCCGTCGTGCGGCAAGGTCAGCTATCCCACCCGCGTCGATGCGAAGCGGGCCCGCAGGAGTCGCCATCCCGGCGAGAAGATGAACGTCTACGTGTGCGCCGGCAACCCGGACGTATTCCATCTCGGGCACCTGCCCGGAGCGGTCGTCCGAGGGGACGCTGTCCGGGACGACATCTGGTCGCAGAGCTTCCCGCAACCGGGGCGCAGTCGGCGCTGACGGAGTCGCAAGCTCGACCCACACAGCGGGTGTTGATCCGATACTCTGACGTTGCCCAGCGCCCCTCAGCCTCCCCTGGTTCAGTGCGCTGGGCACCTTCATGTCCGGACCCGTGAATCGACCTGGGACACCAGGATGCGGCCACCGGATTCCTGCGCATGTTGTCGGGTATGACCACTCCGAACTCGTACACCGACAGCTCCTCTCCCTCCGCCGGCGCCGATGATGCCGAGCTGGACGACCTTCCCTTCGCGGGCGACACCGACGCGGACAACGACAGTGCCGACAGCTACCCGGATGACGACTCCGACGACACGGACACTGATGTGGCCGGCTCGCAGCGCTCCACCCGCAAGCGCACCGGACCGGACCGCAGCCTGATCCGTCGATCCGTCGGCAAGGCCGTCGAGGTGGCTGCCGCACCTGTCAAGGAGCGTGAGCTGCTGGCGTTCCTGCTGGGCTGCCGACCGACCGTCGAATCCCTCGCAACGGAGATCATGTGCGCCCCGCGCGGTGCCCTGTCCGTGATCGGCGACCTGGAGGAACTCGTCACCTCCGACCTGATGGACGCCGTCGTCACCGCCTCCAGTTGGGAGAAGCCGCGGGCCACCGCGTTGTGGAACCTGCTGACCGAGCTCGGCGCACTGAAGGGCACCCGCCCGCCGGCAGAGGTGAAGGCCGCGGTCGCGATGGTCAAGGCCGTCCAGGGGATCTCGAGCTCCGACACCGCCCGCCTGGCGAAGGTCTCGGCCCTCGCGAAGCGGACCTGATCGAGCAACGCGAGCGGGGAGGAACGCAGATGGCCAGGTGTCGATCGTGGCGCTCCAAGCGGTCCGGTCACAGCATCGGTCACGTTCCGGGCCGGTGCCGGCAGTGCTGGGCACCGTGCCACCGGTCGGTCACCGAAGGTCAGGCCCGGTGCGATGAGTGCTGGGACGAGCTGTCGATGCATCCGGACTCACAGGTGCGTCAGGCGCTGCTGACCGACGGCCCGCCGGATCGGGTGCTGGAACTGCTGACGACCGACCTGGACCCACTGGTGCGCACCTCTGCGCAGCACCGCCTCGGAAAGCTCGAAACGACGGCCATCCCGGTCGCGGAACGGAAGGGTTTGTGGTGAGCAGGAAGAAGAACTCGGCATCCTCGACGCCCTGGTTGGAGGCTCCGGAAGTTCCGGTGGCCGGCATCAGCGACCCTGCGAAGGTCGAGAAGCGCTCGAAGTGGATGCGGCGTGCCGTGTTCTCCTCGGTGCTGCTCGTGCCCGTCATGGCGATCACGATGATCCTCATCCTCGGCGGCAAGGCTGCGAACGAGACCCCGGCGGCTGCCGCGATGTCCTCCTCGCAGGGGCAGGCCGCAGCGACGGCGACCCTTCAGCAGTGGCTCGCGCAGACGCCCGCACCGATCCCCGGTGGACGCATCCTGTCGTGGGCCGGAGCGAGCATGACCACAGCACCGGCGCCTGCGGACGGCAGCAGTGTCGGCTACCCGACGGAGATCGACTACTTCATCGTCGCCGACCAGACCGGCGTGATGTACCGCTCGTCGCTGCTGGTGTCGCTGGATCCTTCCGGTGCAGCGCAGGTCATCTCGCTCCCGTCGCTGGAGCTCATGCCCACGGCTCGCGGCGATGGTGTCGGTGCGTTCGCCGAATGGGGCGGTCTGCGCTCGGTCGGCAGCAACCCGTCCCTGGATGCGGCGGTGCAGAACTGGGCGTCCGCGTACGCCGGCGGTGACCCGGACACGCTGCGGCTGGCGGTCGGTGACCCCGACGCCGAGCACGCCTACCTGCCGCTCACCGGGGTTTCCGCAGTTACGTCCCAGGTGACCGGGGCGGTGTCCACGGCCCCTGCGCCGTCCTCGGACAACAGCACCCTGATCGCCCGGGTGCAGATGCAGCTCCAGTCGCCGACGTCCAAGCCGGACACGGCCGCCTGGCCGCAGATCAGCTTCGACATCCTCATCCAGCGGGCCGACAGCGCAGCCCCGCAGATCGTCGCGTGGGGCGCACCGGGGACCGGTCTGGCACTCACGGCTTACCAGAACGCAGTGCCCGTGGACAGCACCGAAGGCGACGGCGGAGTGGTGACGACGTTCAACCCGCCGAGCACCATCCCGGCACCGATCTCGAGTTCCTCTCCGGCAGCGACCCCGTCGCCGACCTCGAAGCCCGCATCTTCCGGATCACGGCCCAGCAGCACTCCCAGCAAGACCCAGGCGAGCACGAAGAAGACAGGCGGCTGACCCCGATGGCGACAGGCACGAAGAAGAAGCAGAAGGGCTCGATGGCCTCCAACCACGAGCACACCCAGCCCGACTGGCCCACCACGATGCGTGGCCGGCTGCCCGGTGGTCGAGTGCTCGGCATCGACGGATCGGTATGGGTGTACCGCACCGTCGAGCTCGCCCCGGTCGAGGACGCGAAGACCACCGTGATGCAGATGGAACCGGCCGGTCCGATCCTGTCGGCGTTCGACGAGCTGTCCGCGATGGCTGTGGTGAAGACCAGCCGGCGAGCCACCGCCAAGGGCACCTACCGCAACGTGCACCTGCTGCTGGTGAACACCCCGGACTCCTACCGCGTGCCGAACGACTTCCCGAACGCCGACTACCTCAACACGGAGTTCGCCGACATGGAGATCAAGCGGCGACTGCTGCTGTTCGGTGTGCAGCTTCGGCCCGCACTGGGCTCCGGCGGCTTCCGGTCGGCGATCGATTCGGCGACCGAGTTCATCATGATGCGCGGCACCCCGATGAGCGACTTCGACAAGGACTACGCGCAGGTCTCATCGGCCCTCTCGCGCGCCGGCCTGGGCACCCCGACCGATCAGGACTTCGCCCTGGCGAACTCGTGGTGGTCGACCCGCAGCGACCCGGCGACCCCGTTCGTCCCGCATCCTGGTCACCTGCACGTCTTCAACACGATCCGCTCCGCCCAGTCGGCCGCCGAGCACGGCGCCCAGGACTGCACGTCGTGGCCGAAGATCGACGGCCAGTACGTCATCACGATGGCGTCGGTGAAGGACTTCTCGCTGCCGTTCACCCCGGCGACGACCCCGTACTCCCGGTGGGTCGATGCGTTGCGCGACCAGGGTGCGCTGGCGGTCTCCATCCGTGGTCTGGTGGAACCGTCGTCGATCACCCGCTCGGAGCTGCGTCGCCGCCGCCGGCAGTACCAGGAGGACATCGAGGAGCGGTACAAGGCGCAGAAGATGGACCGCGCCGAGCAGACCCGCCTGCTGGCCGAGCTGACCGCTGTCGAGGCCGCGTACTCCGACGGCGGCGGTGTCCCGACGCTCGTGGACGCCTCGGTCATGGTGGCGCTCAACGGCTCCCACCCGGATCTGTACGAGTCGGCGGCGAACCGTGCGTTCACCCTGACGGAGATGAGCTACCGGCAGTCGGCCGGCATCGCCGAGACGTGGCTGGCCTCGAACGTCCGGGCGAACCCGAACCTGCACGACATCCCTGTCCACACCATCGCTTTCTCGGGTCTGCCGTCCCTGTCGAAGGTCGGCGATCGCACCGGAGCGCAGATCGGTGTGACCCGCAAGGACCGGCAGCCGTCATTTATTTCCCACATCGCGGCCTCGCGCGGAGATGGGCTACCTATCATGGGAATCTTCGGGCAGACCGGGTCTGGGAAGCTCCTTGAACTCTCAACTAAAATCCCGACGCCGTCCGGATGGATGACGATGGGCGACTTGAAGGTCGGCGACAAGGTGCTCGGTCGGGACGGAACACCCTGCGCTGTAACGTATCTCAGCCCCATCAACGAGGAGCCCGACCTGTACCGGATTCACCTCTCGGACGGTCAGAGTCTCGATGCCGATGCTGAACACCAGTGGGTCGTCTCGACGTTCTGGGGACGTAACGCGGCCCGCCACCCCACGCGGATCACAGCCCTTGCCACCTGGAACCAGGCCCACCAGATGGCCGACCGCATCGAGGAGTTTGCCGGAGGTTTCACACCGGACGACGAAGTGTCGGCCTATCAGTTGCTCGACTGCCTGCGTGCACAGTTCGGGGCCAGCCTGCGGATGGGCTGGACGAGCGACGAAACGGTGCGTGAGTCGCTCGCGTTCATGGAATGCCCGTCGCGACTGGCTCCCACAACCCGCACGATCGCCGTCTCAGAGGTCCGAAAGCACGACCCAGTGAAGCTGTACCCGGTCGCTGCGACCCTCGACGCGCTGGTCGACTACTGGAACGCAGCATCGGGCGGGAACGCTCGTCGGTGGGCGGGCAAGCTCGCTTCTAAGAAGGCCGCGGCTTCTGCGCTGAAGAGCCGGATCGGACCTGATCTGGAGTGGACGATCTCCGAGATCGCCCGTCAGCTGATCGCAGAGGGTGCAGACATGCCCCACGAGTCCCGGAAGAACCTCGCCATCGGGGCGCGATGGGCAGGTATCGAGCCGCGCGATGCTGTCATCGAGGTCGTCGCTCCCCGGCCGACCGGCAAGGTCGTGAACTGCCGGCCGCACTCCGTGTACCCGACTGCGCTGGCGATGAAGTGCATGGCGGAGCGGCTCCGACAGAGGTACTCGACCAGGCCGCATGACGGGTTCGTCGAGCGCCGGATGACGACGTCCGAGATGCTCGCCGAGGGGATCCGATTGTCGAAGGATCAGGCACGATTTGCCATCAGAGTGTCCGCACCACTCGACCTGCCGGGTGCAGATCTCGCGGTTCCGCCGTACACATTCGGCCTCTGGCTCGGTGACGGAGCCACCAGCTTCGGGCAGATCTTCTCAGGAGTAGCGGAGAGTTGCACCGATCCCGATGGCCTGACTGACCAGGCTCACTGTCTCGAGCAGCTGGCAGCTGATGGCTTCACGCCTCACCTCCTGCCGTCAGCGCCCGAACTGACCGTGAGCGTGCCTGGGCTGCGGCCCAGGCTTCGAGCAGCCGGCGTTCTGGGGGACAAAAGGATCCCGGCCCGGTATCTGCGTGCGAGCTTCCAGCAACGACTGTCCCTGCTCCAGGGGCTCATGGATTCTGACGGCACGATCGATGCCCTCGGAGGGTGCGAGCTCACCCTGTGCAAGAAGGACCTCGCCGAGGACGCGCTGGAGCTGATCAGGTCACTCGGCATCAAGGTGAACATGACCGAAGGCGAAGCGGCATACACGCTCGCCGATGCCGACGGGGTGAAGACGCGGACCGTCACGGGACGCAGGTACCGGATGCACTTCACGACGACCGTTCCGGTGTTCCGGCTGCCGCGCAAGCTCCGTCGTCTCCCGGAGTCGGTGCGAGAGACCCAGGACTGGCTCTACATCACCGACATTGAGAAGATCGACTCGGTGCCGGGTCGCTGCATCCAGGTCGACTCCCCGGACCACACCTACCTGGCTGCCGGGTTCGTGCCCACATCCAACACCATGACCATGCTCTGGCTCGCCCATCAGTTCGCCAAAGCTGGTGTGCCGCAGGTGATTTTCGATCCGAAGGAGTTGTCGGACCTGTCGATCGCGGTGCAGGCATCGGGCGGTCGGGTGGCGTCCCTGGACACGCTGACCGGATCTGACGGAGTCCTCGACCCGCTGCGATCCGCTGAAAACCCGGAAGCCGGCCTCGAATCGGCGCTGGCAATGATCCAGGCAGTGAACCCGTGGGGCGACTCGGCCAACAACTACGCGACGGCCCTCTCGAAGGCGCTGCGGATCGGGGTCAACCGGGGCGGCACCGCCACCGGCCACGCGCTACGGCTCGCGCTGGAAGCGGGGGAGCCTGCGGAGGTCATCCGGCCGATCCTGGATCTCGCGGAGTCGCTGCCGTCCTTCCGGGCCTGTGTCGGCATGGACGCCGATGCTCCTGCGCTGCGCTTCGCCGACGGCATCACCCTGATCAAGGTCGGCTCGAACGGGCTGAACCTGCCGGCGCCGGGCACCGAGCGCAAGGAGATGTCGCAGTCGCAGCGGTCGGCGATGAACCTGGTGCGAATGGTGACCGTCGGTTCGATGCGCGCCATGTCCGGCCGGGACGGGGTACTGCACCTGGACGAGGCGTGGACGGTGCTGTCCGCCGGCAAGTCCGAGATGGACCAGATCGGCCGTACCGCCCGTTCCCTGCGCGTCCTGCCAATCCTCTACACGCAGCGCTGCACGGACGCCCTGAACGCGGACCTGACCGGCTACATCTCCCGGGTACTGATCCTGCCGATGACTGATCACGATGAGGCGCGCGCTGCCTGCATCCTCGGCGGACTGGAACCCACCGCTGAGCGGATCGCGGCACTGAGTGCAAAGGCCACCATCGGCGAGTCGCCGAACTGGCGCTCGATGCGGGCACTGCGGGATCCGGTCACCGGCAAGAACCTGCGCGGAGCGATCGGCTTCTACTGCGACCTGAACGGTCAGGCCATCCCGGTCGAAGTGAAGATCCCGCCGTCGTTCCTGGCACTGGCATCCACGAACGCCGACGACATGATGCGCCGCTCGATGCTGATGGAGAAGCAGCAGGAAGCGAGCATCCTCGGCTGAGCTGGGATGTTCGGCCCGGGAGCCGCGGTGGGGATGTTACTTGCTGCGGCGCAGCGAGGGCAGCTTCATCCCGCGTTCGGCCAGTCCGTCCCGGAACGCTTCGTTCGCCCGCGACAGTGCCCCGAGCTGGCGGCCGGTGTCGCCCGAGTGCACATCGAGCCAGGTGCGACCCATCACCCATGCCTGACCGATCAGCAGCGTCGGGCTGGGGATCAGCGAGGTCAGCGACAACGCGAACACCGCAAGCCACCGGTGCGGGCGCCGCAGGGTGGCCTTCGGCCAGGTGAGTCCGCACAGGATCACCGGCAACGCCATCACCAGGTAGACCTGGAACGACGACTCGGTCGAGCGGGACACCGCTGTCAGCAGTGCCAGATGCGCGAAGCTCACGATCGCCGCCAGGAAGTACACCAGAGCCTGACGCGAGAGCAGATCCCGTCCGGTGGGCTGTTTCGCCGCCGGCGAAGGCTTCTTGGCCGGGGAGAGCTGTGCCGCTGGTGCCGGCTGAGGTCTGCTGGGCTTGCCGTTGCTGCTGCGTGACTTCGTCATGACCGACGTATGCGGATGAGGCCCGTGCAGGCAGGCTCGGGGATGGGGCCGGCGCCGCGCATGTGCTGGGCATGGCCTTCACACCCGCACTGCGGCGCATCGATGACGCCGCGGCGACCCGACTTGCCCAACAGGCGATCGCCGACCCGCAACGGGAACCGGCAGTGCGGGCCGACCTGTGCTGGATGGTCGTGCTGAGTCCCCTCGTGCGGCACTGGGCCAGGCAGTATTTCCCCTCCGCCGGACACCTGGTCGAGGACTGCGAAATCGAGATCCAGCGCATCCTAGAAGCCAAGATCCGTCGCTCGAGCGGTGGTCTGGACCTCGCGCAGATCGCCGGCGGCACGAAACTGTCCGTCGTGGTCAATGCGCTGTGCCGCAACCAGGTGTTCGCCTCGACCGTCATCCGCAACGTGAAGACCCGGCTGCGTCTCGTCGGCGATCCGGTGGGCGCATCGCAGGAAGTCGACCTGGCTGCTGTCGGTAGCGACGAGGTGGTGGTGTCCCCGGTGGCTGCGACCCCGAGTGTGCGCACCGACCCCGATCAGGCCGAGTACCACGACCGCCTCGAAGCGCTCATCCTGTCGCTGGAATCCTCCCGCAAGTCTGTCGGCGGCATCCACCAGTCGGCCCGGTATCTGCGGGCGAACCTCCAGATCCGGCAGCTGGCCCCACTCGATGACGAGCACCGGGAAGCCGTCGCAGCGGAGATCGACGAGGATCGCGCCGCAGCATCCACCGCCGTGCAGAACGCCTACGCCGGCATCCCCGCCGAGGACACCGACCAGCCGGTCCTGACCGGGATCCTGCGTGCCTCCTACGACGAGGATGAGCTCGCCAAGCTCAGCGAGGTCGCCGACGACAACATCCTGCCGCTGTGGCTGATCGTGAAGTCGATGGTGACGCCCCGCCCGATGCTGGCCAAGACGACCTGCGCGCGGCTGCACGAAGCGGCCCGGCACCTCTCGGATGAGGCCCAGTGGTCCCCGCTGTCGGCGCTGGTCGTGGACTGCTTCCTGGATTCGATCTCCGACCTGCCGCGGGAGTTGTCGCCGTACTTCAAGGCGGCCGTCCCGCGCACCGATGAGGAACGCGCTGCCGCCACCCAGCGGCTGCATCATGCCGCGGCCGCTGCTGCCAAGCACCGGTTCGCCCCGATGGGCTCGAGTGTGGAGGCCGTCGTGCTGTGGCTCGATGACCAGCTCGGAGCCGTCGAGATGATCGAAGCGCAGGAGCTGAAGCAGCGCACCGACGTGCGTGCGCTGGTCGACAACTTCGCCGCCCGCTCCGAGGTTCGGGGAATCGCGGGCTGACCGCGCATGTATCCGGCATGACCTCCTACCTGATCGAAGCGATGAACGCTGCCGTCGTGGCAGCCACCGGAAACCCGGCTGCGAAGCCTCGTCCGGCGCAGCTGCTCATCGCTCAGGAGATCGAGGAGGCAATGCGGACCAAGACCCACGTCGTCGCGCAAGCCCCGACCGGCTCCGGCAAGTCGATCGCCGGGATGGTGCCTGCCGCGTTGCAGGCAGCGATCGCGGGGGAGCGGACCGTGGTGTCCACCGAGTCGCTGTCGTTGCAGGCCCAGTACGCAGAGAAGGATCTGCCGGTCGTGGCAGCCGCCGTCGCACACGTCACCGGCAAGCACATCTCCTTCGCCGTCCTCAAAGGCTGGAGCAACTATTCATGTGCGCTCGACGCCGTGCATTCCGCGCGCATCGCAGCTGGACTCGACCCGGAAGCTCCGATCCCGATCACCGAAGCCGGTCTGCGCAAGTTCGCCGATGACGCTGAGAAGGCCGTGGAGTCCCAGCCGCTGGGCACCAGGGTCTCCGGCCGCGGGGATCAGCTGGTGGACAGCCGCGAACTCGTGGAGGCCGCAGCGTGGGGTGTGCGAGCCACCGCCGACCAGCGCGTCGGTGACCGGCACTCCTACCCGGGTGCTGTCGCCGGCCCGGTTTGGGACGCAGTGTCGGTGTCCGCATCGGACTGCATGAAGGAACGCTGCCCGCTGCTGGATCTCTGCCTGCCCGCCAAGGCGAAGCGCAAGGCCGCCGCAGCAGACATCGTCGTCACCAACCACACCCTGCTCGGCATCCAGGCAGCCAAGAACGTGCCCGTCGTCATGAGCAGCAAGAGCCTCGGCCAGTTCCATCACGTCGTCGTCGACGAGGCCCACGGTCTCCCGTCGATCGTCCGCGATCAGGGCGCCACCGCTGTCTCCGGCCGGCAGGTCGACCGTCTGCGTTCCGCCGCGAGCCGAGTCGTGGACGAATGGGCGAAGTCGGCAACCCCGAGGAAGGGCGCCACCAAGGAGGTCTCCGCGCAGATCCTCAAGATCAAGGCCGAGCAGCTGAAGTACCTGGCCGCCGGCATGCGCATCTCCGACGACCTGGCCCGCGAACTCACCGCGTTCCGGGACGCAGGCGGCTCCAAGCCGATCATGAAGCTCGCAGCAGAGGACAACCCCATCGCCACCACCGCGGCCGCAGTGACCGGCTACCTCGCAGTCGTCCGTCAGGTGATGAAGACCCTCGAGGCCAACGGCGGCAGCATGACCATCTCCCGCGACGTCGCCCGCATCCGGACCCGCTGCGCCAACCTGGCATCCGCTGTCACCGCCGTCTCCACCCACGAGGTCGGCGTGGCCCGCTGGGTCGAGTACCACCAGGAACGCGGCACGATCGATGCGAAGGCGACCCCCGTGCAGATCGGCCCGATGCTCGCCGGGGCCGTGTGGGTCACCGAGGAGATCCCCACCGAGGAAGAGCTGATGTCCGGCAAGCGGAGCATCGCCGAACTGACCGACGAGGCGAACTCGACCGCCGAAGGCAAGCCGAAGGTGCCGTTGTCGGTGACGATGCTGTCGGCCACCCTGCCGGTCGGCTTCTCCCGCGAGGTGGCCCTGTCGGCGAGGCTGCAACGCTTCCCGACCCCGCTGGACGAGGCGTACGAGCGCAGCGTGCTGCACATCCCGAAGATGACCGACACGGACATCCGGCGACTGTCCAACCCGTACGAGACGAAGCAGAAGTTCGACACGAAGGCGCACGCAGCCTGGGCGGTCGGGAAGGTCGTCGAGCTCGTCGAAGCCAACGCCGGGTCCGCGCTGGTGCTGTCTGCGACCGCTGCGGGTGGCCGGGTCTATGCCGAGCAGCTGCGGATGGCTGCCGGTGGACGTTGGAAGGTGCTGTCCCAGTGGGATGGTCGTCTGCCCTCCGCGGTGGCCGCTGACTGGAGGGCCGATCACAGCTCCGTGCTGGTGGGCACCCGATCGTTCATGACGGGTCTGGACGCACCCGGTGCGACCTGCTCGCTGGTCATCCTGGATCGGCCGCCGCGCGCCGCCGGTAACCCGGTCGATGACGCCCGCGTGGAGATGCTCACTGCCGGAGGAAGCTCTCGCTGGGATGCCGACACGAAGGTGTACGTCTCGGACGCCGTCGTGCTGCTCGCACAGGCAGTGGGCCGTCTGCTCCGCTCGGTGGACGACCAGGGAATGGTGGTCGTGCTGGACCCGCGGATGCTGAAGAACAACCCGTTCTCCTACAACGAGGCCACCCGCACCCGGTACATGGCTGCTGTCGCGGAGTTCGGCCGGAAGATCTCCGACCCTGCGAAGGCACTGGACTGGCTGCGCACCAGCCGCGCCGCCCGACCGGCTGCGTGAGGTAGTGCAAGCGATGGCTGCCCCCTTGCGCGCCCAGATCCGCGGCACCAGCCTCGAACCCGAGGTGGTGCTGTCCTTCGCCCGTACCGCGAAACTCGCTGACGGCACCCCAGCCGGCCGGTGGGTGCGGACCCTGCCCTCGATCCGCCGGGCATCGGGCACATCGTTCGTGACCCGCGAGATCGGCCCGGACGCCGCGCAGCAGCTGCTCGCTGCGGGGTTCACCATCACCCTGGCCCGTGCCCTGGCCGCACTCGACCCGACCACGCTCATCTGCCCGGTGGCCGTCCCGCACGAGGACGACGACACCCTGGCCCGAGTGCATCCCCGGCTCACCGGGCTGGCGGAGACGATGCGGCTGCTGGAGGGACGTGGCCGCATCGAAGTCGCATCCCGCACGGTCCTCATCCCGGTGGCCGAGCTGCATCCCGCACCGGTCGGGATCAGGCTGGCCAGCGCCCTGGACCGGACGTCGATCGTGCATGACGACCTGCCGGCCGAGGTGCTGCTCGCTGCCCGAAGGCTCGCTGCCGCAGCAGATCTGGACTCCGAAGCGATCCGGGCGGACTACGCGCTGGCGGTCAGTCACGTCGGCGACATCCCGGCCTGGTTCGGACTGGAACTGGATGACTACCAGCGGGCCGGAGCAATCGCCGCAGTGTGCGGACACAGAGTCTGGGGGGATCCTCCCGGCGTAGGAAAAACGCGCCAAATCCTTGCGGCACTTGCTGTTTCAGGCTGCAAGCGTTCCATCATCGTCACTCCTCCGTTCCCTGTCGTCACGCATTGGCAGCGTGAAGTGGAGGCATCCCGGATCGCGCAGAACTGCGACGAGGGCGGCCAGGTCGTCGTGTTCCGCTCCGATCGGATGCTGCCGGAACTGCCACTCAGCGGTGTCGTCGTCGTCCCGGACACCCTCCTGGCAGCCCGACCCGAAGTGCTGTCCGCGCTGGCCGACTGGAAGCCCGACGGGTTCGCCGTCGACGAGGTGCACCGCTGCAAGACGTGGGAGACCAGCCGGGCCACCGCGGTCCGCAAGCTCGCCCGTTCCTGCATCGGTCTGCGGCTGGCGGCTTCCGGCACCCCGATGCTCGCGCACGTCGTGGAGATGGAATCGATGCTCGCCATCACCGGGCAGCTCAAGCCGGTCTTCGGTGGCCGACTCCAGTACGAGGCGGCATATGCCCGGCAGAACAAGTTCGGCGGCTGGACGAACCGTCAGCGCGCCCTGCCGAAGCTGAAGCAGCTGCTGGATGATCACGTCTGGATCCGCCGGCCGAAGGTCATGCCGACCACGAAGCGCCGCTACGTCGACTTCATCGACCCCGACATGAAGATCTGGCGGGACGCCTTCATCGACGTGCACGCCACGATCGACCGGTTCCTGGAGCGCTTCCACTCCGGCAAGGGACGCTGGCCCGACAACGGCGAGATCACCGAATGGGCAGCAGGGGAGATGGGGCTCATCACGCAGATGCGCCGCGCCGCCGGGCTCGCGAAGGTCGACGGGATCGCCGAGAAGGTCGCCGTCTGGGTCGCCGGGTACAGCGAGATCGACGAGACGACCGGCAAGGTGACGTACCTGCGGCCGCTGATCGTGTGGACGTGGCATCAGGCAGTCTCCGAAGCGCTCGCCGCAGCGGTCCCCGCGAAGATCGGTGCCGCTGGAGTCATCATCGGCTCGACGCCGCCGAAGATGCGCAGCCAACTCGTCGACGACTACCAGGCCGGCAAGATCCCGGTGCTGGTCTGCTCGATCCCCACGGTCGGTGTCGGTGTTACCCTGACGGCAGGTTGTGACGCCTGGTTCGCTGAAACCTCCTGGACCCCAGCGGAAATCAGTCAGGCCGAGGATCGACAGTATCGCCGCGGGCAGACGCGCGATGTCCGGGTCACCACTTTCATCGCTCCCGGCACCCTCGACGAACGCATCCAGGATGTCCTGTCCCGCAAGGCCGAATCGCTCAACGAGGTGCTCACCGGAGGCGACAACGAGGTCGGCGTGCTCACCGCCGGCGGGCAGGACGAGCAGCGCCGGATCCTGCACTCCATCGTGGCCGAGCGGATCACGCACCTGTCCACCTCGCGCCGACGCAGGGCCGCATGATCGGGACTGCGCCGGCCACCGCGCATGTCTGGATACATGACCGCAGCCGCAGCAGTGACCAGCCCCGCTCCGACCACCGAGCAGATCCTCGAGCTCCTCAACACCAACCCCTGGGCCCGGGCAGCCGAGCAGGACGCTCCGGCCGTCAGCGACCTGGACATCCTGGAGCAGCTGCTCACGAGCAACCCGTGGGACGACGCCCGCATCGAGGGGCTCTACGAGGACGACGAACTCGACGGGCTCACCGAACAGTGGTGACCCGGCACCGGACACCACCCTCACCGGTGGTGCTTTCGGCATGCCCGACCTCAGCTGCATACCTCCGCCGAGAGGAGCACTGATGGCACGCAAGAGCATCACCTACCGACTCGAATGGGATCGCTCCACGACCGAGCTGTTGCAGGCCGCGAGCATCGCACTCGGGGTGCTCTGGCACGTCAAGTGCACGACCGTTGCCGACCTCGCCGAAGCCGTGACCGCCGGTGACGCAGACACCCTGCGCCTGATGCGGGAACTCATCATCGAACCCGACGCGCAGGCACTGATCGAGGATGACGACATCACCCCGATCCTCAACCTGCTGCGCTCCAGGGCGCACGGCGGGAAGGTGCTCACTGTCGCCGAATGCCCCGTCTGCGGTGAGTGGTTCCACCCTGGAGCGGCCGCGCTACCGGCGAAGTGCTTCCTGACCAGCGGCTGCCCCGGCAAGCCCGCGAAGCCTGCCGCGCTGCGCAAGATTGACATCGAAGCGGAAGCCGCAGAGCTGGCCGCAGCTGCTGCCGCCGAGCTGGAAGCCGCCGCCGGGTCCGAGCGCGATGAGCACGAGGATCCGGACGAGCGCGAACCCGACACCGAGCCGGACCCTGAGCTGGACACGGCTGACGGGGACATGGCTGATGGGGGCACTGCCGACGAGGGTGCTGACGGGGAAGTGGCGATCCCGGACGACCCTGCACAGGACGCTCCTGCACCGGACGCTGCCGAGCCGATCGATCTCGAGCCGATCCCCGACCTGCCGGCAGACGACGCACCCGTAGACACCGCACCTGTAGAGCCCGTGCTGGTGGATGACGTGCTCGTGGATGACGTGGAGCTCGAAGGCGGCGACCCGTTCGCCTGAGCTGGCCGCCTGCACCGCGTGACCCGCGGGAGGGGTCGGATGCCGGGAGCTGACCGCGCATGTGGCAGGTATGAGCAGCCCCCAGCCGATCTCCGTTCCCGTCCTCGCAGCGCCGGTCCTGTCCGTGCCCGCCGAGAGCACCCGCGACCGGCTCGCAGCCCACGACGGAGCCATGCAAGCCGAAGCGGCGCACCTGGGCCACCCGTTGGAGCGGATGATGCAGCCCGGAGCGTTGCGGCGAATCAGCGTCGACCCGAGCGCTGTGGACGTCACGTTCTTCTGGGAGCGGTCCGGCAAGCTCGTATGCGCCGAGGCGGGATCACCTGTCCGCAAGGCGACCCCGGGCGATGTCGTGCGGTCCCTGAGTGTCGGTGGCACCTGCTCCCCGGTGAACCGGGTGGTCGCAACCAAGCTGGCCGGCCTGCTGAAGTCGGCGCTACCGAGTGCTGACGCCCTGATCAAGCCGACCCTGATGGCCTCTCTGCGGATGATCCGATTCGCCACCGGGGCAACAGCTTCCTCCCGGCTGGTCGTGCTGACCGATGCGCTGGCGAACAAGTTCTACCTGCCGACCAGCACCCGCCCGGCGATCCTGACCTCCTGGGTGAAGGCGTTCGGTCTGAGCGTCTCGCCGACCGATCCGGCGCACACGATGGCGATCCTGCTCGCGAAGGTGTGGGACAGCCCCCTGATCACCAACGACCTGACCGGGACCGGGGCTGAGAACCCCTGGCGCGCAGCACTCAAGTCCGAGGAGACGGCCGAGAGCGCGTTCGTCTACGGGGGTGCGGGCGATCAGTCGACGCAGTTCGGTGCGGCCACCGCGATCTCCGAGGCGTGGGGTGCCATCGAGCGGGTGGATCCGCTGCTGCGTCACCGCTGCGTCGTCGCCGGGTCCGTCACCCGTATCCGCGCTGTCCGCCGCCACGGGGTCACGATCATCGCCGACGCGATCACCGCGCCGCGCGTGAAGGAGGGCGGCATCATGGTGACCGCCGCTGATCACGTCGGCTACGGCAAGACCGCGCTGGAACTGCTGGCCTACACCGCCGACCAGACGGGGATCAGCATGGTGCTGGCCGAATCGACCGCGAAGTCCTACTCGGGAGTCACGAAGCGGGGCGGCTTCACTGCTCTGGTCGACTCGCTGAACAACAAGTACGACCTGATGGTCAGCGCCGAGCCGTTCCTGGCCGCTGCCCGCAAGATCCACCCGGGCCGCTGGGGTGCGCCGAGCCTGCCGGAGACGGAGCGGATCGTGCGGGATGTCCCGCTGCACGTCATGCTCGCAGGTGCCTGAGTAGGGGAGCAGCCTGATCGAGCACAGGGTGAGCGTCGGGGTCGGGTGCGGGCACCACGCATGTACCGGGCATGACCGAATCCCGCGTACAGGCACCCACCGATCACCAGCAGGATCTCGTCGCCGCATGGCGCACCGAATCGCTGGACATCATGCCGTACATGGCTGCACTGCTGTTCTCGCTGCGGCTGGTGAACGCACCCGGCCTGGGCACCTTCGCCGTCGACGCGCAGCACCGGCTCTACATCGACTTCGACTTCGTGGAGGCCGACCCGGCGACGTGGACGAACCGCATGTGCGCCGAGGTGCTGCTGCACGAAACCGGCCACCTGTTCGGAGGCCACGCGGCCCGCGCGGATGAGGGCGGGATCAAGACCGATCAGCGCGAGATGTGGAATTACTCGGCTGACCTTGAGATCAACGACGACCTGCACCAGGCGGGCTGCACGCAGATGACCGCGTACGGACTCCTGCCGTCCAAGGTCGGGATGGCCGACAACCTGTTGGCCGAGCAGTATTTCGCCCAACTCCTCGACCGGGCAGCGAAGAAGCCCAAGCCGCAGAACGGTCAGGGGCAGCCCCAGCAGGGCCAGGGTCAGGCGGGTCAGGACCAGCAGTCACCGCAGTCCGGTGACCAGCAGGGGAAGGGCAAGCCGTACAAGGGTTGTGGGTCCGGTTCGGGTTCAGCACCAGCGCCCGACGAGCTGGGCGACGACGCCGGACAGGGCGGGTTCGCCGAGCCGATCACCGAGGCCGGCAAGCGCCGCATCGAGATCGCCACCGCAGTCGCCATCAGCGAGCACGCATCCCGCAGCCGGGGTTCGGTGCCGGGTGGCATGCTGCGTCGCGCCGAGCAGCTGTTGGAGCCTGCGAAGATCCCATGGCGGCAGGTGCTCGCATCCTCGATCCGTCGCGCTGTGGCGAAGAAGATGGGCGACTACGACACCGATTCGAGCCGTCGGTCCCGCCGCCGTCATGATGCCCGACTGCCCGATGGTCGCGGCATCATCTACCCCGGCATCTACACGCCGGTCCCGTCCCTCGCGGTCGTCCGCGACACGTCCGGCTCGATGGGCCGCGCCGAACTGGAAGCCGTCACGAACGAGGTCGACGGCATCTCCCGGCAGGCCGGGGTCCGAGGCAAGGATCTGCGCGTCCTGGACGTCGACGCGGGGGTGTCCGAGGTCCGCGACTACCGCGATCACACGACCCTCGCCGACATCACTGGCGGCGGCGGCACCGACATGCGCGTCGGCATCGAGGCGGCTGTCGCACTGACCCCGCGCCCGACCGCTGTGATCGTCGTGACCGACGGCTACACACCGTGGCCGACCGATCCGACCCGCGTCCCGCTCATCATCTGCCTCGTCGGCGGGGGAGCGCAGCAGGCCGTAGAGATCGCCCCGCAGTGGGCCACCGTCGTCATCGTCGACGAGGACTGAGCCCAACCCGGGTCACGCCGGTGATGCGTCCTGCTGTGGGCGCGGTGGCCGGACCATCGAAGCTAGTCCCAGCAGCACGGGGAGTGCAGGAAAGGCTAGTGACCAGCCGACAGAAGTGATCAGCCAACGGCCCGCAGCCCATGATCGGGCACCTACGGCTTCGAACCGTGTTCCGGCACCGAGCTGTCCCGCGAGCAGCCCGACGAGGAGAAGTAGGCAGACGACTTGCACGAAGAGGTTGTCCATACAACACAGAACGTTGGATCTGCGTAGAAAGTTCCTGAACCTGTTGCGGCACAACGCTTGTGTAGCAGTTGGCCGAACCTGTCAAGCCTGATTCCGCTGCGCCGTCCCTACCGAATGCGCTGAGGGGACACGCGAGGCTGGTCGGCTCAGGTTGCTCACCGACGTCGGTCGGGACGCCGGTCGGCACCACGCATATCTCTGGCATGACCAAGACAATGACCCACATGCGAGTGATCGCAGCCGGGATCCGCGCAAACGTTCCTACGCTCATTTGGGGCGACCCCGGTGTCGGCAAGACCGCCACGATGACCGATCACGGTCAGAAGTGGGGCTTCCACGTCGAGACTGTCGTCGGCTCGATCCGGGAGGCCACCGACTTCAACGGCCTGCCCATCGTCGACGGCAAGGTCGTCGAGTACACCACCCAGGGGTGGGCCGAGCGTTGCGCGGACGCCGACAAGGCGCTGCTGTTCTTCGACGAGCTGACCACGGCTCCGCCGAGCGTCCAGCGGGCCATGCTGCGCGTGTTGCAGGAACGCTTCGTCGGCGATTTCAAGCTCCCCGACACCGTCTCCATCATCGCGGCTGCGAACCCGCCGTCGGTGGCCGTGGACGGCTGGGATCTGCCTGCCCCCATCGCGAACCGGCTCATGCACGTCGACTGGAAGTTCGACAGCGAGGCATGGCTGACCGGCGTGCTCACCGACTTCCAGGGCACCGACCCGGAGTCCCTGGAGGTCATCCTCGGCCGCGCCGACGACACCCACAAGATCAAGGTCCGCGCCCAGGTCACCTCGTTCCTGCGGCACACGAACTTGACCCACGAGATGCCGACGAACGCGACCGCCGCCGGTAAGGGCTGGCCTTCGCCGCGATCCTGGACGAACGCGATGTCGGTGCTCGGTGAACTGCGCGCCGATGACGAGGACGCGATCCTGGTGGCGCTCATCGGCTGTGTCGGCGAGAAGGCAGCCATCGAGTACGTCCGGTGGGTGGAGAGTTCCGACCTGTACGACCCCGATGCTGTGCTGGCCGACCCGTCCATCGTCGACTGGCGGCACCCGCGAGTGGACCGTCTCTACTCGCTGATCTACTCGATCGCCGCGCTGACGCAGAGCCGCCCGCCGACCAGCAAGGGCTGGCTCGCTGCGGTGGCCGTACTGGAAGCCGCTGCGAACGGTGGACGCCCCGACGTCGCCGCACCTGCCGTGAAGATGGTCCTGCGGGCCAAGCCGCGCAACGTGGACGTCCCGGAGACCCTGCGGGCCGCGTTCACCGACCTGTTCGCCGCCACCGGACGGTGGGCCGCGTGAGGGGTGCGGCCCCGGCTGCTGCTCTCCGTTCCCCTGTTGCCGTTCGGGCCTCCCGCACGGTGGCGGGGGATGCGGTGCGTGCGCACATCCGGGAGCTGATGGCCCGGGACACCGGTACTCGCCGGATCGCCGAGCTGGCCGGCATCTCGCCGCAGAGCCTCTCGCGGATCCTGTACGGGGTGCCGTCCCGGAACGTCCCGCCGGCGGCGCGGATTGGCTTGGAACTGGCGTGCAAGATCCTGCGGGTCGAGGCGAATCCGGCACCCAGGCGCAAGGTGCTCGCTGTCGGCACGATCCGGCGGTTGCAGGCGCTCATCGCCCGCGGCTGGAACCAGACCCTGCTGGCGGAACGCCTCGGCTACGGCATCAGCCACTTCGGCAAGCTGCTGGCCCACGAGCAGGTCACCGTCGCCACCCGTGACGCTGTCGCAGCGCTGTACGACCAGCTGTGGGACCACAACCCACAGGAGCGGACCCAGCAGGAGCGCACCGCCGCAACCAGAGCCCGCAGCATGGCCCGCCGCAGACGTTGGGCGCCGCCGATGGCGTGGGACGACGACCAGATCGACGATCCGTGCGCGCAGCCGTTCGGGATGAACTGGCAGGCGGCCGGATGAGCACCACCGCGCATGTCCCTGTCGTGACCCCCGGACTGCTACGTGAACCGACTGAGAGGCTGGGGCTATTGGGCCCGCGCTCGGTTCGGCGCTCGAACCTGATATTTCCCGCCCTATGGACGTCCTTGTCGGCGCTCTCGGGGACATCGCTGTGACCGCGCATGTTCCCGGTATGACAGGCAACACGAATCCCGCTGCTAGCGCCTCTCCGGAGAGGAGCGCGGAAACTGCTCATCCGCGCAAGCCGCGGTCGCGGGTCCGCCCGAAGGATGCTGCGACCCATGTCAGATCTGTGGCGTTGCGGCTCACTCCGGCACAACGCTCGATGGTGGACACCCGGCTGACAATCGCGGTCCGGTTCTACAACGCGTGCCTGCACGAGATGATCCAGCGCAGCCGCCTTATCCGCACCACTCCCGCCTTCAAGGTGGCCAAGCAGCTCCCGTCCGGTACTGCCCGCAGCCAGGCGTTCCGGGACCTGGACACGGTGCACGGCTTCACCGACAGCGCCGCGATGACGTTCGCATCCAGCATGCGGGTGGTGTGGCTGCGGGAGCACATCCTCGCGCAGGAAGCGCAGGTGCTGGGGCGGCGCGCGTTCACGGCTGTCCGACGCTGGCATCTCGGGCTGGGTGGGCGACCACGGTTCAAGTCCTTCCGCGCCGGGCTGCGATCTCTGTCCTGCAAGGACTCCCACGGATCGCTGTGGCCAAGCCACCGAGACGGCGTGGTGCTGGGCTTGTTCTGGGGCCGTCGACAGCACCTGCTGGCGTTCGCGCAACCACCGGTCGGTGGTGGCCGACGAGGGCGGGAACAGCGCGCCGAGTGGGCTCAGGTGCAGGAACTGATTGTGTCGGGCAAGGTGTTGTCGGTCGCGATAGTGAAGAGCACCGTCCGAGGCCGTAGCACCTACCGCGCGCACCTGACCTGTGACGGGCCCCGCCCACAACGCCACCCCATCGGTGCCGGGCGTGTGTCGATGGATCTGGGTCCGTCAGTGAACGCGGTCGTCACCGCCGACGTCCAGCCCGACGGGCAGTTGCAGGTCGCTTCGGCTCGGCTGGTTCGAATGGCCCCAGGGATCACCGACACGGCGAAGATCCTGCGCAGGTTGCAGCGGAAGCTGGACCGCCAGCACCGCGCCGGATCACCCGCCTGCTTTGACCGCCGAGGCCGACACGTACACGGCCGCTGTCTGTGGCAGGTCCGCTCCGCTGCTGCCCGACGCACCCTGGCTTCGATCTCGGAGCTGGGTCGGACACGGGCCGAGTACCGCAAGTCGTCCCACGGTCGCCAGGTCAATAACATGTTGGCCGCAGGGAGCATCATCCACGCCGAGAAGCTGAACTATGTGGCGTGGCAGAAGAACTGGGGTCGGTCAGTACACGACCGGGCACCGGGAATGCTGGTGGAGTTGATCCGCGGCAAGGCTGAAAGCGCCGGCGGCGGACTGCTCGAGTACTCCACATACACCACCCGGCTGTCCCAAGCGTGCGTGTGCGGTGCCCTGGTGAAGAAGCCGTTGGTGCAGCGGGTCCACCGCTGCCCCTGCGGTGTGGTGGCCCAGCGGGACTTGTTCTCAGCGTTCCTGGGTCTGTTCGTACACCGGCAACCCGATCCCCAGGTTCCCGGTGCGCTGGTGGATGTGCTTGATCTGGAACAAGCCAAGATGGCGTGGTCCTCCGCTCACGAAGTCGAGTGGATGCCGGGATCGAGTACCAGCACAGCAGGACGCAAGCAGCGAGGCCAGGTGCGCCCCTCCCGGCGCTCAGTGGCGCGGATCAAAGCCAGGCGGTCACCCGCCAGGCCCGACAGAGCTGCTCGGCATGAAGTTGCACGAGCCCCGGTCACGGCCCAGGTTGCGGCATGAACACCGCAACAGGGGAGACACCTGGGCGGAGACAACGGAATCCCGGTCCTTCAGGGCCAGGAGGCTTCAACCCCGGACTGGACTTCATCGCCCTCGACTTCGAGACCGCCAACGCGCGCCGCGGATCGATCTGCCAGATCGGCATCGCCCGTGTCGTCGACGGCCTGGTCGTCTCCACCCGGACCTGGCTGGTGCAGCCCCCGAAGGCCGAATCCGCCGGTAGCGGCCGGTTCGATCCCCGCTGCATCGCCGTGCACGGCATCACCGCCGACCAGGTGCACGGCGCGCCCCGGTTCATCGACAAGTACGCAGCGCTGATGCGCGGCCTGGGTGACTCGCTGCTCATCGCGCACAACGCCGGGTTCGACCGGTCGGCCCTGAAGCAGGCGTGCGAAGCCGAAGGCGTCGACGCCCCCATGAACCAGTGGGTGTGCACCGTCGAGCAGGCACGCCGGGTGCTGATGCCGCCCCGGTTCGTGATGCCCGATCACAAGCTGCCCTCGGTCGCCGCAGCGCTCGGCGTGGAGGTCCGCAACCACCACGACGCCGGTGAGGACGCTCGAGTGGCAGCGGAACTGCACATCGCCATGTCGACGCTCGCTCCGGAACCGGTTCGCGCTCGGCGGCGATTCAAGTGACCCGGCTGATCAGCAGCGCCCGGCCCGTCCAGTTGCTCGTCACCCCGACGACACCGACCGTCCAGGAAGTCGATCAGACCCTCCAAGGGCTGCTGATGATCCCCGGTGTCCAGGAGAACTTCGGAGCGATTCGCCGCTACTGTCTTGCGCTGCTGGGCAACGGTTTCACCGGCTACCCGGGCTACCTCGATGAGGCGACCGCACTGCTGGCCCGGCACCTGCCGCGGGAGATCGTCGACTCGTTCGCGGTCCGTTCGGCGATCAGCGCCATCCGCCTGTCCTCACCCCGAACCTGACCAGCCGGCACCTGCACGACCTGCACCTCGCCCGATCACCACTGCCATCTTGACCACCGCCTCCACGACGACCATGACCCCAGACACCACGGAGCACCGCCACCATGACCATCACTGACCCGAGCACGACCCCGAACCTCGACACCACACCCGTCCTGCTCGGCACCGACGGCGCCTGCTCCGGCAACCCCGGGCCGGCCGGCTGGGCCTGGGTTGCCTCCGATGGTCGCTTCGGCGCCGGCGGCTGCCCGATGGGCACCAACCAGATCGCCGAGCTGCGGGCCATCCTGCTCGCGCTCCAGGACTTCCCGAACGCCCCACTGACCATCCAGACCGACTCCGCGTACTCGATCGGCTGCTGCACCACCTGGAAGAAGGGCTGGCAGGCCCGGGACTACCGCAAGGCCGACGGCAAGCCCGTCATGAACCTCGACGTCATCAAGCCGATCCACCAGCTGCTGGATTCCGGCCGGCCACCGGTGACCTTCCAGAAGGTGAAGGGCCACGACCTGTCGAACAAGTGGCCTCTCAACACGGCCGCCGACGAGCAGGCAGTGCAGGCCGCCGCCCAGTCCCGGGCCGCGCGTGCGGATGTTCTGGTGCACGGCTCGATGACGATTCCGGGGAGCTGAGATGACCTCCACTGCACAGGGCCACATCTTCGAGCTGGGCATGTCGTTCACGACCGACGAGGTGCTCATCGGTGAGGCCGGCCCGTTCACCCCGGTCCGCGGGACCCTGTCCAGCAATCGCTGGCCGGGAGCAGCCGCGTTCACCGCGGTGGTGTCCGGTCCGGAGGGTTCCGTCCGATTCGACTCGCTCGATGAGCTTCCCGAGTGGCTGAAGGTGCTGGTCCGGGGGACTCTGAGCTGAGCCGCGCATATGTACCAGTGAACAGTTCATCTGCGGAAGGAAGCTCCTCATGACCATCGGTACCTGCGATCTCGAGGTCAACATCGAGACCTGCACCGACACGGACCTCGTCCGCGTCACGCACGCCGCCCTGGTCCGCGGGAAGGCCGGACGCCGGCAGGTTCCCGGTCACGCCGTCGGATTCACCCTGCCCGAGCCGCTCACGATGCGGTGGCTCGACTGGTCCGGCATCGTCGAGCTGGTCTCCAATGCGGAGTTCCGGACGGCCGGGGAGCTGCGAGTCGACGACCGTGCCGCCCTGGTCCGCGAGTACCGATCCGCCATGCAGACGCTCCGCACCGACAGGATCAGCCAGGCCAGCAGCAGCACCGAGGCCGGTGGCGCCGAGACCAGTGGCGGCCAGGTTCGCCGGCGCGCTTCCTGAGCGGCCCCCTGACTGGGGTCGGGCTGAGCGGGCCCACCACGCATATCCCTCCCGGGTGGCAAGCAGCCGCCCGGGAGGAGCCTCATGTCCGACACCATCAGCACCGAGCCGAACCTGACGCCGACCCAGCACCTGATCCTGGAGCTGCTGTCCGCGCGGGACCGGCTGGAAGACCGGTGGTGGCCGCTGCCCACCAGCCTGAGCGCCGCCGCCGAATCGTTGGTCGAGCTCGGACTCATCCAGACGATGCACGGCTTCGTGGAGAAGACCTTCCGCGCCGACATCACCGACGCCGGACGACTGCACTGCGGCCGTGAAGGAGTCGGCACCGGTGACCTTCCCGAACCGCAGGACATCGCCTTCGACCTGATCCAGTCCGCCCTGGCCCGCGCGCAGACCGAGCAGGCGCAGATCGACCCGAACTGCAATCGCGCGATCTTCCTCGCCGGCGTCATCTCGGCGCAGACCTCTGCGCTGGTGGACGTCAGCTGGACCTTCAGCCCGGACCCTCGCGCCCGCAAGCGTGCTCACAGCCGCTGGCGTCGAGTCGTCGAGCGACGTGGCAGCGCTGGTTCGGAAACCCCTGTCGGTTCGGGAGTCCGCGCCGGTTCAGCAATCCCGACCCTCACGACTGGAGCTGAGAACTGATGCGCGATCCGATCAGCGGGCAGGACATCGGCCGTACCATCGCCTGCGGCAACCCCGACCGCACCCCGGCACCGGCTCTGATGCCGTGGCCCGACGACGTGTACCTCCAGGGTGGAGGCCGCGGACTCGTGTTCCGTCGCAACCCCGCTGAAGGTGAGGCCGGCAGCTACACCACGGCGTTCGTCGAAGCGTTCGTCGTGGGCTCCTTCCTCCGCGGTGAAGGTCCGACCATCGCCGATGCGGAGAAGTCCTGCTGGGACAGCTATCAGCGGCTGCTGCACTGCCCGGGCCCGACCGGTGAGCACTCGTGGAAGCCGGGACGAACTCTGCGGTCCGGATTCGATCCGTACCGCAACGGCGCCGGGTTCTGCGAGCACTGCAATGCCTTCCGCTCCGGCCTGTTCACCGCTGAGGAGCTCGGCCAGTTCTGCCAGACCTGCGGGGAACCGACCATGTGGCACTACGAGCGCGACGCCGACGGTGTCGATCGGTTCCTGTGCGAGACGCACACACCGCGGGATCCGCGCTTGGACGACCTCGCCGACGGAGAGCTGGACGAGTCGGCACTCCACGAAGTCCTCACCGCACTGGCCGCCCCATCCAGGCGCGACACCGAATCGACGAGTACCCACCGACCCGAGGAAACCCCATGACCAGCAACGGAATCACCATCGGCGTCGACCTCGACGGGGTGTGCGCCGACTACGAGAACGCCCTGCGCGCCACCGTCGCCGACGAGCGTCGGATCGCCCGGGACACCCTGTTGCCGGCCACCAGATGGAGCCTCGTCGAGTGCGGGTGGTTCGACACCCTGGAGGACTACAACGCCGCCCACTTCAGTGCCGTGCAGTCCGGGATGTTCGCCTGGGTCACCCCGATCGCCGGTGCCTCCGAAGCGCTGCACGCCCTGTCCCGCGACGGGTTCCGCATCCGGATCATCACGCACCGACTCCTGCTGCCCGGCACACACGGCCGGGTCGTCATCGACACCGCCGCGTTCCTCGACTCCGCCCAGATCCCCTACAGCGACCTGTGTTTCGTCACCGACAAGACCACCGTCGGCTGCGACATGCTGATCGACGACGCCCCGAAGAACGTCATCGCGGCACGCGCGGCCGGCACCCCGACCATCGTGTTCGACCAGCCCTACAACCAGGAGCTCGACGGGCTCCGGGCATGCGGATGGCCCGAGGCGGAGCAGCTGATCCGGGCCACCGCCGACACGGTCCTCACCGCGAGGCAGCAGTGAACCGCGCGCAGGTGCCGACGGAGCAGGTAGCACAGACCGTGCAGACCGTCACCGAGTTGCTGATCCTTCCTGCCGGCGCAGACCCGGACTCGTCCGATCACCGCAACTGCTTCGGCGTCTTCGTCACCTGGCGGGGACAGGACGGCTACTCCGTCACCCAGGACCGGGTGTCCGGCCGGTTCGGCACTTACCTCTCGCGGGCCGGCAACTGGGCGTTCACCCCACTTCCGATGCAGCGCAGGCAGTACCGCTTCACGTACGACGAGGCGATCGCTGCCGCGCAGCAAGCCGTGCAGACCCGCACGTTCCAGGGGATGAGCTGGCCGGAGTTCCTGACGAAGTGGCCGAGCGAGAAACCATGACCGGGCCGCAGATCTCCGCCGCGCATGTGAGCAGTGAACGACCCAGGTCGACGGCAGTCTCGATCCGACCTGGTGATGCAGTCCCGAGCGAGAGGCACCACCCATGAACGAGCCGCACCCGGCCTCGGCCGCGACTGACCGTGCCATCAGCAACCGAGTCATGAGCAGCGCTGATCTCGACCGGCTGGAAGCCCTCAGTGCCGCAGCGACACCCGGACCGTGGACAGCCCGCAACATGGGCACCGTCGGCTTCGACAGCGCCAACCAGACCGGCTGGTGGTGGGTGTGGCAGGCCGACGTCCCGCACTACGCAGGCGTCCTGCTCGTGGACCAGGAACCCGACCCCGAGATGGGGACCGGCAACATCGGCGGCGCCCGCATCACCGACCACGACGACGGCGGCAGGGAACGACCGGACGCCGAGTTCATCGCGGCCGCCCGCGAAGCCGTCCCTGCGCTGATCGCCACCGTGCGCGCCCAGCACGACCAGCTTCGATCCCGGGACTCGAGCCCGGCCGCGCCCCGCGCTGACATCTCCTGCACCGACACCACCCGAACTGACGATGACCTCATGGAACTCGCCGCCCGACTCGCCGACCTCAGCCAGACGCTGGGGGTCGCACAGGTGATCGAGCGGGAGACCAAGTACCTCGTGGAGCGCTACCGCGTGGAGATCGAACGCGAGGGGGACGAGACCTACTCCCGTCGGCTGCCGGGGGAGACCCAGGCCGTCGAGGAAGCCCGAGACGCTCTGCTGACCGAGCTGCGAGCGCAGTTCCCTGCTCTGCCCACCCGAGGAGACGCATCATGACCGACACCAGCGTGACGAGCACCGCCACGAGCACCGTCGCGAGCACCGCCACGAGCAACGTCGAGCAGTTGCGCGCGCTGCCCAAGACTCATCCGGGAGTCGGTGGGGCCGCCATCGAGCTGGCCCGAGCCGCGGCCGACGAGATCGAGCACCTGCGGGATCACTCCGACATCCCCGGCCCGTGCAAGGTGACGCACACGCCGCCGTTCGACTTCGCCCAGTGCGAGACGCACGACGAGACGTTCGCGCTCGGGTCGATCTGCAAGTGGCATGGGGCGCAGAGCATCTCGGAGGTACTGCAAGCCGAAGCCGACGATCAGCGTGGGCTGAAAGTGCGGGCCGAGATGGAGCTGGACCGCCACCAGTGCTTCGTCGCCGAGCTCAACAAGTACCTCTCGACGTGCCGGATACTGCGGGTCGAGCCGTCCACCGCGAAGATGGAGCGGATCCTCGCAACGTACGACCTGGGTGTCGTCCGACAGGTCGGCCGGAGCGGGGCATGACGACCGCCGGCGGGTTGGCGGACCTGCGGCCGCGGATCGGTGCGTCCGCTCCGCAGGCCCAAGCAAGCATCGCGGTGCCCGGGTCGCCCCCGATCCCGGTGCACGAGGTGCGTGTCGGCATGGTCGTGCAGATGCTGCGCCAGGGGCCGGGTTGGACGCACGTCTACGTCGCCGAGGTCACCCGCGTGGAGCGTGATCATTCCTTCCACACCCGCGGGCCGCAGGGATTCTGGACGCCCGGTCAGTTCGCCGGTGAACGCGCATGGGCGCTGACCGTTGCGGCGTTCGATACGGCCCATTCCGATCTCGCAGAGGCATGACGGGACTGCCTTCGGGACGGGACCGGCCGCCTGCGCCGCGCATGTCCAGGAGGCGTACCCCCGCGAACCGACACCAGGAGAGACGAACCGATGAGTGAAGCCCCGATGAGCGTGCTGACCGAGACCGGCGACAACCCGCTGGCCGCACTGGACACCGACGAGCAGCGCCTCGACTTCATCATCGAGCACCTGGAATCGACCGCAGCCGACGACTGGCAGACCGACGTCGTGCGCCGCGACGACCCGAACGGGATCACCCGCAACTGCTTCTTCGGGCACCTGTACGACCTCGCCGGCGGCGATGATCCGTTCCCCGTGGAGAGCCGGTACCGGCCGGAGACGTGCGGTTCGTACTGGTGGAACTGGTTCGAGAACCGTTGGGCCACCACGTTCCGGCTGTACCCGATCAACGACGGCCAGGACTCCGAGTACCCGCAGCCCACCGCCAAGGATCGCGTCATCGCGTTCCTGCGCGACCTCCGCTCCGGACAGCAGCTCGCCACCGAAGCGTCGATGGATGCCTCATACGAGCTGCATGCTGCCTCCGAAATCAGTGCCTCCGAAATCAGTGCCACCGAAGTCGACAGCACCGAGAGCTCCTCCAGTGATGCCGACACCACCCAACCGAAGGACTGACCGCATGTCTGACTATCCGCTGTGGCTGGGCATCCGGCCGCTGACCACCTGGCCTGGTGAGCTGACCCCGTCGGGCAAGCGGCGGCAGTCGCAGTTCAGCGCACCGATGGGCTCGACGACGACTCTGCTGCGCCAGGAACTCGCTGCCCTGAATGCGAAGCAGTGGATCACCGAGGTGGCGATCCCGTCGGAGGACTTCCGGCTCGACGGCGGTCTGCGGGTCCGAGCGAAAGCCACCCATCCGGGCGTGGTGCTGTCGCTGCCGAAGACCAATGTCGGACCTCTGCGGTATGCCACGGACGTGTTCACCACCTGGGCCGACAACCTCCGCGCCATCGCCCTCGGCATGGAATCGCTGCGCAGGGTCGACCGGTACGGGATCGCCCGCCGAGGTGAGCAGTACGCCGGGTTCCGTGCCCTGCCACCCGGTGGGATCGCCATGCCGGCCGGACCGATGACCGAGACGGAAGCCCTGGCGTTCCTGAGCGTCCACTCCGGCATCGAGATGGGCCCCAGCGCCAACGAGACCCGCATCGTCATCGCCTACCGATCGGCCGCCAAGAAGCTGCACCCGGACGCCGGCGGCAGCACCGAGCTGTTCCAGCGTCTCGGTGAAGCGATGCGCACGCTGAAGGTGTCGACCCGATGACGGCCACCGATCAGCACGCGCAGGCGCAGCAATGCGAAGCGCTCGAGTCCGGCGGTGTCCGATGCGACCTGACGACCGGCCACCTCGACGACGGCGTCCAGCACTGGATCGCCCCGTCGAACATCGAGCACGAGCTCGCCGGCAACGGGTACGCCCCGCCCGCACATGGGCAGATCGACCGGGAGCGAGATGCGTTCCTCGCAACCCGACACCCGACGACCACCCAGCCTCTGATCACCCAGTCTCCGCTCAGCTCAGGAACGGTGCCCCGATGACCCACCACACGCCCACGCCAGACAGCATCACCTCAGCAGGCATGACCTCGACGCTGCTGCTGAACCCAGGTGTGACCCTTTTGCTCGGCGAGCGTCACGGTGAACGAGCCGAAGCGGGAGCGTTCGTCGACGGCCTGTTCCTGGCCAACCCCGACTGCCCGGACTGGCTGACCCGCGCACTCGGCGAACACCCGGATCGCAGCTCTGGCCTTCCCGCCCTGTGAGCTGGAGCCCGGGGGTGCGTGCAGGTGGTCCCCGCGCATGAGCTGGGCATGAGCACCAGCACCCGCGTCCAAGCCCTGTACGCCCGCCGGCGGCCAGTTCGCCACCACAACCCGCGACGAGTCCGACGTGACTCTCCCCGCGGTGGCCGCGACAGCAGAAGTCGACGCGGGGGCTGCGGACTCCGACGATGACGATGACCTCTCCGGGCCGATGGTCGACGAGAACGGCTGCCAGGAATGCGGATCCAGCGACGGCAGTCGCGACACCCTGTGCGATGCGTGCGCTGAGGTGGCCGAGGACGGAATGCCGTCCTGGTCGGAGGCCGGATTCGACAAGCACGAGGCCATGGACTGGTCGGTGGCCGGGTTCGACCCGTCGGAAGCACGCGCCCGCAGCGATGCCGGCTTCTGCATCTGAGCTGCGACCCGGTGCTGGCAGCAGGTCGAGATGAGCGGGCTCTAGCCGGCGTTGGGCTGGCAGTAGCAGGGACCAATTTCGAGGACGTTGCCGTCCGGCTTGTCCAGGATGAGACGAAGGGTGGCCCCCGGGTGTCGGTCCGAGAAGAACTGCTGCATGGTCACCGGGTAAGCGGCAGCTCCCGCCTCGCCCATCTCGAAGAAGTGCGCGTCCGAAGCGAAGGCTGCGGTCCGGAGTTGAGGGTTCTCGTTCTTCGGCCAGAACCGGACGGAATCGCAGCTGTCCGGCTGAGTGGGCGTATCTGCCTTGCAGACATCCACGGCGTCAGGACCGAAGACCAGCTGAACCTTGTCGTACTGGAGCGACCTGCTGGATTCGTCAACCGAGGCCAGCTTCGCGTAGACGATCGTTTCGTCGCCGACCTCAGATTCGGACGGATCCATCTTGAACACTGGTCCGGAACCCGAAGTGGAAACATCGGTGGGTGCGGCGTCGGCGGGCGGCTCGGAGGCCGGTGAGCTCGCTGTTTCGGTGGCTTCAGGCGGAGCGTCGGTCGCTGGCGCCTCTACGGTCTGTGGAGACTCAGACTCTGTGTCAAGCTGACGTGTCACGCCTGTTGGGACCTCAGACTGCGGACTCGGAGCAACAGGTTGGCTCGGACCAGCCGGCGTGAGCTCAAATGCGGACACGCCCTCGCTCGTCGCGATCGCAGCCTCATATGAGTCGCCCATTCCGTCTGCCTGGATGTACCAAGCGCCCTTCCGGTCGAGCCCGGGCATCATTACTTGGTGGCCGCTCGGCGCTCGCGATTCGATTGTTGCGACTCTGCCAAGGATGCTGATTTCCGTCCCGGACACCCCGGCCGCTATGTACTTCTCGACGGTTACGTCACGCCCGAAAGTGTCTGGGATGTAGGTCGTCATCAAAGTGAAGAGCGAAGAATCTGTGCGCGCACTAACCAGACACGAGATGTCTTCCTCCGGCGGGGCAAGCACCCACTCTAATTGCGGGTACGCCCACCTCGCGAATCCCAGTAGATCGAATCCGCGAGGGCAGGAAGAAGCGCGGCCTGACGGTGGGTAGGGGGGCGTCTGAGCCTGGGTCGTCGTGGCGGTGGTCATGACCGAAGTGGAAGCCTGGTCGGTTGGTGATGTGGCGGGGTTCTCTGGGGAAGCGCTACAGCCGAGCAGAACCATGAGAAGCACGACCAGGGCGCAGGCCCGCACTCGTCGACCGCCGGTCACCACTCGTCCTGAGAGCGAGTCAGCCATTGCGAGCATCGGGGTTCCATCCGTTGGCGCGCTCTGGCGGGAGCCAGGGTCTACGCGGTCGAGGGTTGTCTCGATTCCGGTGGTCGACGAGACGACCGGCTTCGAAGCCCAACTGCGACGGTGAGGTGCTGAGCCGGGCTGAGCGTATCTGGCTGCTGATCCCAGCGGTGTAGTCCGACCAGATGTCTGGACTACCCCCGGCTGTCTCCGGAGCCGGGGCGATCACCGCGCATGTCCTGGGGGACACCGACCTCCGAGGAGCCGACACCCATGTCCGTTGACGCCACCACCGCACCAGTGAGCACCGCATCTGTGAGCCCCGCCCCAGCGAACGACGCGGTGAACCATCCCTCCCACTACACCCGGTTCTCCGTCGAGATCATCGAGGTGACCTCCCAGCTGTCCTTCTGTCTCGGCAACGCGGTCAAGTACATCGCCAGGGCCGGAGCGAAGGACGACTCGAAGGAGGTCGAGGATCTGCGCAAGGCGCGGTTCTACCTGGCACGGGAGCTCGACGACTTTCGGCAGTGCCGGGCCGTGGCGACCGCACCCGTCGGTGTGCTGGCGAAGTCGGAGATCCTGCGCGAGGAGATCGGCGGCGACCGCGGAATCCTGGTCCACGGGATCTGCCTGGCAGCGGCGAGCAGCGGACTCGTCATCGGCCAGTCCCTCATCTCGATCATCGAACTGCTGGACGAGCAGTTGGCCGAACTCGGCTACGTCGACGCCGCAACCGGCCGGTGACCCGCACGTTCCACGTCGTCACCCAGCGGCAGTGGATGCGGGACGAGCTCATGCAGGCGCTGACCCCGCACGGCTGGCAGGTGCTGGCCCATCACGGCCTGTCCGACCTGCCTGCCGAGGTCGGCATCGACCCCGATCACGTCCTGTGGGCCCCCGGCGCGTTCGTTGCCCGGCAACTGCTGACGAGGCCGCTGGTGCTCGCTGCACCGCACCCGTGGTTCCTGCACGAGCTCCACCGCAGCGGGCTGCTCGGCCGGCCGATCACCAACGTCACCGTCCGGACGGCACGGAACCACCCCGTCGAGGGTTTCTGGAAGCTGGCCGACGCGAAATGGGATCGGTTCCCGGCCCGCTGGCGCACCGTCGACGAAATGCTCATGGACCTGTGGGACACCGCTGAGCTGCCCGCTGAATCGCTGCTGACCTTCTGCCCGAAGCGTCTGCCGCCGGCGATCGAGTACCGCGCCGTCATCATCGACAACGCCGCTGTCACAGTGTCCCGCTACCTGGACGAGCACGGCCGCAGCCGGGACGACGAGCACTTCAGCAACGGTGCAGAATCGCCCCTCCCCGAGCAGGGCCACCCCGATTCCGACGTTGCCCGGGTGGCCGCATTCGTGACGCATCTGATGCCCGCGATCCGTCAGATCAACGTGGCACCGCAGGCATTCGTGCTCGACATCGGTGTGGTCAGAGGAGGAGGAGTGGTGGGCAGCGGTCCCGACGCGGCCCTCCATGTCGTGGAGGCCAACCCCGCGTGGTGCTCCGCCTGGTACGGCAGCGACCTGCCCGCGTTCGCCGAAGCGGTCGCCGTCGCGCAGGGGCCGCACATTCTCGAGGACGAGATCTGGCAGCCCGATTCGGTTCTTCATCGCCGGGCCGAGCGGTCCGGTCCACTTCCGGTCGATCAGACCCGACACGACAGGAGTTCCGCGTGAGCACCCCGCCGAACATCACCCGACCTGACTGGACGCAGTGGGCTCTCGGGCTGGCGAAAGCCGTTGCCACCCGGGCTGACTGCTCCCGCCGGCAGGTCGGTGCGGTGATCCTTGATGACGAGCACCGAGTCCTGTCCGTGGGCTACAACGGCGCAGCGCCCGGCGGGCTCTCGTGCCTGGCCGGCCAGTGTCCGCGCGGACTGTCCGACGTGGCACCCGGCAGCTCCTACGACACCGGTGCCGGCTCCTGCATCTCCATCCACGCGGAGGCGAACGCACTGCTGTTCTCCGATCCGATCCGCCGACGCGGTGGCCTCATTGACATCACCGACGAGCCGTGCGACGGCTGCCTGCGGCTGCTGCTGGGCTCCGGGTTGGCGCGGTGCATCACGCCGGCCGGGGAGATCACACTGCGCTGAGACCAATGGACCGCGTCGACAAGGGGACAGCCGGCCTGCCGCGCATGTAGCAGGCATGCCCGCCAAGAAGTCCGTCATCCCCGTAGCCGCCGTCGGTCTCATCGCCGTCATCATGTACGGCCAGGTGCCGTGGTTCCGCACTGCGATGGACAACTTCGGTGACGTCATCGCAGGCAAGGCCGACTCCGGCATCCCGGACTCGCTGAAGCCCGGCGGCGGGATCGACATTCCGACGGCAGGTCCGCGCACCACCAAGCCCCAGACCAGCACGCCGGGCACCGGCACCAGCGGCACGACCCCGGCGTCCTCTCCGTCAGCGACCGCGGCTCAGGCCCGCCTCGCGCAGCAGAATCTCGGCACCCTCACCGTCAAGGGGAAGGCCCCGATGACCGGGTACGACCGGCTCGCCCAGTTCGGGCAGGCATGGACGGACGACAACACGAACGCACTGGGGCACAACGGCTGCGACACCCGCAACGACATCCTGGCCCGCGACCTGTCGGACAAGAAGTTCAAGCCCGGCACCCGCGACTGTGTGGTGCTGACCGGCAACCTCGCCGACAAGTACACCGGCAAGCAGATCCCGTTCCAGCGCGGCACCAAGACGTCCTCGGCCGTCCAGATCGACCATGTCGTCGCGCTCGGCAACGTGTGGGTCTCCGGCGGTCAGCAGATGACACAGGAGCAGCGGGTGAACATCGCCAACGACCCGATCAACCTGTACGCCTCCGACGGCCCCACCAACGGCGCGAAGGGTGACTCGAACGCCGCAGAGTGGCTGCCGCCCAACAAGTCCTTCCGCTGCGAGTACGTCACGTCGCAGATCCTGGTGAAGGCCAAGTACGGCCTCGCGGTCACCGCACCCGAGAAGGACGCGATGGCCCGGGTGCTCGCCGGCTGTTGATCAGCTGGCCTGGCCGAGCAGTTTGCTGACCTTCCACCCGGCGGACGTGCGGGACAACTCGATGTTCAGCAGCAGTCCCTGCGCCTCGTCCGAGACCCGGCCGGTGGGGGACACCAGCGACACGTCCGAGTGCACGATCAGGTCGATGCGATTCGCGGTCGGCCTGGACCCGCCGCGCTGCTCGATCAGCCGGACCTTCGCTGACTGGATACCGGGCGGCAACTGCCAGTCCGACGCCATCGGCCGCAGCTGGGCGATCAGCTCCGGTGCCGCAGTCCCGGCCACCTGGGTCGTCCAGTCGTAGGGCTCCCCGTTCGCGTCCCGGTAGTAGTAGCCGGCGGCGAAGGCTGCCGCGACCTGGCCGACCGTCGCGTTCGTGGGCATCGACCTGGCCGGTGGCGCCGGCGGATCGGTGATCGGGGTGAACTGCGGATCGGCTGCCGTCTTCGGAGTCGGCCTCATCGTCAGCGGAGCCGTGTCGTCGATCGGATCGCTCGAGCCCGTGACCGATGGCGGCGTGCTGGTGGGTGCGGTTCCGGATGGGCCATCCCCACTCGTGCCGGTAGTGGTCGGCGCCGGACCAGGCGCCGGTGTCGGACCAAGAACCGGTGTCGGGCCAGGGGCAGGTGACGTGAGCTGCGGACCGCTGGTGCTGGGCGGCCCGGTGACCGCGGTGCTCACCGGCGCAGGCGAAGTGCCCTGCGACCCAGTCGGCTGAGATTGCGTCGGCTCGTTCCCGGGCGACGTGGTGCTCTGGATGCCGGACACCGAACCGCCGGCACGCGGATCGTCGGGCAGTGCGCCGGAGCAGCTGATGCAGGTGGCGGCCAGGCCGACAGCGAGCAGGGTGCGGACGGTCCTGATCATTTGGTTCCTCCTGTGGGGCCCCAGTAACGGCTGGCCCATCCGTTGAGATCGGACGTCCTCGAAAATTTGAGCCTCACATTCAAACCCGTTTGGGGAGCCTCAAGAATCGCCAGCTTCCCGTCGATGTAGCCGAGCGCGACCCCGACGTGATGGGTGTTGGCCCCGCCGTAGGTGAGTAGGTCACCGGCGACGGCCTGGGGGATGGGGACGTGCACTCCGCCGGCCGCCATGCCGCCCGAGTTGCCGACCGAGAGCTGCATACCGGGGTTCATGTGGAAGAACACCGACCACGCCAGGCCGGAGCAGTCGTAGCCGACGAGCGGCAGGCACGAGGAGCGGTTGCAGCCGTTGTCCGGCCCGCCAGGGTTCGCAGATCCGAGACCGCCGCCGCCGAAGACGTACGGGGTGCCCAGCTGCGACAGTCCCCAGGCGATCCCGGCGGCCACCTGAGCGTTCGGCGCGACGATGATCTTGCCCTGCAACTCCGGTGCGACGTCGGCGTGCGCGGGGATTGTGACGTTGACGCCGTTGGCGATGACCGTGCCGGCCCCGCCGTTGCCGGCCGAGCTCGCGCACGAGGAGGACACCCCGCCGTTCGGCGCTGCCGCGCTGGGAAGCACGCTGCCGGACGAGGACACCCCGGTGCTCGGTGCGCTCGATACCGGTGTCGTGGACGGTGCAGGTGTGGTTGCTGACGGGCCGCTCGTGGGGGCACCGGAAGATCCGGACGCCGGGGGAGCATCGCCGCCGTCGGCCAGCGCTGCGGCCAGCTGCACGACCTGGTCGGCGTAGAGCTCGCGCACGAGGTGGTACTTCGCTGGGTCGGGGTTGCGGATGCCACCACCGATGTCGAACGACTTCTGCCCGTTGTAGCCCTCCGCGGCCTTGCGGATCGATTCGGCGTCCGTCTTCATCCCGAGGTCGGCCATGTACTGGGCGGCACCGAAAGCGGCGTCGGCGAACTTCAGCACGTTCGGATGCGCCGGGGTGCCGTACGTGCTCTCCCACACCGGGCCGAACTGGTACGGGCCACGGAACTTCCCGCCGGCCGGCCAGATCCCTGTCGTGCCATACCGATCCAGGTGCCACTCCGCCGCCGTCGGTGACAGCTGGAACGCCGACATGTTCTTGTCGCTGTCGTAGAAGCGGTACGTGAATTGGAAGCCGTTCTGCTCCGTCAGGTACAGCGCCGCGATCGCACCGGGCGACACACCCGCGGCCTGGGCGCCGGCGATGATCTCCGACCGCATCGGTTCCGGCACATCCGCCGACAGTCCGCCGCCGACGATCCCGGAGAACATGGCCGACCCGCACGCAGCAGCGGTCTGGCCGAGCGCCCATGCCTGCGCCGCGTCGTACACCTGACCCATGAACGCCTCGTTCGCGTTCGCCACGGGCAGGGTGATCAGCGCGGCGATGAAGGACTTGCGGCGGTCCTGGTAGTCGGTCGATTCGACGTCGACCGTGTAGTTGGACCCCTTGCCGGTTCCAGCGCCATAGACGAGCGACTGGATGCCGGTGTAGCCCGGCTGGCCGCTGAGCTCCTCGCGCAGCAGACCCGCGACGTAGTCCGCCGAGAGGCTGACGTTGACGGCTTCCTCCTCGTCGAGGTCGCTGTCTTCGGTGAGCGCGAACGGACCCAGCCCAAATCCGCTGCCGACCGGGAGGGCAACAGATGGTGCAGCCGTCGTCGAGACGACCGACGAGGATCCGGAAGTCGCGATCGTCGAGGAGACAGCGCCGGCCGGGGGAGTCGCCACCGCGATCGGCGTGGACGTCGACGTCGACTCCGACATCGCCAGGGAAAGCAGCAGCTCCCACGGGATCTTCCGGGCGGCCGCCACCGAGCGGAGCGTCGACAGGTCGTCCCGCGAGACGCCGGCCGCCTGCGCCTGCTTGATCGTGTTCACCTCGGTCTGCCCGCTGGGCGCACCGGCCACCCCACTGATCAGCGTGATGAACACCAGAGCCCCGACCGCTACCAGAGCGCCACCACCGAGGACCGGGGCGAACATCCAAGCCAGCTTCTTCTTGCCGGCTCGTTTGGCACCGGTCGCAGCGAACCTGCTCCCGGTCGGGCCCGTTCCAGGCGTCGTCATGCTCACTCCATGTGCGGTGCGCCGCCGTCGGACGCCCCCTGCTGGGCAACATGCGCAGGCCGCGCATATGCAGCACATGAGCAACCAGCCGGAAACCGCAGCCGAGACCCGCCGCAATGCCGCGTTCGATCTGGCGCTGAAGCTCGTGCAGGACCACCCGGGCGAGCCGGTCGACGTGACTCTAGGCCGCATCCGCACCCTCGGTCAGGACGCGCTCACCCTGCGTCTCGTGACGGCCGAGCTCCTCATCATGCAGCTGGGCGATCCGGCCATCTGCGAGTCCTTCGTCCAGGACATCCACGACCAGCACCCGGCCCTGCTGCGGGGTGTCGACGTCGCCGACTTCGGTGCCTGGGAAGGTGCGGACCGGCCGGGGGAGTCCGACAACTTCGGCTACGACTGGGCCGAGTTCGCCGCCGCTGTGTCGGATCGCTGGGACGTGCTGGCTGCCGAGATCGCAGCCGATGCGTCGTCGGATCTGGTCCTCGCCGGCTGATCTGCTCGCGCACTCCCGAGCCATCGACGGCGTGGTCTATTGCCTGTCTGGAAACGATCCTCGTACGCTGCCCCGATGCCCTCCACCCCAGACGGCGTTGCCAGCTCGATCTCGGATCGCGTTCGACACGTCATCGCGTCGAACGGACGCAGTCAGGCTGCCTTCGCGGCCTCCATCGACCTGTCCGCACCACAGCTGTGCAAGTCCCTCGCGGGCTTCCGCCGCTGGAACATCGAAGACCTGATCGCGATCGCAGACCGGGCCGGGACCACCGTCGACTGGGTTGTCATCGGCCGCGGCGAAGGGCCGACGGAGGCATCCAATGTCGCGTGAACCTGCTGCTGAGCCTGGCTTTTCCTTGGGCGTGAACTTCTTCGTCGCAGGTCAGACAGAAGATACGGTGGTGTTAGTACCGTTAATGCTGCGGTCACGTTCTCGCCCGCGAGCAACGGCAGCGTGCACAGCTTGACCACCGCTTCACGGGCGGAGTTGGCGTGTACCGAGCACATGCCGGGCAGTCCGGAGTTGAGTGCCACCAACAGGTCAAGGCATTCCTCCTGTCGGACCTCACCGACGATGATCCGGCTCGGTCGCATCCGCAGCGCCTCCTTCACCAGCCTCCGCAGCCGGATCTCGCCGTGCCCCTCCAGGTTGGGCTGACGGGTCTGCATCGCGACCACGTCCGGCAGGTGCGGGCGGAGCTCGAAGACTTCCTCGCAGGTCACCACCCGCTCGCGCGCGGGGATGGAGTTGATCAACGTGTTGAGCAGGGTCGTCTTGCCTGCCTGGGTGCCTCCCGCGACGATGATGTTCAACCCGGACGCGACAGCCGCTTCGAGGAAGTGAGCGGCATGCGGGGTCAGCGTGCCGCGGGACACCAGGTCCTCGAGGCCGTTGGCCGCCACCACGAACTTGCGGATGTTGAGCGAGAGGTGTTCGCGGGTGATGTCCGGGATGACGGCGTGCAACCGGCTGCCATCGGGCAGCAGTGCATCGACGAACGGCATCGACAGATCCAGCCGGCGACCGGACGGCTTCAGCATCCGCTCCACCAGGTCGCGGATCTCGCCGGCAGTCAGCACCACGGTCGTCAGCTCGGAGACACCGTCCCGCGCGACGAACACCCGACCCGGTTCGTTGACCCAGATCTCCTCGATCGTCGGATCGTCCAGGAACCGTTGCAGCGCACCAAATCCGGCCAGCAGGTCGAACACGTACCGAGCGACACCAGTCCGGTCCAGCAGCGGTGGCAGCGAACTGGTTGCGACTCGTTCCTCGTAGTGGTTGATCACCTCGTCGACCAGCAGTCGCGCTGCCCGTCGGTCGGCGACCGGATCCATCCCACGACGCCTGATCAGCTCCCGGACCTCGTCCAGGATGTGCTCGAGTGCAGTTTTCGCCGCCGCCATGTCCTATTCCCCCGTCACCCGTCTGCCGGAACCGTAGCCGACCATGGCGGCAGCAGCAGGTTGATCGACGGACCTGTGGACAACCGACATCGCGGGAACACTGCAGGGTGGGACCGGGCGCGGCCGAACTGCGTCACACGCCCGCCCCCGACCCTCCCGGAGGCCAGGGAGCACAGGCGGCTCACGCGACGACCGAGTCCGCGAAGGTGGGGGTGGTAACGACCGCCAGGCCCGCGAAGGTCGGGTGACGACCGCCAGGCCCGCGAAGGTCGGGTGGTGACGACCGCCAGGGCCGCGAAGGTGGGGTGGTGACGACCGCCAGGACCGCGAAGGTCTGGGGTGGGTTGGCGGCCGCGGGATAGTGTGGTGCGGCGGCCGGCAGGCACTTCTCGGACCTCGGGTCACGACGGGTCGGCCGCGATCGGTGAAAGCCTCGGCGAGGCGGTGAGGACGGGCATGGCATCGCAGGAGCCGGATGCGGGTACACCCGCGCCCCCTGCCGGAATGCGCGGCGGCCTCGGGCCGCTGTTCCGCCTGGTCCGTGACCAACGGATCGCGTTCCTGCTGGTCGGCGGCACCAACACGGCGGTCGGCGCGTTGTGGTTCATCCTGTTCCAGCACCTCGTAGAGGCCCGCTTCGGCTACATGGCCGTTCTTGCGTGCGCGCACGTGGCCTCGGTGCTGTGCGCGTTCGTGCTCTACCGGACGTTCGTGTTCCGCGTCCGCGGTCATCTCTGGCGCGACCTGGGTCGGTTCGAACTGATCAACCTCGGTGCGCTGGCCTTCAACGCAGCGATGCTGCCGCTGCTGGTCGAGGTCGCGGGGCTCCCGGTGCTCGCCTCCCAGCTGATCATCGCGGCCGTGACGGTGGTCTTCAGCTGGTTCGGACACCGTGACTTCTCCTTCCGCCGACCGGCTGCCGAACCCACCCCCGAGGAGGTCGCGTGACGCCCCGTGTGTCCGTGGTGATCCCGTCGTACAACAACGCCGAGTACGTGGAGGCAACTGTCCGGTCGGTGATCGAGCAGACCTACGACGACTTCGAGTTGTTGATCTCCGACCACTCCTCCACCGACGGCACCTGGGACCTGCTGCAGCAGTTCACCTCCGACCTGCGGGTACGCCTGTCGCAGGTGCCGCAGGGCGGCGGCGCCCCGGCGAACTGGCGGGCGGTGACCGCGCTGGCGTCAGGTGAGTTGTTGAAGCTGGTCTGCGCCGACGACCTGCTCGCACCGACGGCGCTGCAGGAGCAGGTGGCGGCGATGGACGCGCATCCCAGCGCCGTGCTGGTCAGCTCGCTGCGCGACATCGTCGACGCACACGACCGGATCGTGGTGCGGGGGAGAGGTTTGCAGGGCATGGATGGGCTCGTCCCCGGTGACGTCGCCCGACGGCGCACCGTGGTGGCCGGGTCCAATGTGTTCGGCGAACCCGCGTGCTCGCTGGTGCGGACCGACGCACTCCGACAGGCCGGCAGCTGGGACGACCGCTCCCCGTACCTGCTCGATCAGGCGACGTTCTCGGCGGTGCTCCGCTTCGGGGACCTGGTGGCCCTGCGCAGGACCTTGGCCACCTTCCGGATCAGCCACGGCCAGTGGAGCGTTGCGCTGGCAAAGGAGCAGGCGGCCCACGCGCGCGGATTCCACCGCTCCATCGGGGCCGAGCAACCGGGACTGCTCTCCCGCCGCGATCGGTGGGTCGGCGACGTGCGCGCGACCGGGATGGCCGTTGCCCGACGGGCGGTCTACCAAGCGCTGCGGCTGCGTCGTCGTCCCGGCGGCGTGAGGATCGCCCCCGATGCCCACACCCAGGCTGCCCGGCCCACCGAGACTGGCCGCGATCCGTCCGGCGGCGCTCAGCGCGGTCGTTCGTCAGAACCCACGGGTGACTGAGCACCCAGTCGCCCCCGCGCCGGAGCGATCTCCAGCCACCGGTACGAACCCCCGAGTGCGTGGCCGACGGGCCGCCACGTCCGGTCGATCGAGATCCGACGTCCGGTGGTACCTGCTGGCGGTGCTCGTGAGCTGCGCGAGCGTCGCTGTGATGATGCGGCTGTGGTGGGCCGACTGGCGGGTGCCGTTCGTCTATGAGGCCGATGCGCTGGGATCGGCGGCGCACTTCGTCAGCACGATCGAGACCGGGTGGTACGAGAGCCAGCCGCGACTGGGATTCCCGTACGGCCAGCGCTACCACGACTTCCCGTTCTCGGACGATCTGCACCTGGTGTTCGCCAAGCCGTTGGGGTGGGTCACGGGCGGCAACTGGGTTGCTGCATTCAACGGCTACTACCTGCTGACGTTTCCATTGGCCGCCGCGGCAGCGGTGTGGTTCCTGCGGCAGTGCCGGTTGTCCGGGCCCACCACCGTCGTGCTCGCCGTGCTGTACTCGGTTGCTCCGTATCACTTGCAGCGCAACGAGGCTCACCTGTTCTTGTCCGGCTACTACCTCATCCCGGTCGCTCTGGTGCTGGTTCTACGGGTGGTCCGCGGCCAGCCACTGTGGGGGAGCCGGCACCGCACCGGCACCGGCCCGGTCGCCGGTGTGCGGTCCGTGCTCACCGGGCGTGGCGCCGGGACCGTCGTCATCCTGGGTCTGCTGGTCAGCAGCGGCGTCTACTACGCGGTCTTCGTCCTGCTGCTGCTGGCCATCTCCGCGTT
>JBBJML010000049.1:0-36278 GCA_037720195.1 Nakamurella sp. | reverse complement strand
CAGAGCTGCACGTCCACACTGGGATCGTGACCGACGCAGCCCTCACGTCCCGCGTACCCGACCCCGCACAGCGGGCGAACGCAAAGCCCCGGCCCGGCAGCTTCGTCGACCGCAACCCGTTGGACGAGCGAGGCAGGACGGCCCTGCGCGACACGCTGGTCGCGACACTGGGTGCCGACAAGGTCGCCTTCGATGACGGCCACCGCGCCGTCTACGCGACCGACTCCTCGAACTACCGCCAGGTCCCGCTCGGCGTGGTCTTCCCGCACGACGTCGCGGACGTCGTCGCCACCGTTAAGGCCTGCGCCGCCGTGGGCGCCCCGGTCCTCGGCCGCGGTGCGGGCACCGGACTCGCCGGCCAGACCGTCAATGTCGGTGTGGTGCTGGACTTCTCCCGGGTGATGAACCGGATCCTGGACATCGATCCGGAGCAGCGGGTCGCGCGGGTCCAGCCCGGCCTGGTGCTGGACGACCTGCGGGCAGCCGCGGAGGTCCACGGCCTCACCTTCGGCCCTGATCCGGCGACGCATGCCTGGTGCACGCTCGGCGGGATGATCGGCAACAACTCCTGCGGCACCCATGCCCTGTACGCGGGTAAGACCGTCGACAACGTCCGGCGGCTGCGGATAGTCACCGCCACCGGTGAAGACCTGTGGGTCGGCGGCTACGACGACGCCGGCTACGCCGCCGCGGTGGCCGGCGGCGGTGAGCTGGCCCGGCTGCTCGGCGGCGCCAGGGAGATCGGCCGTCGCAACGCGGCCCTGGTGCGCGAGAAGTTCCCGGACATCCCGCGTCGGGTCTCCGGCTACAACCTCGACGAGGTGGTTCCGGGGCGGCAGACGAACCTGGCGAAGATGCTGGTCGGCTCCGAGTCGACGCTGGCGTTGGTGGTGGAGGCGGAGCTCGATCTGGCCCCGTCACCTGCGGTCCGGCACCTGGTCGTGCTGGGCTACCCGGACATCTTCCTGGCCGCGGACGCGGTGCCGTCGCTGGTCGAGTTCGGGCTGCTCGGGCTGGAGGGATTCGACGAGACATTGGTGCGTCAATCGGCGGCGATCAACCTCAACGAGGCGGGCATCGCCCTGCTGCCGGCCGGCCGCGGCTGGTTGCTCGCCGAGATCGGTGACGACGACCCCGAGGTCGCCGAGCGCAGCGTGCAGGAGTTCCTGGACCGGCTGCCCGCCGAGGTCGTCGCCCGGAGGGTGACCGATCCGGTCGAGGAGAAGCTGATCTGGAGCGTGCGCGAGTCCGGGTTGGCCGCCACCGCCCGCCCGCCCGGCCAGAAGCCCAACCACGAGGGCTGGGAGGACGCCGCGGTGCCGCCCGCCCGGCTCGGCGAGTACCTGCGGCGGATGACCGCGCTGTGGGCCGAGTACGGCTATTCCGGTGCCTGGTACGGCCACTTCGGCCAGGGCTGTGTCCACACGCGCAACAACTTCGATTTCTCCGATGCCGCCGGCCTGGCCGCATTCCGGTCGTTCATCGAGCGGGCTGCAGATCTGGTTGCCGAGCTCGGCGGCTCGATCTCCGGCGAGCACGGCGACGGCCAGGCCCGCGGCGAACTGCTCGAGCGGATGTACGGCAGCGAGATGATCGATGCGTTCCGGGCGCTCAAGACGTTGTTCGACCCGACCGGAATCCTGAATCCCGGCAAGCTGGTCGACCCGTATCCGTTGGACACGAACCTGAAGCACGGTCCGCAGCATCATCTGTCGAAGCTCGGTCGGCAGACGGTGTTCGCTCTCCCCGGAGACGGCGGCAACCTGGCCGAGGCGGCCGAGCGCTGCGTCGGTGTCGGCCGGTGCCGACGCGACGACCTCGGCACCATGTGTCCCTCCTATCGGGCAACCCGCGACGAACGGCACTCCACCCGCGGGCGCGCGAAAGCCCTGCAGGAGATGTTCACCGGGGAGGTCTCGCAGGAGACCTGGCGCAACGAGCACGTGCACGAGGCGCTGTCGTTGTGCCTGTCGTGCAAGGGCTGTGCGGTGGACTGCCCGACCGGGGTCGACATGGCCACCTACAAGGCGGAGTTCCACTCGCACTACTACGCCAAGCGGTTGCGGCCTCGTCACATGTACGCGCTGGGGATGTTGCCCTGGGCCACCCGCCTGGCGACTCGAGTTCCGATGATCGCCAACGCGGTGCTCCGCGCGCCGGTGCTGTCGGTGCTGGTGCGACGGACGGCCGGGGTCACCACGACCCGGCCGGCGCCGGCGTTCTCCCGGACGTCGTTCCGTGCCGAGATGCGGAAGGACCAGCGTCGCAAGGGGTCCGGGCGCGCGCTGTTGCGCCGTCGGTCGTCGGCCGGCGCGGCCGCCACCGGAGCGCCCACAGTGGTGCTGTGGCCGGACACCTTCACCGACGTCTTCGACCCGGGGCTGGGCCAGGACACCCTGGCTGCGCTACAGGCCGTGGGCGAGCAGGTGCACGTGCCGACCGAGTGGGCCTGTTGCGGCCGAACGCTCTACGACCCGGGGATGCTCGACCGTGCGAGGGCGTCACTGCGGAACGTGCTGGACATCCTGGATCCCTATGTGTCCCAGGGTATTCCGGTGGTCGTACCCGAGCCGAGCTGCCTGGCGGCCTTCCGCGACGAATTGCCCGGCCTGCTGCCGGACGACCCGCGCGCTGCCCGCCTGGCCGGACTGGCCCGCTCGCTCGCCGAACACCTCATCGTGGCCGGCAAGCTGCCGGCCGCGCCACCGGTACCGACCCCGGGTGCGGACCCGGTGATCGTGCACCCGCACTGTCACGGCCGCGCCACGGTGGGGGTGGCGTCGGACCAGGAAGCGCTGCGGCGCCTGGGATATGACGTCACCACTGCGGACGCAGGCTGCTGCGGGCTCGCCGGATCCTTCGGGTTCGCTGCCGAGACTGCCGACCTCAGTCGGAAGATCGCCACGGACGACTGGTTGCCCCGGCTGCAGCAACAGGCCGGCGGGCGCGCCGTCGTGATGGACGGGTTCTCGTGCATCACGCAGTACATCCAGCTCGGGCCCGGGGACCATCCCGCGACGGTCGCGTCTCTGATCCGCAAGGGGTTGGCGGCGCAGCGCTGACGGCCCGGACGTGACCTGACGGGATCTCGCTGGTCGAGCGAACGGAGTGGGACGAGACCCCACTGTGACGTGACCTGACGGGATCTCGACTCCCTCGCCCCTCGGTCGCTCGATCACCGAATGGGCGGTCGCTCGATCGCCGGTCGGGGGTCGAGCGAACGGAGTGAGTCGAGACCCCGTCAGACCGGAGACCGGCTGCGCTACAACGGGATCTCGACTCTCTCGCCCCTCGGTCGCTCGATCACCGGATGGGCGCGTGCTCGATCACCGGAGGTCAGAGTCCGAGGTGCTGGGCCAGGAAGTCGTTGCCGAACGTGCGGTCGGGATCGTGTCGGGCGGCCAGTGCCCGGAAGTCGGCGAGGCGCTCGACGTGGGCCGCTGGGTCGGAGCGGAACACCTTGCCCCAGTGGGGGCGGGCATCGAACGGGGCGAGCGCCTCCTCGACGGCGACCGCGGCGCGCACCACTTCCGCGTCCATGTCACGCCAGGTGAAGTGCACGCCGACAGAGGCGCGACCACGGCACGGACTGAGCCACAGGTCGTCGGCCGCGATGGTCCGGATCTCTGCACCCAGCAACACCTCTCGCAGTTCGAGCGATTGCACGGCCAGCAGCGCCGCCGCGCCGTGTTCCCGGGGCACCAGGTACTCGGACTGCTGCTCGGCCCCGCTGCTCGGCTGGAAATCGAGCCGGAAGTGCGGCAGTCGCTCGTGCCACGGTCCTGGTACCCCCAGCTGGGCCGTACTCGCCGACGCGTCGTGATCGGTGAGGCAGTGCTGCTGCGTGGTCGCCGGCCGGCCGCCCCACCGGGTGCCGTCCGGCGCGTGCGAGGTGCCGTCGGGATCCACGAGCGACTTGATCCACAGCCGGTCGATCTGCGTCCCGGTGGCCGGGTCGTCGAACAAGCTGATGCTGTAGGCGGAGGCCATGATCTCGTCGAAATTCTCGACGATCCGGTCGATCGGCACATCCAGCCAGACGTCCTGCCGGACGTCGAACGTGGGGACGGTGGCCAGTTCGACCCGGGTGACGACACCCAACGCACCGAGCGCCAGGACGGAACCGCCGAACTCGGGGTCGGCCGCGGTGGTCCGGATCAGCTCGCCGTCCGCCTGCACGAACTCGACTGCCACCGCGCCGGCAGCCAGGCACTGGTTGCCGTCACCGCTGCCGTGGGTGCCGGTGGCGCAGGCTCCGGCCACCGAGATGTGTGGCAGCGAACCCATGTTGGGCAGCGCCAGGCCGTGCGCCTGCAGTGCGACGGCGACCTCCCCGTAGTTGGCCCCGCCGGGCACGCTGACCGTGGCGGTGTCGCCGCTGCCGGTCACCGTGATGTCTTTCGGAAGGTGTCGCACGGAGACCAGATCGCCTGCGGTGTCGGCGATCCGGTTGAACGAGTGCCCGGTGCCCAGGGCGCGCACCCGCGGTGACCCGCCCACCAGTTCCTGCAACTGCTCCACCGATGTCGGTGCGTGCAGTCGATCCGTCGAGAAGGTGATGTTCCGGGCCCAGTTGGTCAGCGTCACCCTGTCATCCTGCCTGGCCGGTCCCTCGCCACGGACCGCAGGCCCGTTTGTCCCGTGGGGGGCTGGGATGGGCGCTGGAAGGTCTGGTGTGTCAGCACCTCACGGTGGCGCGGATCGCCGAAGGGCTCGGGGTGTCCTGGACGACCGCGGGCTACTCACTGCACTGGACCGATACAGTCGGGTCGACATCCGGGCAGTATCGTGCGACTCGCAAGGGGCCAGACCAGTGACCGACCAGTGGTGGCGTGACGCCGTCGTCTACCAGATCTACCCGCGTTCCTTCGCCGACGGCAACGGCGACGGGATGGGCGATCTGCCCGGCATCACCGGCCGGTTGGAGGCGCTGACCGAGCTCGGGGTCGACGCGGTGTGGCTGTCCCCCTTCTACGTCTCTCCGCAGGCAGACGCCGGTTACGACGTCGCCGACTACCGGGACGTGGATCCGCGCTTCGGGACCCTGACCGACTTCGACGCGCTCACCACCCACGCGCATGCGTTGGGGCTCAAGGTGATCGTCGATCTCGTGCCGAACCATTCCTCGGACGAGCACGTCTGGTTCCAGCAGGCTCTTGCTGCCGGCGCCGGAACCCCCGAGCGCGGGCGCTACGTCTTCCGCGATGGCAAGGGGGACAACGGGAACGAGCCGCCGAACAACTGGCAGTCGCTGTTCGGCGGGGCCGCCTGGGAGCGAACCACCGACCCGGACGGCGCGCCGGGTCAGTGGTATCTGCACTTGTTCGACGTGAAGCAGCCCGACTTCGACTGGACCAACGACGAGGTCCGGGAGATGTTCCACGACGTGCTGCGCTTCTGGCTGGATCGCGGGGTCGACGGCTTCCGGGTCGACGTCGCCCACGCGCTCATCAAGGCGGACGGACTCCCGGACGTACCCGAGATCTCCGCGGCCGATCCTGCGCCGTTCGAGCAGGAGATCGAGTCGGAGGCCGGCGATCGCGGTCCGATGTGGGACCAGGACGGTGTCCACGAGATCTACCGCGACTGGAACAAGATCCTCGGCGAGTACTCCGGAATGAGGATGATGGTTGCCGAGGCCTGGGTGTCGCCGCCGTCCCGACTGGCGCGGTACGTGCGAGCCGACGAAATGCAACAGTCCTTCAACTTCGACTTCCTCACTGCCCGCTGGAGCGGTCCCGACCTGCGCGCCGTGATCGAGTCGTCTCTGCGCGCGGTCGAATCCGTGGGTGCACCGGCCACCTGGGTGCTGTCCAACCACGACGTCATCCGGCATGCCAGCCGACTCGCACTACCGGGTGACGAGGCACGCCCGGGCGGGATCGGTGCCGACGACCCGCAACCCGACGTCGAGCTGGGACTGCGACGCGCCCGCGCCGCCACGGCGCTCATGCTGGCGCTCCCCGGCTCCGCCTACGTCTACCAGGGCGAGGAACTCGGCCTGCCGGAGCACACGACGCTGCCGGACGCAGCCCGAGAGGATCCGACTTGGAAGCGTTCCGGGCACACCGAGCGTGGTCGTGACGGCTGCCGGGTGCCGATCCCGTGGGAGGCAGATGCTCCCTCGCTCGGCTTCGGCACCACCTCGAGCAGCTGGCTGCCGCAACCCGCCGACTACCGGGCGCTGGCGCGTGATCAACAGAGCGGAGACCCGTCGTCGACCTTGGAATTCTACCGCCGCGCGCTACGCCTGCGCCGCGAGCTGCAGTTGGGGAAGGGTCGGATCTCCTGGCAGGCAACGGATCCCGCAATCCTCGCGATCGACAACGAACGACCGGCCTCGTCACCGTGCTGGTGAACCTCTCGCGCAAGCGGCTGGCAGTGGGAGATCAGGCTGCCGGTGACGTCATCCTGCACTCGGCGGGGCCGGACGGCGACCAGCTGAGCATCGGTCCGGACGACGCGGTCTGGGTGCGCCGCTGAGGCTCCGGCACGCTCCGGGGTTCAGCAGCGCGAGCAGGTGCTCCACGATGTCCGCAATGACATCGCTGATTTCCAGTACGAGCGACGGTCGTAGGTGACGTCGAACCCGCGGTAGAACCCCAGGTCCACCCACGCGGTCGTCGACAGCCAGGCACCCCTCGGGATCAGCCATCTCCGACCGCCCGGAACTCCGATCGCCGCAGTCCCTGCAGACCGTTCGAGAGGACGTCGTCGCTGCTCAGGCGGCCGAGGCGACGACGGCGACCTCGGCACGCGCGGTGGAGCGCGCACGAACCAGCACCCAGCCGGAGGCCATGGCGATCACCACCGACGCGATCACCGTCAGCACCCGGAAGTCCACCGCACCGACCAGTGCCGCACCGGTGGCGGTGGCGACGAGCTGCGGCACCTGAAGCGAGACGTTCGTCGCGGCAGCACTTCTGCCCTGCAGGGCCACCGGTGTCAGGCGTTGACGGGTGGTCGCCAGCGCGACGAATGCCCAGGGAATGGCGACCCCGGCCAGCGCACTCGCGATCAGCACGACTACGACGTGCGGGACCAGGAAACCGAGCCCGGCCACCGCGATCAGCGCGAGGGCGACCCCCACCGACCGCAACGGACCGATCTTGCGGAGCAGCCAGGCGGCAGTGACGCCGCCGAGGATGCTCCCGGCGCCCTGGGCGCTCATCAGCACACCGAAGAAGGACGCCTCCCGGCCCAGCCCGTGCTCGACCACCGCGAACAGCAACGAGTCGAACATGCCGATGACGCCGAGGGAGACACCCAGCCCGACCACCATCGTGACCAGCACAGGGGTCCGGCGCAGGTGCGCGAAGCCGGCAGCCAGCGCACGAAAACCAGTGTCCACCAGAGCGTCCGGAAGATCGGCGCGTTCCGGCCGGGGTTCGACGATGCGCACGGTGAGCAGCCCCAGCGCGGTGATCGTCAGCAGGACCGCGGTGGCGCCGGCCAGGGCCGGACCGCCGAAGCCGGCATACAGGGCGGCCCCGACGACAGGCGTCAACACCCGGAGCCCCTGGTCGATCGTCATGAATGCCGCGTTCGCCGTGCCCAGGTGCTCGTCCTTCAGCATCGTGCGCAGCAGTCCCGACTGGGCAGCGCCGTTGATGGTGCCCAGGGCGCCGTACAGGAAGGTCACCGCGTACAGCAGCCAGACGTCGTCAGCAGTCCGGACTCCGAGCAGGGCCAGCACTGCGGCTGCGGCGCAGAGGTTGGAGACGATGAGCAACGGTCGACGCTTGACCCGATCGGCCAGCAGGCCGAACACCGGAGCGAGCAGCACCGGCAGGCCCAGACAGAAGAACACCAAGCCCGCGGCGCCGCTGCTGCCGGTGAGGTCCTTGGCCCAGACCGCGAGCGTGAGGAACAACGCGCTGTCGGCGAAGTTGCCGATCGTCCACACGCTCACCAGCCGGCGGAAGTGCGGCACCCGCAACAGTTCTCGCATCACCGCTGACTCTCCTCGTCACCGAGGACCTGCGGTGCGACGGCCGAACCGGCGGTCTCGGAGTCGATCAGCTCCTGGTGTTCCGGTAGATAGGTCGAGGCGATCATCAGCCTGATCACCCCGGCCCCGGCGGGCACCAGACTGTGATCGGTGAGCCTGGCGAAGTACGGCTCGAGGACGGCCTCCAGCGCAGCGTTGATAGCTCGTGCCTCGTCCGGCGTGACGATCATCGTCGCCCCGTTCTGCAGGGTCGTCCCCCGCCACTCGGGGGCATCGCGGCGTGCGTGTCCGGCGCGCAGGGTCGCGACGTCCCATTCGAAGATCGCGGCCCCGGTGGCCCTGGACGCCTCGACGGCGCGGTGATCCTGCGGGTCGGGCAGCAGGTTCTGGGTGGGATCGCTGATCCGCCAGGGCTTGTCGCGGCCGGTCGCTGCGTCGGCGCGGTCGATGTAGCCGAACTCGGCCAACTTCCGCAGATGGAACGAGCAGTTGGAGGGGCTCTCGTTCACGTCGTCGGCGAGTTCGGTCGCGGTGGCGGTGATGCGTACCGCCAGCGCCTGCAGCAGGCGCATGCGCAGCGGATGTGCCAGGGCGCGGATCGCGCCGGGATCGGAGATGTCAGCCATACGACGACCGTAGATGTGAAGTAGTTCTTTCGCAAGAACTACTTCACGTCAGGTCCGGACGGTCTCTCTCAGGGGATCAGCAGCAGCTTGCCGGTCGTCCGGCGGCCGGCGAGGTCTTCGTGCGCACGGGCCGCGTCCTCGAGCGGATGGGTCGCACCGATCCGGAAGTTCAGTCGACCGGAGGCGATCCACTCGAACACCTCGCGGGCCCGGCCGAGGATCTCTTCCCGGGTGACGGTGAAGTCCTTCAGGGTGGGCCGGGTGACGCTCAACGAACCCAGCGCATTGAGCCGCTGCAGGTCGAACGGCGGGACCTGTCCGCTGGCGCCCCCGAACAGAACCTGGAAACCACGGCGCCGCAACGACTTCAGGGATGCCTCGAAGGTGTCCTTGCCCACGCCGTCGTACACGGCATGCACTCCTTCGCCGTCGGTCAGCTCGCGCACGACCTCGTCGAAACTGCCGTAGCCGGGCTCGGAACTGACGATCACCTCGGCAGCGCCGGCCTCACGGGACAGCACCGCCTTCTCCTCGCTGGACACCGTGGTGATCACCTTCGCCCCCAGCAGGGTCGCGATCTGCGTCAGCAGCAGACCGACCCCACCGGCCCCGGCGTGCACCAGCACGGTGTCGCCCGACTGCACGCGGTAGGAGTTCCGCACCAGATAGTGCGCGGTCATGCCCTGCAGCGGAACGGCCGCTGCCTGCTGGTCGTCGACACCGTCCGGGACCGGGATCAGCACTGCGGCGGGCCCGGTCACCACCCCGGCATAGGAGCCGGGCAGTGCCGACCAGGCGACCCGATCCCCGACCGCGACCTGATCCACACCGTCACCGACAGCGAGCACCGTGCCCGCGCCCTCTGCGCCGCCCACGAACGGCAGCGGGAGCGGGTACACACCCTGACGCTGGTAGATGTCGATGAAGTTGACGCCGGCGGCTGCGACGGCGACCGTCGCCTCGCCGGAACCAGGCGTGCGCACCGGCACCTCTGCAGGTACCAGCACTTCGGGCCCGCCGGTGGCGGAGATCTGGATGGCGCGGGTGGTGGCGGGCAACGCGGTCATGGTGTCTGCTCCTGACGTCGGCGATGCGGGTGTCGTGCTTGCTGTCGCTTGCTGTTTTGTCGTTGTCGACGCCGGGCGACCGACGTCATTCCCGTCAGCTCCTGAGCCCCCTGATCAACGCCCTGAGCTTGGGCAGCCGCTCCCCCACGGCACGTTCGACACCGCGCCCGGTCGGTCGGTAGTAGTCGGTGCCGATCAACTCGTCCGGTGGATACTGTTGACGCGCAACACCTTCAGGAAGATCGTGCGGATAGGTGTAGCCGGTGGCGTTGCCCAGCTTCTTCGCACCCGGGTAGTGCCCGTCCCGCAACTGGGCGGGAACGGTACCGGCCTTCCCGCCGCGGACGTCCGCCATCGCCGAGTCGATCGCCACCACGACGGCATTCGACTTCGGCGCCGTCGCCAGATGGATCGTGGCCTGGGCGAGGGCGATCCGGGCCTCGGGCAGGCCGACCAGCTGCACCACCTGCGCGGCGGCCACGGCCGTCTGCAGGGCCGTCGGATCGGCCATGCCGACGTCCTCCGAGGCGTGCACCATCAACCGCCGCGCGATGAACCGGGGATCCTCACCGGCCTCGTTCATCCGGGCCAGGTAGTGCAGGGCGGCGTCGGTGTCGCTGCCGCGGATCGACTTGATGAACGCGCTGATGATGTCGTAGTGCTGGTCGCCGTCACGGTCGTAGCGGACGGCCGCGCGATCGACGGCCCGCTCGACGGCTGCCAGGTCGACCAGTTCGCCGGCGGTCTCCAGCACGCTGTCTGCTGCTGCCTCCAACGCGGTGAGCACCCGGCGGGCGTCCCCGCCGCCCAGCGCCACCAGATGCGTCTTGGCGTCCTCGGCCAGGGTGACCGCGCCGCCCAGCCCCCGTGGGTCCGCGATCGCCCGGTCCAGCAGCGTGGCCAGGTCCTCATCGGTCAACGACTTGAGCTGCAGTACCAACGAACGCGACAGCAGCGGGGAGATGACGGAGAAGTAGGGATTCTCGGTGGTGGCGCCGATCAGGATGACCGTGCGGTCCTCGACCGCTCCCAGCAGCGAATCCTGCTGGGTCTTGGAGAACCGGTGGACCTCGTCGATGAACAGGACCGTCTGTTCTCCGGTGCGACGCAACGAGTCCCGGGCATCGGCGATCACCGCGCGCACTTCCTTGACGCCGGCACTGAGCGCGGAGAGTTGGGCGAAGTTGCGCCGGGTCGCGCCGGCGACCAGCGTTGCGAGGGTCGTCTTGCCGGTGCCCGGTGGCCCGTACAGCAACATCGAGGACGGTGCGCCGCCCTGCACCAACCGGCGCAGCGGCGCGCCGGGGCCCAGCAGATGGTCCTGGCCGAGCACCTCGTCCAGGGTCGCCGGCCGCATCCGCACGGCCAACGGTGAACCGGCGTCCACAGTGCGGGCCGGCGGCGATCCGGTCGTCCGGGAAGCCGCACTGCCGTCACCGGCGGAGTTGTCCCCGCTCTGCTGGGCGAACAGCCCCGGATCGCCACTCATCGCGTTGCCACCCTGCCTCCGTCGATTCGGATCGAACGGGTCCATACTGGAGGCATGCTGGCAATCGTAGGAGTTCTGCTCGTCATCTGGATCGTTCTCGCCGTCGTCGGGTTCGTCGTCAAGAGCCTGTTGTGGCTCGCGATCGTCGCTCTCGTCCTCTTCGTGATCACCGCGGCCTACGGCTGGGTGAAGCGCAAGGCATCGACGCGAACCTGATGCACTGACAGTGGGTCCGACTCCCGTTCGATTCCGCGAGGTCTCGAACGGGAGTCGGGCCCGTGCTGCGCGCAGGGTCAGAACGGTCAGCCGATCTTGATGTTGATCTGCTTCGTCTGGGTGAAACCCTCCATGGCGCCCTCGAGCGACACCTCGCGGCCGATGCCCGAGGACTTGTATCCGCCGTAGGCCTGGCCGACCACCTGACCGCCGCCCTGGTTGACCTGGACCCACCCGGATTCGATCCGGTGCGCGGCGTCGAGTGCCTCGTTCAGATCGTTGGACCACACGTAGGCCGCGAGCCCGTAGTGCGAATCGTTGGCCATCCGGATCGCCTCGTCGGCGTCCGAGAACGGGATCGCCACCAGCACCGGCCCAAAGATCTCCTCTCGCGCCACCCGCCAGTCGTTCGAACCCATCGAGAAGATGGTCGGACCCTGGAAGTAGCCGTCCAGACCGGTCGGGATGTTCTCGGAGCAGTCCAGCGCAAGCTTCACGCCGTCCTGCGCCTTGCCGTCGCTGATGTAGCCGCGGATCCGGTCGAACTGCTTCTCGTTGATGATCGCGCCCATGTCGGTCGTCTCGTCGAGCGGATCGCCCACCGTCATCGCGCCTGCCTTGGCAGCCACAGCTTCCAGCACCTGGTCGTAGACGTCAGTGTGGATGAACAGCCGCGAACCGGCGGTGCACGACTGGCCCTGACGAGCGAACCTGGCGGACAGCAACAGGTTCGAGGTCAGTGCATCGACGCGGGCCGGGTCGGAGGCCGCCGACGGGAAGACGATGGACGGGCTCTTTCCGCCGAGTTCCAGCGACACATGCGCCAGTCGCTCCCCCGCCGCGGAAGCGACGTGCCGGCCGACCGGCGTCGAACCGGTGAAGGAGACCTTGTCGACCCCGGGATGCTGGACCAGTGCCTCGCCGATCTCCTGGCCGTAGCCGGTGACGACGTTCAGCACGCCCGGTGGCAGGAAGCGGCCGGCGATCTCGGCCATCTTGAGGATCGTCAGCGGTGCGTCCTCCGCTGCCTTGAGCACGATGGTGTTGCCGGCAGCCAGGGCCGCCGGGGTCTTGAAACCGGCGATCATCAACGGCGAGTTCCAGGGCAGGATTCCGGCGACGACGCCGAGCGGTTCACGACGGGTGTACTGCAGCTGACCGTCGCCGGCGGGGAGGGTGACACCCTTGAACTCACCGGCGATCCCGCCGAAGTACCGGAACAGATCGACCAGCGTCTGCGATTCGGGACGGGCCTGGGTACGCAGCGCGTTGCCGGTGTCGCGCGCCGTCATCAACGACAGCTCCTCGGCAGCATCGGCCAACGCGTCGGCGACCTGCAGCAGCAGCTTCTGACGCTCCTTGAAGTGCAGTGACCGCCACGCCGGGAATGCCGCCCTGGCCGCCTTCACGGCGCGATCTGCGTCCTCGTCACGACCGCGCGGCACCCGGGCGAGCGTGAGGGACCGCTGCCCCGCCGAGACCACGTCGATCCATTCCCCGGCGACGGCAGTCACCCAGTCGCCACCGATCAACATCGGAACGTCCGGCGCAGAGGTGCCCGGGTCCAGGGCGAGGGCGGTGCTGTCGATGGTCAGTGCGGCGGATGCTGCGGTGGTCATGACGAGGTTTCCTCTCGAACTGATGGATCAGGAAGAAGGACGTGCGCGCCGCCCACCGACGGTGGGCAGCGCGGTCGTCCCTGAGATCAACGGACTCCGGCCTCACGCAGCCGCGGATCAGCGGCGTCCACTTCGGCGAGGTCCTTGCCCTTGGTCTCCTTGTAGAGCAGCGTGCCCACGACCGAGACCAGGCCCATCGCGGCGATGTAGATCGACACCGACCCCCAGGTGGAGTTGGCAGAGGTGATGTCGCCGACGGCAGTGCCCTTGGCGGCGACGTTGCCGAGCAGGGCCACACCGATCAGCGGAGCGATGGAGCCCGACACCACGCTGGTGAGCTGGGACCCGATCGACACTGCCGTGTAGCGGATCTTGGTCGGGAACATCTCGCTCATCAGCGCCGGCTGGACGGCGTACATCAGGCCGTGGATGAACACGCCGAGCACCAGACCAAGGGTGAAGAACAACGGCGATCCGCCGTTGCGGCTGCCGTCGAAGAGCAGGAACCCGACCCAGGCATAGGCCACCATTCCGAGCGCACCCGCCAGGTAGATGGGGCGCCTGCCGATCTTGTCCGCCCAGGCCGCGACGTAGGGGATCCAGAAGATCTCCAGGAAATGGGCGATCAGCATGAACGTCAGGATCGGCACCGGTTTGATCCCGACCCCGGACAGGTACGTGATGGAGAACGTGACCACCGTGTAGTAGAGGACGTTCTCGCCAGCCCGGCACATCATCGACACCAGGATCTCGCGCGGGTAGTGCCGGAACACGTCGATGAACGCGGGTCGGTTCGAGACGATCTCCGCCTCACGTTCACTGGCCTGCTTGAAGATCGGCGCATCCTCGACGCTGCGCCGGATGTACCAACCGATGAACACGATCACCGCAGACAGCCAGAACGCGATGCGCCAGCCCCAGTGGTTGAAGTCGGTGGTGTCCATCGTCGAGTAGAGGACGAGCATGACAACGGTGGCCACGAGATTGCCCAGCGGAACACCGACCTGCGGGAAGCTGCCGTAGAAGGCGCGCTTCTCCTTCGGTGCGTGCTCGGAGATCAGCAGGACAGCTCCGCCCCACTCGCCGCCGACCGCGAAGCCCTGGATGAACCGAAGGATGATCAGCAGCACGGGAGCCCCGATGCCGATTCCGGCACCTGCCGGGTCCAGGCTGAACCCACTGCCCAGGGTCGCGTCCCCGTAGGCCGGGATGCACCCCATGAGGAAGGTGGCGATCCCGACGATGAAGATCGACAGCTGCAGCAGCTTCTTCCGGCCGATCTTGTCCCCGAAGTGGCCGAAGACGAGGCCGCCGAGCGGTCGCGCGATGAAACCGATCGCATAGGTGGAGAAGCCGTAGATCAGACCGGTCTTGGCCGTCTCGCCGGGGAAGAACACGACGCTGAAGACGCCCAGCGCCACCGCGGTGCCGTAGACGAAGAATTCGTACCACTCGACGACCGTGCCGGCCATCGATGCCGCGACGATCTTGCGGAGTTTGGACTGTTCGGTGGGTTCCGGCGCGGAGATGTTCTTCGCCAGATCGGGGGGGTTACTCATCTTCGAGCTCCTGGGGATGCAGTGGTGGGTGAAGGATGTGATGGGTGGCTCGGTCGAGGATCGTCCCCCGGGCCCCGGGACTCCTCATCCGGCGGACGACGCGCCGCCGCTCCCGTCGAGCAGCTGGACCAGGATGGAGCAGTCCTTGTTCGCATCGCCGCGCTCGACGATGGTGTCGAGACGATCGGCCACGGCCTTGGCGAACGACAGATCGGTCCCGGTCTCCTCGCCGGCTTGCAGCGCGAGACCCAGGTCCTTGCGCAACAGAGCGGTGGAGAAGCCGCCGGCGAAGTCGCGGTTCACGGCGGCCGTCTCGGTCACGCCGGCGATCGGGTACCACGTGCGCAACGCCCAGCTGTCGCCCGAGGACACCGTGGCCAGCTGCTGGAAGACCGACGCATCGAGTCCGAGTCGCTCGGCCAGCACCGCGCCCTCGCAGGTGGCCTGCAAGGTGATGCCGAGCATCATGTTGTTGGTGATCTTCGCGGCCTGACCGTTGCCGGGACCGCCGCAGGCGAAGATCTTGCCGGCCATCACGTCGATGACGTCGCGGACCTTGTCCAGCACTGCCTCGTCGCCGCCGACCATGAACGTCAGGGTGCCGGCACCCGCGCCGGACACCCCGCCGGAGACCGGCGCATCGAGGAATGAGAAGCCTGCACCCGCAACAGCTTCGTGCAGATCACGCGCGGTCTGGATGTCGATCGTCGACGAGTCGACGACGACGGCTCCGGTCGGGGCGGAGGCCACGACGCCACCCTCGCCGAGGATGACCTCGCGGGCGTGTGTGCCGGCCGGCAGCATGGTGAACACGACATCCGCATCGGAGACAGCCTCGGCGATCGAGTCGGCGATCAGCACGCCGGCCTTGGCTGCGGTCGCGGTCGCCTCGGTGTTCAGGTCGAACCCGCGGACGCGATGACCCGCTGCCACCAGGTTGGCGGTCATCGGACCACCCATGTTGCCCAGCCCGATCCATCCCACGTTCATCCGGTGCACTCCTCGTCGAGTTCCTGCAGGGCGAGCCGGACCGGAACCCCGCGCACGGGATCCGATGCCGCCTCGGCGTCGTCGACCATCTTGGTCCGATGTCCGCCGACCCGCCAGTGCCGGATGCGCACCATCGTTGTGCAAAAATGCACATGTGCTCAAGGCCGACGATCTGCTGGTTCTCCTCGAGGTCGCACGGTCGGGCTCGATGATCGGCGCCGCCTCCTCGCTCGGCATGGACCACACGACGGTGTCGCGCCGGGTCACAGCACTGGAATCCGCTGTAGGCGCTGCCCTCACGGTGCGTAGCGGACGAGGGTGCGAGCTGACCGAGTTGGGTCGCACGCTGTTGGCGGCTTCGGAGTCGATAGAACGAGCGGTCGGGCAGGTACGCACTCTCGCACAACCGGGGGGTGTCAGTGAGCTCACCGGGCTGGTACGGATCGCCGCGCCGGACGCGTTCGCTGTCGAGTTCGTCGGCCCGGTGATGGGTCGCCTCGTGCGGATGCACCCCGGCGTCACCCTGGAGCTGACCTCGGCGACCCGGCCCATGGTGCAGGGCCGGGGCGCCGACATCGAGATCGGCCTCGGCTCGTCCCTCCCGCGCTGGGAGACGGTGTTGCTGAGCGAGTACGTGCTCGGTCTGTACGCCAGCAGCGACTACCTCGCGGACCACGGCGCACCCACATCGCTGGAGGATCTCTCGCACCATCCCCTCGTCTACTACGTCGAGTCGCTGCTGCGGGTGTCCGAGCTGGACGTGTTCGACCGGGTCTTCGGCGGACGTCCTGTCGCGGTCGGATCCACCAGCGTGCACGCCCAGCTCACCGCCACCGTGGCGGGCGCAGGGATCGGCCTGCTGCCGGCCTACCTGGCGGACGCGCAGATCGGCCTCCGTCGATTGCTGCGACAGCAGGTCGAGATCCCGCAGCAATACGTCGCCGGCCTGGCCCCGCGCACGCTCCGGAGGCCTGCCACCACCGTCGTCATGCAGGAACTGCGCGCCGAGGTCCGGGCACGCCATCACGAGCTGATGGGTCGCGCCCCCGCGGCCTGACCCGCACCAGCACGGGTTCGGCCGTCAGACCGGGACGAGCAGCGGGCCCGGCATCCGCCGGACCGTCGTCGGTCCGGCGACGTAGAAGCCGAGCAGGCGCAACGGTCGGTCCTGGTCCCCGCCATAGCGCTCCAGCTGGAGCTGATGGATTTCGCGGTCGTTGTCGGTGATGCGCTCGTGTGGTTTGCCTCTGACGATCAGCGTGGGCCCACCCACACCCATCTCCGCGAGCTTGTCGTCCACAGCCGACAGCACCTCGGTGACCTCGGCTGGCTCCGGTTCGGCCGGTAGTCCCGTGATGGTGACCGGCTGAAGGATCACCAGATCGTCGTCGCAGACGACGAACGTCAGGCACTGCGCTGCACGATCCGGTCGACGGCAACACGTGTCGACCGCCCGACTCATCAGGCGTGCGCTGTCCAGCGGACGGTCGAGAAAACATTCTGAATTCATGTGTGAGGTCATGTCGACAGCCTGCGCGGCCACCCCGACGGGCACACGGAGTTGTCCACAACGTCTGCAGCGCAGGGCGATCCATCCACAATGACGACGTCGACCCTTGACAGCCACCGACGCGTCTCCCGCCCTGGTACGACTGGTCAGTCCTGCGTGCCGTCCCGCTGTTCGCTGACCTTCATCTCGGCCTCGAAGACGTGCTGCTCCAGGCCCAGCGTCTCGCGGGCGTGCCGATCGACGTCGTGGAAGACCGACCAGTACTGCGCGTCGTAGGCCTCCACGAGCTGGAAGCTCCACCGCCCGTCGACGATGTCGCGGCCCACCAGGGTCCGGTCGATGTCGTCGGCAAGGTCGGCGTGCCCGGCGTCCCGCAGCTCGCGCACCGCGTCCTGCAGGTTCAGATCGGCCATCCCGGACAGCCGGTGGAAGTGGTACAGCGCTCCTCGGGCATCCTCGACCACCTCGAGCGCGGCCGAGAGCTTCCCGAGCGCCGACACCGTCGCGTCGTCGACGCTGCCCGGGCGAGGGTGCTCGGAGCGTCGATCCGGCCGCCGGGAGGTCCCGTGACGCTCTTCCAGTGGTCCGTTCGACATGGTGGCTACCTCGCAGCAGGTGTCGGAGCGAGACCTTCGTACGGCCCCGCCACCGGTCCGGTGCCCGCAGCGGCCGAGCCTCACACCCGGCACACCGGGGCGGGCTGCGAACGCCTGGTGCGCGGTCGTCAGGCCATGAGTTGTTCGTCCAGGTGGACGTCCTCGGACCGCTCGATCATCCGGGGAGGCTGCACTCGGAACGCGAGCACCGCACCGCCGGCGGCCAGCACGGCCGTGATCACCGGAGCCAGCGCACCCCACACGGAGGCCGCGGCGAACTCGGTGAGCAGGATGCCGACCACAGCTGCCACCACCCAGCTCAGCGCACCGAGCGTCACCCCCGTGAGTCGGTCGCGCCTGACCTCCGGCACTGCGGTCGAACCACGGGTCAGGCCGATGAACACCAGGGCGATCACCACCCAGGCGACGACGAACACTCCCTGCCAGGCCAGCGCGGTGAGCAACCAGGACACCACGTTCGTCAACATCAACACGAAGGTGATCGCACCGGCGACGACGACGTACACCCAGCGCGGCAACGTGAGTCGGAAGACCCGGGTCGCGAAGGCGTCGAGATTGGTCGACGCCAGGTAGTAGTTGGCGGTGTTGATCCGGGTCTGGGACACGAAGATCACCAGCAGACCGAAGAATCCCATCGTGCCCAGGAAGGCGTCCACCACGCCGGTCTCGCTGCCCTCGTGTCCGGTGGCAGCGATCAAGTAGATCCCGACCAGCCCGTTCACGGCGAAGGTGAAGACGTAGAAGACCCAGCCGAACGTCATGCGGCCGTGGAACTTCTCGTCCCTCTCGCGACCCATCCTGGCGTAGTCGAAGGTGTACATCATCATGATCCAGACACCCATGTAGATCAGGTAGGACGTCACCCAACCCGGCAGCGGGCCCGCCGGCACCACGTCGAAGATCGAGTCCGGCACGCCCTGCTGCACGGTGGCCAGGACGACCACCAGCACCAGTCCCAGCGCGTACAACGGCAGCAGCCAGGCGTTCAGGCGGTCGAGCCACCGCTGCACGGGACCGGAGGCCAACGGGATCGCATACAGCACCACCACGGCGTACCAGAGCTCCAACGGCCCGCCGAGCTGCTTCTGGAAGGCGATCGCGATGATCGACCCCTCGAAGACGCAGTAGTAGATCGCGGTCGCGGCGAAGATCAGGGTGGCCAGTGCAGAGCCGACGATGCCGAACATGGATCGGGACAACAACTCCACCGTGAGACCGGTCCGCGCGGAGTACTGCGACAGCACGCGGTTCACCAGACCGTAGGTGGCGACCGTGAGCAGCATCCCGATCAGGGTGTTGACCAGACCGACGGCACCGGCAGAGGCCACCGCGACGTAGATCCAGAACATCGCCGAGAACAGCGCCCACCATGCCATGCTGAGCGAGAACCGGGAGGCGCGCGCGGAATCGGGCTGCACGTACGAGGAATAGGTCATGGGACTCCTCCGTGGGGATGGACCGCGCCCGACCGCTGTGCACAGCACACTGTCACGCCGTGTGTTTTGAGCACAAGAACCACTTCCTCCCGTCGCCATGGGTGGTTAGCGTGGCCGTCATGACCTCCACGACGGAAACGACGAGTACTCCGGCGGCCGGACGTCCCCCGGTCTTCGTGAACGCGGACATGGGCGAGGCTTTCGGCCTGCACTCGTTCGGCAACGATCCCGCGTTGATGGCGATCATCGATGCAGCCAACGTCGCCTGCGGGTTCCACGCCGGCGATCCGGGAGTGATGCGGGAGACCGTCGCGCTCGCGCTCGAACACGACGTCCGGATCGGGTCACACCCGGGACTGCCCGATCTGGTCGGCTTCGGACGCCGGCGGATGACCCTGCGGCCGGACGAGGTCGAGTCGTTGATCCTGTACCAGACCGGCGCCCTCGAGGGCTTCCTGCGCGCGGCGGGCGGGACGCTGAGCCACGTCAAACCCCATGGTGCACTGTGGGGAATGCTCACCACCGACGCGGATCTGATGCGTGCAGCGGCGCGCGCGGTCGCGGTGTTCGACGTCCCGTTCTTCGGCCTGGCCGGGACCGAGCACGAACGGATCTGCGCCGAGGTCGGCGTGCCGTTCGTCGGCGAGCTCTACGTCGACATGGACTACCACGGCGACGGGAGCCTGGCGTTGGCCAGGAAGGCGCACCTCACCGAGCCCACTGCGGCTGCCGCCCGCGTGGTCGCCGCACTGTCCGGGGACCCGATCCCGACCGTCGACGGCGACCCGATCACGATCGACTTCGGCACCGTCTGTGTGCACTCCGACTCGCCGAACTCGGCAGACGTCGCTCGCGCGGTCCGCGACACCCTCGATGCCGCGTGAGCCCTCCGAGCGTCCACCACGCCACGACCATCCGGACCGCCACCCTCCTGGAGGAACTGTGACCGAGACCGATCGCGCCCCGGCGCGTTACACCTGGGGTGGCGACGAGTTCCTGTTCGTCGAGATCGACGAGGCGATGAGCCTGGCAGCGAACTTCACGGTGATGGCGATCGCCACCGAACTGTCCGCCCGTGCGCTGCCGGGGGTGATCGACGTCTGTCCGGCGAACGCCTCGCTGCTGGTGCGCTTCGATCCGGATGTGCTGGCGCACACCGAACTGGAGGCGACGGTCCGCATGATCGAGACCGGGGTCGGTACCGATGACGGTCGCGAGTTGCAGACCCGCATCATCGAGGTACCGGTGCTCTACGACGACCCGTTCACCGCCGAGGTGGCGGCCCGCTTCCGCGAGGGCTACCACCAGGATCCCAGCGGCACCGACCTGGACTATGCGGCATCGGTGAACGGCCTGGCCGACAAGGCCGAGTTCATCCGGCGGCACCACGAGCAACCCTGGATCGTCGGCATGGTCGGCTTCGTCGCCGGTCTGCCGTTCCTGTTCCAGCTGGTCGAGCAGGAACGACAGCTGGTCGTCCCCAAGTACCTCAGTCCGCGCACGGACACGCCGAAGCTGACCATCGGTCACGGTGGTTGTTTCGGGGCGATCTACTCGGTGCGCGGCGCCGGCGGCTACCAGATGTTCGGAGTCGTCGCTCCCCCCATCTACGACCCTGCCCAGCGACTGGCGGACTTCGCCGATTCGTCCGTCTTTTTCCGCCCCGGCGACCTCGTCAAGTACCGGCCCATCGACCGGACCGAGTACGACGCGATTCAACAGCAGGTCGAGGACGGCAGCTACGTCTGGAAGACGGCGCCGGTCACGTTCTCGCTGGACGCAGCGCTCGCCGACCCGGAGTCCGACAACCGCCGACTGATGGGAGCTCTCGATGCTTGAGGTGCGCAAGCCAGGCCTGCAGACCACCGTCCAGGACCAGGGCCGGCCCGGTTGGTACAGCCTGGGCATTCCGCAGGGCGGCTCGATGGACCAGGAGTCGGCGCGACACGCGAATGCTTTGGTCGGCAACACCGTGGACGCAGCGGTGCTGGAGGTCACCTACATCGGACCTAAACTGCGGGCCATCGAGCCCACCGTCGTGGCAGTCGCGGGCGCTCCGGTGCAGGTGATGGTGAACGGCGAGCCCCGGGACGACTGGACTCGGATCGAGCTCGAGGCGGACGACGAACTGTCGTTCGGAAAAATCAAGGGCGGCACCAAGTACTGGATCGCCGTGCGCGGTGGGATCGACGTGCCAGAGGCGCTGGGCAGCCGGTCGACCTACGTCATCGGTTCCATCGGCGGAGTCGGCGGCCGACCCCTGCAGCTCGGCGACGTGTTGCCGATCGGGACACCGACTCTTGTTGTGCCACAGCAGGTATCGCTGGACGAGCGGTTCCGGCCGGTCTTCAGCAAGGAGCAGGAGGTACGGGTGGTGGTGGGGCTGTACGACCATCTGCTGTCGGAGGAGGGACTGCGCCGACTCACCGAGGAGGAGTGGACACTGACGCCGACCTCCGACCGGATGGGCCTGCGGTACTCGGGACCCGGAGTCGAGTGGCGGGAGCGGGAGCAGCCGTTCGGCGCCGGCCAGGACCCCTCGAACATCGTCGACGCCGGCTATGCGGTCGGCTCCATCCAGATCCCCGGCGGCACCCAACCGATCGTGCTGCACCGGGATGCCGTCTCGGGTGGCGGGTACGCCATGGTCGCCACCGTCATCTCCGCCGACATGGACCTCGTGGCGCGCGCGGCGCCGGGTACCGTCACCCGGTTCACACCGGTGACGATGGACCAGGCGCTCGACGCGCGGCGCGAGCGGGCGGCGAGGATCGCCGCTGCCATCCGTTCCCTCGACTGAAGATCACCGGACCGAGGATCTTCGGATCGAGGATCGCCGGCGCGCGGCTCGGTCAGCTCGCGGGTGCGGTCTCCGGCGCGGTCGGCTGCGCGGCGGCCGGCTTGGCGTCCACGCCGGCCTCCTTGCGCTGCTGCGCCGTGATGGCCGCCGGGGCCGCGGTCAACGGGTCGTACCCGCCACCGGACTTCGGGAACGCGATCACTTCACGCAGCGATGCAGCCCCCGCCAGCAGCATCACGATCCGGTCCCAGCCGAACGCGATCCCGCCGTGCGGCGGCGCGCCGAAAGCGAAGGCGTCCAACAGGAATCCGAACTTCTCCCGCGCTTCGTCCTCGGCCAGACCCATCACCGCGAACACCCGCTCCTGCACGTCGCGGCGGTGGATCCGGATGCTGCCGCCGCCGATCTCGTTGCCGTTGCAGACGATGTCGTAGGCGTAGGCGAGGGCGTTCTCGGGCTCGGTGTCGAAGTTCTCCAGGTGCTCCGGCTTGGGCGAGGTGAAGGCGTGGTGCACGGCCGTCCAGGTGCCGGAACCCACTGCGACGTCATCCGTTTCGTCGGCCCGCTCGAACAGCGGCGCGTCGACCACCCACAGGAACGACCACTGGGACTCGTCGATCAGACCGTCCCGCCGGGCGATCTCGTTGCGGGCGGCGCCGAGCAGCTCCTGGCTGGCGCGGCGGGTGCCGGCGGCGAAGAACACCGCGTCACCCGGCTGCGCGCCGACGGCCGCAGCGAGTCCGTCACGCTCGGTCTCGGAGATGTTCTTGGAGACCGGACCGCCGAGGGTGCCGTCCTCCTGGATCGTCACGTAGGCGAGCCCACGTGCCCCACGCTGCTTGGCCCACTCCTGCCAGGCGTCGAAGCCGCGGCGCGGGGTGGCAGCGCCACCGGTCTGGACGACGGCGCCGACGTACGGCGCCTGGAAGACCCGGAACGGGGTGGCCTCGAAGTAGCTCGTCAGGTCGGTGAGTGGAAGCTCGAAGCGCAGGTCGGGCTTGTCGCTGCCGTAGCGGTCCATCGCGTCCCGGTAGGTCATCCGCGGGATCGGTTGCGTGATGTCGTGGCCGATCAGCTTCCACAGCGCGACCAATACGTCCTCGGCGAGCGCGATGACGTCGTCCTGGTCGACGAAGCTCATCTCGATGTCGAGCTGGGTGAACTCCGGCTGCCGGTCGGCGCGGAAGTCCTCGTCCCGATAGCAACGCGCGATCTGGTAGTACCGCTCCATCCCGGCGACCATCAGCAGTTGCTTGAACAGCTGCGGCGACTGCGGCAGCGCGTACCAACTGCCGGGTCGCAGGCGGGCGGGGACGAGGAAGTCGCGAGCACCCTCAGGGGTGCTGCGGGTGAGGGTCGGGGTCTCGATCTCGACGAAGTCGTGCTCGTCCAGCACGGTGCGGGCGGCCTTGTTGACCTGGGAGCGCAGCCGCAGCGCCGACGCGGGCTTGGCGCGGCGCAGATCCAGGTAGCGGTACTTGAGCCTGGTCTCCTCGCCGACCTCGGTCGAGTCGTCGAGCTGGAACGGCAGCGGTCCGGCCTCATTGAGCACGGTGAACTCGGTGACCGAGAGCTCGACCGCACCGGTGCTCAGGTCGGAGTTCTCATTGCCTGCAGGGCGCGCCTCGACGACGCCGGTCAGCTGCAGACAGAACTCGCTGCGCAGCCGGTGTGCTCGCTCGGCGACGGAACCCTCCCGGAACACCACCTGCACCAGCCCGGAGGCATCACGGAAGTCGATGAAGATGACACCGCCGTGGTCCCGCCGGCGGGCGACCCAACCGGCCAGGGTGACGGTCTTCCCCTCGTCGTCGATGGTCAGGCTTCCGGCGTCACGGTCACGCAGCACGAGGTCAGTTCCTTCAGGGTCGGCAGGGTCTGGGTCGGCGGCAGTCCCGATCGGGAACGGCCACCCATGGATCCTACGACCGGCCCCGTAACTCGCTTGCCGACCCGGGAGGCACCCGCCAGAGTGCCGTGTCATGAACTCCCCCAGCGCGGTGACGCTGCGCCGTGAGACCCCCGACGATGTCGAGGTCGTCGCCGCAGTGGTCGGCACCGCCTTCGGTCCCGAGGAACCGGCGGTACCGCAGCTGGTGACGGCGCTCCGCCCGTTTTCCCGCTTCGGTGACGACGCCGGTGCACTGTCCATCGTGGCCGAGGTGGACGGCGCGGTGGTGGGGCACGTCCTGTTGAGCCTCAGCCGGCTGGACACCTGGGAACGGCTCATCGACGTGCTGGTGCTGTCGCCGCTCGCCGTGCTGCCGGAGCACCAGGAACGCGGTATCGGCAGCAGCCTGGTTGCCGCGGCCATCGCGCTGGCCACCGAGGTCGGAGCGCCGGCGTTGTTCCTGGAGGGTTCGCCGACGTTCTACGGTGCGCGCGGCTTCTCCGCTGCCGAGCCGTTGGGCTTCCGTCGCCCGTCCCGGCGCATTCCCCGGCCCGCGTTCCAGGTGGCGGTGCTGCCGGCCCACGAGGGCTGGATGACGGGGCCCCTGGTCTACGCCCACCCGTTCTGGGACCTGGACTGCGTCGGGCTGCGCGATCGGGCGCTGGTGGAGCAGATCGAGAGCGGCAACAGCTAGAAGCTGAACGCATGCAGGGTGGTCGACCGGAGCCCCTCGAGGATCCGCCCGACCGCCGCGCGGTCGCGGATGTCGGTCAGGGCGAAGGCCGCATTCAACCGATCGATGAGTGCGTCGACCTCGCCCAGGTCGTAGCCGGATCGCACCGCCGTGGTGCTGAATGACGGGTTGCGGTACTTCTCCGGAACGTGGGCCAGAAGCGGATCGACTCCGGCCGCCGGGGTGGCCCGAGGGGAGGCCGACGCAGACGGCAGGAGGGCGATCAACTGGTCGATGACGGCATCGACCGCCGTCTCCTGATACCCGCCCCGTTCAGCGGGGAAGACGACGGTGCGCAACTCGTCCGGCGTGATCGGCTCCGCGGTCGGATCCCCGCTGAGCACGGCGTTGACCCGCTGGACGAGGGTGTCGACGGCGGCCACCGAGTACCCACGGTGGAGGCGCGACACCCGCGGCGGGACGGCGGGCAGCGGAGAGGTCACCGGGCAACCGTAAGCACGGACGGGCACCCGCGGTGACGAAATCGACCATGACGACCGCGAACCTGGCGCCATAGCGACCATGACGACCGCGAACGTGGCGCCATAGCGACCGTCACGACCGCGAACCTGGCGCCATAGCGACCGTCACGACCGCGAACCTGGGGTTCAGCAGATGGTCTCGAGCAGGCCGGTGTCGACGTCGTAGAGGAAGCCGCCGACCTGGACGCGGCCGGCCAGCAGCGGGTGCGAGCGGGCCTTGGCGACCTCGGCGACGATGTCGGAGCGCTGGTCGGTGATCACGTTCAGGCTCATCCAGGAGGCATCCTGGCCAGAGGAGGCTGCGATGCGCTCCTTGAGCTGCTCCTCGCTCGACGCCGCCATCGCGCACCGGGTGTGCTGGACGACCAGCACCCGTTCGACGTTCAGCAGGTTGGCGCCCAGCACCAGTGCGACGAGCACCTGGTCGGTGACGCGCCCTCCCGGATTGCGCAGGATCTTCGCATCGCCCGGCCGCAGCCCGACCATCCCGAGCGGGTCGATCCGGGAGTCCATGCAGGTCACCATCGCGACACCGGCGCGTGCGACCCCGTCGAACCCCGACAGGTCGAAGGTCTCCGCGTACTGGCGGTTCGCAGCAAGCAGGTCGGCAAAGGTGTCGGGGGATCCGGGAACTGCAGCCTGGTCGTCCACGATTGATCACGGTAGCGCCTGACGGTTGCCCGGAGCATGTGCGCGGGAACACCCCTATGCGGTCTGCCCTTCGCGGGGGCGGTCCCGTAGGGTGAACGAGAACCTGGAGTGCATCGCACGGTCCCTGTAGCAGTCAGTGCTTGTGAAAGTCATCGAGCTGCAACCCCCTCAGTGGGCCACCTGCCTTCGTCATCGGAAGTCTCGATCGTTTCGACGGCAGCGATGGGCGCGTCATCCGACGTGTGCCCGACTCTCCTGCCTCGATATCGACGATTGGCTTTCCATGTCCTCAGCTGTACTCGATCCGTCCATCCCTGCCCTCGACGAGGTCATCGCACCCGTCGCGAGCTTCGACGACATCGATCTCCCTGCCGAGCTGCGCCGCGCAGTCGACGGCCTCGGCTTCACCATCCCCTCCCCCATCCAGGCCCAGGCGATCCCGCTGCTGCTGGCCGGCCGCGACATCACCGGCGTCGCCCAGACCGGCACCGGCAAGACCGCCGCCTTCGGCCTCCCGCTGCTGAACGCCGTCGACGCCGAGACCCGCGGCGTCCAGGCTCTCGTGCTGACGCCCACCCGCGAGCTGGCCATGCAGGTCTCCGAGGCGATCAGCACCTTCGCCCAGCACGTCCGCAACCTCTCCATCGTCACCGTCTACGGCGGCGCTCCGTTCCTGCCGCAGAAGTCGGCGCTGGCCCGCGGCGCGCAGGTCGTCGTCGGCACTCCCGGCCGGGTCATCGACCACCTCGAGCGGCACACGCTGGATCTGTCCAACGTTCGCTTCCTGGTGCTCGACGAGGCCGACGAGATGCTGCGCATGGGCTTCGCCGAGGACGTCGACCGGATCCTGTCCGAGTCGCCCCGCACCCGGCAGACCGCGCTGTTCTCTGCGACGATGCCCTCGGCGATCCGCAAGGTCGCGCAGACCCACATGAACAATCCGATCGACATCACCGTCGAGGGTGGCGCCCGCGCCACCACGACCGTCGAGCAGACCTATGCCGTCGTGCCGTTCCGCCAGAAGGTCGACGTCCTCGGCCGGGTTCTGCAGATGCAGGGTGCCGGCGAGACCGCGCCTGCATCGATCATCTTCGTGCGCACCAAGTCCGCCTGCGACGAGGTCGCGATGGACCTGTCCACCCGCGGCATCGCTGCTGCCTCGCTGAACGGCGACGTGGCCCAGAAGGACCGCGAGAAGATCGTCGAGAAGCTCCGCTCCGGCGCGATCGACGTGCTCGTGGCCACCGACGTCGCCGCCCGCGGGCTGGACGTCGAGCGGATCGGTCTGGTCGTCAACTTCGACGCCCCCCGCGAGGCCGAGACCTACACCCACCGCATCGGCCGTACCGGTCGGGCCGGCCGGACCGGTAAGGCCCTGACCTTCTTCACCCCCCGGGAGATCTTCCAGGTCAGGGTGATCGAACGGGTCACCGGCGCCAAGCTGACCCAGATCACCCCGCCGACCGCTGCGGACGTTGCGAAGCATCTCACCGCGTCCGTGCTGGCGGGAGCTGCCCAGCGCGTCACCGGTGAGCGGATCGAGACCTTCCGCACCATGCTGACCAGCTTCTCCGAGCAGCAGGGTGTGAGCATCTACGACATGGCCGCTGCGTTGCTCGCCACCGCTGCCGGTGACGACGGCTCCCGGATCGTCGAGATTCCGCAGGAGACCTTCCGTCGGGACCACGACGCCCCGCGTGGCGATCGTCGCAGCGACAGCCGCGGCGAGCGCAGCGGACGGTTCGATCGTGAGCCCGCCGGCCGTTTCGCCCGGAGCGACCGTCCGGAGCGTGGCGATCGCACCCGTCCGGAGCCGCGCCGCGCCCGCACCGACGGTCCGGCCGGCCCGAAGTGGCGCGTCGCCGTGGGCCGCAACCACGGTGTGCGTCCGGCAGGCATCGTCGGCGCCATCACCGGTGAGGGCGGCATCAACGGCCGGGACCTCGGCCGGATCGACATCTTCGACACCTACAGCGTCGTCGAGATCGCATCGCCGCTGTCCACCGCGGCAGTCGGCAAGATCGCCATGGCCACCGTGAGCGGACAGAAGCTGCGCATCCGCCGCGAACAGGCCTGATCCAGCGGCCGGGGTGACCCGCACGGATTCGACGTGTCGATGACGAAAACCCGCTCTCCGGAGCGGGTTCTCGTCGTTCGGCCGTCGATCTCGTGCGGGCACCTCCCCGGCAGCGACACTCAGCCTCCGGACAACCGCTCCCCCAGCACGGCGGCGGTGACCACGGCGTTGCCGTAGGAGAACACCACTCGGGCCTGCTCGATCGGATGCCAGGCGGCGGGCCAGCCGGTCCAGATGATGACCGCGTCCGGACTGGTGGCCACGGCACGCTCGAGTGCTGCACGATCGGTCTGACGACCGGCGAGCACCAGCAGCAGACCATCAACAGGAACAGCCGGAACCGCCTGCACCACAACAGCATCGGGCCAGGTGCGCTGCAGGGTGTCGACCAGGTGCCGGGCGATCGGACCCGCAGCGATGTTGATGCCTGCGCGCAGATCCAGGATCATCGGCGTTCCGCTGATCCGCGGCACCGCATCCAGCGCTCGTTCCGCCGCCTCCCGGCCGACCACGTCGAGCGCGGCCAGAGCAGCGTCCAGTTCGGTTGCGGCGCAACGCCCCTGCAGCTCGTCCAGCCGTCGGATCGCGACCTCCCGGCGCTCCCTGGCTTCCACCAAGCGCGACTCCGGGAGCGAACCGGTCGAGACCGCATCCAGGATCGCGGCCAGCGTCGCGTGGTACATCTGCTCGTCGTCGATCGCCCGGGTGTTGCCCAGACACAGCACATCGGCGCCGGCTTGCAGCGCGAGCACTGCTGCTCCGGGCACCCCGTGTACGTCGGCGACGGCCTTCATGTCCAGAGCATCGGTGACGGTGAGCCCCCCGAAACCCAGCTCGTCGCGCAGGATCCGGTACCACGGTGCGGACAGCGACGCGGGTTCCGCATCCACCGCCGGGATCGTCAGATGGCCGGGCATCACCGCAGCCACCCCGGCGGCGAAGGCCGCCCGGAAAGGCACCAGCTCGCGGTCGCGGATCTCCTGCAACGACAGTGCGAGTGTCGGCAACGCGAGGTGGGAGTCGACGGCGGTGTCGCCGTGCCCGGGGAAGTGCTTGGCGCAGGCCAACACTCCGGCCTCCTGCAGACCCTGGACGTAGGCCGTGACGTGTTCCGCGGCGATACCGGTGTCGTCGGAGAACGACCGGATGCCGATCACCGGATTGCCCGGATCGGAGTTCACGTCGGCCACCGGAGCGAGGTCGACGTCGATGCCCAGCGAGCGGAGGTGGGCGCCGTGCGCTGCGGCGACCCGACGGGTCAGCGCCGGATCTCCGATCCTTCCCAGCGCAGCAGCGCCGGGAAGAGACGACCCCGTGTGCACCTGCACCCGGGTGACGTCGCCGCCCTCCTCGTCGGAATGGACGAGCAGAGCGCCGGCGTTCAGGCCGTGCAGCTCGTCGCACAGGGCGCGCACCCGCGCGGGGTCCGGACCGATGTTGTGGCCGAACAGCACCACCCCACCGAGTCCGTCCGCCCCGGCCCGCCGCAGCCAGCCCGGGACCGACGTGCCGTTGAACCCGGGGGCCAGTGTGCCGGCGGCGAGCTTGCGCAGCTCCGCCGTGCCCGCTGCCGAGGCAACAATGTCCGGAGCGCTCACCCCTTCACCCCGCCGGCGGTGAGCCCGGAGGAGATCCGCCGCTGGGCGATGGTGAAGAAGATGATCACCGGCACGCTGATCACCGTCGAGGCGGCCATGATCGGCCCCCACTCGGCAGTGTTCTGTCCGAAGAACTTCTGCAGACCAACCGTCACCGTGTACTTCTCGTCGTCTGACATGAAGGTCAGCGCGAAGATGAACTCGTTCCACGCGGTGATGAAGGAGAACACGCTGGTGGCCACCAGACCGGGTGCGACGAGCGGCAGCAGCACCGAGAAGAACATCCGCCACCAGCCGGCCCCGTCGACGTAGGCCGCCTCCTCGATCTCCTTCGGTACGGCGGCCACGAACCCGCGGAGCATCCAGATGCCGAACGGCAGCGAGAACGCGATGTAGACGACGGACAGTGCGAGCAGGCTGTTGAGCGCTCCGTACTGCCTGACCTGGATGAACAGCGGGATGACCAGCGCCTCCAGCGGCACCATCTGGACGATCAGGATCATCACGATGACGGCGGTGCGGAAGCGGAACTGGAACCGTGCGACAGCAACGGCGGCCAGCAGGGTGACCAACGCTCCGGCGATCACGGTGACACCCGCGACCAGCAGCGAGTTGCGCAGGTACAGCCCGAACGTGTCGTCGGAGAACACCCGGTCGAAGTTGTCGAGCGTCCAGCCGGACGGGATGAGATCGGCGCCGCGGAACGCCGCGTTCTTGTCGAACGCGGTGCTGATCATCCAATAGGCAGGCAGCAGGGTGAACACCAGCAGCAGGGCCACAGCAACACCGATGCCGATGCGACCCGCCCGGGAGCTCTGCTGCCGGCTCCGGTTCGTCGAACCCGTGCGCCGGTTGCCACTGTCCACCGGGACCGTCGGCGGAGCGACGGCGCCCACTCCCTGCATGGTCACAGTTCCTTCTCCTTGAACAGGGTGCGCAGGTACACGGCGGTGATCAGCAGCAGCAGGACGGTCAGCAGGACGGCGATCGCGGCCCCCTTGCCGTACTCACCCTGCGCGAACGACTGCTGGTACGACCAGACGCCCAGATTCAGCACCTCGTCGTTGCCCCCGCTGCCGCCCGGCATCAGATAGACCTGCGTGAAGACCTTGAAGTCCCAGATGGTCGACAGGATCGTCACCACCGCGAACACCGGCTTGAGGACGGGGACGGTGATCGACCGGAACCGCTTCCAGGCGTTCGCCCCGTCGATCTCGGCGGCTTCGTAGAGCTCCTTCGGCACCGTCACCAGACCGGCCAGGATGGTGATCGCGACGAACGGGAACCCGTGGTGGATGACGTTCAGCGCGGCGATGGCATAGAAGCTGACCCTGTCGGTGAACCAGTTCGTGGTCGACGGGTCGAAGAGCCCGAGGGCGGTGAGCACGTGGCTCACCAGGCCGTCCAGCGGATCGAAGAGCCAGACCCAGACGTAGGTACCGGTGAGCGCGGGCACTGCCCAGGCCACCATCACCGCGGTGGAGCAGATCCACTTCCAGACCGGGCCGAGCCGATGCAGCAGAAGCGCCACAGCGGTGCCGAGTGCGACGGTCCCGACGACGCAGACCACCGCGAAGACGACGGTGTTGGGGAGCACCGTCTTCCACAGCAGCGGGGAGGACAGCATCTCGGTGTAGTTGCCGAAGCCGATGTAGTTGTCCTCGCCGGAGACGAGGTTGGAGAGGGTGAAATCCTGCAGCGAGAGCTGCACGACCCGCACCAGCGGCCAGATGAGCAGTGCGCCGAGCACCACCAGTGCCGGGGCGAGCAGCAGCCACGGCCTGGTGGTCCTGGACAGGCGTTGGGTGTCGACCATGAAGGCGGGATCAGCCCTTGAACAGGGCGTTCATCTCCGTCGCCGCGGTCTTCGTCGCGTCGGCGACCGTCGCCTTCCCGGTGACGACGGACTGGATCAGCTTGGTGAGTGTCTTGGCGCCCTCGACCTTGCCCCAGGCGGGCGTCACCGGCATGCTCTTGCCGCCGTCGGTCATCTGCTTCGCGAACGGGGCGACAGCCGGGTCATCGGTCTTGGTGGCGGCGTCCAACGCAGTCTTGCTGCCCGGGAAGTAGTTGGCTTGCTGGGCCCACTGCGCCGCGTACTTGTCCGAGGTCATCAGCTGGATGAACTTGTAGGCCAGGTCCTTGTTCTTCGCGGTCTTGAACATGCCCAGGTGCGACCCACCCAGGAAGGACGGAGCGATGCCACCCGTCTCGCCCGGGATCGGGAACGCACCGATCTTGTCCTTCAGGGCGGGCGCGTCGGTGGCGATCTTGGTCAGGGTCCAGTTGCCGGTGATCACCATCGCGGTCTTGCCGGACTCGAAGGCCTTGAGCAGGTCGGTCTCCTTCCACGTCTGTGCGGCCGGGGTGGAGAAGCCCTTGGTCGCGAGACCGGTGTAGAAGTCGAGACCCTTCTGCGCCTTCTCGGAGTCGATGGCCGCGGTCCACGTCCCGCCGTTGTCGGTGGCGACCTCGCCGCCGGCGCCCCAGACGAACGGCATGGCGCAGTAGGTGCACTCGCCGGCGACCGCGAACGGGATGACGTCCGGCTGGCTCGACTTGATCTTGGTGGCGACGGCTTCGATCTCGGCCCAGGTGGTCGGCGGCTTGACGCCGGCCTTGTCGAAGATGTCCTTGTTGTAGACGAAGGAGCGCACCCCCGCGTACCAGGGCATGCCGTACAGCTTGCCGTCGACCGTGCCGGCATCGACGAGACCCTGCACCAGGTTGTCCTTGCCCGCGCCGACCCGCTCCGTCAGGTCTTCGAGCGCTCCGGCAGCGGCGAACTCCGGTGTCCAGGTGGTGCCGACCTCGGCGACGTCCGGCGTGGTGCCGCCCGCGATGGCGGTGGTGAACTTGTCGTGGGCCTCGCCCCAGGGCTGGAACTGGACGTCGAGGGTGGTGCCGGGGTTCTCCTTCTGGAAATCGGCCTTGACCGAGTCGAAGAACGAGGTGGCATCCGGGTTGGTGCCCTGCATGATCCAGACCGTCAGCTTCTGCGCGTCCCCCGAACCGCCCGAGCCGGCATCGTTCGATCCACAGGCGGACACGGTGAGCAGCAGTGCTGCCCCCGCGACGACAGCTGACCTGAACTTCATGTGATCCACCTTCCGCGAGCTTACGCCCGAGACGTCAGAAACTAACTGCAAGTGAAACTATCAGGTAGTTTTTGCACCCAACAGCCCTACGGCCTGGAAAATCTGCAGATCAGAGCAAGCGCAACTGTTCGCCATCCGTTCGGTCGCCCGACGAACGTGGCGCAGCGGCGGTCCGCGTCACCTCCGGTGCGGTGGCATCCGGGTGACGACCCACGAGTCCAGCATGACGGACACGCCCTGGGAACACGAGGCCTGTGAAGCGGGGAGTCGTTCCGTCGACCGCCGCAAAGTGCTCGTCCCAGCTCGTCACCTGTTCCGGGCTGGCGGATCCCTGCAGGCCCGCACCGGCCATGGCGTTGCGGAAGCGCTCATCGATTTCCCGGCGGTAGTCCGCGGGTAGGTACGCCCCGCGCCGGTACAGCGCGGCGTAGGTGTCCACCAGGTCCGGGCGGTAGCCGGCCAGCCACTTCAGGAACCAGTCCTTGGTGCCCGGTCGTAGGTGCAGACCGATGGCGCTCACCGAGGTGACGCCGGCGTCGGCAAGTTCTCCGACCAGCTCGTCGATCTGCTGCTGGGAGTCCGTGAGGTGCGGCAGCAGCGGCGCGACCAGCACACCGCACCGCAGACCTGCCGCGCGGATCCGCCGGATCAGCCACAGCCGAGCACGCGGGGACGGCGTGCCCGGCTCCAGCGAGGCCTGCAACTGCTCGTCGAGCAGGGCCAACGACAGGCCCACCCCGACCGGCACCCGGGTGGCTGCGTGCTCGAGCAGCGGCAGGTCGCGCCCCAACAGCGTGCCCTTGGTGAGGATCGAGAACGGGGTGCCGGAATCCCGCAGCGCCTCGATGATGCCGGGCATCAACCGGTATCGCCCCTCCGCCCGCTGGTACGGGTCGGTGTTCGTACCCAGGGCCACCTGCTCCCGTTGCCAGGACGGCCGCGCGAGCTCCCGCCGCAGCACGGCGGCGACGTTCACCTTCACCACGATCTGCCGATCGAAGTCGTCGCCCGGATCGAGTTCCAGGTAGGTGTGGGTGTTGCGGGCGAAGCAGTAGGTGCAGGCGTGGGTGCACCCGCGGTACGGGTTCACCGTCCAGGAGAACGGCATCCGCGATGCTGCCGGGACGCGGTTGAGGGCGCTCTTGGCGCGCACTTCGTGGAAGGTGATCCCGGCGAAGTCCGGCGGCCGGACCGAGCGCACGAGACCTGGCGCCTCGGGCATCCCGGGAAGCGCAGGTTCCTCGCCGCCGTCGCTCTGGTCGTCGGGTAGGGCTCCGACTCGCTGACCGTCCCATCTCACATCACCATCGAACACACGTTCGACGCGGTAGTCAATCTGCTGGGCCGGCGTCGTCGCGAATCGAGGTCTCGACGTGGTCGTTCCTCCCTTGCTCGACCACCGGACATGGACGGTGACGGGGCGAGGAACGAGTCGAGATCCTGCCGTGCCGCTGCCGCTGCCGGCGTCAGCGGGTCGGGTTGACCCCGCGCCAGGTCACCTGGTCGTTCACCACGTTCGAGAACTGGATGTACATGCCCGCCTCCGGCAGGTTCGCCGGAAGCACCTCGTAGACCAGCGTGCGCTGCAGGCACTCGCCGGCCGCGAGGGTCGTCATCTCGAACGTCCTGACGCCGGGCGGCTGGTAGTTGCTGCGGTTGTTGTCCGTGCCGTAGAGGGCGAACTTCGAGGAGTCCACGTAGTTGCGGATCTCGTAGTCCCGCTCGTCGGAGGGCTGGACCGTTCCGGCGCAGTACCGCACATCGGCCAGCAGCAGCCCGCCGGTGGTGCGCGGATCGTCGATCACCCGCGGGTCGATGACGGTGATGGTGGTGCCGTTGGGCAGCGTGGCGATCTGCCCGATGGTGGTGTCGATGATCGCGCCTGGTTCGTCGGAATCGCTGCTGCTGCCGCTGAACAGCACGATCGCCAGCAACACCAGCCCGACCACCGCCAGCCCGCCGAACACTGCGAAGACGATCCGCCAGGCGCGGCGCCTGTAGGCCCGCAGGGACTCCCCCAGCCGCCCGTCGGACTGCAGGGTCGCGACGCGATCGGCGGGAACAGCTGCGTCGAGGATCCGCCGCAGCCGCCGTGGGAAGCCCAGCGCCGTCCAGTGGAGCTGGATGCGCCGGTTGCGGTCGTCGATCAGCAGGGTGGCGTCCTGCCCGGTGTCCAGGCGCGCCACGACCCGGTCGAGGTCCATCACGGTCTGCGGGGAGCCGCTGATCCCCCGCTGTCCGAGCGAGCGTTGCTGGGTCAACCGCCGTCCGTTGACCAGCACTCGGACGAACCGCGGGCCGGCAGGCGTGGGAGTCGGCATCGTCGGTGAGTGGATCGACTTCGGGGAGCCGCCGGGGATCTCCGACTTCGGGACCCTTTCGCGCTGTTCCGGGCCGGCCACCCCGCGGGTGAGCAGGATCCGGCCCTGCAGCATCCGGATCGCGGCCCGGACGTCGTCGGGTGAGGTCGCCTCTGCTGCATCCCTCAACTGAACGGGCAGCTGCAGCCGCCCCGAGCGGATCGCCGCCAGCGCGAGGGCCGGCAACCCTGACCGCCGCCCGATGGCCTCCTCACTGCGTTGCTGGTCCAGGGCTGAGGCGATGACCTCGGGTGAGAGCTCGGCCAGCGCCGCCAGCGCGGTGTCCACCGCAGCCTCCACCCCGGCCCGCAGCATGTCCCCGGGCGGCGTGTCGTGGGGGTGCGCCGTGACCGTCAGCAGCTGGTCCGGTCCCACCACGCAGAGCGAGGCGGACAGACCGCGCAGCGGCTGCGTCACGTCGAAGGACCGGTGCAGCGTCCGGAGGAGGACAGCGGCCGCGGTCAGACCGGCGACACCCCCGGGGACGCGCGCGGACAACAGGTGCTGCAGCGGTCCCGGGATCGTCGGGGCGTCCGGAGTGCGCCACTGCAGCGCGCTCGTGCGCGCCGCCACCTGCTCGGGCGAGGGCGGCACGGTGTCGGCGAACAGTCGGGCGGGGAGTTCTGCCACGGTGGTCGCACCCACGGCGGCCAGCGACCGCCCCGGTCGGCAGGCACGCAACGCCGCGTGCAGGGCGGTCAACCGGGAGGGCCTTCCATGACCACCGCCGCTCTCGGGGACCCCGTCCCAGCTGGGCACCACCCCGGCGAACACACTCGCCGGGCCCACTCCGAACCAGTTCGCGAGCTCGTCGCCCCATCCGGCGAACGGATGACTGGTCGCCAGATCGGTGTGCTCCGGCAGCTCGTGGACCAGTGCTTCGGGTCGCGTCAGCAGCTCCTGCATCCGTTCGGCCGCCGCCAGGACCGCATCCTGACCGCCGGTGAGCATCACGATCGTGTCCTGCAGGCCCACCTCGACCTGCACGTCCGCCTCGAGGACGCCGCCGCCCGGTGCCTCGATCGGGCGGGTCAGTTCGCGTCGCAGCACCGCGGCGACCGCCCCGTGCTGCCAGGCCTCCGCGATGCTCGTGTCCGCCCAGCCGCGGGCGATCACCAGCGCCACCAGATCGGTTGGCCCGTGGTCGGTCCGGGGAGTTCCGACGATCCACGGGATGCCCGCTGTGCGCTCGCTGTCCACCCGGCGATGGTAGGTGGACGCTGCCCCGGGTTCTGCCGATTCCCCGAACACACCTCACGCCAGCAGCGTGCGCAACCCGTCGAACACGAAGGCGGCACCGCGGCGCAGCTCCAGCACCGGGACGTCACCGGTCGCGGCCGGCACCATCCGCGCCTCGCCGGTACTCCGCGCGGGCCGGTCGGCGGGGACCGGCGGAACCCATCCCCCGGCCTCCTGAGGTCCGATCGACTCGACGGCCAGGGCATCCAGGGCAGGCAACGCCAGCGTCAGCATCCGATCGGAGTCCGCGCGGGCCGTCGCGATGGCGG